>NZ_LMRY01000025.1:0-67807 GCF_001427935.1 Paenibacillus sp. Soil724D2
TAAAGAAAAATGAAGTAAAGCCGTTTAAACTCGCAATTTAATAAGTAATCTGTTGCTTTAGTCGACTAGTGTCCAGTATTAGGGGGTTAGACCGAATTCCTGCCTTAATCTATCCTCTATTCGTTCGTTGTTGTATAACGTACAACAATTTTGTCCTAAACAGGCGATTTCGCAACAAATGGGCTCGAAATGTTGTACAGACTGCAACTTCAAGTTGCAAAATAGCCTTAGGGCGTGTAAATTGCTGCAAAAAATGCAACATTGGTAACCACTGTAGCCCATCTACTCAACTTATACTTCCTTACCAACTGAAAAAGGCGAACACGAAATCTTTACGATTTCGCATCCACCTTTTGAGAAAAGACCCATGATCACGCACTTACATTCGCGCCGACAGTAACGGCTTGACTCTTCTTGCGCTTCATAAGCTCAGGAAGGGCAATGCCGAACATCGTGATCCCCACGCCAAGCCATTGCAGCCAGTTGACGGACTCATTCAGCACGACGTATGACATAATGACGGCCGTTGGCAGTTCAGCCGCACTCAAGATTGTAGCTAGCCCGCCGCCAACACGCGGTACGCCAATGGCGTAGAACAACGGCGGAATGACAACACCGAAGAGAGCTAGGAGCAGCGCCCAAGGCAAAAGCGCCTCATGCAAAGAGCCATTTACAAGAAAATGCGGTGGAAACACCAACATGACGAGAATAAACGAACCCGTCAGCATAATCGCGCTTCGTGTGATCGGAGCGACTTGTTTGGCTGTTTTTCCGCTAAACCAGATGAAGAGTGCATAAGTTACTGCAGCCAATAAGCCAAGGGTAACACCTATCCAAGAAACAGCTTCCTGGTCTCCGCCCAAATAACCGCTTGCCATAATTATCCCAACAAACAAGATGACTAGCGATAAAATCTTATCTTTACCAGGACGTTTGCGTTCGACGATTGCCTCCAGCAAGATGCCCATCCACGTAAATTGAAACAACAAGATAATCGCGAACGAAGCCGAAATATACTGCAGAGCCGCATAATATAGCATTCCCGTTAAGCCTGTCGTCGTTCCAACAGCCATGAGCGAGAGTGCTTGCCGCTTTGTTACTTTAAATGAATGCGACGCTGTAGACTGCTTGGCCGATTTCGCAGTCACGAATACCAACAGCCACAGCATAATCACACCGAGTAGGTTTTGGCTGCCGACGACATCGCCGACATTGAAACCAGACTCATAAGCTTTCTTTACAAAAGTAGATAATAAACCGAAGCTGCATGCCCCAGCTAAAACAAATAAAATGTATTTCATGATGCCTCCCTGCGAAAAGAAAAAAACGGACTGTGTGCCCAGTCCGCCACGTTTCGTTATTATGCCATTATATATAAATCTTATGACGAAATCGAGTCACTTCCATTTAAACTACTTTACTGAGAAAGTGTTCCAAGGGTGATTAATGGCCACTCCATTTAACGGCGCATTATTTCGGACAAATTTTTAAAAATGAGAGCGGCCTGCTCTTCAACTCGTATTTGAATACAGTCTTTTATTCTTTATCGATTTTGAACATACTAATTACTTGTTGTAATTCTTGTGCGACTACAGTTAAGGAATTCGAAGAAGCTGTGATTTCTTGCATAGAAGCTAATTGTCCAATGGATGTTTCTGCAACATTTTGGGTATGGCTATAAGACTTTTTGGAGATATGAGTCATTTCCAATACGGACGCAGTCACTTGTTCACTACTCGCGGACATTTGTTCGGATGATGATGCAATCTCTTGAATCTGGATAGATAAGCTGTCGGATGCACCCACGATTTCTTCAAAAGCGGCTCCCGCTAAGCTGACAGATTTCATCCCGTCATGAATTTCACTTACTCCTTCATTCATGGACAAGACTGCGCGACTTGTATCCGTTTGAATACTCCGAATTAATTCCTGAATTTGCTGAGCTGACCGTTCAGACTCCTCTGCTAACTTTTTAACTTCTGCAGCAACGACTGAAAAGCCTCTCCCTAGTTCCCCCGCACGAGCTGCCTCTATCGAAGCATTCAAAGCAAGCAAATGTGTTTGAGATGCGATCTCGGTAATCATATTTACTATGCCGCCGATTTCTATAGAACGATCATTTAATTGTATAAGTTCAGCAGCACTCTTTTGTACAATATCGTTTACAGCATTCATCCGATGGATAGCTAAATGGATCATTTCATTACCTTGAATAGCTCCTTTTGTCGTTTCAATTGCAAGATCTGACGCATTGCTTGAAGCTTCAGCTATATTCTGAATGCCTTTTGACATCTCTTCCATGGCCTTACTTGTTTCAGAGAATCCCAACATTTGATTCTCCGCCCCTGCGGCCACTTCTTGCATGGCTGTTGTAATCTGCTCCGTAGAAAGGGATGTTTCTTCCGAACTCCCCGACAAATCCTCTGACGAAGAAGCTACTGTTATGGAAGCTTGTTGAATCTTAATTACAATACTTTGTAAATTTCCAATCATTTGATTTAGTGAATTTACCAAATTACCAATTTCATCGCGGTTTTTCACTTTCATTGCTTTGATTCTAAGGTCACCTGATGCCACTTGCTCTAGCACACGAGATACCAAACGTACTGGATTAGAAATATTTCGGGTAATAAAATAGGCAAGAATCATGGAAATAATGAGCGAAATGATAATGAAAACTAGAGAAGTTATAATACCTGAATGATAGACTTGTTGAGACTCTTCTCCCGCCTTTATTGAACCATCATGATTGATTTTAACTAAAAAGTTCACATTGATTTGCATATTATCAAATACTTTTTGTGAATCCCTTAAGAATTGTAAAAGCTGATCTCCTTTATCTCCTGAACCCTTATAAATGAGATTAATTTTTTTAGATAACTCAATAAATTGGTTATGTAAAGATTTATATTTGTCCCACTCTTCTTTTAACGAATTGAAATTTACTTGCTCTTCATCGGTAGCAATCGTCTTTGCATATGTCTGAAAGTCATTTTCGATCTTCTCCATGGCTATTTGCGTTTGGGCGTTAAGTTCTCCAATTAAAGATTGATTGGGTTCAATTAAAGTTCGAAGTTCCAGGGAACGCACTTGCTCCGTTAAATAGTTAATCTCATTAATCAATTCAATGCCAGGCAACCGGTCTGCAGTAATGTTTTTAGTTTTAACGTTCACAGATTTCAATTGATTCATTGTTGTCAAACCAAGCATACACATCAATAACAAAATTACGATAAAGCCGGCATATAACTTCTTACCGACAGTTAGTTTTATTATTTTAAATCGTTGATTCACAGTGCCAACCTCCAATGTTGAATTCACCTTTTAAACAGAAGATGAACCCCACCACCTTTATTTCCTTCAGTGGAAGGGTTCATCGCTCATTTTGCTAATATGATAAACATATACGTATTCTTATTTTTTCGTAATCAATTCCAAATCTACAGGAATAAATTTTTCAACTTTTTCCCCTTTAAGCACTTTCAACGCTGTTTTTACAGCCGTGTCTCCGATGGATGCCGGTTTTTGAGCAACTGTTGCGGCAAGTTTCCCGTCATTTACAGCTTTAACCGCGTCATCTGTAGCATCGAAACCAACTACAGCAATATTTTTACCAGAGGATTGAATCGCTTGAAGGGCACCTAATGCCATTTCATCATTATGAGCAAATACCGCCTGAATATCTTTATTTCCTTGCAAAATATTTTCCATAACGGAAAGCCCTTTTGCTCGGTCGAAATCAGCAGGTTGAGAAGCAATCACTTTTACGCCAGCTTTTCCGTCAACAGCATCATGGAAGCCTTTTCCGCGATCACGTGCTGCAGAAGTTCCTGCGATCCCTTGAAGTTCTACAAGATTACCTTTATCACCAAGGGTTTTCAAAATAAAGTCGCCTGCCATTTTACCGCCTTTTACATTATCTGAAGCGATGTGAGTAACGACTGTTCCTCCATTGGCTGCACGGTCAACTGTAATTACAGGAATGTTGGCTTTATTGGCAGATTGAACTGCAGTAACAATAGCATCGCTATCTGTCGGATTGATAAGAATTACGCTTACCTTTTTCTGAATTAAATCTTCAATACCGCTAATTTGTTTCGCTGTATCGTTTTGAGCATCTACAACGACCAAAGTAGCACCAGCTTCTTTTGCCGCTTTATCCGCACCGTCTTTCAAGGTGACGAAGAATGGATTATTTAAAGTGGAAACGGAAAGCCCAATTGTCATTTTGCCAGCAGCTGCTTTGCTATCCGCGGTAGCTGATGGTGCAGTCGTAGCTCCTCCCTCAACCTTAGATTGAGTCGAACAACCAGCGAGTATCAGGAACACAGCTACTACGGCGGATAATACGAGATTCATTTTTTTCATGGTAAACTCCCCTTTGATGTGTTTTATTTTCGAGCTTTCGATCGGTCTAACAATACAGCAATTAAGATAACTACCCCTTTAACCACCTGCTGATAAAAAGACGAAACATTTAATAGGTTAAGACCGTTGTCCAATACACCAATGATCATGGCTCCGATTAATGTACCGACAATCCAGCCTCTTCCCCCTGATAAACTGGTCCCACCGAGAACTACGGCTGCAATCGCATCCAGTTCAAACGCTCCTCCAGCTGTCGGCTGAGCGGAGTTAAGTCTGGAAGTTAGAATGATACCGCTAATTGCTGCAAATAAACCGCTAATCGAGTAAACCAAGATTTTTACTTTCGATGTGTTAATACCTGAAAGCCAAGTCGCCTCCTCGTTGCTGCCGAGTGCGTAGACACGTCGACCAAAAGTTGTATGCTTTAAAATGATATATAAAACTGCAAATGCAATAACCATCCATATAATCGGCATTGGAATTTGCAGAAAATACCCCTTCCCTAACAACGCGAAATCCTCTTTGAAGCCTGTAATTGGCCTTCCCTGTGTATAAACTAAGGTAAGTCCGCGGAATACGGTCATCGTTGCCAGTGTCGCAATAAATGGAGCTACCTTGCCTTTCGTGATTAATAAACCGTTGATCGCCCCCATGACCAAACCGCCAACTAAACCGATTCCTACAGCTAGCCACGTATTCATCCCGCTTGCCATTAAACCAGCCGTAAAAGCACTTGATAAAGCCAGTATGGATCCTACAGAAAGGTCGATTCCCCCAGTCAGAATGACGAATGTCATACCGAAGGCAATAAGAGCATTAATTGAAATTTGACGAAGAACGTTAAAAATATTACCAACGGTTAAAAAGTCACCGTTCACTACCGACAAAATGACTACAATTAGAACCAATCCCAATAAAGACCCCAAACTCTGCATCTTACCGATTTTGGGTCTGCTTAAAGCTTTACCGTCAACCTGCATGTCGGTTCCCTCCCCCTGTTGCACTTAACATAATTTTTTCCTGACTTGCATCTTCTTGTGTAAATTCACCGCTTATTTTCCCCTCGTGCATAACGAGTATACGGTCACTCATTCCTAAAACTTCCGGAAGCTCGGAAGAGATCATAAGAATGGCTACACCTTGTGAAACTAATTCATTCATTAGATCATAGATTTCTTTCTTCGCACCGATATCAACTCCGCGTGTAGGTTCATCCAATATCAATACTTGCGGGTTCGTGGCCAACCATTTCCCGATGACCACTTTTTGCTGATTACCTCCGCTTAGAGAGCCGACCTTCTGCTCACTGTTTGGTGTTTTAATCAGTAGTTTTTTTATCATGGAATCCGATAGTTCCCGTTCCTTTGAACGATTCATGAATCCAAATGATGACAATATCTTTAAATTCGGAAGGGCTAGGTTGTCGTTGACCGAAAGGGGAAGGAGCAGTCCCTCATCTTTCCGATCTTCCGTGATTAAGCCAATACCCGCGTGAATGGCATCAATTGGTTTATGAATGGAGACTGGTTTTCCGTTAATAGAAATCGTTCCACGATCAATAGGTGTCACTCCGAACAATGCTTTCGCCAGTTCTGTTCTTCCAGCGCCCATAAGTCCAGCGATGCCAACGATCTCTCCAGCTCTTACAGTTAACGAAATGTCATGGAGCTTCCCTTTTTGAGTCAAACCATTGACCGTTAGTTTTTCTTCACCTAGGGTGACTTTCACTTTAGGAAAACGGTCTTTAATTTCCCTGCCGACCATCATTTTGACGAGATGATCCATTGTCGTATTGGCAATGTATTCGGTTCCAATATAATGTCCATCGCGCATCACCGTAACTTGATCGCAAATCCTAAAAATTTCTTCCATCCGATGGGAAATATAAATCATGCCAACACCCTTTTCCTTAAGGGAAGCGATGACCAGGAACAATGCCTCAATTTCACGGTCCGTGAGGGCCGCCGTCGGTTCATCCAAAACAAGAATTTCTGCTTTCATAGATAACGCTTTCGCAATTTCGACCATTTGCTGTTGACCTACAGAAAGCTCATTAACTAACGTACCCGGATCAATATTCAAACCCAATTGCGATAAATAACGATGAGACTCTTGTCTCATCCGTCTCCAGCTAATTAGCTTCGACTTCCCATAAGTGAATTCTCGGCCAAGAAAAATATTTTCCATAACCGTTAAATGGGGAACCATATTTAGCTCCTGATGAATAATAACGATGCCTAAGTTTTGTGCCATGGAAGGTGATGCAATATCGTAAACGTTTCCATTAACAGTAATGGACCCACTATCCTTTGTATAAATTCCACCTAATATTTTCATTAGCGTAGATTTACCAGCCCCATTTTCCCCCATCAACGCATGAACTTCTCCGCGATGCAGGGTAAAATCAACCTGCTCTAGCACCTTAACTCCAGGGAAACTTTTACTGATTCCCTTCATTTCTAACAATTTGGACGTCATTCCAATTCCTCCTTTCAGAAGATAACTCCAGCCTGAAGAATGACATTGGCATATGGAGTAAACTCACCTGTTCGTATGATTGCCTTAGCCTGATGAGTCATTGTCTTCAGTTCTTCATGACTCACCTCGTGCACAGTTACCCCGTTTAAGGAAGTTTCCATTTGCTTCTTTAGCTTTGGAGTTACCTGATCCATTTCACTTGCAATGAAAGCCTGCTCAACTTGCATTTCTAGAAGTACGGTTTCCAAACAATCCATAAAAGAAGGAACACCTTGTTTCAAAGCCAGATCAATTCGCTTTACGTGAGCAGGAATAGGCAACCCGCTATCACAAATGACAATCGTGTCGGTATGCCCAAGTTCACTGATCACCTTGGAAATTTCACTATTTAAAATTCCAATCTTTTTCATGTAGGTTCTCCCTTGGAATTTTTCGCAAATAGTTCCACATCCTCTATGCTTGGCATTCCAGCTTGAGCACCAAACTTAGTAACAGCTAGTGCGGAAACCTTTGCTGCAAATGATACAGATTGTTCCAAGCTGTTGTGCTTGGCAAGCGAAACAGCTAATCCGGCATTGAATGAATCTCCAGCACCTGTCGTATCAACAACAGAAACCTTATAACCGGGTACTTTTTGCAGCTTCCCTTTTTCTAAAAAAGCGGATCCATCAGCACCCAACGTCGTGATAACGTTGTTAGCTCCCCGTTGTATTATGCTTGTCATCGCAGTTTCCAATTCATCACCCTCTGCCTGAATCCCAGTAAGCAAACTCAATTCTGACCGGTTGGGAGTGATGTAATCTACATTCCTCAATAACTCATCGGGCAAAAACTGAGCGGGAGCCGGATTCAAAACGACAGTCTTCCCGAATGACTTTGCCTTCTTCGCAGCATGAATAACCGTAGCTAAAGGAATTTCCAGCTGAAGAAGAAGGATGTCCGCATTTTGGATGATTGCCTCATATCTATCGATATCGTCTGGCAGCAATTGATAATTAGCACCTGGAACAACCACGATGCTGTTATCCCCATTTGAAATAAAGATGGAAGCTATCCCCGTTGCAGTGCCATCCACGAGTTTAACCGAGTTTCTACTGATCTTATTATCATCTAATGCTTTCAGGAGCTCTTGACCAAAACTGTCTGTGCCGACCGCTCCAATCATGGTTGTTTTGGCTCCGAGCCTTGCAGCCGCTACCGCTTGATTTGCACCTTTGCCACCTGGTATGAACCGGGCGTTAGATCCAAGAATCGTTTCTCCCAGTTGTGGGTGTCTATCTGCTTCAATAACGATATCCATGTTTAAACTTCCGATCACAACGATATGTGGTACCTTCAATTTACCCACTCCTCTTCGTAGATTCTCTTGGGATTAACGTGACATCCAGTTCATAAATTTGATCCGCTTCGATGGTGCCTTCGATCTTCTTAATCAAAATCCTCGATACTAAAGCACCCATATCGTAAATGGGTTGCGCAATCGTTGTTAGTTCAGGTTCTGTTATTTCCGTCATATTTATTCCATCAAATCCACAAACTACAACTTGTCCAGGTACTTGAATGCCCATTCTATGCAGCGCTTTCAAGGCTCCGACAGCCATTAAATCATTTCCTGCAAAAATAGCATCAATATCAGGATGCCGCCGCATAAGTTCCTCTGTAGCTTTTATACCACCGCTAATCCCAAAATCCCCTTGAACCATTAAGCTTGGGCTGAACCAATCAAAACCTCTTACGGATTCCTCATATCCAATTAATCTCTCTTTGGCAGGGATCAGATCCTGAGGACCATAAATATGCCCGATTTTCTTGCTTCCTGACTCAAGAAGATGTTTTACTGCTAATCTGCCTCCCTCACGATTGTTCGAACGAACAACGCTGCAGGATTTATCGGTAGGCGCTCGGTCTAAACAAACAAACGGGATGTTAAAGGACGCCAATTTGTCTACATCTTCTTGTCCCAATGTATTGGATGCAAAAATAATGCCATCGATGTTTTTGCTCTTTAATATATCAATATAATTTTTTTCTTTACCAATTTGGCCATCAGAGTTGCATAATATGACGGTAAATCCATACGTAGAAGCAACATCTTCAACCGCCCGGGCTAGCTCTGGAAAAAAGGGGTTTGAAATGTCTGGTAAAATTAGCGCAAATGTTTTTGTGCTTTTTCCAGCAAGTCCCCTTGCTACCACACTCGGTAAATAATTCAGTTTTTCAATCGCATGTTTTATATTTAGTTCCGTATCTGCGTTGACATATCCACTTTTGTTTAAGTACCGAGAAATAGTGGCAACAGAGACTCCGGCTAACTTGGCTACATCACGAATGGTTGCCATCCTAGTTTCACTTCCAACTTCATATTATGGTAACGATACCGCAAATTAATAATAACCTTAACAATATATACGTTTCACAATGTGGTACCGGTTACACATGAAATATATCATAGTTTATTTTCATTCGCAAGATAAATATCTTAACAACAAGCGTTTGTTGCAAACACCAATCAATCTGTTCAAACCGATCTTAACTTATAGCTCAGATGCGAAAAGCCCCTGCTGCCTAATGGCAGAAAGGAGCATTTCCATGGATATTCAAAAGGGCTGCCGCTTATAGCTACCCCCTATATGTTTTTAGGTAAGCCTACAATAATTGATAAAATCGTGCTGCATTACCTCCAAAGATAGCAGAATGATCCTCCCTAGACAGGTTGGAGGGAAGCGCGTTCAGCAAAGCCAAATAAACCTCATCATAGCTGCAAGTAGTTAAACATACAGGCCAATCGCTGCCAAACATCACCCGATCTGTGCCAAACACTTCGATGACATGATGCACATAAGGAGCCAGATCCATCCAGTTCCAAGCTTGCTGATCGGCTTCTGTTACTAGTCCTGACAGCTTGCACATGACATTAGGGAATGCAGCCAATTCAGCTATCTCTGTTTTCCAAGGTTCGAAGATGCGTCCCGCGATAAAAGGCTTTGCCGCATGATCGACCACTGCCCGAAGTGTCGGAAAGCTTCGAAACGCCTCCAATATATATGGATGATGCCGTGGTCTAAGCTGCAAATCAAGCGGAAAATCATCCTTGACCAACTGCTCCATATTTTGCATGACTTGTGGTCGAAGAATCCATGCATTCGGTAGATCCTGAAGCATCGGACGAAAGCCAACAAATCCTTTATCCCCTCGAAACTTAGCATATTGCTGGCTAAATAGCGGTGAATCCAGATCTAGCCAGCCGACCACTCCAGCTATACATTCATACTCATCATATAAAGATAGCAAGAATTGCGTTTCCTCCAGCGTCGGCGCGGCTTGCACGACAATCGTACGTTCGAAGTGATAGCGTTCCAACGATTCCTGCAGCTGCTCCGGCATATAGTCCGCAAATAAAATACCCTGCTCAGCGGTCAGCCAGCCATAGTCTCCGCGTTCCGTTTTCCAATAATGCTGATGCGCATCAATTCTCATAGGTCACCCAAACAAAATATCAGTAAAGTAATAGTGGGGACCAGGTAGTGTTGTGTTAAGAAGTGCCACCGGTAAGACATAAACCTCTAGAGGGCATCCGTTCCTTGTTGCCTCTATTTCAATCTCATAGCTTCCTGCAGCTAGTGTTATTTCAATCCTTTGTTCTTCCGGAGCCCGATGATAAGCTGGCATGAATTCCAACGATTCTTTACATTCAATGACGATTTTACCGTTTAATTTCAATACGATAGGTCCTCTTGCGACCGCAATAAGACGAATCTTTCGCTCTATCGGGTTGAAGAGTTTCGTTTGAGCGCGATACAAGCCATCGTCCTCACTACCGAGTTCCTTCTCCCATACCAAACGATTGCCTGGGAAAAACACTTCTTTCCCCTCGTTGCCGCTTGGTCCCCAAATCATCCATTTAGAAGCGTTTACCAATGAAAAAGGAACCTTTTGAGCAGCCCATACGGAGTGGTCATGAAATCGTGTCCAGACGAATGCAAGCTCATAGTTTGATTTAGCAATCGCTCCAGCTGTGATTTCCGTATGCCATTCTATCGATTCATTAGGTTGCAAGTTTACCTCAAGTGCAATCTGTCCCACCCAGTCCTTCGGCAGTTCTAACGCGATATTGCCTACTAGTGATGTTAATGAACGGTTGGTAAATGTGATATGCAGCGTTTTCTTCTGATTCACTCCGATGGCTGGACCTTCCTGACCGAAATCGATCTCAAGCTCAGCATCCGGACTGTTACGAATTCCTTGCGGCAGCAGGTAGTGATTAGCCGTTACCTTCCTTGACCAAAGCTCCTTTATTTTCTCATCCGTTTCGTTCGTTTCTAATGGTTGGTTCCATGAAGTAGGAAGGTCGGGATGCACTAGAATGTCCGTATCCCAAGCTGCAAGAATTTGCTTGCCCATGCGAATGGTACGCCGGGTTAACTCATCCAAATCCTTTGGCGCGGGAAATCCTTTAATTGGCGGGCTAACGACAACCCGATCACCGACAGGCTTTACCCATTTATCCGGCAAACCTTCTGGACCGAGCAGCATGCCTAATATAGCGCCAAGAGTAGCAGCTGTACAATCCGTATCGTAACCGCAGTTGACCGCTTTCAAAATCGCATCCTCGAAATCCTCGCCATATAACCAGCCAAGAATGGTAAATGCAATATTTTGCGGGGCATCCGTAAAGTTATCGTTGCCATGATGCTCAAGAATAAGCAAACGCGCTTCGAGCCAATCTTTCCCTTCCTTATGCCAGTGGAGCAGATCTTTCAATGCATTGGCGGTGCGGCAATGTTCAGGTATATAGGTCATGCCGATCTCAATCAAGCGATCCCGATCCTTCTCATAGAATATAGCGCTCTCGAGGGCGGCAAAAAACATTTCTCCGTACACCCCTTCTCCGCCGGCATGGTCCACAATGGCATCCTGATAAGCATAATGAGCCGCTGTACTAGGCGAACCAGGTGTCACCATGGCCCAGATTTCGGAACGAATGGGTGAACCCATACACTCTTTGAACGGATTGTTGAATGATCCAGCAACGGGTGCAAGAAGACCTCTTCTCAGATTCGTCAGCGCGTATCCATACTCATCAAATGGGAAAAAGATATGCTCCAACCACTCCTGCCCAAGCTCTCGCGCAGTCAATCCCGGACCATATTGCTCCAAAGCATGCAGCCACACCAATTGTAAGTCCAGATCATCATTCTCGAGCGGACCGTCCGGCAGCTCCGGATAAAAGGTCAACTCCAATAGTTCCTTAATGCCCTCTACGGGTGCACCAAGTGTTCCCCCTATATTTTTCCCAAGCCATCCCCCATATACGATGCGATAGTAATCTTGTTCATTCAGAATTCGGATACTCATGATGAAACCTCCCGTAAGTTGTTTTTGTGTTCATAACTTCATCATAAGACCGATTTCTTAAAGGAGCCATGTCCATCGTTATGTTTTCAAAAGAATAAATATTAGAAGTTGTCATGCGCCGTGCTTTGAACAATTGCTATGAATCGGGAATATTTAACAAAAAAGTGGATTTAATTGAACGTCTATCTTCTATTTGGGCAGAAAATCCCAAAAATACTGATAAACAGCTGGTCGAATTCAACTCTGAGGAGTGACTTCGGACATATAAGCTGCTAAGCTGCGGATCATAGGGAACGAACAGCCTTTATTTCGGTGATTATGCCGATGCTGGACCGTTACGCGTTCTGCTAATTAATCCGTTTAAGGTCGTGCTACGGCAGAGCCAGGAATTCCGTCAGCTGCTGAAGAAGTTTGTATTAGGTTTGTGTGTTTATTTAGGTGTTATTGAGGTGTTATTGAGGTTATTTTGGGTTTGTGAGGTTGTTTTGAATAAGAAGAATAGATGTCCGTATAGATTCTGTTGCACAATATCCAATGGAATCTCATATAGGAAGTGTTCATAAGCAATTCCATTGGATAAAATGCAATGTTTTTTCCGAAAATGGCTCAAAAGTAGACTTCGGAGAGAAAACCATTGCATATTGTCCAATGGAATGATGCATTCACGAGTAGCATGTTGAATTTCATTGTATTTGATCCAATGGATTTAATCCTATTAACCGCTCAAGCTCAAGCTCAAGCGTTGCCCTTTGGAACACTTATTTCTGTCCTAAGAATGTACTTTAGAGGCTTTAGAGAGGTACTTTATTTTTGATGATAGAAAAGGAGCCTATCGATTTCATCGACAGGCTCCTACGTCTAGTGATGCCAGCTGCGGGTTGAATTTGGAAACGGAAAGAACAACTATGGGTGCTGCTTGCCAGATTGGGCCATGAGATGGAGATGCGCTCCTTAATTGAAGTTGTAAAAAGTTAAGTGCATAGAGGGAGGTAAATCGTATTCTGTGAGCCGTTATTTCGGTGATTATGCTCCGGATCTTTCATTTTGATCAAATAGCGCCCTCACGTTCTTCTCATTCAATTTTACACGAGATTTCCAGAAATAACGCATCGTCGTCGTTCCGCTAGTTAGAAGTCGGGTGACATAGGCGGTAGCAAAAAGGCACTTCGCTTTATAGCGAAATGCCTTCTCTTACAAAGTGCCGAACACCATGCCGCTAGGTTTCAATTGTCTTTCGTATCAACGTCCATCTCACCGTTAAGCTGATTGGCATAATCGCGCATCAAATCAAAATCCGGATTACAGATTTCCTCCTGCATGTTGGCTTCATCTAAATCCTGCGTATTCAAGAGATTCATGTTCTCTTTGTCCATCCTTCTCTCACCTTCCTGAGAGTAGGTTTTCCATCTTCATACAATTTATTCCTTTTCGAAATTGACTGAAACGAGTGTCCCCTCCGGTACTCCAGGATAGCGGATTAGAAGCGTTTGAGATCCGGGTTCCCAGCTTCGATCTACAACTTCAAGACCATCCGCGATGACATGACGAGGGTCCTCTTTCAGTTGAAGCCTTGTACTCACGATTATTCCTGCAGGTGCCTCGGAGACGAACTGAAACTTCCCATTTACGATGGGTTCCTCGTCACGGATTCGCGATGAACTGACGATGACAGCTGAAGTCTGTTCAGGAGCTACCTCAAGGTCATAGAGTAAACTTCCCTTGCCTGGTTCGACAACCGGATTGCTCACAATAGCAAGTCTGGCATCGAAAAGATCGATAAAGCGGCCATGAACGGTGACAGCTTCATCCGAAAGCGACTCTGTCATGACGCGTGTCGCGACATACGGACCTCGACGGATTTGAAGGTATTGCTTTTCATGCAATGGCTCCTCATCTCCGCGCATAGCTAGTGCACGCTTTACACTTTCGCGGACCCAATTCGCGCCGTATTCGGTTTCAGCCAGCCGGGCTGGATGTACGCGGTGGACGATAACACCGCCTTGACCTATCCGGTACTCTCCATCCTCGGGGCGGCGCCCTATCCCAATCGCCTCGAAGAGGTGATCATCTGGCCGTTCGTAGGCTTTGGCGCCTTGGTTCCACCATTCCTTGACACTGTGGTACGGGTCACTGCCATCGCCAACATAGATTAAGCAGCCTCCTTCTCGTATCCACTGCGACAGCACTTGATGAAGACCGGCATGCTCCGGTTTCATAAATTCATAACTAAGCAACAGTACTCGATAATCGTCCAAATATCCCGGAAAATGAAGCAAATTGTCCAGCTGAACCGGGCGAAGCGGTATGCCATGTTTAACAAGCGGCAGCGCCAGCCCATAGAATGCCGACCAATTCAGCATCTCTTCGTGATGCTCGGAAGGGAGAATTAGCGAACTGATGGTGCCATCGTAACGAAAGTCAGCCTCATTTGACTGCAACTCAATGTCACCCCGTTGGAACATCGCTGAGTTGGCCAGGAGGAGACCGATTCCATCCGTTTGTTCATCGGACATGATTTCCTCATGGCGGTGCATATCACGAAGTACGTTCATAACGGTCAACAGCTCGGTCGCGTAATCGGGCGGGATCATTTCTTTCCCTTTGCCGTCTTCCTTCGGATAGGCAATCTCGAACACTCTTCGCGGCCAAGGGCATATCTCGTAATTGTTTACGTAAGGATGAAGCAGAGAAGCCACAACTGTATCTTCATAATTAATCTTATAGTCCGACCACGTGTAATTCGGATTGTCCTCAATCGGATCATGCAGGAACCACATATCACGGCCCGTGCCGCGAACGAGCTCTTGCATGACGCCGTATTCAAGGAATGCCGTTTCGAACGTTCGTTCCTCACGGATACCTTTGTACACATTACGCGTACGCGCTGTTCCCGTCCATACTTGAGCAATAAACCCGTCGCAAGCTGGCATGTTGACGAGCAGCGCTTCCGGACTCACAATTCGCCACTGCGTGTAATTGATCAGACTATGTGTCGGTACATAAAATCGAATCGCACGCCCATATTGGACTTCCGCATATTCCTTCATCTGCGCACATAAGCGATCTAGCGTACGATAGTACAGATACGCCTTCAACTTGGACGCCCGGTACTGCGCGTCTGGCGACTCATGAGGCGGTATCCACGACTCCTGATAAAAGATGCGCCATTCCCGCTGGAAAGCTTCCGAATATCCGCCAGCTACCCAAAACTCCGGCTCCTCCAAATGAATGGCTTCGGCCCCACAGTCGATTGCCCGCTTAATACCGGCTGCAAGGTACTCGCTGAAGGAAATCGTCGGAACCATATAAGGCACGTCTTTGCCGTGCAGCAGGTGGTCGCCGGCGCGATTGGTCTGTGCTTCATCCCAATGATCACGGCCATCATACTTTCCGTACAAATAGTCTTGATATTCTCCCCATGACACTCCTGTCATGAGGTGGATGATATAGCCCCTTTCTTTCCACCCGGCGATTCGTTCCTCCAAGTCATCCGAGATGCCATACACCATGACAAAATCGCTTCGCAAATCGTACTTAGCTCCATACGGACGCGATTCTTGGAAACCCGTCCATTCCTTCCTATCCGATACCGGTCTCGACAAAGGTAATCCCTCCTCTAGGAGTTCCCACTCGGCAGAACAAGAACGGGAGAGTCATATTGCCTCTCCCGTCGTTCGCCACCAGAGCAGCCTCTTGTTAAGTTTTAGTTTGGCATTTGAAGTTTTACCACGTCTTTGCCTTTTAGATTATCATTCGTGAATTTAATCGCTTCGCGATAGCCTGTTTTTACCATCTGCCCACGTAAATCATTGATGATTTTGAGTGCCGCCTCATCGGATTTGGCAAATATCGCTTCCTTCCAAACGTCACCGGTTTTATCCATGGATGGTTTGAGCGATTCCCATTGAGGGGCTTTCGTAATAACGTCCCAAGGATTGTAAGCTGTGATAACTTTAATGCCATTCGGGCGCAAAATTTTACGCGCTTTCTCTAGAGCGGCCACGCGATTCTGATCCGCCCAGATGTCCCCGTTACCTTTGGAATTCGTACGGTCAAGACCCGTTAAACTTTCGTAGCCGACGCCGATCCCTTCGTTCTTTTTCAACTTCCCGGTTTTGTCATTCACAAACTTATCAAACCATTCCTTTTTCGCTGTCGGTTTACCGTTCTGCATATCCCAATGGACGCCTTGAACGCCGTAGCGAGTAAGCATGAAGCCTTCATCAGAAGCTAGGAAATCCAGCAGGCGCAGGGCCGCATCCACATCCTTAGCTTGCTTCGTAATAACAGTCACATTGTTGCCCTGCACGCCTAGATCGGCCGGACGGTTGGCTTCAGCACCTGCTCTTTCCAATGGACCTACAGGCACATAATCGCTGCCTGGGTGAGACTGGACGTAGTCCTTGGAGGCATCAAGAATAGCTGGATAGTGAGCTGCGAGGACGGCTACGCGCCCTTGCTTTACCTTCTCATTCGCGATGGGATCCGTCTGCGTAAACGCTTCGGAATCGAGCAACCCTTGGGAAATCAGCTTCCGATAGTATAACGTGTAGTCTTCGTATGCTTTAGTAAAGAAATTATTTTCTAGGGAGCCATCTCCTTTATCGAGGAAGCCAGAACCCATAAACATCTGATCGCCGATATTAACGGCCCAACCGTTGTGAAAGCCGCCGAGTGGAATGACGGGTTGACCGCTTTCTTTGAGGCCCGCATCTTTGATCTTCTTCAAGAAATTGTAAAAGTCGTCCTTTGTTTTGACGGACTGCGGATCTACCCCTACTTTTTCAGCGATGTCCTTGCGTACATAGAAGCCGTACAGCCAGTCCATGGCATCCTTGTCTGTTGCAGGATGATTTTGATATAGCAAATACTTTTTGCCACCATAGGCGTCGATTCCTTTTTCATAGAGTGCAGGCGGTACGTTTTCCTTGGCGATTTCTTTGGCTAGGTTGGGATAATTGGCCAGCTTGCCGGAGAGATCAACCAATTGGCCCTCTTTTGCGGCTTTGATGATGCCATCCAGCTCCCCGCCCCACGCCGGTCCCGTATATATATCTGGCAAGTCCTGCGTTGCGAAGATCGTGTTAACTTTCTCCACTTCGCTTCCTTTGGTGTATTCCATTTGAACCGTTACCCCGGTTTTCTCCTTGATCACTTTGGCTACGGCATTCATGTCGCTCTCAGAACCGCTGGAACCATTCCAGTTATGCAAAACTTTAAGCGTGACCTCTTTCTTGGTGTCCGTTTTGGCAGGTGTAGTTGCACTTGGACTTGTGTTTGAATTTGAACTTGGGCTTGGAGACGTTTCATCCTTCTGAGTACAACCTACTAAACCACCAGCAAGCGTTAATGCTAATACAACGGAAGCACCTTTAGACCATTTCTTTTTCATGAGAACCCTCCTTCATTTTTATATGATAAGCCCCCAAAATCGGGGACAGCTAACCCTTAACGGAGCCTAGCAAGACACCCTTGACAAAATACTTTTGCAGGAATGGGTAGATGCACAAAATCGGGAAGACGGTGATAACCAGGAGCGCCATCCGTAACGATTCGGGCGTTGAACCGGCTGGATTCACGCTAATCGTTTGGCCTCCTTGCTGAGCTGCACGCTGCATCGAATTCGAGAGCGCTTCTGCTTCAGTCAGCATTTGCTGCAGCAGCGTTTGAACTGGAACTAGGTTTTTGTTGGATACGTAGTAAGCCCCAGCAAACCAATCGTTCCAATGTGCGACACCAATGAACAAGCTTATTGTTGCTAGCACTGGACCAGATAAGGGCAGGATAATTTTCAAGAAAATCGTGAAATCGCCATATCCGTCAATGCGTGCCGACTCGTCCAACTCTTCCGGTATCCCCTGCAGGAACGTCCGGATGATGACAATATGCATGAAGTTGAATAACATCGGAATGATATACACCCAGAAAGTGTTAATTAGATGCAGCTTTTGCAGCGTGATGAAGTAAGGAATGAAACCCGCGCTGAAAATCGTAGGTAAAAAGATATAGAAAGTGAAAAATGTTCTTCCAGGCAGTGTTTTCTTTGCCAATGCGTAAGCCATAAGGGTACACAATAGTACGTGTAAAAAAGTACCGAGAATCGTGCGCAACAGTGTAATTTTGTAAGCTTGCCAGATACGAGGATTGTGGAACACTTGCGCGTAGTTATCTAAGGTAAACTGCCGAGGCCAGAAATATAGCGCACCCTGCATGGAGTCATTTCCATCGTTTAATGAGTACACGAGAATGTAAATGAACGGGTAGATCATCGAGAAACCGATCAGCACCAGGATGATATAATTCAGTGTGCTGAACAAGGAAAAATCGCGCTTCATCTCATCACTTCCTTAGCGTCTTCGTAAGTAAACGTTCTTCGTAAGCATTTGCTTTTAAAAAAGGGACACGTCGCTGTATTTCTTGGCGAGTCGGTTGACAACTAGAATCATCACTAGGCCTATAATGCTTTGGAACAAACCAACAGCAGCCGCATAGCTTAGTCGACCTCCACTAATACCGGAAGTGATGACATGCACGTCGAGGACGCTGCCAATTCGGGCTGTTGCCGGCCCATTCAGGAGAAGCAGCTGCTCGTACCCGGCGCTCATCAAGCCACCGACGGAAAGAATAAAGAGGATCACGGCAATGTTGCGAATGCCGGGGAGCGTGACGTGCCACATTTGCCGAAAACGATTTGCGCCGTCAATCTTCGCCGCTTCGTACAATTGCTGATCAATCCCGGCTATTGCCGCCATATAGATGATCGAGTTCCATCCAATATTTTTCCAAACATCAGACCCCAATATCATGGGATAAAACCATGTCGTGTTGTAAAGGAATTGAATGCGCTCCAAGCCAAGTGAGGCAAGCAGGTCATTCAACGGTCCTCCGTACGGAGTTAGAAGGCGCTGCATCAGCGTCACGACTACGACCCATGATACGAAGTATGGTAAGTAGGAAAGGGTCTGGACCACTTTTTTGAATTTCACTCTGCGAACTTCATTCAAAAGAATCGCGAGAATAATCGGCATCGGGAAACCGATGAGAAGCTTTGACAGACTGATCACAATGGTGTTACGTATGAGCTCTGTTGCTTGATAATAATCGAAGAATTGGCGAAAGTATTTCAAGCCGGCCCAAGGACTTCCTGAGAAGCCGCCGGTGAACGTAAAATTACGAAACGCCACTTGAATGCCGTATAGAGGAACGTAAGAAAAAATAAAGAACCAAATGATGCCTGGCAGCATGAATAAGTAAAATACTTTATGCTGCCAAATGCGTTTCCATAGCAAACGCTTGAATGACATCGGTTTTCGGGGCTGAACTTGCGTCATAGAATTTGTCAATGATTCCATTGTAAGCGTTTTACCTCCTTATTGGACTTGCTCATAGGTTCCATTTGATATATTTATTATATCAGTGCTGGAAACCCACTCGAAAGTCCAAAAATTTATGATCAGGTATCACTTTCTTTGGAATTGTCATATTTGTTTGATTATCACATCATCTTGATTGTCACGTCATCTTGAGCCGTTCCCTGAATTGGGTGGGTGTCATCGCATAGTAATCTTTGAATACCTTTGTAAAATAGCGGTAACTCTGGTATCCGACCTCATCCCCAACTTGAGCTACAGTTAAGGCCGTTCGTTCAAGCAGTTCCAAGCTCTTCTCCATTCGAAGGCGAACGAGAAAATCTACGAAGTTATAACCCTTCTCTTGCTTAAATAAAGTGCTGAAATAAGAAGCGCTGATGCCCACATATTCAGCAACCTCCTGAAGAGAAATATCCCGAGACAGCTTGATCTTCATGTATTCTATGCCTTTGGAGACCGGCGATAGGGAAAGGGCTTCGATGGCAATCGATTGCAGCATAAACTGAATCAACTCTTTCGCCTTCTCGGTAAGCTCAACATATGTTTCCTGACAACGGATTTCCTCTATAAACATTTCCATGACTTCGCTCGTCACTGGAAGAGATTTAACTTCCCTGAGCTGGCGAAACAGATTAACGAGCATCTCGCCTACGATGAAACGTATGGAATCCTCCGATTCCCCGCTGCTGCACAAATTCCGCAGAAAATCATTAAAGAGTCCATAACCGCCCTGCTCGTCACCTTGCTTAAAGGCGATGATGAGTCTCTTTTCAAGCTCAGTCGGGTAGAAGCCCTCGCTTTGTCCTTGCGGTGATGGCTGAAATTGATTGACAGACCCTTTACCCGTGAAAAATTTATGCCTGAGCGCCTTGAACGCTTGATCATATGCCTCGGGAACATTGGAAATACTCTGGAACTGTTGACTGCATCCTACTGAAAGTTGAACGTTAAATAACCGCAAATATTTGTTTAAGCTCTCTTGGAACGCATGACCCGCAAGAAGTCCTTTGTTATCGATCTCTCTTTCTGATCCGGCTTCAAGGAGGAAAACGTAACGGTTCGGCGGCATCAGCACAGAATCTACCGCTCCGTAATTGTGAGAGATTTCATCCAAAATATTATGAACAATGAATCGGCATAGTTTCTGGTCTTCATCGTTATAATTATCGGTGAACTTGATGTAATCATCGAATTCCGCGACAATCATAAGAAAGGTGCCATTCAAGATGTCTAATTGAGCGTCAAATCGATTGAATAACCGCTCTGGAGAGATCAGGATGTCTTTACGCGTCAGCCAGCGCTCATAGATTTGCGCTTTTTCCAGCAATGCCTTCTCCTTCTGCATTTGATTGGCATATTGGATTTTCGTCGACTGCAAATGACGTTCATCCAGTCTTCGCGCGATTGTTTCGAATACTTCTGTTAATTGCTCTTTGGTCACAGGCTTCAGCAAGTAATCCCGCACGCCAAGCTTAATGGCCTGCTGTGCATAATCGAATTCCCCGAAACCGCTCAGAATGACAATTTCCACAGGTTCACCCGGCAGTGATCGGATGCGCTCCGTTAGTTCCAGACCATCCATGTAGGGCATCCGGATATCGGTCATCACTACGTCCACTTCAGGTCGTTCCTTCAGGATTTCCCAAGCTTGCTGCCCATCCTCCGCAATCGCAATGACTTCAAAACCATTTTGCTCCCAATTAATAACCTTAGTGAACCACTTGCGAGTTGATAATTCGTCCTCAACAATCAGCAGCTTATACATGTTCAACCCCCTCAAGCACTGGCAGCGTTAATACAACTTCCGTTCCATTCCCGGGCTCGGACTTAATTGACAAGCCATACTCACTGCCGAAATACATCCGAATTCGACTGTTCACGTTGTACAACCCGATGCCCTTGCTGGGCGAATGATCGCTTAGCAAAGTTTCTGCTTGAGCCTTCGTCATCCCCACCCCATTGTCACGAACGGTCACGATGACAGCCTGCTCCGTAAGCTCGCCTATCACGGTCACATTGCCTCCCGCCATTCCCTTTAACCCATGCTGGATCGCATTTTCCAGGAGAGGCTGAAGAATGATTTTCAAGGTATAGAGACTTGGAATCTGCGGATCTATTTGCCATTCGATCGTATGTCGAGCACCGAAACGGATTTCTAATATTTTCAAATAACATTTGGCGTGATCAATTTCTTGTTCGAAACGGATGGTGTTACTTCCCTTGGATACCGATATTCGAAAGAGGTCCGCTAGGGCGACGACCATGCCAATGGCCGTCTGCTTCTCGTCCATGTCAATCTCGTTCTTGATTGCATCCAGTGTATTGTATAGGAAATGAGGATTAATTTGAGCTTGCAAAAAATTGAGCTCCATTTCCCTTCTTTCCAGTTTTTCGACATAGTTTTGGTGAATGAGGTCTCGTAAATTATCGAGCATGTTATCAAAATTACGATCTAGTTCATCGATCTCATCGCCTTTAACATGGACTCTGCGGCTCGTAGAGAGCACCCCCCTGCCAACCCGAGATACTTTGGCGTGAAGACGCCTGATCCCGCGGGTCAGCTGACGGGTTATAAGCAAGGTCAAAAAAGAAAAAATAATCATACAAATGATACTGACTGTCAAAATGGTTTGTCGAATTTCATTCACTTTGGATTGAATGGACGCTTTGGGCACAAGCAGGTACATCGTCCAGTCAACATTCTGGAGCTTGCGGTACCACATGACATAGTCGGTTCCCTGAATTTGAAGGTTCAACTCGGATTCGGAGCTTCGATCCTTACTCGTCTGTTCGACGATTTCCTGTGGAAGCGGTTTGCCAAGTTGATCGGTGTCAGGGTTAAACATGATGGTTCCTTTACTATCTGCGATGATTAGGCTTCCGCTTGCGTCAGCCTTGTTGCCCATCGTTTCCTGCACATACGTCACGGAAGGGATCTGGATCGTTAGCTTTATGTAGCCAATTTTCTTAAACTCTCCGATGCTGTAAATCGGCCGCACCAACGCATAATAATATTTACCGTCATATTGCTCAAGTATCCAAAACTTCGAGTCCGGTATCTCATTCAAGCCGAGAACCCTTCGAAGCCTATCCTCTGGAAAAAGATATACGCCATCGGACATGACGTCAGGAGATGTGGAGAAAAATTCGATGCTCTCGACATCGGTCGCCTGATAGGCTTGGATGAACCGGACCGCACGGGAGATTTCCCGGTTCATGATAATAACGCCTTTTTCCCGGTACACATCGGGTTCGGAAAGTACGTTTTGAACGGACTCCGACACCGTTAAATTGTCAAGAATGCTTTCGTAGAATCGGATATTGTAATAAATGCCGTTGTTGGATTGAACTAATATCTTTTGATATGAATCAGATACGTACCGGATAATGAGGTCTGACATTTGATTAAGGAAGTAATTCGTTAACCCTACAATCGGAAGTAGAATGGTCACCAAATATACGATCATTAATTTTTTGTGCAACTTCATGCATGTCTGTCCCCCTTAGTTTAAGTAAGTAAGCATAACTGTCTCTTCATTTCCCTAAGGGGACAGACTTTTCCTTTATGGTAATAATTAATAATGGATTATTGTGGAATACGCACTGTCACATTATCGATCTGTACAGTCGCATTATCGTCGTACCACACACGGAACTGATAGGCATGCCCCAGTACGAAATCAGCCTCCATAACAATGGACTGATACGTATCAGCGGCATTGAAATCACTGCGCAGCACGGCTTTTTCGCCAGTTACTTTGTTGCCTGTTCCGTCATAGATGTCTAGATTCAGGACCCGCTCAGAACCGCCGACAGGATTGTCGATCTTGATGCGGAAGTCGACCTTAAGGCTTCCGGAAGGGAGATCCGCTACCCCGGGGCCATACAGCATATGACCTGCCGCATGTTCCTGAGGATTCGCATACCAACCATATGCGGTTGCAGCTCCCGTATTATGGCCGAAGTCACGCTCCGCTTCGAAAATTCGGCTCGTATAGTTCGCCGATACATGAATCGGAATCTGCGCTTCTAGGCCATTATACGACGCCTTCACGATGGCATCTCCGCCTTGAAGCACCTGCAGCGCGCCACCGGCACCGATATTGACCGCAGTTTCACCTTGCACGACGGTCCAAGTCCCATCTACCGTCAAATTAACGTCCGGCTTGCCTTGCTCGCTCGCTTTCCCCCACAGCTGAAGCTGCTTTTGCCCTGCATCGGTTCCGAAGACCAACGAAGACACGCTTGATCCGCCGAATTTAAAATAAAGCGATTGTGTATTCGGCTTCGTTATTTCTGGCATATCCAGTCTCACGTGGTCAACTTTGACGTTCGCCTTATCTTCGAAGTGCACACGGAATTCATAGGTGCTGCCAAGTGAAAAGTCGACGTCCTCCAAACTTATATCCATGTACTGATCTTGTACGGCAAAATCCCGTAACTTCAGCTCTTTTGAAGCAATAATTTGATCAGCACTCGCATTATTAATATCAATGATAGCAATGGTATCCTCAGACCCAGTCGCACCCGAAGCCTTCATGCGGAAAGTGACATCATGCACGCCTGATGGTAAATCGGCCACATAAGGACCATATAACATATGGCCAGTTCCGTGCTGTTCGGTGTTAGCCAACCAACCGTCCCCGTCAAGCACCCCTGTGTTATGCCCGAAATCGTTCTCGGCTTCATAGAGTCGCTGCGCTAAATTACGGTTCATCACGACGGTGACTCGATCGATTTTAACCTTGGCGTTGCCATCATACCAAGCTCTAAACTGATAAGAATGACCAGCAACAAAGTCAGCCTCAAGTGTCGCATTATGGTATGTGTCTGCGCTTTGGAACTCGGAGCGATGCACGGCTTTCTCAGCAACTATCGCACCAGCTGTATCATCATAGATATCCAGATTCAGCACACGATCATTATCGCCAGTCACACGGTCAATCATCGTTTTGAATTTGACTTGGTTGCGGCCTGCAGGAATGTCTGAGGCACCTGGTCCGAAGAGCATATGTCCGGCCGCATGCTCCTGCGGATTAGCTGACCAGCCATCACCATCCAATTTCCCTGTGTTATGACCAAAATCGCTTTCCGCTTCATACACCTTGTTGGCTACTTCTGTATCCTCTTTAGGGACATTATTTTGAATTAGCTTCACCATTTTCTCAGGCGTTACGACTTGAACATCGCCTTGAAGTTGATCGATAACAGCCTTTACTTCATCCATGGAGGAAGACCAGGCATGAACGAGAACAAGCGAGTAGCCTGCGGCACTCTTCGGATTTCTAGGCGCCGCATTGATATGCTGGGCAACTGAGTTCACGTCGCTTCCAGCGATACCATGCCATAGCATTTCACTCGGGGTGACAATAGGCTTATTGTTAGACCACTTTATGGCCCCGTTTAGTGCTTTATGGTTACTGTATTCCAAATAAATGACGCCATCGATATTCGGCTGAGCCGTATACTTATCCCAGATCGCCTTCTTGTTAAAAGCATTAAAATCTATAACTTCAACAAGCGATAAATCAGCTTTGCCCATATAAGTGTTTAACCTATTGAGATGTGTATCGAGTTCCTGCTCTGGATACATGGACGGATACATATAACCGCCGCCTGACGGACCAACGACAAAATTATCTTTCGTTGTACCATCCGTATAAAAACGTTCCAGAACAGTCGGGGCCAAATCCATCATGCTGGGAGAAACAGCCCAACCCATATCGAAATTCCCACGGTTTGGGTTACCGAACCAAGGCTTGCCCTTCTCGGCCAAATCGTTCAGCATCCATTGAATATTATCGCCATCAGACATGACGAATGACACATAATGCACCTGCTCCTGAACTGCTGGCTGCGACTGATCCTTCTGTTTGAGCTCCTTGATGTTAAAGCTGCTTAACACTGACAAATTATAGGCATGATCTGCCGGCAGTGTATATACACCGGCTGATGAACTCGGACGTATGAAAGCGTCTTCGCCTTTTGACGCATCTCCCCAGCCTAAAATGACAGCATCTGGCTCCGCGTCCGCAACGACGGATTGTCGGAACGCGCTGTTCCCATCATAAAAAGTAAAAGCGTTAGCCATTACAGCGTAATCTCGTAGTTTGCCACCCATACCGGACGCCAATTCTTCACTTGTCTCCCCTTTTTGCTCGATCAAGGTACGATGGTTGAGCTGATTCCAGTAGTTTTGCTTGACCCAAGCTTCATCCTTCGTTGAGAGATCCATCACTTGCTTATAGCTTTTGGCTTGTTTGACATCGCTTTTTCAATTAAGATGGATTGCTTCAAATGGGCTAGTGAAGTTGCTGCATTGATGGAGCTGTTCCCCTTTTCCCATAGTAAATAGCCGTCGAACTGCTTCTTGAATTCCTTCACAAGCTTCCAAGGATCACGGATAAATTCCGTTTTCACCCCGTATTTTAGGACCAAATCGTCCAGCCATAACTTGTAATTCCCGGAGTCGGGCAGTATGTAAATTTGATTGGAGGACTTATTAGCGAGTATCCCTTGCAGCGAAGCGATCATGACACTTTCCGTTTCCGACATATCGCTCAAACGGATCACGTAAAGCTTTTTGGCTTTAACAGCAGCTTTTACGTAGTTAGTGTCCAATTGCGGTGAACTGCTTTGAGAAAGCGTTGTTTCATTATCGGACTCTAATTCATTAGCTGCAGCGGAAGGAGACACAGATGTTACTAAGAGTGATATGACAATAAAAAAGCATACAAATAAGATGAATAAACTGGTTTTTCTCATTATAAACCTCCTCAAATTATGAATGTATGACTGGATTGATTGTCATTTGAATTATACAATATATTATTAACATATTCTACATGTCATTTAGATCATTTAAAACTTCTACTAAACTCCTAGAAAGACTTGTAGGTTGGGCCTCAGCTCCTATGCAATCGATGGTTACCCATTAACGCAAAAAAGCCAAGCCAGGTTCCGCGCAGCTTCCCTGACTCAGCTTATTCAATTCATCCAAATTGTATTTTACATCTGTCATTTTGTTTCGGGTACCTGAATCAAATCAGAAGAATTCAACATCTCAATGATTCTGCTGGCCGGCACCGGTTTGCTGATGAGAAACCCTTGAATCTGATCGCACCGGTAGGTTTGGAGAATACGAAGCTGCTCCGGCAGCTCAACTCCCTCCGCCACTACGGTTAGCTGAAGCCGGTGAGCCATTTCGATTAACGACGATACGACTACTTGACTTCGAATGTTATCTGCCAGTTGATCGATCAACGTTTTATCAATCTTCATACATTGTATGGGGAGTTGACATACATATTTCATTGAAGAGTAGCCTGCTCCAAAGTCGTCAATGGAAATCAAAAAACCCAGATTACGCAATTCGAGCAATATGTTGATCACTTCTTCAAAGTTTTCGATCGCAAAACTTTCCGTCACTTCCAGCTCGAAATGGCAAGGGTCGACCTCTTCTTCTGCGAACACACCGCGAATTCGCTCAACAAAGTTTGGCTGCAGCAGTTGGACACCTGAAATATTAATGGCAACGATAAGAGGCATGTTCACCGCTTGCTTTCGCCATGCGATGAATTGCCGACATGCCGACCGCATGATCCATTCCCCTATCTCATTAATGATTCCGGAATACTCAGCAATGGGAATAAATTCATAAGGAGATACATGTCCGAGTTGTCTGTTCGTCCACCTGAGCAGCGCTTCCACCCCGACAATTTGATTCCGCGCCAAATCCAATTTCGGCTGGTAATGAAGAGTAAGCTCGTCGTTGTCAATCGCACATTTCAAGTATTGCTCTAGCAGCATTCTTCTGGTTCGAATCGCTTCAATCGATTCCGAATACAAGCGGTAATTATTTTTGCCGGATTCTTTAACATCCAGCATAGCCATATCGGAATGATGAAGCAAGCTTTCCGAATCCTTTCCATGATCAGGATACAGGCTTATTCCGATACTGGCTGAAATCGTGGCACGATAGCCATCTATATCGTAGGGCACATTAATCGCCTCTTTGATAACCTTTGCCATGTGTTCAATTTGGTTGTAGTCGTGAACGTTATGGGAAATGATGCAAAACTCATCTCCCCCCAATCGGCAAAGGAATTCACCCTCCTTTATACAAAGCCGTAATCTCCCGGCAACCTCAATCAGCAACAAGTCTCCCGTATGATGACCCATTGTATCGTTGATCAACTTAAAGCGATCCAAGTCGATGAAGATTACGGCAAAGCGGCATGGAAGCTGACCATGTTTAATGATTTTCTCCAGATATTCGAAAAAAGCTTTTCGGTTGGTGAGTCCGGTCAAATTATCATGATCCGCTTGATATTGAATTTCGTCTTGCGATTGCTCGAGCGACGTCATCATGTGGTTAAACGACTTCTCGAGCTGGGTAATCTCGTCTTTGCCGGATTCCTGAATACGAATCGAAAAATCTTGTTTTGTTTTGATCACATTCATCCCATTGATTGTGCGGTTCAATCTAGCAAATATCGTTCGCTGAAGGACACAACTAATAATGAAAAAGAAGACCAACCCGGAAAGCCCGAAATAGAACAAGTAAAATAAGATACTTCTCTGGGCTTCCTTATATAATGCTCTCGGCTTCACGAACTTCAGGAGAACGGCCGGTTTATTATTGACGTCTGTTAACAGTGAGAAGCCTGTGATCGTTGTTTTATCGGACTCGGTCCAAAACGGTATGGCTCTGTTTCTGGAAACGGTTACAGTTGTAGCTTGCACAGGAGCTATAAAAGATGGATCCACAGTAGATATACTTAAAGGCAAGTCCGTTTTTTCGGAAATATACTGAACATAATTCGAGTCTAGGAAACGCGCGAAAACCAAGGTTCCGTGAACGGGTCCTTCGTTGTTGCTCGTTAAAATTGGGTATGAGGTTGCGATCAGCGGTTGCTTGTCAACAAGCAATAACCCCATCTTCCGGGAAGAAGCGTCCGACTGCTCAATGAAAGAAGCATACTCTGTCTGTAAGGTATGGATGAATGCACTCGGATAGGCGAGAGGTTGGTTTTTGCCATAATCGTAAGCTTTTCCGAAGTAAACTTGCCTTCGGTTGTTCATCAGAAGAGTTATATTAAGACGACTTGACATAAACAAAGAATCGGTATAATTGACCATGAGATAAGGATCGTTATTAGCAGGAATCGTCGGTCTTACCATAAAGTTGTATGTATCGTCCCAGCCCGCATAATTAATCGCAATGGCACCGAGATTTGTATACTCATCAAAATACGAGAGAAGGTTTTGCTTCACGTTTTCACGCAAACTTTCAAGCTCCATCTGCTCATAATTGCGCAAAAGAGCTCTCTCTGAAATAAAGTATAGAAGTGAAAGCATGCAAAGCGTGGTCATCCCAACGCAGATGATGATTTTCCGGCGAAGCGACATGGCAACATCAACCTCCAATGATGAATTTCTTTCTGCAATAGTCCTTAGGTTGAATAGCTGCCTATTATCTCCATTCAAAAAAACCACATCAATTTCAGAGAGATGTGGTTTTCTTTTACGGTAACTGACTGGAGTGGCGCTTTGTATTTATCTAATCTGATTATAATGGACTATAAATAACAACACAACAAGTAGTTCTTAAGTATTATATAATTGAACTATCATTAGGCGGTTCCTAAATCAACGAAAATAAGCTAAGTCACAGTGGTTATAACCATCTATGACTTAGCTTTTTCAATTAACCGTGTATGATTAAAGGCACAACTTTCCCTTCATTCACATCAATTAAACCAAAATCCGTTATTTTCAGTGCAGGACTAACCGGTAAAGAATGCGTACTGATGGACATGATCGGATTATAATGACGGTAGCCCAACGATTCCATGGCCTTGCGCAGCTGCTCAACTTCCTTGGCGACTTGTTCCAAAGGAACTTCTGTTAAAATACCGCCGACAGGAAGCTCAAGATTAGCGATCACTTTTCCGTTCTCAACAACGCTAAAGCCCCCTTGATTCTTAATGACTTCATTAGCCGCGATCATCATATCGACGGGATTGTGCCCGACAACAAGCATGTTATGGTTATCGTGGGAATAAGTCGTTGCTATGGCTCCGCGTTTGATCGTATCACCGCCGATTAAACCATAAGCGCGATTACCGTTTATCCCGTAGCGTTCAAATGTAGCAATGAGCCCATAGCCGCTTTCCTGCCAGTTAAGCTTCCCTTGACGAACTTCAACATCAACCTGATGCTCCTCTGTAAACGTGGAGCCATCCTTTACCATCATGGCTCGGCAAGCATACCGGCCATCAGCTACCTCAGTGTTCACTGAGAAATCCGCTTCTGTTAACGGCGACATATGAACGCTTTGATAGTAGTGTGCTGGAAAAGCGGGTGCATGGACGGTAGGCTTGTAAGGCTCGCGAACATCATAGACCTTGCGCCCATGTTTGTATACTTGGTCGATTGTCATCTGCTCCAGATTGGATATCAGTTGAAAATCGCTAATTTTACCAGGCGCTATTACGCCGCGATCATACATCCGCATTCTTTTGGCTGGAGAAAGCGTACTGGCATAAATCGCCTGCTCAGGCTTCATGCCCATCCCGATCGCTTTACGAACGAGGTGATTCAAGTGTCCCCTACGCTCGAAAGAGTCCGCCATCACATCATCGGTAACAAAGCAATAATGCTCGGATACCTCATGCTCTATCAAATATGCCATTACTTCAGGCGTCATCGATTTTTCTTGAATTTCAATAAACATGCCCGCAGCAATCCGAGCTTCCATGCCCTCGATCGATTGATGTGTATGATCAGAATCTACCCCGCTATAGATCATTCGATGCAAATCTAGATCTAATAGTTTCGGGACATGTCCTTCAATAATGAGATGAGGATAATGGCTGCGGATATGGTTTAAGATGTGGTTCGTTTTGCAGTCAGGATCCGTAATGACGTCTACGTAGTTCATGATTTCGCCTAAACAAATGATTCGTTCCGTACGAAGCAGTTCGTCCAAATCTTCGATTTCAATCGCGCCTCCGGTCGTTTCCATCGAAGTGGCAGGAACTGAACTCGGGATGGCGTAGAACATGTCCGCCACACAATGTTGGCTAGCTTTAATGAATTCCTTCACCCCGTCAAGTCCGAAAACATTGGCGATCTCATGCGGCTCTGGAACGATGGTTGTAACACCGTTGCGAATGAGTCCGTATGAGAACGTCTCCGGCGTGACCATCGTGCTTTCGATGTGCAGATGGATATCAATGAGGCCGGGAATCATATAGCGTCCTTGACCGTCCAAGTGCTCGGCCGCTTCGAAGCTATCGGTAGCCCGTTCCCCGATATATAGAAACCTTCCATCCAATATCGCTGCATTACCCTGGATGAATGTTTTAAAATAACTATTATAAATTCGTACATTTTCAATCAGTAAATCTACACGCATCTGCCTTCGCCTCCAAGTACATTACTCAACTAGAACTAATTTCTCGCTAGGAAAAAGAAGCCGGACCTCCTGACCATTCAGGTAAGGAAGCTCCATTTCTTTATTCACTGTGAAATTTCCCAGCTCCGTCTCGACAACGTATTGATAGCTTCTTCCGAGGAAGGTGCTGACCTTGACACGACCTGTCAATCGATTCGCTCCTGCCTCTATTTCATCAGGCATTCCAATCACTACATCATCCGGACGAATAGCCCCTTGCATACCCAGCTGCTCTCCTTTGCTGGCATGCTTCGTAACGGCGAACATATAGTCTTTCACCTTTAATGCAATCTCTTCGTTTCCAGCAAACCTTGAATCGAAAGTAATAAAATTCGTAAAGCCAATAAACCGAGCCACAAACTCCGTTTTTGGATATTTAAATATCGCCGCTGGTGCGCCAAGCTGTTCAATGATGCCTTTATTCATAATCGCAACTTGATCGGAGATAGAGAAGCACTCTTCCTGATCATGCGATACGTAGACCGTAGTAATACCAAGCTCCTGCTGGATGCGGCGGATCTCGACCCGCATGTTAATGCGCAGATTAGCGTCCAAGTTGCTTAGCGGTTCGTCGAAGAGCAGCAGTTCCGGCTCGATCACAAGCGCCCGAGCAATAGCGACCCGCTGTCTTTGGCCGCCTGAGAGCTCCTTCGGAAAGCGCTTTTCGAAGCCGGACAAGCTTACGATATCAAGGATGTTCCTGACCCGCCGATCGATCTCTGCCCCGCTCACTTTCCGAAGGCGCAGACCGAATGCTACATTATCATAAATGGATAAGTGTGGAAACAAAGCATAGCTCTGAAACACGAATCCGAAGTTTCGTTTGTTGACGGGAACGTGCGTATAATCTTTTCCGTTTAGTGAAAATTTGCCCGCCCTTGCCTCTATAAATCCCGCGATTAGCCGCAAAGTCGTCGTTTTCCCGCATCCACTTGGACCGAGCAGCGAAATCAGACTTCCTTTTTCAACACTTAGGTTGAAGTCCTGCAGAATATATTGCTGGTCATAGGCAACCGAAATATTTTCCAGTGATAGCAATGCCATGGATGAAAGCCTCCGTTATCGTTTGGTGAAATAGGATAAACCCATCAACCGTTCAATGATGAACATAAGTACGGCAGTGAAGAGCATGAGTAAGACAGAAATAGCGGCAATTGTAGGGTCAAAATGATTCTCCACATATGTCAGCATCTGTATTGGCAGTGTACTGACTCCAGGACCCGTCATAAAGACCGAAATGTCGACATTATTAAATGATTCTAAAAATGCAATAAGAATGGCTGCAATAATACCGGATTTGATGTTCGGTAGGACTACTTTGAAAAAGGTTTTAAGCTGACCGGCGCCAAGACTTAACGCAGCTTCCTCAATAGCGAAATCAAAATTCGATAAACTTGATGCAATGACGCGGATAATAAAAGGAAGCATAATCACGGTATGTCCAATCAGCAAAGCTGCATAGATCGGCAGGTGATAGGTGACGATAAGGTACTTAAGCATCGTAAATCCAAGCACGATACCTGGAATAAGCACGGGGGAAATAAAAATTGCATTAAGTGCCCCTTTGCCCTTAAACTCAAACCGGCTTAACGCATAAGCCGCTGGGATACCAAGCAGCAATGCAAACAAATTACCGATCATCGATACGATAACAGAGGTACCCGCGGTCGTCATGAACATCTTGACTTCCAAAATGTTGCGATACCATTTCAATGAGAATCCTGTCGGTGGGAATTTCAATACACTCCCTGGCTCAAATGAAGCAAATGCAATAATGACGAGCGGCCCGAGCAAGAATATATAGACAAGTAGTGTAAATAAGGCCAGTCCTCGATTCTTCTCCCGCATACTTCTACCCCTTCGGATTTAATTTAGTAGCCAGTTTGTTCATAAGCGCAATAACCACGAAAGTGATCACGATCATAATCACGGCAATGACAGAGGCGAGATACCAATCGTTCAGAGTAATCGCATTCTGATAGAGGAATGTGGATATGACCCGCTGCTTGCCTCCGAGCAAAGCCGGTGTCGTATAAGCTGTCAAGCTTCCGACAAAAACAAGGATACTGCCTATAATTAATCCGGGTACACTAAGCGGCACGATGACCTTGACGAAAGCCGTAAATCGGCTAGCTCCCAAGCTCTCCGCCGCTTTGATCAGATCCGGATCTATATTCTCAAGAACACCGACCAACGTAATAATGATGAGCGGAAGAAATAAATGGAGCAGGCCAATCATCATCGCAGCTGGCGTATACAAAATATCGAGTGGCTCTTGGATGATACCAATGGCCATCAAGGCATTATTGAGCAGCCCTTTTTTACCTAAAATAATCATCCAGCTGAACGACCTGACAACCGAGCTCGTAAGCAGCGGGAAAATAGCTAAGGCCAGTAAGACCGCTTTTTGTCTCGGACTCTGTTTGGAGATAAAGTAAGCCACCGGAAATCCAAGCAAGATGCAAAATAGGGTAGTTACCAAGCTGACACGCAGCGTCGTCCATACGATTTTGAGAAAATAAGGGTCTTTAAAGAAATTTAAGTACCCTCCAAGCGTAAATGTCCCTTTATCGAAAAAGGTTGAACCTATCGTGAGAAGGATCGGTACCACCATGAAAATCATCAGGAACAGTAGTCCCGGTAGCAATAATAAGAATAAGAACTTTTTTTTCATGTAGCTTTACTCCTGTTCCTGGGTTCGCTAGGCACGCAGCACGTTTATAAAAAGCTGGAGGAATTCGTCAGCCGATACCTCCGTACACACATGAACATTAGCCTCTTTGGATAAGCGGTTCTGGAAATCGCATACGGTTTGTCCGTCACACAGCTCGCTGCGGGTTTCGACATCAACGTAATAATGGCGTGTCTTGACCAACTGTTTATTCAGAGCCACTCCGACTGCAAGCGGATCATGAAGCGCACAGGCCCGAACTCCGTTACGTTCATAATATCGCTTCATATAATTCGCGGTGCTTTCCTGAACATAGCTAGCTATGGGAGAATCTCCGAGCTCACGGATATGTTCATCGGTCAGCAGCGCTTTACGCGTCACATCCAACCCTACAAGGGTTAAGGATGGAAAACCCGCCTGGAAAACGATTTTCGCGGCTTCCGGATCGACATACATATTGTACTCCGCCGTGGGCGTTACATTGCCGAAGCCTTGAACGACGCCCCCCATCACAATCACTTCCTTGACTTGATGAATCAAATCAGGATGCTTCATAACCGCCAAAGCCAGATTCGTTAACGGAGCTGTCATGACTAAAGTGACTTCTCCGACGTGACTCCGCACTTGATCCACGATAAAATCGGAAGCATGTCCAGCAGTCGTCTGCATATGAACCGGCATATCGCTTAAAGCGCCGCCAAGCCCGTCATTGCCGTGGACATGATGCTCAAAGTGAGAAGCTCGCATCAAAGGCTTGTCTGCCCCTTTAACGACAGGAATCTTATCTTCCATCCCAAGCAGTTGGAGGATCTTACATGTATTCTTGGTCGCTTGGTCCAGAGAAACGTTACCATTCACGGTAGTAATTCCGAGCACTTCCATCTCTCCGCTGCGGACAGCCAACAGAATACCTAGCGCATCATCCACACCTGTGTCTACATCTAGGATGACCTTCTTTTTCATGACTAAGCCCCCTTTAAGTCCTATTGAAGAAATCAAGGGTATATCCGCATATACCCTTGATTGATTTTAATTATTGAGCAACTTCCTTGTTCCAACGGGCAATCCATGCTTTAAGATTCTGATTGACGAATTTCATATCCAATTTACGAAGTTTACTTACGACGTCAGCGCCATAGGTAATCCCCGTAGCTTCTTCAGGCGAAAGCTGAAGTGTCGTGTTTACAGGTGAATCTACTTTCGCTTTCGCTGATTTCTCCTGTACTTCCTTGCTCAAATGCCAGTTGATGAAATCCTCAGCCAGCTGCTTATTTTTACTTCCTTTAATCACGTTGACCGTGTTCATAACGGCGTAAGCCCCTTCTTGCGGGGAGACGAACTTCGTTTCTGGCACAGCCGCTTTCAAATCCTTCACATACATTTCCATGATAGGCCCCGCTGCAATTTCACCTTGCGAGAACATGTTAACGAATTCGGAGGTTTGGCCGTAGTATTTAACGACTCCTTTATTCACTTCCTTAACCTTTGCGAAAGCTTGATCCTCATTAAACGTCGTGTTACCAGCGACAACAGATGCTGCATCCAAGACCATTGGACCTGTTGTTGATGTGATGTTAGGAAGTGTCAGCTTCTTGGAAAGCTCAGGACTCCAGAGGTCGCTCCATGACTTGATCTCTTTGGTGGTTGCTTTCGGATTGTAGGCAATACCCAGTCGACCTACTGTGTAGGCTGGACCGTAATCTTCGCCCAGAGGCGCCTTGGCCAAATCATAGATGTTTTTCAAATTCGGAATACGACTGCGGTCGATCTTATCGAAAAGTCCCGCTTCAATGCCCTGTTGTGCGTAATAGTCGGATAAATAAATGAGATCCACACTCGAACTGCCTTGTTTCACTTTGTTCAAACGTTCTGCGTTATTGCCTATTTCAAGAACGATCTTAGCATTATGCTCTTTCTCAAATGGCGCGTACACTTCTTTCTTAAAGAAATCATCCGCAAAACCCCAGGTGGAAATGATTAAAGTTGTAGGTTCCCCTTTAGATGCCGCTGTGGCAGCTGCTGTGGGTGCCGTTGTAGCTCCACTTGTATTGCCCTGGTTCTTCGCTGTGCCGCAACCTGTTAAGGCTAGTCCTACTACAGATAAAGAAATTAAACCGCGTACCATTTTTTGTCTCATCATTCATCGTCCTCCCAAGTTTTATCTTGTATGATTTTAATACGTGAATCCCCTGTTAAATTTTTACTAGTATTCTTCAAGACCTAAGATATATGCGCGTTTCGCCGTAAATCCAGCTATACAAAAAAAAGAAAAGTACCCTTGATAGAAAGAAGCTTCTAATCAAGAGCACTCTTCATTGTAAACAATGTAAAGTGACATCTATTGGTATACATGTGGTTTCCTCTTAAGATAAATCAAAAGAGAACACCGCCCGACAAAACTATTCGGTTTGTTTAAGAATAATGTTCGTTATAGCCCATTGCGTCGGCGGATCATAGTCCCTTAATACCGCATCCATGGATAAGCCAAGTTCTTGCTCAAGCCTGTCCCGGATTCTCTTCTTGTATATAGAGGACATATAAAAATCGACTTCGTGTTTGAGCGTTGGCGCCTCGCCTTCCAATGCGGTTGAACGCGGAGAACGGCGATGCTTGGCATGAAAAGTAATAATGTTCTGATCAATGGAAACCTTCAGCAGTGTTGTGCCAAACCCGAACAACTCTTTGGAGATTTCGTTATAGAGGTGACACAGCTTCTTCTTATATTCATTAGAATCTAGTTGTGGCATGGAATCACCTTCAAGATCAATTATCAACCCTTGTAAATCTAACTTAATAATACATAGGATTTCAGAATTAATCAAGAGAATCGTTCGTCTTTCTCACTGAAATCGGGCATTATTTACCTACATCACATCTAAATGATCCAATTTACCGAATGTCTTACAAATTTTGCTTGATATTAGTGACGAATACACGTTAAAAAATCTCGGGCAACATAAATCTAACTCGGTTAACACAATCAAGGGCTGCTTAAGGCACACCTTTAATACTAGTACTTTATTCCTAGTAAAAAGAGTGCTATAATTTAATAAATGAATAGTAATTCTTCTGCTATACGATAAGAGCAAAGCTAATGAAAATTAGTGACGCAAAGCTAAAGGAGCTAAGGCGAAATACTTCGCTATGCTTGCCAGTTACCGAAGGAAGGGACATATCTACAACTCCCCTTATTCTTCTAATAAGAGGAGTTTTCATTATGTAACGAATTATGGTAGCCATCTATTACAGTAAATAGCTAGGTAGAAAGTCCCCCTGAAAGGTGATAATTAAAATGGCCAGACTAATGGTTGTAGATGATTCTATCTTTATGCGATTGATGATTAAGAACATCCTCTTAGAATTAGGGCATGAAATTGTAGCCGAAGCATCGAATGGACTTGAGGCAATCTCTCTGTTTTTACAGCATTCACCTGACATGATTACGTTGGATATAACAATGCCCGAGATGGATGGAATTACTGCATTAAAGGAAATTAAACGTTACAACAGCGATTCAAAGATAATAATGGTATCAGCAATGGGGCAACAATCCTTTGTTATTGAAGCCATTACCCTTGGTGCAAGAGATTTTATTGTGAAGCCTTTTGATAAAGAGAGGGTAGCAGAAGCTGTAAAAAAGGTTCTGAATACGTGAATGCCCACAAAGCTCTCCACCTGAATGCCTCCCCATTCCACTTTTTGTACCTCCACATTATAATAAAATCTTAGCAATTCACATACTTAAACAGTTAGGCGGAATTTCCCATGCATTTACGATCTAAAGAAAGAGTAATCACTTATTTTAGCCTTGATTATGTATTTCGTAGTTTTGTTGAGGTCCTATATAGAATTCAAACAATTCCCTTCTATCGATTCGTTCATTTCTTTGTGATATTCCATAAACGGAGCCCGCTAATCGCATGGCTCCGTTTTTGTTGTTTCAGAATTCGTTGGAATTTGTTGTGCATGACAGCGAATTTGACGATTTGTTGCAGAATTCGTTAGAAAAAATATTTTGGCGAAATTTGACCTTATGGATACATATACAGAGAATTCATTTGAAAGAGAAATTCCTGGCGCTATGGTTGCTGAATACACTCTCAACTTGACCGTGCATGACCCCCTTTTAAATAGATCTATTGTAGAACTATATACAGGAATAAAGGTTTACAGAAATAAGGAGGAATGGGTTATGGGAGCCATTATTTCAATCGGTAATCAAAAAGGCGGTGTTGGCAAAACGACAACCACGGCCATTACGGGGTATCTTCTCTCTAAGAAGTACAAGGTTCTCTGTGTGGACTTCGATAGCCAAGGCAATTTGACACAGTTTCTTACTCAACGAGATATACACGATTACTCCAAAATGACTATTTTTGAGGCGTGTAAAAACATGAATCCCACCCCCTACATCCGCAAGTTAACCTACAACCTTCACTTCATTCCGGCTGATGAAATGCTTGCAACTCTGCCCCTGCTTATCCATCAAAATCCTTCAATGAGTTCGACCATTTTGAGAGATACACTACATAAAGTAAAGGCCAGATACGACTACATACTTATTGATTTACCTCCAAATCTCGGAGAGCACACGATTAATGGTTTAGTGGCTTCCGATTATGCAATCGTCATGCTACAATGCGAACCAATGTGTTATGACGCGCTGGACAGATACATCGCAACAATGATTCACATCAAAGAGGTTAAAAAGCTGGACCTTGTTTTATGTGGCATATTGCCAACAATGATCGATTCTAGAACAATCATTGATAAAACAATCATTGATAGGGTAAGGAGAGAATACGAGGAAGTTGTGTTTCGAGCGGAAATAAAGCGAAGAAATAGAATCAAGGAGTTTTCTATTACAGGAATACAGGAATACAGTAATTCGGATACATCGGCACTAAGGAATTATAGAAATTTTGTCGAGGAGCTGGAGCAACGTGTCCAAGCGTGATGCGATTGAGCAGTTATTAGGAAAACGGCGGAGTCTAGAAATACAGGAAACTGTAAATACAGGTATACAGAAACCTGTAAATAAGAAAAAAGCAACTTTTGATTTCGATGATCAATTCCATACTGAGCTAAAGATATTCGCAGCGAAACAGAATAAGAAGATGGTTGATGTTGTGGTAGAGGCCGTGAAAGAGTATATGCGAAGACATAAAAATAACCCACCGGTCGAGTAGGCCAGTGGGGATTCGTTCATTTTACAGTCTGCCCGATACCAGATATCGGACTGATAATCATTGACCAATTTACCCTATGATACTTGCTGTCACAAAGACAATCAGGATAAAATCTAGTTATCGCTCGATACCATCTACTTCCGTGCCCTAATAATAATTCATTCTGACTTAAATATTTTCTATTATGATATTAAATAGGGAAAAATAAGATTGGTGGAATCCTAAAAAAGGGGGCTGTTCCAAAGCTATTTTGGGATGTTATGCCTCTTTACCCTTTACTGTAATAGGCTATGAAAACCAGAATTTGCCGAGGGGGAACGTCGATGTGCTATTTGGACGAAAACCCCCAGAAATCATGAGGAAGAGGAACGTCGATGCGTTATTTCGCTGTTTTTTGCCTCCGGATCATTCATTTTGATCAAATAACACACTCACGTTCCTCTTGTTTGATTTCAAGCGCAGATTTCCTGAAATAACGGATCGACGTTCCGCTAAATAAAGTTCGGGTGACTTTCCTTTGGAGTCGAAGAAAACAAAAAAGTGAGAAGGCATAACCCTGCCTTCTCATTTTTTTGTTTTCTGTGCACCTAAGCCTAAGTGAATTTATTTACATTTGAAACAGTCTCTTTTACAAATTTAATCCAAATCTCTTCAATTCAACAAAGATACGTTCCAATCTCTTTCCTTTTTCCGTTAACGTATATTCAACACGAGGGGGAACTTCGGGAAACACTTTCCTTTCCAATACCCCGTGTTCCTCTAGTACCTTAAGACGGAGCGAGAGCGTTTTTGGACTAATGCCATCCATTGATTTCAACAAGTCGCTGAATCGCAGTGTACCTTCGATAAGAAGGTCCCGAATGATTAAAAAGGTCCATTTAGTCCCAATCACGTCAAGTGTTTTGGCAATGGGACAAGGCACGCCTGGTGTTCCTTTGCTCAGTACGATCGGTTCAATAGCATTCATATTAATATCCTCCATAAAAAAATTCTTATGATTTACCCCATCATATCACAAAAGTAACTTTTCGGAAATTATATGAAATTAATATCACTACTTCCCTAAATGAATTAACTGCATCTATAATAGCGAAGAACCAATTGTTTAATTCCTATAAAGAATTGAAATATCTTGGTTAAGCAATTGAGAACCTATGGAGGAGAAGAGTGAAGATGAAAAACATACTGATTATTAATGGTCACCAGCAATATGGTTCATCATCTGGGAAACTGAATCAAACTTTGATGGATAGCATGGTGAGATTGCTAGAAGAAAAGAACACTATCCAAACAACCATTATTCAAAACGGATATTCAATTGAAGCAGAACAACAAAAATTTCTCTGGGCTGATATTATCATTTACCAAACACCCATCTACTGGTTCAGTGTTCCTGGGTTATTTAAAACATATATGGACGAAGTTTATGCTTACGGATTATTTTTCAAAGGTGCCGATCAATACGGGAGTGGCGGATTATTAACCGGCAAAAAATATATGTTTTCAACTACTTGGAATGCTCCTAAACAAGCATTTAACGATCCAACTCAGTTTTTTAAAGGGAATAACTTAGAAGAAGCAGTAAGTCACTTGCATCGCGTACAGGAATTTCTCGGAATGCAGCCTCTAAAGAGCTTCGCTTGTTATGATGTCGTCAAAAATCCGAACGTTGATAAATTTGTATCCGAACTTGATGTACATCTAAAAGAGGTATTGAATTTTTAATACACACAAAATCAGGAGGAATAACCATGTTGCAAAATCAAAAAGTAGTGATAATCGGTGGAAGTTCTGGAATTGGTTTGGAAACAGCTAAACAAGTCATAGCGCTTGGAGCAGATGTGATCATTGCCAGCCGTTCCGAAGATAAATTGCAAAAAGCAAAAGTGGAGTTGGGATCTCGAGCTGCGGCTTACACGCTGGATACGACACAAGAACAACAAGTTCAATCTTTCTTTGAAACCGTCGGCCAGTTCGATCATCTTGTAGTGAGTGCAGCGGAAACATCTGGCGGGTCATTCCTCCAAACGGATACAGCCCAAGCCCGGAAGTTGTTCGAAAACAAATTCTGGGGCCAATACTATGCCGCTAAATACGGAGCACCGAAAATTTCATCGAACGGTTCAATCACCTTATTCTCGGGCGTCGTTGCCTACAAAGCCATGATTGGTTCTGCTACACTCGGCGCAGTCAATGCAGCAGTGGCAGTCCTAGGCCAAACCTTGGCGCTGGAGCTTGCTCCCATTCGAGTGAATATCATTTCACCCGGTATTATTGATACGCCTTCACGCAGTAAAATGACTGAAGAAGCGCGTAATGATTTCTATGCAACGGTTGCGAACAAACTCCCTGTGAAACGAGTGGGCACAGCGGAAGATGTCGCGCAAAGCGTACTTTACTTGATCCAAAACGGTTTCGTGACCGGAACGGTTCTTCACGTTGAGGGTGGACATATTTTGACTTAAGGATACAATGAAGCCGATGCTTTTCTTGGGAATGATAAATAAAACCCATCACCCTTCAGGATTTAGCAAACCAAATAGCGGTAACCCCGCATTATACATGTGTTTTTATTTCAACAAACGTTAGGCTCAAGGCCCTTCGAGTACATCAATCGTTTCCGTATCCAAAAAGCCAAAGAGTTCCTTCAGCGACTTCCAGATTTGGAGGTTAAATTTATTTCCGAGAAAGTCGGTTTTGAAAGTCCGAGTTATTTTATTAAACGATTTAAAAAAAGCGAGGGAATTACGCCAAACGCCTTTAGAAAAACGCACTCAATCAAGTCAAAAATAATAAACAGAAAAAAAAGTGTATCCTGCCATCATCACGGCAATATACACTTTTTGCTATTTGTCTATTTAATTCCAGACGTCGCTATCCCTTCGACAATATAACGCTGAAAGAACAAGAAGATTAAAAATACCGGAATAATGGAAACAACAGACATGGCAAACAGTGACCCGAGAGCTGCCTCACCGCCAGCATCGGTAAACATGCGAAGCGCCAGCGTTACGGTATATTTCTTCACGCCACTAAGGTAAAGTAGCTGGCTGAAGAAGTCATTCCATGTCCAAATAAATGTGAAAATCGTTGTAGTTACAATGGCTGGAGTCGTCAAAGGCAGAATAATCCGCGTATAGATGGTGATTGGACCACATCCGTCGACAGTAGCTGCTTTATCTAGCTCGCGCGGTAACGTTCGTATAAATTGAACAGTTAGGTAAATAAAGAATCCTTCTACAGCAAAAAATTTCGGCACGACGATCGGCAGAATGGTGTTGACCCATTCCAATTTATTGAAAACGATGTACTGCGGAACAATAAGCACATGCATTGGAATCATCATTGTCATTAGCATTAAGGCAAACATGATTTTTTTTCCTTTAAATTCCAACCTTGCGAATGCGTAAGCCGTCAACGAGCAAGATACGATGTTGCCAATTACAGCTAACCCGACCATGAGCAGCGAATTCAAATAAAACGTGCTGAACGTTGTTCCCGATGTCCCTTTCCACCCTTTAAAATAGTTCATGAGCGTCAAATTTTTCGGTATAAGACTGTTATCCGTCAAAATCGTTTCTGTTGGTTTAAACGAACTGACGATCATCCATAATACGGGGTACATCATGAGTACGATACCTGCGATAATAAGTGCGTGAAGCAGTAATTTATGAACCTGAACCTTCATTGCCATCCCCTCACCCCCTAATCCCCATAATGAACCCATTTTTTTGATGTCAAAAATATTAACCCTGTGAAGCAAGCAATGATAACGAGCAGCACCCAGGCCATAGCAGAAGCATAGCCCATCTGAAAGTTGCCAAAACCGTTCTGGTACAAATAAAGCGTATAAAATAGGGTAGAATTCACAGGTCCGCCTGTACCGTTGCTAATAATATAGGCGGGCGTGAAAGCTTGAAACGAACTGATAATCTGCATGATCGCGTTAAACAAAACAATCGGTGACAGAATCGGCAGGGTGACATGGAGAAATTGCTTCCACCTGCCAGCACCGTCCAGAGATGATGCTTCGTAATAATCCTGCGGGATTTGCTTGAGTCCGGCTAGGAAAATGACCATCGGTGAACCAAACTGCCAAACCTTTAACAAAATAATCGACCAGATGGCATAGTCAGGAGTCCCCACCCAGCTCGGCATATCGATTCCGATAGTTCCAAGCACTTGATTAACAATGCCATGCTCCCCAAACACCTGCTGCCATAAAATGGCGATGGCCACGCTTCCGCCAATTAACGACGGCACATAATAAACGGCACGGTAAATGCCTAACCCTCGAATCCCTTTGTTTAACATCAGCGCCAGAAAGAGAGCAAAGGCTAACTCCAGTGGAACAGCAATGAGTACGTAGCTAAACGTAACCTTCATTGCTTGCAAGTATTGAGGATCGGAGGTGAACATGGTCACATAGTTTTTTAATCCAATCCAGTTAGGACTGTTCACAAAATTATAATTTGTAAAGGAAAGGTACAATGAGCTGAGAATCGGAATGGTACTGAACAACAACAGACCAATCAGCCAGGGCGCTAGGAAGAGGTATGGGATGATCCATAACCATCGTTTGCGGTTCAATAATGTCGACATGACATGAACTCCTCTGTGTGAACAAGGGCTCGAGCTTTGCTTCTTGAGCCCTTGCCCTTAATAAATGACTTATCGGTTCAAAATTTGATTCGCCTGTGCAAAAAATTCGTCTACAGCCTGCGGAATGGTTTTTTTGCCGAATGCAATCGCTTCATTATTGGAAAGCAGCAGCTTTTGCACAGATGTACTGCCGCCAGGCATCGTTGGATATGGTTTCGTGGAAGGCAGCATTTCATTTACAAATGCGTATTCTTTTCCTTCTGGAGCGCCAAGTAACGGCTTAATCACTTCTTGCATTTTCTTTGAAGCTTGCGGACCATGCTCACCTAGAAAAATTTGAGCCGCTTCTGGATCATTGACGACGAAATCGATGAGCATAGCTGATTCCTTTGGATGTTTGGTTTTCGCCGTAATTCCGAGCGATGCTACGATCAGCGGAATCTTTTTATCGCCTTTCGGATCCATTGGATAACTTACGATGCCAAGCTCGTCTTTGGCGCTGCCCTGATAGATTTTAAGTTGATTGGAGCTTTTGCTGATCATAGCCACCTTGCCACGCGCGAGCATCGACTGTTCCTGCGTTTTATCGCCTTGTTCAGCTTGAATCGCTGGAGGCGGGGTTAAGCCGTCTTTACGCATCTTATCCCAAAAGGTGAACCAATCCGTCAGATCCTGCTTCTCGATGCCAAGGCCCTTTTCTTTGAACACTGATTTGCCTCTTTGTTGGGCGAATAGCTCTAACCCCCGATACACGCCACCTTCGTCCTCAGTCGCCCATGCATCATTACCTAATGATTTTTGCACGGTTTTCGCTGCTGCGACATAGTCGTCCCAAGACCAATTATTTTTGGGCTGTTCTAATCCCGCTTTTTTGAACATGGCTGTATTATAGAGAACACCCGTGATATTATGTCCAAGGCTAATCGCATACAGCTTGTCGTTAACTTTACCGCCGCCTACATCGATTGGATCGAAATCCTTCGTATTCAAGGCCCCTGATGAAACAATCGGGGTCAAATCAAGCATCATATTTCGAGTCACAAAATCGAATTGGAAGAAGCTGCTCGTTTGTATGACATCAGGCGCATTGCCACCCGCCGCTTGCGTTGTGAATTTCTCTGCATATTGATTCTCTGTCGTAAATTCACGAGAAACCTTGATGTTCGGGTGCTTTTGTTCGAACAGATCGAACAGTTTATTCATCTTGTCATGACGGGCTTGACCTCCCCACCATGCTACGCGAAGATCTACTTTCTCTCCTGAAGCAGGTGCAGCAGCAGTGGTCGGCGTAGTCGATGCCCCATTATTCGATTCTTTCGTACTGCAAGCGGCTACTCCCAAAACCAACATGATGGACATGATAGAATGAATAATTGTTTTATGATTCATAAACTTCTCCTCCATTGGATCGTTTATTGTGAAATTGTTCCACTTCGATTCTGCTTGGCATTGCTGGTTGAGCGCCCAACTTTGTAACAGACAGTGCTGCTGCTTTTTGAGCAAATTGTACCGCTTCTTCAAGTGAACCGCCTTCGGCGAGATAAACGCCAAGCCCTGCATTAAATGAATCGCCAGCCCCTGTGGTATCCACGACTTCCATTTTATGCGCTTTCAAATGTTGAATGGTTCCAGCTTCGGAGTAAGCAGCCCCGTCGCCACCAAGGGTCATGACGACACGTTTGACACCCTTATCGATAAGCGTTGAAATGATTTCTTCAACACTGGCATCGCCGTCCGCCCGACCGGTAAGGATAAGCTTGCCTTCCGTTTCATTCGGAGTCAGGATATCCACTTGCTTCAGAAGAGCTTCCGATAGTTGGTTCGCAGGAGCAGGATTCAGTATTACCGGAACCTGATGGCGATTCGCAATTGTAACGGCTTCTTCTACGGTCTCCATTGGAATTTCCAATTGAATCAAGAGCAGATCAGATGAGCTAATGACCGATTCCGCTTGTCGAACATGATCAGGTGTCATCCGGGCATTGGCACCCGAAGAGACTACGATGCTATTTTCTCCGGATTCATTAACCGTAATCATGGCCACTCCGCTCGATATGCCAGCTAGCGTTGTTACATATTCTGAATCTATTTTCTCATGGTTTAAATGCGCTAGCAGCTCTTGACCAAACCCATCATCACCGACACAGCCAACCATGTGCACCTTGGCGCCAAGTCGACTGGCGGCCACCGCCTGGTTGGCGCCCTTACCGCCAGGCATGGTGGAAAACTGTCCGCCAAGGATTGTCTTTCCTTCAAGAGCTATCCGAGGCGCAACGACGACCAAATCCATATTCAGACTTCCGACAACAACAATTCTCGCTGGTTGCGCCATATTAACCTCCTGTGAATTCAGCATCTTTACTCGGACACCGCTGGATTCAGCGACGCAAACTGGCGCTCCATCTCATGCAATTTTTCAACTCTCCGTCTGAACTCCTCTGCCGTGCTGAATTCCGCTTTCAAAAAGCTTTCCAGCAGTTCCACTACGATTACAGGGCCGATAATTTGCGCGCCAACACACATCACATTAACATCGTCGTGTTCCACACACTGATGTGCGGAATAAATGTCGTGGCAAACGGATGCGCGAATACCCGGAATTTTATTCGCTGCAATGCATGCACCTACACCTGTTCCGCATACCATGATTGCTCGTTCCGCTTCACCCGAGAGCACTGCTGCGCATACTGTGCGGGTAATATCAGGGAAATCGACAGGATTGCTATCATACGACCCATGATCCGTTACCTCGTGCCCCAAAGCTATTAAAGCGTTTACAACAGTCTCCTTTAATGGAAAGCCTGCATGGTCTCCTCCAACTGCTATTTTCATGTTCGTTCCTCCAAGTTGTTTTTATTTTTATTTTAAAATAGGATGCGATCACATTCAGTAAAATTTTACTTAAATGCTTAATTATGAGCACTTTTTCGGTTAATCGATTAAATAACCGCTATAAAAACTTGAAAATGATGTGATGAGTCCACTTATCGGGTTTACGACAGCTGCTCTTAAGAGCTTCTCTCTTCTGGTCGAAAACCCTATGGGTCTTATTCGCCTGTGCAGCCACAGGAGCGTCGGATAATCAATGTCGTATCCATATACATGATTTCACGCTTCACTTGCTTTTCATTTATTCGAGCCAGCATTAAGTTTGCCGCGTGTACACCTAATTGATAGGCTGGCTGCCTGACCGTCGTTATTGGCGGTTCCACAATATCCGCCCAATCGGGATCGTCATATCCGAGAACCGCGATCTGGTCGGGAATTCTAATTCCCGCTTCCTTCAAGTATTTGTACGCCCCTAGTGTCATCGAATTGTTGGAAATAAACACGGCATCCGGCTTCGAATCCTGCTCCATCAGTTCTTTCATCTTGTCGTAACCGCTCTGGATGGTGAAAAGACCTTCTTTCACAAGCGAGTCCGATAAGGCAACACCGTAATCCTCAAGCGCTCTCTTATAGCCGATTAACCTATCTTTGCCCGTACTAATAGAAGAAGGCCCTGTAATGATTGCGATTTTACCGTAACCATGCCGAATCAGATGTTCGGTGGCAGAATAAGCCCCCTGAATATTATTCGTCATAATCACATCGGAATTCATGAATTCCGGGCACCTGTTCAGGAATACAATTGGAACACCCGTTTTATCCAATGAGCGGAAATAATCACCTGTGTTACCGGCAGATGAGACAACCAAACCGTCTACCCTTTTGCCAATCATCACTTCGAGATACTTTCGCTCTTTCTCCACAGAAGAATCCGTGTTACAAAGTAGAATACTATAATTGCTTTTGGATAATTCTTCTTCTATGCCTCTTACAACAATAGAGAAAAATGGATTAGCTACATCAGAAATTAGCACGCCAATGATGCGAGATTCCTGAACGCGCAGGCTTTTGGCTACAATATTAGGCTGATAATTCAGCTCTTCAATCGCTCTATTAATCTTGTCTTTGACTTCTTCACTAACGTATTTCGTCTCATTTAGTGCATTGGATACAGTAGCCGTAGATACACCAGCTAGTTTAGCTACCTCTTTAAGTGTCGACCTCTTCAATTAGTCGTTTCACCTCCTCGTTTAATCGATTAACTGAATTATAAGGCTGGAATATCTTTCGTGTCAACATAAATGTCTGCGCTTTCTTTTAAAGCAGCAAATCTGTTCATTTTTCCTTGCTGCACCTCGTTTATTCAAATAAAACGACACTTTTTTCCTGACTGCTTTTTTTAACTAACTCAATCACCTTAATGGTATTCATTGCATCGTTTGTACAAACGGGTACTGGTTTGTTATCAACAATTGCCTGATATATACCTAGATAATAAGATTCATAAGCGCCTGCTTTGGTCTCAATTTTCCCTTTTAGCGTGCGATCACCTATACCTATCGTTAACTCCCCATAATATTCTTCTTGATCCTTGCCCCAATGCGCATCGCCCGGCACCTGACCTTGCTTTAATGCTTTGACGAGGCCTATGTAAAATTAGAAATGATAAAAAGAGCTGATCAAGTCATTGTATTAGCGGATTCGTCTAAATTCAGAAAAAGCCTTTTCCATCGGATTTGTGATCTCGGAAAGATTAATGTCCTTATTACAGATCAAGAACCGGACAGTAAAATGAAGGAAATATTAATCACTAATGAAGTTGAATTAATCGTAGTCCCTTCGGATAATTTAAATAACAGTTTGTGACTTCTCTAATTTTCATTTTTTAACAAATATTAGCATGCTTAAATGAATTCAATTCTATCATGCTGCAAAAAGAATAAAGGGGATCGAATAGGTGTTTTCAACCCATTCGATCCCTCATATTTGGCTTATTCTCGTTGTCTACTTTCTTTCCAGATCAACACCAACTTTGCCGTCTTGCACATTCACCTTATACGTTTTCACCCAAATCTTTTCGCTGAATAAAGATTTGCCGGTTCGAATATCGAATTCCCAGCCATGCCAGGGGCAGCGGATGATTTCGCCCATTTTACCGTACTCGTATTCATACACGTCCGAAGGCAGCGTAGTACCAGAAACGAGTCCTGCGCACATCGGCGCCCCCTGGTGGGGGCAATAATTGTTTAAAGCATAATATTCATCGTTTATCCGGTAAATGCCGATGCTCTTCCCCTCGATTGTGACGACGGCGTGACCGCCTTCGGAGACAGCGTCCGCATCCAGCACGTAATGTACCGTCATAAGGTCCTCCGTGAGTTAAAGGTTATATAAGCTTTTGGCATTTTCGTAAAAGATTTTACGCTTCGCCTCCGGCTTTAGTCTCCGCAGAATCATACTTGGTGAATCGAAATCCCAATGGGGATAATCACTCGAATACAAAATCATATTCTCGGCATCAATCATATTGAACAAATCGATCAAATACTGCGGATTGTCCGGTTCCTCAATGGGCTGTGTAGTTAAATAGCAATGCTCTCGAATGTACTGACTAGGCAGCTTCTTCAGCCAAGGAACGGTAGAGCGGAGCGCTTTATAGTTCTTATCCAGCCTCCACATCAGGTGCGGCAGCCAAGCAATCCCTCCCTCCGTAAGCACAACTTTCAACCGAGGGAACTTCTCAAATACGCCCTCGCATACCATGCTAACAAGATGAGCCATGAACATTTGCGACAAGCATGTGTGCCACTCGATGTAACGGGACGGATACCCAGCAGCGGTAGGTGCAGTGGAGCTGCCCCCTCCTTCCGCACCCGGATGAATCGCAATAGGTAGACCATTCCGCTCCGCAGCCTCATAGATAGGATGATACTGTCGCTGGCCGAGGGGGGCACGAGCCGCACTAGAAAGCATGACTTCGACGATATCGGGATGGCCACCGACGCGGTCGATCTCTTTCGCGGCAAGACATGGGTCCTGCGTGGCGACGGCCATGGCGCCCTTGAACGCCTTGTGTTTACCAAGCCATTCGGCGATCAAAAAATCGTTGTAAGCAGAGCAAATCACAGCCGCGTAATCAGGGTCGTGCGTCGTTGAAATATTGTACACAACCCCGGTCAACACGCAGTATTCGACATTGTAGCCCTCAAGCAGCTGCTTGATCATGAGGTCTGGGTCCGAGCCAGCTTTACCGCCGCTGGCCGGAATAGCGTCCTTCTTCATGACACCTACAGGCGAATAGTAACCGGAACCAGCATACCCGATTCCGGTCGCCGCTACGCGTGACCTCCATGGTTCTGCCAAGTACGGCAGCAAGTCAACATCATTCTGTTCATTGTGGACATCCACATCAATGACCTTGAAATCTTCGGCCATACGAACCCCTCCGTTCCGGCGTATAGATTACCTTTGCCTCCTAGCTGCACGAATTGATTACTTCTTGCCGTATGTGCGGGTATAGGCAGCATTGTACATACCTAACAGTTCGTCAGCTCCGAGCTTCTTCGCTTGATCGATAAATTCTTGATACGTCTTATCGTTGATCGGCGTCTTGCCCGCTACGAATTCAGTCAGCTTCTGCTCGAGGAATTTGTTCAGGTTGTTCAGCTTCGATTTTTCTAGCTCCAGCTCTTCCTTTGTCTTGACGATCTGCTTCGGCGCTGGAATAATGAACGATTCGTATCTCTTGTTAATGTCCTTGCTCTTGTCGCTTAAGCCACCCTCCCACACCTCGCGGGATTTGGCATTATCGAGCGTAACCATATCGTACCAAACGCCCCAATCCTTACGCAGTGTTGTGAATGGCGAAGCGCCAAAATCCTTGTTGTAGACAGGCTTGCCGTTTTCCTTCGTATACGTTTTGCCCTCGATACCAAGCGATAAGTAGTTAGATCCTTCTTCTCCCAGTAAGTAGTCAAGAAATTGAACCGCCCTGTCCTTGTCTTTCACCTTAGCCGAGATCGCGCGGCCGGTAGCGCCAACAACCGGACGTGAGAATTGGTAGTTCTTAATACCGTCTGCAGCAAATTGTGGAATCGCATCGAGTGTATACTCCGCTATACCCGCTTTACGGCCTTTGTCCATAAGCGTCTCCAAGTCAGCCTTCCAGAAAAACGTCACGAGTGATTTGCCTTTAAGAATCCGCTCTTCCCATTGTGCTTGCGTAATCATCGAGAATTCAGGATCCAGCAGCTTTTCGTTAAACAATTTATTCAAGTAAACAAGCGAGTCCTTATATCCTTTATGATAGGGAGCGAACGCGTATTTGTCGGTAGCCGGATCGACGTTATAGAAGCCGTGTATGCCGGTGAACGCTCTGCCGAATGTCGTAAATAACCCGGTATCGCCAATAATGGCATTATTGATGAGGGGATAAGTATCCGGCTGCTTTTCTTTGAGCGTTTTGAGGAACTGGTAAAACTCATCCACTGTAGTCGGCGCCTTCAGTCCGTACTTATCCATGACGTCCTTGCGTGTATACCAGACGAAGTTAAAACCTTTCCCTTCTGCGTCGCCCTCGATAACAGGAACGGTATAAATACCGCCGTCAACGCCAGTTGCGACCGCTCTAGCCTCTGGGTATTTGTCGTAAAATGCCTTTAGGTTCGGTGCTTTATCCAAGTAATCTTTTAAGTTCAAAAATACTTTATCAGGACCGTGCTGTCTTCCCTCTAACGTATCTACCTGGATGAAGTCCGTGACTGAGTTCGTCGCAATCATAATTTGCTTCTTTTCCTTCAAACCTTCTTGACTGACCACTTGAAACTCGACCTTTACGCCGGTCTTTGCTTCGATTTCCTTAAAGATGTCCCAGTCCTGGCGCACTTTTCCTTCTGGACGGTCGTAAGCTAGCCATGTGAATGTGATCGGCTTCTTGGACTCGTCCGGTTTCTTCGGTTCTCCGCCCGCAGGAGTACCATTCGGTTGGCTCGAACAGGCTGCTGCGACCAAACTGATGAGCATAACCGTAGTCAAACCTGTTGCGACATTTCTTTTTTTCATATGAAACCCTCCCTATCGTGGTAAAAAAGTATCCCTCTATAGCGTTAGATTCCGGGGAATCTAGAACTATCCTTTGATGCCGCCGATCATAGTTCCCTGCACGAAGTATTTCTGGATGAACGGATAAACGCATAGGATCGGGAGCGTAGCGATCATGATGATGGCGTACTTCATCGTTTGGAGCAGGCTCAGATCGCCTTCAGCCTGAATCGTAGTACCGGCCACAAGAATGTTCCGGAGCATAATTTGCAGCGGGTACATCGAACGGTCGTTCAAGTAAATGAGTGCATCGAAGAAAGCGTTCCACTGATTCACGGCTGTGAATAAGCCGATTGTCGCCAATACCGGCATGGATAGCGGAAGCACAATACGCAGCAGCACTTGTAACGAGGAGCAGCCGTCGATCGTTGCTGCATCTTCAAGCTCCTCCGGTAATGCCTCAAAGAACGTACGCATGATGAACAAGTACCACGTGCTGATCAGGGAAGGCAGGACGATTGCCCATATCGAGTTCAACATCCCCAGCTTCTGCACAACGAGAAACGTTGGAATCATACCGCCGCTAAACAGCAGCGTAAAAGCGGCCATCATCAAAATGATTCTGCGGCCGGGCAGCCATTTCTTCGCTAGCGGATACGCCATAGCCGACGTTACGAGCAAGGTTAGTATCACATGAACGATCGTATAACGGATCGTATTCCAGTAACTGATCCATAGATCCGGATTGCTCACCAACTGCTTATAAGCAATAAGCGTTACCCCTTTAGGAAAGATGAGCATATCCCCGCTCGATACGAAGGCGTTATCACTGATCGAAGCGCTGAATACATAAACCAGCGGGTATACCATAACGATCATCAGAAGGATCATGATCACATAGTTGAAGGTATCAAATACCCTTGAAGCCATCGATTGTTTAATTTTCAAAAGGGCTCCTCCTTTACCACAAGCTCGTTTCTGAATGTTTTCTAGCGATCCGGTTAGCGGCGATGACGAGGATAAGGCCGATCACCGACTGAAATAATCCGACGGCTGTGGCGAAGCTGAAATCCGCATCCAAGATACCGCGCCTATACACGAATGTGTTGATGACATCCGATGTTTCATAGTTCATGGAATTGTAAAGCAGCAATATTTTTTGGAATCCGGTCTCCATAAAATGGCCAAGCGTAAGAACGAACAAGATGATCATGACGGGCACCATGCCAACGAACGTAATATGGCGCATCTGTTGGTAACGGTTCGCCCCATCCATTTTAGCGGCTTCATAAAGAGTCGGATCGATGCCGGCAATTGCAGCCAGATACAGAATCGTTCCCCAGCCGATTTTTTGCCAAACTTCGGAGCTGACGTAGATTGTCCGAAACCAATTCGGCAGCCCTAGGAATAGAATTGGCTCCATCCCGAACATTTTGACAAGAATGAAATTTATGATCCCGGTTTGCGGAGACAGAAACGTGACGAGAATGCCGGCGATGACTACCGTTGATAAGAAGTGCGGCATGTAGCTGATGCTTTGTACAATTCGTTTAAACGTTTTGTTCTTAAGCTCGTGAAACAGAATGGCCAAAATGATCGGTGCTGGAAAATGAAACAGCAAATCGTACACGTTGAGCATGACGGTATTGCGGATCAGCTTCCAGGAGTCCGGATTTACATAGAAGAATTCGATAAAATGCTTCAAGCCTACAAATTTACTGCCTAGAATGCCTTTACCGATCGAATAGTCTTGAAACGCGATGATGACGCCATACATGGGCACATATTTGAAAATGATGTAGTACAAAATTCCCGGCAGCATTAATAGATATAGCGCTCTATGTTTCTTCAATATGTACCACATAACATTTCGTTGCGGCACCATATCACCCACCCCCATTTACTCATAACAATTACAACTCTGAGTTAATGGCCTAACTATACAAAGCAAGGACTGCCCCGTAAAGATTGCATAATTACGGGAAGTCTCTTTTTTTGCAGACGCAGGTTTCCTAGGGATTCCAGGTCATTTCAGGAGATCGGATGAAAAAAAAGAGACTTCGGAAAAAATGAAGTCTCTGTTCGTTCAATGGTTAATCGTGCGATACTTCGCTGGCGTAATCCCTTCATATTTACGAAACGTTCGAATAAACGAGTTGCGTCCCCAGTAACCTACTTTCTCCGCAATGTCATCGATTTTCATGTCCGTCTCCAGCAAAAATTGCTTCGCCTTCATCAGTCGGTATTTCGCAATATACTCCACATACTTCTCGCCAATCTCTTCTTTGAAGGTACGACTGAAGTGGCCGTTCGACATGTTCAAGAGCCCGGCAAAATATTCGATCGACAGCTCCTCATTATAGTGCGCATGAATATAGTCCAAAATCTCTGTAAACTGCTTTGCACGCTGATCAGGCTCCTCTGTCCGAAATAAGACACTGTGAATGTCCTGGAAACAGACTTTCAGCTCATCCCATGTCATGCAACGATTGAGCCGCTCGAACAGGTCTGAAAAGAACGGCACGTTAAAATCGTTTTGTTCGGTTTCTACTGCGCGGATCCATGTGTTGAGAACGTCGGTACATAAATATTTAGCCTGGATGGCAGTGGCATTCTTGCGTATTCCCACTTCGAGCATTTCGAAAGCAGATTGCAGCAGCTTATCATATTCCCGCGTCTTGAATTGGTTGAAGATACGGTTAACATCCTGAACAGATAAGAAGCTTTCCCACTGCGTTCGATCCCATACATTCGGTCCACGACATATCTCCACATCGGAATCAAGTCCGCGATTCTGCAGCAAGGACAACGCGAGCTTATACGACTCATGCAGCTCTTCGGTAGCGTTCACCGTCTTCCCGATTCCAATCGTCGCTTTAAAGTATTCGCTGTACTGTTCAAGCAAGAGGCTGACAATGTTCGCGGCCTCCTCGGCTCCGAAGTGCAGAAACGGGTCATGCAGCACCACACAAGCCATCACGTCCGGCTTTGTTTGGCAGAGCCAGACCAGCGATGGCGACGATTTGACAATGCGTTCTTTGAGTTCCATGAATAGGAAAGACTTCGACGTCTCCGACAGCTGTTCATAGGCGGGCGAATTGTAGTGAAACGCAATGCAGAGAACCGTGCGCATCGCGTTCTTGTTATAGGTAAACTCGATTTCCTTCGCATAATATTCGATGGACAGCGCGTCCCGATATTCACCCAGCAGAATCTTGGTTACGAAAAGCTCCTGCAGGACGGGGAACATCCCGCTCACCCTTTGAGACAGCTCTTTATTTTCTTCCGTAATTTCCTTTATCGGACGATAGACGCGACGGCTTAAATAGTAAGACACGAAGCTGCCCACCACGAGGAAAAAGACGAGAAACGCCCAACTAATCACCCGTGTGATGTACGCTGGCTTCATCAGGGTACGCATATCCGCGATGCTCACGTAATACCACGAATCGTCGAAGCTAGATTTCACAAGTGACATTGCGACTTCGTTCGTAATGAGAAATTGAGACCCCTTGGAATTTGCGTGTGTATGCTCCAGCACCGCCTTCGCTTCCTTATCTGTCAAACCAACCTGATTCATGATGAGACCTTGGCTGCTCGCAATTGCCGTTCCTGTCACCCATTTTTCCGGAATGCTGATCTGCTCCTTGACCTTGTCCTCAGCGAAATCGACAACCAAATACACATCGGGCTTAACGCTGTTAAACGGATAGCTCATTAAGGCCGACATGCCGTTTGTACTCGGATCGGTAAAGTCCATCATTTTTTTGCCTGTAAAATGGGACAGGTACGCCTTTCTCTGCTGCTCGTCAAGCGGATAAGTGAAATCAAAGTAATACCTTTTGTCCGTATAAATATCGACATCGACAACCAGATCGTGATTCACAAAATATAAGAATACCTTTGAAACCAATTTATCGGATTGAAGCTTCATCAACTGCTCTCTGAGAGAGTGAAACTGCTCCGCACGCTGTTGGTTTTCACGCGAATCGTCCACAGTACGGAGCAGACTCGTTAAATTGGAAGAGCTGAGCATGTTAATCATATTTGTCTTGAGCGAATCTAATGCGGTGTCCGTTTGCTTGGAAAAGTGGCTTATGATGACATCGTTGAGCTTCTCTGCATCCTTCTCGATCGTACTGACCACCAGAACATGTGCCATCAAACTGGCAACAATAACCGGCATGAGAATAACGATGAAATAGGTGGTAAAAAGCCGCCAAAAAAGGGCGAATCGGAACTTATGTACCTTAGAAATGCTCAACACGATCGCCTCCCGCCCCCTGTAACGTTCGCAGTGATGGCATTATGAATAACTATCTTGTCGCGTTCTCAAATTTCCTTAATACAGATGATACTGCTGTTTCATCTGTGCGAATTCCCGACTTTCGTCCCGAAATTGCTCCAACAACACCGAAACATCTACTGGATCTTCACGGTACACCTTATCCCCGCACAATAAATCAATAAAAGGCCTTGATCCCTCTTTAAGAGGCGGCAGGAAAGAAAATTGTTCATAGTTACGCTTAATGGTATACATCAATGTGATCGCTGTTTCCAATGGCCGAATCGCTCGGGTATCCAACGCATGAAGCTGAACGCCGCTGCATGACTCTCCCTGAAATTTGGAAAAGGTCGGTTTAAAATAAGTTGGACGAAAAACGACCCCAGGCAGTTTCTTACTGTTCATCTCATCCGCCAGTTGTTGAGCGTCGATGAACGGGGCTCCTACGATTTCAAAAGGAACTGTGGTTCCTCTTCCTTCCGACATATTGGTGCCTTCAAATATACAGGTTCCTGGATACAACAATGCCGTATCAAACCGGGGAATGCCCAAAGAGGGCATCACCCAGTGCCGACCGGTATCAGCGAACTGCATCTTCCGCTCCCAGCCCTCAGCACGTATCACATGCAGATCACAATGCCAGTTCATCTGATCGTTAGCCATAGTGGCCACCTCACCTGCAGTTAGACCGTAACGTACACAAAGTGGATAATTGCCAACAAAAGATTGGTAGTCCTGCTTTAAAATGTTACCTTCTACCGTCACCCCGTCCAGTGGGTTGATCCGGTCCAAAATGACAAATGGCTTGCCTGCTTTCGCACAATCTTCCAGAGCATACAGCATCGTATAAATAAAAGTGTAGTATCGTGTGCCCACATCCTGAATATCATAGACGACTATATCTATCTCATTCAGCATTTCCTGACTCATGCGCTTGGAATCCTTACGGTACAAGCTATACACCGGCACCTGTGTGATTGGGTCCAGATACGTTTCTACCATAGCGCCTGCTGCTTGATCTCCACGCACACCATGTTCCGGTGAAAAAAGGGCTGTGAGATTGAAATTCTCATGCAAAATTTGAATGGTGGAAACGAAGTCATTAGTTAAGCCGGTAGGGGTTGTTATTAGTCCCAATCGTTTCCCTTTAAATAGATGAGTGTACTGCTCAATGCAATCGATACCGTTTCTGATCATAGCTGCCTCCTACTTTTTGTTTGATAAAAGAAAAACGGATTTTGCCGTTCTAGTTGAGTGTGTTATGCATAGTTGATGCCGAGCAAATTTTGACGCGCTCGAATCCTGGGTACGCGTTACAGCACCTCCGGGAGGTGGTCAACCCCACTTTTCGCCTAAGATATCTTGCTCCTCCCTGAAATGTTGTACGTTGTACAACAATAGACAAGAGAATCCACGAAATCCTCGCGAATGTTGCAGAAAATACAACAATTTTAACCAAAAGTAACCTTTTAGCGAGAAATATGGCTAAATTGTTGTACACCGTACAACAGTTTCAGCTTATCCTGAAGAAACTGAGGAGAATTGTTGTATGAAGTACAACTTGCCTACCTATTTCCTAACTACTAACCCCAAGCTCCTACTTACTACTTACTACTTGCTACTTGCTACTTACTACTTACTGACAACTGACTACTGACTTCTGACTTCTAACTTCTAACTTCTAACTTCTGACTACTAACTCTTACTTCTACTTCTCTTCCAACATCTATCTTCTAACAACAAACTACTAACTCCCACTTTCCCCACTCACTTCCCCTACAAACCAGAAAACAAAAAACAGAATCATCACTTTACCGAGTGATTATCTATGTAAAATTCCCTTATGCCATGTTGCAAACTATGCAAATCGAAGGTCATCTACCCTTTACCCATCCCCAAATTGAGAAAACCTCCAACGAGACCATTCAAGAATGAGCGGCCGCGTGTGTAGAGGTTGGTTTTATTTTTTATAATTCAGTTTGGATGACACGCATATTTTCTTCTGGAATCATGAAGGTTTGTGCATATTGCTTTCTGGCTTCAATCCCGCGGACACGCATTAAATGCTTGTAGTATTCCAGGTACTGGAAGGACTTGCTGCCTGTTACGAACCAGTGCGTGGAGACGGCCTTCACCCATAGATCGAAGACTTCTTGGTCATAGTCGACGTACACATACGGACGATAGTCGACGGCGTCCTCCCAGTTCTCGGCATAATACAATCTTTGCGCGAAATGCGCGGGAAGCTCTCGCTCAAACGTCGGCAAGGCGGCAAAATAGCGGGCATCATTGACGATGCGGTGCGTAGTCATATGATCCTTGTGCATGCTGTTCTTCCAATGTGTAATAATAACGTTGGGACGAACTTGACGAATGACATCGCATACGCGAAAACGCATGTCCTGATCATCCTGCAGCTCACCGTCAGGAATATCGTCGAATACGAACGCTTCCCCGCCCAGCATCTCGGCAAAGGTTTTCGCCTCATTCACTTTCTGCACGCGATATTCGGCCATATCTTGTCCTGCCGGAACGCCGCGTTCACCTGCTGTCAGCGCTAGGGTCGCAATGCGGTCACCTTTCAAAAAGTGACTTGCCAGTACCCCTCCTGCCGTTAATTCGGCATCCCCAACATGTCCACCGATAGCCAGAATCGTTAACTTTTGCTCGCTCACTCACACAAACTCCCTTCTCATAACAGAAAATTGTTTGACGGTTGTAAAGCCTGCCTTCTCGTAAATGCGGATAGCCGGATTCGTACTACCCGTATAGAGCGACATGTAGTCGGTCCCGATCGAACGAAAAGCTTCACACAACTTAAAGAATAAAATGCTGCCCAACCCGTGTCCCTCATGATCAGGAAGCACGCCGATCCCAGCAAAATAACCCCGGCCGTTGTCCTGACGGATGACCGGACCAGCAAATCCGATAACCTTGCCTTTATATGCAGCAATAACGACCGGCACACCTTCTGCCGTGCTCTGCCCAATTTCCCTCTGCCATAAAAGATTATTAAATCCATTCAGCATATCATCCACGCCGTCATGCTTTTCCGGGTCGAACAATTCCACTGTGTAGCCATCAACTGCGGCCTTGCTTTCCTTCGCTCTGATATCCTCTGGTATGGTGAAACCGTCCAGCTTCAAATACATGGCGCACTCTATGGCGCGTTCCACATACCCTGCCTGCAGCAAAAATGCATACAATTCACTTTCAATCGGTACGCCCGGCGCATTGTTATGCTCATGCTTCGGTGTCCCCGGTATATACCACGGCAATAACATCGGATTAAAAAATAAGACATCGCCTTGCTTTTTTCCCAGCTGCTGAAAGCGACGCTCCAAAGCGTTAAGCATGCCTTGATAGTTCTCATCGGTTTTGTTGTCTTCAGCTAAAACGATGCAGGTAATGTATCCCGCCACTTCCCCAAGCGGCAGATCTTCCCCTGTGCAGCCGCAGGCAAAGCCTTTGACTTCATTTTGTTCCAGTAACACAAAAGCATTTTGACTATCAAAATAAGGGTTGGCCGTGAAGATACGCTCAAAGGTTTGTTCGGTAAGCTCCTTGTAGCCTTCTTTCACGGCTTCTTCATTCCATAAGTCAATGACCGCCTGACGATATTGTTGATCCCAAGACACAATCATGCTGAAGTTATACCTCCCCCGCGCGCGGCTAGTATTAACCCTTCACCGCACCAACCGTTACACCTTCTAAGAAATACTTTTGCAAGCTAAAGAAAAGAATAAACATCGGCAGTGCAGAGATCGTAGCACCCGCCATCATCGGCGCGATAAACGTCGTATTGGCGAAGCGGAAGTTTTTGAGTCCAACTTGGATCGTCTGCATATCCATCGTATTGGTCACAAGAAGCGGCCAGAAGAATGTGTTCCAGCTATCCATAAACGTTAGAATCGCCATGACGGCGAGTACGGTTTTGGACAAAGGCAGAATGATTCTCCAATAGATCGTGAACTGGCTGCACCCTTCGATCTTGGCGCTTTCCATAATCTCGTTCGGGATGCTGCTCATAAATTGTTTAGCCAGAAAAATATTATATACCGTAACGATACCCGGCATAATTAACGCGCTGTACGTATTTTGCAGCTCGAACACGTTAACAACCAGAATATACAAAGGAACTTGCGTAACTTGGTAAGGAATCATCATCGAGACAAGCAGCACAGCAAACAGCACGCCTTTCCCTTTAAAACGAAGTTTAGAAAATGCATAACCGGCCATGCTGGCAAAAATAACATTGGACACCATCACGGTAGTCGCCACGATCAGAGAGTTCAAAATCCAACGATACGAATACTCACTGTAATCAAAGAAAAATTTAAAGGAAGCGAATGTAAACTTGCTTGGTAAAATGGAGTAGCTCACCGCTCCGGCCTCAACCGGATCAGCAAAGGATGAAATGACCATGAAATAGATCGGAAATATCGTCGCCAAAGCAAAAAGTAGAAGGGCGATAAAAATGATTGAATTACGTATGGTTTTTACTCTAGGTTTCCCTGCATGATTGCTGTATAAAGCCATTTTTTATCCCCCGCTCTTAATACTCGACGTCTTTCCCTGCATATTTGAACTGAATAACCGAAATTCCCGCGATAATAACAGCTAGAATCAGCGATTGCGCCGCGGCTTTACCGAATTCAAAGTAAGTAAATGCATTATTGAAAATCAGCAGACCCACCATGGTAGTCGCATTGTTCGGACCGCCACCGGTCATGAGGTAAGCGTTTTGGAACACTTGGAAAGAACCGATAACGCCTGTCACCAAAAGGAATAACGTCGCGGGCTTCAAAGAAGGAACAACGATGTGCCACAGCTTTTGAAAAAAGTTCGCTCCGTCCATTTCCGCTGCCTCGTAATACGTATCATCAATCCCGAGTAGACCGGCTAGGTAGATGATAATGCTTGTGCCATGACTGGACAACCAGGACATCAGAACCAAAGAAAACATCGCTGTTTTGCTTGATCCGAGCCAGTTCTGATTGGTAAAGCCAAAGAAATGAATGAACTGATTCAAAATTCCGCCTTCCATTGGATCGAAGATCCAAAGCCATACGACGGATAAAGCAACACCTGAAGCCACAACAGGCAAGTAATAGACACCTTTGAAAAAGCCCTGCGTTTTTTTCCTGAGCGGCAGAATTAATATAGCGATTACCATGGACAAGAACAAGTTAACAGGTACTGTCAAAAGCGTATAGACGACGGTATTGCGCATGGCTTGCCAAAACAAACCATCTTTCACTGTAGAGACATAATTGTCGAATCCAACATAGGTGGAACCAAGAGGCTTGTATTCTTGGAGACTAATGATAAACGCGCTTACGACCGGGTATGCGGTGAACATCGCAAAAACGACCAAAGCCACAGCAATGAATGCATATCCCCACGCACCTTCTCCTTTGATTCTCCTTCTTTTCATCGGTTTAGCGATATTCGTTGCCATACTGTCTAACCCCCAAACCCCGTTTCAGAAAACTCGGATTAAAATAGTTCGGATAGCCGCGTAACATGCATCACGACTATCCGAGGTTACAACTTATGATTAATCTTTTACAACACCGTCTGCGCCAAATGCAGCAATTGCAGCAGTTTTCACAGCTTCATACATCGCTTCAGGCGTAATTTCACCTGCAATCAGACCTTGGAACTTAGGCACGATAACTTCTGTTTCCAATTTAATCGCTTTGGCACCCAGTTCTGTCGGAATATCCGAACGAGCCGGTGTTGCATTTTTCAGCATGTAGTCCACAGCAGCTATGTTCTCAGGGCTTCTGTCAATTTTCATGCTTTCAGCCGCTTTTTTACCGCTTTGCGTAATGTGAGCAGAGAACAGATCACTGTTTGTTGCTGCAGCATTTTTACCGCTTGCTAAGAAGTAAGCCGCTTTTACGACATTCGCTTTGTGCTCAGCAGTCGGTTCCTTTTTACCGCGGAACGTCATGTAACCGTCAACGACAGTAGCGAATGAAGGTTTTGCACCTTGGAAAGTCGGAGCCGGCAATACCACATAATCAACCGGGATGGAATCTTTTACAGCGCTTGCATCAGCTGCTTTAAGTTTTGCGTTATTAGTTTTAGCGGAATTCTCAAACACCGCAAGACCTTTACCTGTGATCATCGTTTGACCTGTCAGGAACATGTTCCAACGTTTACCAGCGTCTACAGAGCTAAGCTCTTTCGGCATGGAGCCGTCATCGATCAACGCACGAAGATCTTTCAGAAGACCTAAGTAGTTTTTGCTAGTGTAAGCATATTTCAAATCTTTATTAAACGCGTGAGGCATGCCCGCATTTTTCGCCATGATACCCAAGTAGTCAACGGCTGCAACGCCCTTCACCGCGAACACGAAACCATAGCGTGTTTTGCCGTTTTCAGTTACGACGCCTTTTTTGACCGCTTGACGGAATTCATCGTACGTCCAACCGCTCGTTTGTACTTTCTTCCAATCGATGCCGGCCTTTTCCAGGTACTCTTTGTTGCCGCCAAGTGCATGAACTTCCATGTACGCCGGGAAACCGTAAAGTCCTTTGCCGTTCTTCATGTATTCAAGCGGAGCTTTATCATAATCGTTAATCATCTCAGGAGTTGCTGAATCTGTAATGTCCATGAGCAAACCTTGCTGCAGATACTTAGGGATGCCGTCAGAGCCTCCGAACGCAATATCCGGTGGGCTGCCTGCATTCACTTGCGTATCCAATTTCTGTTTCATATCTTCCCAGCTTGCTGGTTCGATTTTCAATGTCAGATTCGGATACAATGCCGTAAAGTCTTTGGACATTTGTTCGAAAGTCTTTTGGTAGTTCGGTGAAACTGGCGGCAGCAAAGCCGTAATGGTGTCTTTAGCAGTTGAGGCGCCGGCAGTAGCCGCTGGAGCAGGCGTGCCTGCTGGTGTAGTTGTTGCTTTCGTGCCGGAAGTACCACCACAAGCTGTTAAAGCCATGGTTAAAGCTACGACGGATGCTAATACGGGCATTTTTCTTTTCATGAAAATAGACCTCCATTTATGGGGATCTTTGAGCGTAGCTCAAAGGTCTCTCCTTTTTATATTAAGTATTTCAAACAACTTTGCTAAAAGTACGTATGGCTGTTTTCAATCGGCCGTCACATTGATTCAATGCTCGTTCTGCCTCCGCTGCATCCAAACCGGTTTTTATCATCATAATCGCTAATTTACAATTCATGGAAGCGCTTTCCAAATGGGCAATAGCGCACTCTTCATTTACCCCTGTTGCTGCCCTAATGATTCGAACAGAACGATCATACAATTTGATATTACTTGCCTTCATATCTACCATGAGGTTGTTATACGTCTTTCCAAGCTTCACCATCGTACAGGTCGTCAGCATGTTTAGAACCAGCTTCTGTGCTGTCCCCGCTTTCAATCGGGTAGATCCCATAATCGCTTCCGGCCCAACCACTGGCGCAATACAAACATCACAGACAGGCTCTAATTTCGAATTTTTGTTATTCACTACGCCGATCGTTGCTGCACCAATTTCCTTTGCTTTTTTTAAACTGGCAATGACGAATTGTGCGCTTCCACTGGCCGTAATTCCGATAACAGCATCCTTGTCTGTCACACCGCACCGTTCAATGAGTGCGATCCCCTCCTCCGCGTTATCCTCAAAACCTTCAACTGCAATTCTTAGCGCCCCATCGCCACCGGCGATATGACCTTGCACCAGCATGGGGTCAATACCAAAAGTAGGAGGACATTCAGAAGCGTCTAGCACACCGAGTCTGCCAGAAGATCCAGCCCCTACGTAGAACATTCTGCCACCGTTTTTTAGAACATGATGTAAAATATCAACCGCTTTCATAATTTGCGGTATTTCTGCTCCCACAGCAGCGGGAACCTCAGCATCCTGCTCATTCATTAAACGCAGCATTTGTTCCGTTGTACATTCATCCATAATCAGTGTTTTCTCGTTAATCTCTTCCGTAGTCAACCCCGACAGATACTCATCCATAGCCTTCCTCCTATCCTGTTTGCTACAATTTCTAATTTCATACTAGCGAAAAATTTCATGATGGTCAATAGTTTTTGAAATTTTATTTCTTATTACAATAAAGTTTTGATTTTTTATTTTATTTTACAACAAAAAAAAGACAACGACTTGATCTTGCTAAGGCGTTGTCTTTGTCTTTTATTTACGATGCTTGCTGCTGGCTATAATATCGTGCGTTTTAGCTAAATATTTCTTCACTTTCTTGTATTCCGCACTGGCTACACCCGCAAAAAGAATATCAATTACCGTCAGCATGGCAATCCGCGATCCCATGGCACCGCTTCTGATGGTTACCTCTGGTGTTGAGATGCTCAAGACGATATTCGCCTTATCTGCTAACTCGCTTTTATTATATTTGGTAATGGCAATAATACATGCGCCATTTTTTTTGGCTATTTCTAGCGAATCGAGAATTTCCACCGTACTGCCGGAATTCGAAATAAAGATGGCTACATCACTTTTGTCCATCAGCGTAGCTGCCGTGAGTTGGCTGTGCCCGTCTGTGTAGGTATGGCACATCTTGTTAATCCTTGAAAATTTCTGCTCCGCATCGATACCGACCAGACCGGAAGCACCGATTCCGAAAAATGCAATACGGTTACTTTCACGCAGGACTTTTACAGCACGGGCTATTTCATTTTTATCAATGACACTGAGGGTGTCTTCAATAGATTTACTATTATTGCGAGAAATATTAGAGATAATGACAGATAGATCATCCCCAGGTTGTATATCGGTGTACTGATCCTTCTCATCATCGTCCATAGATCCAATTGAAGCTGAGATACTTACAATAAAGTTCCGGTAACCTTTATACCCCATCGTTTTACAGAAACGAAGAACAGATGCGTCACTGGTCTTCGTCAGCCCGGCAAGGCTCTTAATCGAAAGATGCGGGATTTCCTCTAAATTCTCCAAAATGTACTCGGCTACCAACTTCTCTACAGGAGTTAGGCTTTCTTTCATATCACGAATTTTTATCAAAATATTATCATTAATTGACATATATATTATCTGTTCACCCTATTTTCTCTGAGCTAAAATTTTAATCTCATCATACGAATAATTGCTCAAAAAAACAAGATTAATATCTAAAATAGGACACAATTTCGAATATTAAGTTAAGAAATTTATTTTCAAAATATACCACTCAAAGTAAAATTAAATTTCAAATTATATTGCAGCGTTTCTGAATGCGATGCTATAATAGCAGCGAGATTGAGCTAAATAGGAAGGGTGACTACATGGATGAATAAAAAATTGAAAATAGCGATTATTGGATCAGGAAGCACCTACACCCCAGAATTGATTGAAGGAATGATTAAGCGAAAAGACGTATTACCAATAGATGAACTAGTACTCATGGATATTGATGCAAGAAAGCTAAACATTGTAGGCAATCTCTGTGAGCGCATGATACAGGCAGCGAATATTCCTTGTCGAGTCATCTTAACCGAAAACTTGGATGAAGCGCTGCAGGATGCGGATTTTGTGTTATCACAAATTCGTGTGGGTAAGCTGCCTGCCCGCGTACTCGACGAGACCATTCCTCTCAAATACGATTTAATCGGGCAAGAAACCTGCGGAATCGGTGGATTTTTTAAAGCCATGCGCACCATTCCTGTTATGCTTCAAATTGCCGACCGTATGAAAGAGCTGTGTCCGGATGCTTGGCTTATCAATTTCTCCAATCCAGCCGGAATTATTACAGAAGCTCTGCTTAACCATTCCAACGTGAAGATGCTAGGTCTGTGCAATGTTCCTTTCAACATGTTCAAGAGCATTCGTGAAACCTTGCAATTAGACCATGCTAGCTTTACCTATGTGGGACTTAACCATTTAAGCTGGATTACTACGATTGAGCAAGATGGTAAGGATTATGTGAAAACGGCACTTGATATGGGGCTTAACAGTGAAGCGATGAAGAATATTCCTTCAAGCGGATTCAGTAAAGAGGTCGTTCAGATGGTGGGAGCCATACCTTCTTCTTATTTGGAATATTATTACTTCAAAGAGAAGAAGCTAACATTATTGAAAGAAAGTGAATTAACTCGAGGCGAGAAATGTATGCAGATCGAAGAGGAGCTGCTCAACATCTACTTGGATTCCGAACTGCATTCAAAGCCGGAGCTGCTTTCCACGCGTGGAGGTGCCAACTACTCAGAAGTAGCCATCAGTTTAGTCGATGCCATCTATAACGATAAACAAGAGATACATGTAGTCAATCTTCTTAACAACGGGGCATTAGATTTCATGGAAGACTCCGATGCGGTTGAAGTTTGTGCCGTTATTGGTAAAAATGGCGCCACACCGATCAAAGTTACGGATTTCAATAATCAACATATCATTGATTATATGCGTATGGTCAAAGCCTACGAACGTGAAACCGTAGCTGCTGCAGTGAACGGCAGCGAAGATGCCGCCATGCGCGCGCTATTGATGAATCCATTGGTTGGTGATTATGATGCCGCGCATAACTGCTTCAATGAGTTGAAAGAAGCCCACAAGGCCTATCTCCCACAGTTTTTCTCTAAAGAGAAGTAGTCATGATAGTTAAAAACTACATTATTGGTGTCGACGGCGGAAATAGTAAAACGGACTACTTTCTATTTGATATCCTAGGGAACTTTGTAGACCATATTCACACAGGTACATGCAGTCACGAGCAGTTCCCCGATGCATACCTGAGCTCATTCCGAATCATGAATGAAAATATTCAGCATTTGCTGACGCGCAATCAGATAACGATGGATCATATAGCAGCCGGTGCTTTCGGATTAGCTGGCGCGGATATTCCATCCCAGAAAGAAAATTTATGCAAAGTCATTGAGCGTATCGGCTTTACTCACTATGCCATGGACAATGACTCATTCCTTGGTATTAAAGCTGGCAGTGAAAAGGGCTTCGGCATTTGCTCCATTAATGGCTCGGGCTCCGCTACGGGCGGTATTTCTCCAAGTGGAAAGCGCCTTCAAGTCGGCGGTGTTGGCAGTGAGCTGTCTGGTGATGAAGCTGGGGGTTTCTTTCTAGCCAGAAAAGTACTTCGGGCTGTCTATGACTTTTTCTACCGTATGGGGCCAGGAACCATGATGACTGAACCCGTCATGAAGCTGCTGCAAATACCCAGTAAAGAATTGTTCATTGAATACACCTTGAACGGCATACAAAAGCGAACAAGTCCCACCACCAAGCTGGTGCAAATCCTGTTCTCCGCGGCAGATAACGGGGATTCCGTAGCTCTGAATATTCTAGATAACACGGCCAAACAACTGGCCTACTCCACGGTTGGCTGCATGCACAATCTGGATTTTGACCATGAAGTCGATATCATTCTTGCAGGATCAGTTTGGGTCAAAGCTGAAAGTCCTCTGCTTCTGCAAAACTTCAAAAATCATATTGCAAGCTTGACCAATCACAGCTGCAATTACATCCTTCTACAAGTCCCGCCTGCAACGGGCGCAGTCCTATGGGCGTTGGAACTTGCCTATGGTCATCCAGTGAATTTAGATACTCGTCTGAAAGTGATTGAAGCCGTAGAACGACACGATATTTTATAGTATAAAAACTCTCACTATAGCAATTAGAATATGCTTAGGGAACGACGAGGCGTTATATCGCTGTTTTTAGCCTCCGGCTCGTTTCATTTGGTCAAATAGCGCTTTCTCTTTCCTCTTATTCGATTTCAAGCTCCGATTTCCCCAAATAACGATTCGACGTTCCCCAAACTAAAGGTCGGATGGCTTTCCCATGCAGACGATGGAAAACAAAAAAATAAGTGGGCAAGAATTAATGAAGTAAGACCCGAAAGATGAACACTTTGAAAAAAGTGACCTCTTTCGGGTCTATTTACGTTTACCATGAATAAGAAAGGGGTATAGGATCACACGTGAGAAATAGTTGGAGTAGAGGGGAGTTAAGGTTTGAATGAATGAATGAATGAATGAATGAATGAATCCATCTTCTGGATAGAATGATGTTGTAGAAAATGCAACAATTCTGTCCAGATCCCACCTTTATGCCTTCGATGTTGCATAATGCTCCTAGGCCCCCTAAATAAACTGGAGTCCTCCTTTCAAATAAATTAAACTTATTTACAAAGGGGATGATCCGGAATGGGAAAAAGATTAGGAGA
>NZ_LMRY01000026.1:0-65747 GCF_001427935.1 Paenibacillus sp. Soil724D2
GATTGGCGGTAAACCTGCTGCAACAACCTATATGAGTAAAACTAGTTTGAAAGTGATCGTACCAGCAGGAGATGGACTCGGATCAGTAGATGTGAAAGTTATCACTGATACGAAAGAAGCTGTTCTTAGTCAAGGATATACATACGCAGCACCAGTCATTAAACCTGTAACTATTACAACGTTGTCTCCTAATACTGGGAAAACTGCAGGCGGGGATCTTGTGTATATTAATGGAACGAATTTCATGTCAGGTGTAACAGTGACATTTGGTTCGATTGTTGCAAACAGCACTTATCTRAGTTCAACGAGAATATCAGCTGTTGTGCCGGCTTCGGCTACTGCAGGGAAAGTTGACGTAACGGTAACGAATTTGGATGGAGGTACTGYCACAGTAACGCAAGGCTACGAGTATACRGTTGCTACACCGACCATTACCGTATTGAGCCCGAATCATGCSAACAAAGTGGGTGGAGATCTTATTTACGTAACAGGTACGAACTTTGAAACTGGAGCGAAAGTAACGATCAATGGTGTGAATGCGTCAACAACCTTTATGAGCGGTACAAGCTTGAAAGTAATTGTTCCGGCCAGCCCAACAACTGGAGTCGTACCTCTTGTCTTAACGTTGTTGAATGGTCAAACCGCATCGACAAACTTCACATACCCACGATTATGAATTGTGGATACGGGTAATATTGGGGAGAATCTACTTTCACTATTTATATGACATAGATGATAGCTGTCTTGAGAACCGGCAATTTACGCGTCCGGAAAACTTTGTTAGCAGCGCGAACCAGGTTTACGATATTGTCCTGTCCTTGCGCCTGCATTCCGTCATAAAATCGTAACCGTCTCAATTTTCATTTTTCGGGCAAATTTCCCGTTGATCCGAATTNCGGTACAAGCTTGAAAGTAATTGTTCCGGCCAGCCCAACAACTGGAGTCGTACCTCTTGTCTTAACGTTGTTGAATGGTCAAACCGCATCGACAAACTTTACATATGATAATGGACCGGTCCTTCCTGCACCGACCATTACGAGTTTGTCACCCAATAGCGGTTCCGTCGGTTCGCTGATTTATGTTAATGGTGCCAACTATACAAGTGCTTCGAAAGTATACGTCAATGGCGTTCAGGCTACAACAGTTTACTTGAGYGCGACTCGAGTAAAGTTCTATGTACCTACTGGTTCCGGTGCCGTTAACATTACTGTCGTCAATGCAGACGGACAAACAAGTAATGTGTTCTCGTTTACGATTCTTTAAATAAACAAAAGGACTGCCCAAGCGGGCAGTCCTTTTGTTTATCGAGGAAAGATGCACAAAGAAATATCAGGGAATCGTTCCATGTAAATAGTATGAAATTCTTGATAAGTTTCTGGACTAGCTTGCTCCTTGAATAGCCCAATAATGTCAACGGAGGCTTCCTTTTTGAAGGATGCTTTGAGAAACGGAAATGCTTCATTGGTATTCCCACAGTTGATATACCATACTCCAACATTCTTAAGCCCCTTCGCATGGAGTAAATTATTTTCAAGAAGTACGCTGTACAGATCTAGCGCCTGTTCGAAAAGTCCACGGATGTAAAACCAGTCGGCCATCCAATTCAGAATGGTTTCATTTGCCATATTTTGCATGAGGGATAAATAGATCTCTGTATATCCGTAACGCCAGAGCAGTTGCAACGTTTGCGTAAACCTTTCTTCGTTGTTCGTTAGAATCTCGTTGTTCCAAGTTTTATTATCGATTGCTAACAGGGCTTGCTGCATTATGGTGGCGCAAGCAGTGATGTCCCCCACGGCAGCATCAGTAAAAGAGATTTCTTGCTGAACAATGGCAGCAGCAATTGCAAGCGAATCTTCCAAAGAAGCCGGCTGAAGAGAAGAAGTAGTCAACGCAGACCAATTTCGAAGCAGTAAATTTTGCTGTACGGTATCAACATCATCCAGACGGAGGTCGAGCTTCTGCACTTCAGTAGCATACTTGGAAGCAAGTTCAATACTCCCGATTTTTAGGGCCATTTTGTATAATAACATTTTATTCAAAGGTTGGTGAAGAGGATAGAGTTGTTCGATAATGCTTGCTACTTGATCATACGATTCAAATTGAAGAAGAGCATCCATTAGTAACTGGAGTACAGTGTAATTTTTGGGTTGAAGTTGGAGCGTTTTGACCCAGTGATGAATAGCGCCAGAAATATCGTCTTTTCTACGCTTTATCTCAGCAATGGACTGATGGGGAATAATTTTTCCATAAGAAGGCTTAATTATCCAATAGGGCACCCCCTTTTTTTCAGCTTCCTCCGCGTATTGAATACACTGGTGAAATACATCCTCTGCGGCGTTCCATAGCCCGTATGTTTCGAATAAAATGCCCTCCATACATCGGAAATCTGTTCGGTCAGGGATTAGTTTAATAGCACTTTTAATATTGGTATGTGCTCTCGCGTAATTGCCTTTCTTCATTTCAAGTGTTACAAGACTTTCGAGTAGATGAAAATACCACGTGTCCGAAGGGCTGCTGCATTCCAAGGAACGCCCGTAAACTTCCAGAGCCTCATCCTCGCGTCCGGCGCTTGTATACTCATTGCCGAGCACGAAGCAAAAGTAAGGGTTGTTTCGCTTTTCGCCTGAGTTCATTTTCTCCAAGATCGACAAATTGCGTTCCGATTTTTTCTTTTCCTGTACAACCTGTACCGTGTAACCAGTGTGGAAAATCACGAACGGATAAGGTGTGAAAGAAGGTGTACCGTAGTCGGAAGTTAATTGTTCGTGAATAGGTTCGATATATCGAATGGATTTGCCGTTGAGGAACAAGCGCGCTCCCGTTGATTCCGTAACATTTGATTCGTCATTTCCGCTGCCACCAAAATTCATGATGTTCAGAACAAATCCGCAAGGCCTATCGCTTTTATATTCCAATAAATATTTTCTAAGTCTATCATGATCAGCAGGCTGAACAAACTCATCTGCATCGAGAATTAATATCCAACGTCCCGAAGCATGGCGAATCGATTCGTTACGTGCAGCCGAGAAATCGTTCGACCATGAAAGATCATATATTTTGTCTGTATGACGGGCTGCAATTGTTTTGGTTTGATCTGTTGACCCCGTATCGACAACAATAATTTCATCGACAAGGGTTTTGACGCTGAGTAGGCATCGTTCAAGCACTTTTTCTTCATTTTTAACGATCATACAGAGAGAAAGAAGGGGTTTCATTGATTTCCTCCAAAGCGTTTAAAAAACGTCAGGTATTTTAAAGCGAATATTAGTTCTAAACCAGTTTAATTAAGAATACTGAAATGATTGCTTTTATTTTTTTATAGCGGTTACCTCCATAGACCCGTTATAGTGGCCCGAAACATTGTAATCCACTACCTCAAAGCCCAAAATATCCAACCATTTTTTGAGAGAACGGAAGGAAAAGTAATTTAAATGTTCAACAATTCTCCACATAGGGTCAGTGTCTTTTTTTACCATTGAAAACGCACTTTCGAAATTCGGTGTAGAAATCCAAAGGACACCTTTGTCATTAAGAAGCGAATGTGCTTTACGTAAAGCTTGAATAGGATCAAACATGTGTTCTATGACATCGCCCATAATCAACACGTCGAATCTTTCCGCGGTTTCGAATTCAAGGAAATCTACCGTGTAGATTGGAATATCAAGCATATTGGAAACAGCTTCTGCATAGGGAGGCCGTATATCTAATCCTGTAACGTTAAACAAGAATTCCTTTGCGACCGCTGACAATTCACCTGCACCTACACCAACCTCAAGTAAACGGTCTCCTGGAGCTATTAGGGTGAGTTGCCCCATCATTCGACTGATAGTTGGGAAGAAGGTTGTTTTTGGACTTAGGTTGAAATCAAATGCACTATTGGTGAGAAGTTCGCCTAGGTTTACAGGATAGTTAAATGCGAATAGGTGATGACATGAATCACAGCACATCCAGAGCCGGATTGGGTGAAAACCTGGGATGAAATCAATTGAAGTCGTAGTATTGTAAGAGGCGTATGGATGGCCTTTTTCTCCACACAGTGGACAATTTTCAATATGATTTTCTTGTGGCTCCGAGTAGTTGTATGTATAAACAGGATGATCTTCTTTTACAAGTATTTGACTTAGCCGAGGATTTTTTTCAAAAGCTGTTCGGAAGTATTGAAAGGAAGAGATAGGTTCCCGAAGTCGGTTATATATCTCTCCTATTCGATAGCAGGATATTGCAGAGAGTTGCTGATTGTTATCGATAATATCACGATATATTATCAATGCTTGCTCATCCCTAATTCTTAGTAATCCTTCAGCCTCTTTAAACAAGGAAACCCAATCTGTCATAGTATTCTCCTTCAGTATGTTGTTTTCTCTTACGTATTATTGACAGTTCAAATATTACAGGTATTTATTTAATATCGGCAATCAAACTAGTCAACATAATAGCTGAAGTCTAATACTATTTGTTTCCTACTTATAGAGTTGCTTGAGGTCATTACAAAACATAATTGTAGCTTGAACCTGTGGATAATGTGCACAACTCTGTGCATAACTTTGTTGATAATATGTAAAGAAGCCCGATACGACAAGTTTTTACAAATTCTGCACTTATCCACGGCTTGTATATACCCGAATTTTCAAAATATTTCATCAAATGGTAAGTTAGAAATTGACAGGTCAAGCGGGCTGGTGATATAGTCGAAAAGTAAGGGCTTACATTTTATTACTTTTTAAAACGAAAGGAATGTGTACGTTATGCAAGGTAAAGTAAAATGGTTTAACGCAGAAAAAGGTTATGGTTTCATTGAGCGTGAAGATGGCGGGGATGTATTCGTGCATTTCTCAGCGATTCAATCAGAAGGCTTCAAAACGTTAGACGAAGGTCAGGCTGTAGAGTTTGACATCGTAGAAGGCGCACGTGGACCGCAAGCCGCTAATGTAAGCAGAATATAAGCTTCCGGTACGTTTTGTGCCGGTTTAATACATCTATGAACTAATTAGCACCCTGGGACATATTTCTGGGGTGTTTTTTTGCGTAAATAGTATGCTCGGAATTTAAAGGAATTATGAAGATGGGGGTTGAATGTAGTATAATGTAAGAAGGAAGGGAGATGTTTAACTATGATGATTAGCATTCGCGGAGAACACCTTGAAGTAACTGAAGCCCTCAGGGACTATGTCGACAAGAAATTGAACAGACTAGAGAGGTATTTTGAAGCTCCCCTTACATCTGATGTACAAGTAAAGCTAAGTGTGGTTAAAGGTTTACAGGCGATTGAGGTAGGTATTCCCCTGACAGGCGTGCTGCTGCGAGCTGAAGAACGTAACAATGATATGTATGCGTCGATTGATTTGGTCGTGGACAAGTTGGAACGTCAGATTCGTAAGCATAAGACGAGGACGAATCGAAAAATTCGCCAAGATGGCGGCAAGCGTGATTTATTTAAGGTTGAAACATCGCCGGTCACTTATTTGGATGAGGAAGATGACTTTGAACTGGTCCGCAACAAACGCTTCGATTTGAAGCCGATGGATGTGGAAGAAGCGATTCTACAAATGAACATGGTAGGCCATAATTTCTTCGTTTTTTCGAACATGGATACGGATCAAGTCAATGTAGTTTACAAACGTGATGACGGCAAGTATGGTCTGATTGAGCCGGCTGTTTAATAAGAAAGCGGAGCAACTCGAGACATCCCTATAACAAAAAAATGAGCTTGATTCGATTCTGTCGAATTAAGCTTTTTCTCATGCATGCAATAGGGACATCGATTCAATACTATAGAAAATAAGTAAAAACGTACTCTTTTCACATGTTGTGGATGGTTTATACAGATGTAGGAATGGTCATTTGTTGCGGCAAGACCGTCAAAAGTGGTACAATTTAAGGATACGAATGCAAGGGAAAGGGGTTCACCGATGCTAGGACTAGTGAAGAAAATTTTTGGTGATTCCAATGAACGGGAAATTAAACGGATGCTCAAGGCCGTGGATTATATTAACGACCTTGAAGCTAGCATTAAGCCGCTATCCGATGAGGAATTGAAAGGCAAGACAATTGAGTTCAGAAACCGTCTGGAAAAAGGCGAAGAACTTGATGATCTTTTACCGGAAGCTTTTGCTGTTGTTAGAGAAGCAGGTTTACGTGTACTAGGTAAACGTCATTACGACGTTCAGCTCATCGGGGGTATGGTGCTTCACGAAGGCCGTATCGCGGAGATGAGAACAGGGGAAGGGAAAACGCTCGTTGGAACACTCCCTGTCTATTTGAATGCTTTGCTAGGCAAAGGCGTACACGTGGTTACGGTCAATGACTATTTGGCTCAACGTGACAGCGCCGAAATGGGCCAGATCTATGAATTCCTCGGTTTGACGGTTGGGGTTAATCTCCACGATCTATCACATGAGGAAAAGCAAGCAGCTTATGCTTGTGACATTACGTATGGAACGAATAACGAATATGGTTTCGACTACCTGCGTGATAACATGGTGCTTTACAAAGAGCAGATGGTTCAACGTCCGCTTTATTTTGCGGTTATCGATGAAGTTGACTCCATTCTGGTCGATGAGGCGAGAACGCCATTGATTATTTCGGGACAGGCTGCTAAGTCGACAGACTTGTACTACGCGGCAGACCGATTTGTGGCTAAGTTAAAAGAAGAAGAGGATTACACGATAGATATTAAAGTTCGTTCCGTGGCTCTTACTGAAGAAGGTGTTGCTAAAGCGGAGCGGGCATTCGGCATTGAGAACTTATTCGATCATCAGAATGTGAATATTAACCATCACGTGACTCAAGGGCTCAAGGCTCGTTTCATTATGAAGCGCGATGTGGATTATGTGGTACAAGAAGACGAAGTCATGATTGTTGATGAATTCACGGGCCGTATTATGACAGGCCGTCGTTATAGTGATGGGCTGCACCAAGCCATTGAGGCCAAAGAGCAGCTGCAAGTTCAGAATGAGAGCATGACGCTGGCGACCATTACATTTCAGAACTATTTCCGGATGTACCGCAAACTGGCGGGTATGACAGGAACAGCGAAGACGGAAGAAGAAGAGCTCAAGAAAATTTACGGTCTTGAAGTTATCATTGTTCCGACAAACCGTCCGATGATTCGTAAGGATATGCCGGATGTTGTTTACAAGTCAGAAATGGGTAAATTCAGAGCGGTTGTTGAGCAAATCGTAGAGCGTCATAAGCTGAACCAACCGGTACTTGTAGGTACGGTATCTATTGAGAACTCCGAGAAACTTTCGGAAATGCTTAAGAAAAAAGGCGTCCAGCACAAAGTACTTAATGCGAAGTATCATGCCGAAGAAGCTGAAATCGTAGCACGCGCAGGTCAACCAGGCTCTGTGACGATCGCAACGAACATGGCGGGCCGCGGTACGGACATTGTGCTCGGTGAAGGCGTACATGATGCAGGCGGACTGCATATCATAGGTACAGAACGTCATGAAAGCAGACGGATCGACAATCAGCTGCGTGGACGCGCAGGCCGTCAAGGTGACCCTGGTTCTTCACAATTCTACCTCTCCCTTGAGGATGAATTGATGAAACGTTTCGGCGCTGACAATATCATGGCGATGATGGACCGCCTCGGTATGGAAGAAGATCAACCGATCGAAAGTAAATTGATCTCGCGTGCAGTCGAATCGGCCCAAAAACGCGTTGAGGGTAACAACTTCGACGTTCGTAAAGTCGTTCTTCAGTATGACGATGTAATGAACCAACAACGGGAAATTATATATAAACAGCGCCGTGAGCTGCTGGAGTCCGAGAATATTCGTGAAGTCATCGAGGGCATGATCAACGCGGTTATCGAACGCATCGTGAAAGCACACTGTCCGGAGGAACAAATTCCGGAGGAGTGGGAGCTTCAAGAAGTGGCTAACTTCGTGAACAATAACTTCTTAACAGAAGAAGGCCAGATTACAGATCAAGATATTTGGGGCAAAGAACAAGAAGAGGTTATTGATTACATCAAAGATCTCGTTAGCAAACGTTATGATGAGCGTGAAGCTGAGATTGGTGAAGAATTCATGCGCGAATTCGAAAAGGTCGTTGCTCTTCGTGCGGTAGATAGCAAATGGATGGATCACATCGATGCGATGGATCAGCTGCGCCAAGGTATTCATCTTCGTGCTTACGGCGGAACGGATCCGCTGCGTGAGTATCAATTCGAAGGCTTCGAGATGTTCCAAGAAATGATCGACAATATCCGCGAAGAAGTCGCGATGTACATCATGAAGGCTCACGTACAAAGCAACCTGGAGCGTCAAGCGGTAGCCGAAGGTCAAGCGGTGGATACGAAGAATGAAGCAGGCGGGAAGAAACCGCTCGTGCGCGGTGATGAGCAGCGTATTGGTCGCAATGACCCATGCCCATGCGGCAGCGGGAAGAAATTCAAGCAGTGCCACGGACAAGGCAGCTAAAGCTGCTAGCTTGCTGCCATGATCTGTATAAACTAGGCACGAGAGAATAAATGAGGTGTAAGACATGCTGGAACCAGAAGTAAAACAGGATTTAAGAGAGACAGCAAAGCGACTAACCGAATTACGGGGGTCTCTTTGACTTAGATCATAAGCTCGAAGCGATCGGGGATTTTGAGGAAAAAATGGGGGCGCCGGACTTCTGGGACGATAATGATCGTGCCCAGAAGACCATCGCGGATCTCAACGCCATCAAAAGCGTCGTCGATCAGTTCCAAGGCTTCTCGAACGAGTTCGACGACTTGCAGGTCATGGTCGAGCTCGAGGAAGAGGAGAGCGATGCTGGCCTAGCGAAAGATATTGAAGCAGGTATCGATGCTTTGATGAAGAAGCTCGAATCTTTCGAGCTAGGCTTGCTTCTCAATCAGCCGTATGACCGGCTGAATGCAATCCTGGAGCTGCATCCCGGTGCGGGCGGCACTGAGTCGCAGGACTGGGCGGAGATGCTGCTGCGCATGTACCGCCGCTGGGCGGAGAAGCGGGGCTACAAAGTCGAGGTACTCGACTATTTGCCCGGCGACGAAGCTGGCGTGAAGAGTGTCACGCTGCAGATCACAGGCTTCAACGCCTACGGCTATTTAAAGGCGGAGAAAGGCGTGCATCGGCTCGTCCGGATCTCGCCGTTCGACGCCTCCGGTCGTCGTCACACCTCGTTTGCGTCGTGTGACGTCATGCCGGAGATCGAAGACGACACAGACGTAGGAGAGATCCGCTCCGAGGATCTCAAAATCGACACATACCGCGCGAGCGGCGCCGGCGGTCAACACATTAACACCACGGATTCGGCTGTGCGGATTACGCACATACCGACAGGTGTCGTGGTGAGCTGTCAGCAAGAACGCTCGCAGATTAAGAACCGCGAGAAAGCGATGAAGATGCTTAGGTCTAAGCTCTACGAGCGGAAGATCGAAGAGCAGCTGAAGCATCTCGCAGAGATTCGCGGCGAGCAGTCTGACATTGCCTGGGGCAGTCAGATTCGTTCTTATGTGTTTCATCCCTATAGCATGGTCAAAGATCACAGGACTTCAGCGGAAACTGGTAATATTGGCGCAGTGATGGATGGAGATCTCAATATGTTCATCGATGCATACCTTCGTCATCAGATTCGGAAGCCTGAGTAGAACCTGCACAGGAGCTGTATACTGGAAAAGCTTGGTGCACTGAACACTAAATACAAAACGCATACATGGAGCAATAGACGTTTATCCTACATCTGAAAGGTGTAGGATTTTTTCAAGTTTAATGTCAATCAGAGTTTGGGTAAGGAAATAGTAAGGATGGAACAACAAGGAGGAAGAAAAAAATCATGACACTTACTACGGAGCAGCGCATTACTCTGCACGGTTTTAACAACTTAACGAAATCATTGAGCTTCAATATGTACGATATCTGCTACACCAGAACCAAAGAAGAGCGCGAAGCCTACATAGAATATATTGACGAACAGTACAATGCTGCCCGGCTGACCAAAATTCTCAAAGCGGTAGCGGATATCATCGGTGCTCATGTGCTTAATGTGGCTAAGCAGGATTATGATCCGCAAGGGGCAAGCGTAACGATGTTGGTTTCAGAAGGTCCTGTGGAGGGTGCTCCTGAAACTTCATTTGAGGAATCCCCTGGGCCCCTGCCGGAGACGGTGCTTATGCACCTGAACACCAGCCATATCACGGTTCATACCTATCCGGAATACCACCCAGATGAAGGGATCAGCACGTTTAGGGCGGACATAGATGTATCCACATGCGGGGAAATTTCGCCGCTAAAGGCACTGAATTACTTAATCCATTCCTTCGATACGGATATTATGACGATGGATTATCGGGTTCGAGGCTTCACACGGGATATAAACGGGCATAAGCTGTTTATTGATCATGATATTAGTTCGATTCAGAACTACATTCCTGAGGAAATCAAAAACATGTACGACATGATCGATGTAAACGTGTATCAGGAGAATATTTTTCATACAAAATGTAAGCTGAAGAAATTTGATTTAAACAATTATTTGTTCGGTTATACGAAAGACAAGTTGAGCGAAGCGGAGCAGAAGGACATAACAGAAAGTGTAAAGTGGGAAATGGACGAAATATTTTACGGTAAAAATATGAGTGCACCCCTGTTGTAGTTATGGGCCTGATTAGATGGTACCGAGAGGAGGGCCGTTCGTGCCCAGAAATGAACCGCGAATACGGATAGGAAGTCCAGCACATACCGTATTTGAGTATATATTGATGTTGATCGGCTCGCTGATTATGGCGGCTAGTTTTAACTGTTTTTTGAACCCGAATCAAATTGCGACGGGTGGGGTTTCAGGTATTTCTACGATTGTTCAGCATTTGACGGGCTTAAACCCAGCGATTACGCAGTGGGCACTAAACATACCGATTTTCTTGTTAGCCCTATGGTTACTAGGCGGGCAATTCGGGGTTAAGGCGGCAGTCGGGTCAGTCATATTTCCACTATGCGTACTTGTAACAAGCCATTTAGGGGTGCCTACGCATAATCCCTTGCTAGCGTCTGTCTATGGGGGCATTGGTGTTGGACTTGGACTCGGTATTGTCTTTCGAGGGCGAGGATCCACAGGCGGACTTGGATTGGCCGCGCAAATGCTGCATAAATACACGGGCTTAAGTTTAGGCTTTTCGGTAGCGATTTTTGATGGTTTGGTCATTCTAAGCTCTGCGCTTGTTTTCACACCGGAGAATGCGCTGTACGGGTTAATTGGGTTATTTGTCACCACGAAAACGATCGATATCGTTCAACTCGGCTTTAACTATGCCAAAGTGGCCTTCATTATTTCTGATCATACAGAAGCCATACGTAAGGCGATTTTATACGATTTGGACCGTGGACTTACGGAACTTAATGGGTCCGGGGGATTTACAGGCGAATCGCGAACGGTCTTAATGGTCGTTGTGAAACAAAATGAAGTAAGTCGATTGAAAACATTAGTCCAGTCGGTGGATCCTCAGGCTTTTGTCATTTTGAGCGAAACGAATGAGGTACTAGGGGAAGGTTTCAAACGACATGCATAGCGAGAAGCTTTGTGATAGATTGGCGCACTTATAGTGCGTCTTTTTGTGCATAACTTTGTTGAGGAATGAGTGGCTTGTGGATAAAGTGTGTATAATCTGTGGATAACCGTACTACTTACCCACACTTCTTGAATAATTTGAATTAATCACATACAGGATTTGCCTGTATGCCGTATAATTTGGGATAATTGATTTGTTAAATAAATAGGAATCGATAAGAAAAAAATGTTTTTATGCACATGTTGCGTTTAAACGATGCATATTATGTATACTTCTTGTCGGAAGGTAGGAACCCGAAGAATAAAAGGTTTGTCGATTTTAATGTAAAAAAGCCTTGAAATGCCTTGCGTAGGCACAATTCAATTGTCAAAATCCGCATAAAAAAATTCATTGAATTATTATGTATACGACTGTATAATAATACATATATTTTCGGAACATCGGGAGGGAAATTCGAATGAGTCATGGAGTTAGGGCGGCTATTATTGGAGCCACAGGTTATGGTGGTGCGGAGTTGATTCGTCTGTTGCAGGCGCATCCTTTGGTAAAGATCACTTCGGTCATCTCGACTTCTAATGCAGGAGCGCCGCTTGCGGAGCATTTTCCACACTTGCAGGAAGTGGTTGTGGATATTCTAGATGTGCTTGATGTTGATTTGATTGCGGGTAAAGCGGACGTTGTGTTCTTGGCGACACCAGCTGGTGTGAGTGCAGAACTTTCACCAAAGCTTCTGGCAGCTGGACTGAAGGTCATTGATATTTCTGGGGATTTAAGATTGAAATCTAGTGCCGACTATGAAAAATGGTATAAAAAGCCGGCAGCTTCCGAGGAAACATTGGAGCAATCGATTTATGGTTTGTCTGAGGTGTTCGGGGATGAAGTGAAGGGCAGTGATTTAATCGCAAACCCAGGCTGCTATCCGACAGCGACGCTGCTTGGTCTCATTCCTGCAGTCAAAGCGGGCTGGATCGATCCATCTACGATTATTATTGATGCCAAATCCGGCGTGTCCGGCGCGGGGCGCGGAGTTAATCTCGGCGTGCACTACGCGGAAGTGAATGAGAATTTAACAGCTTATAAAGTGAATAAGCATCAGCATATTCCGGAAATCGAGCAAGCGCTCAGCCGTGTTGCAGGTAAACCGGTTGTTACGACGTTTACGACACATCTTGTGCCTATGACTCGCGGAATTATGTCTACCATGTATGCAACTATACAAGGTGAACACACCGCCGAGGAATTTATCGAATTGTACCGCCAGTATTATGAAGGCCGGAGGTTTGTGCGGATTCGTCAAAATGGTAAGCTCCCTTCTACGAAGGAAGTGTTCGGATCAAACTACTGCGACATCGGTTTTGCGGTGGATGAGCGCACGGGGCGTGTGACCATCGTTTCTGTCATCGACAATGTGGTTAAAGGCGCTGCAGGTCAGGCTATTCAGAATTTGAATTTGATGCAAGGCTGGGACGAAACGACAGGGCTGTTGTTCGCACCGGTGTATCCATAACGAGAAGATGAGGACAGGTGAAGGACGAACATGCTAGATCTAGTGAGCTTTACTGTCGTGCCAGAGGGCACAGTAACGACGCCGAAAGGCTTTCGTGCAGGTGGTCTGCACTGTGGATTAAAGAAGACGGAGCGCTATGATCTAGGCGCAATCTTCTGTGATGTACCGGCGGCAGCGGCAGGCGTTTACACGCTGAATGCATTCCAAGCGGCACCGCTGCGCGTGACGCAGGAGAGCATCGCCCAAGGCGGCAAGCTGCAGGCGATGATCGTCAACAGCGGTAACGCGAATGCGTGTACCGGCCAGCAAGGCGAGGACGACGCATACGCGATGCGCGCTGCTAGTGCGAAGGCGCTAGGCGTTGCGGAGCACCACGTTGGCGTGACGAGCACGGGCGTCATCGGCGAGTTACTGCCGATGGGGAAAGTACTCAGCGGCATCGAGCAGCTGCCTGCTAAAGTGAAGGCAGAAGGTGGAAACGACTTCTGCCAAGCGATCCTGACCACGGATCTCACGCAGAAGATGACGTGCGTCCGTGTTGTCGTTGGCGGCAAGGAGGTTCACATTGCCGGGGCAGCGAAGGGTTCGGGGATGATTCACCCGAACATGGCAACGATGCTCGGTTTCATGACAACCGACGCGCCGATTGATAGCGAATACCTGCAGCTGCTGCTGAGCAGGATCACGGATACCACGTTCAACATGATTACTGTTGACGGGGATACTAGCACCAACGACATGGTCGTGGCGATGGCAAGCGGGCTTGCCGGCGGCGAAGCTTTGAATCCGGAGCATCCGGATTGGGAAGCATTCGCGGCAGGGTTCCAGTACGTTGGCGAGTACCTCGCCAAGGCGATTGCGCGCGACGGCGAGGGCGCGACGAAGCTGATCGAGACGACGGTGGTAGGCGCGGAGAGCGACGATGCGGCGCGTAAGATCGTGAAGTCGATCATTGGCTCTAGCTTGGTCAAATCCGCTGTTTATGGCGCGGATGCGAACTGGGGTCGGATCATTGCAGCTGTAGGTTACTCAGGACAGCCGGTGAACGTAAACACCGTCGATATTCGCTTAGGCGATATCGCAGTGTTAGAGCAGTCGCGTCCGGTGAAGTTCGACGAGGAAGCGGCGCTTGCTTATTTGAAAACAGACACGATTCAAATTCATGTGAATTTACATATGGGCGCTGGCAAAGCAACGGGCTGGGGCTGCGATTTAACATATGATTATGTGCGGATCAATGCGGCTTATCGAACTTAGGTATTAGTTAAGTTTTTACACTTAGGATCGCACATAAGGAAGCAAAGGGGAACGAAAGCTCGTGAAGAACAATTGCTTTGTGATGAAATGCGGCGGCAGCACGCTGGCTGCATTACCGTTTAGTTTCTTTGAAGATATGCGTCAGCTTCAGGATGAGGGCATTGTAGCGGTCATCGTTCACGGCGGTGGTCCTGCCATTTCGGAAACGCTCGGGAAGCTTGGGATTGAGTCCGGTTTCGTGAACGGCCTGCGGGTAACGAATGAAGCAGTATTGGACGTCGTTGAGATGGTGCTTTCCGGTCAGATTAACAAAGAGATCGTCCGCCGAATTCAGTTAACAGGCGCAATGGCGCTTGGATTGTCTGGTGTGGATGGACATTTGATTGAAGCGAAGCCAGTGGCGAATAGCCACGAGGTTGGCCTTGTTGGTGATGTCACGAAAGTGAACGCTGAGCTGATTCAAGGTATCGTAAGCATGGGTTACATCCCGGTCATCGCTCCCGTTGGGCTTGGCGCCGATGGCGGCCAGCGTTATAACATTAATGCCGATACAGCAGCAGGAGCTGTTGCTTCTCACCTTGGTGTAGAGCAGATGGTTGTGGTGACAGACGTTCCCGGCATTATGAAAACAGTCGATGGCGAGAAGCGGGTGCTTCCCGTTGTCAGCGTGGCAGAGATTGAAGAAATGATCGCGAACGGTGATATCTACGGGGGCATGATTCCGAAGGTTCGAGCAGCGATTGCTTGCATTCAAGGCAGGGTCCAAGAAGTTGTCATCGTGAATGGCTCTGAGCCGAATGTGCTGAGCAAAGTGCTGAAGGGTACGGGGATTGGCACGAGGATTGTGCGCTAGATAGCAATGTTTTTCATCGTATGGACAGATACGGACTTGCAAATCAAATACCGCAATAACGTTGTTTTTTATCCTAATGGTGCAACTACAAGACTCCGGAGCGAGTTTAACGATGTATTTCATTTTTAAATAAGGCTGTAATGTAGGTTTACCTGTAAATTGACTCGCTTAACGATGATTTTCATCGCTGCAACTAAGGATTAACGTCAGGCTGTCTCCATAGCGATGAAAAACATCGTTACCACTCAAATACTCAAAGGTTTTTGAACGGAGGTATCTGTGATGCAGCGGATTACTTTTATGTTTAAACAATTCTGCAGGGAGCCCTTATGGTTTAAAATACTTATTTCGACAACCTTGCTTATTGCACTTATTTTTAGCAATTCCTACTTTTCGAGTGATCCAGCTTACCAAGGCTTCTCCAAATTAGCGGCAGCCATCTTTTTCATCGCATACGGGATGAAGATGCGAAGGAATCGAGTAACGGCTATCATTTTATTTGCAGCTGCAGCAATATGTCTTTATCTAGCTTGGCATAAGTTCGAGCTCATGGGTTGAACCACAAACTTTAAGGAGGGAATGTACATGACTGAAACAGGAAAAAGCTCGCTATTTCCAACCTACGCAAGATATCCAATCACACTAGTAAAGGGTGAGGGCAGCCGTCTGTGGGATGATACAGGCAAGGAATACATCGACCTGATGAGCGGGATCGCGGTGACGAACCTCGGGCACGCGCCTCAAGCGGTGAAGGAAAAGTTGATTGAACAGCTCGATCAAGTATGGCATGTGAGCAATCTTTTCCATATTCCGAATCAGGAGAAACTGGCTACACTACTTACAGATAACAGCTGTGCAGACGCGGTATTCTTCTGTTCAACTGGTGCGGAAGCGAATGAGGCTGCAATTAAGCTGGCACGTCGCTATAACCAGAAGGTTTTGAACAATGGTCGGTACGAGATTATCACGTTCAACATGTCGTTCCACGGACGCACGCTGGCGACATTGACGGCTACAGGGCAGGATAAAGTGAAGGAAGGCTTCCATCCGCTTCCTGGAGGCTTCGTCTATGCGCCTTATAACGATTTTGAGGCTGTTCGCAATCTCGTAAATGAGCACACATGTGCCATCATGCTGGAGATGGTGCAAGGGGAAGGCGGCGTACTGCCGGCTGATCCAGAGTTTGTGAAACAAATTGCAGAGCTTTGCAAGCAAGAAAATCTGCTTCTGATCGTGGATGAAATCCAGACGGGTGTGGGACGTACGGGTAAGCTTTTTGCCTATGAGCATTATGGGGTGGAGCCGGATATTTTCACGTTGGCCAAAGGCCTTGGTGGAGGGTTTCCGATCGGCGCTATGTTAGGCAAAGCGTTCTTGGCTGAAGCATTCAGCGCTGGAAGCCACGGGTCAACTTTTGGTGGAACGCCGATAGCTACGGCTGCAGGATATGCGGCTGTTGACACGATTATCTCAAATAAATTGCCTGAACGTGCTGCGGAATTAGGCGCATATACGGTGAAGAAGCTGGAGAGCAAGCTTGCAGGCAATCCGCTTATCAGCAATATTCGCGGCATTGGTCTCTTAATTGGGATTGAATGCACACAGCCAGCAGGTGAAATCATTAGCGAAATTCATAAGCAAGGTGTACTCGTGATTCCGGCAGGGCCAAACGTTATTCGTCTGGTGCCCGCTTTGACCATACCGCAAGAAGATTTAGATCAAGCCCTAGATGTGGTGTGCAGTGTCCTCTCCCAGAAGGCATCAACCATCAGCAGCGTCTAGTAAAAGTTCCGTTTAGAGAGGTTGGATAACATGAATATGGCTGTTAAGGAAGAACTGGCTGCCCAGTTAAAGGGCAAGGATTTTCTTGCTTTAGTTGATTATACATCAGAAGAAATTGAATACTTGATTCACTATGCGATTGAGCTTAAACGTAAACAAAAAGCAAGAGAGCCGCATGCTGTGTTGGCTGGTAAGACGCTGGGAATGATTTTTGAGAAATCCTCGACGCGCACGCGTGTTTCCTTTGAAGTAGGAATGTACCAACTTGGAGGTCAGGCTCTTTTCCTTAGCAAAAATGATCTGCAGCTTGGACGCGGCGAAACCGTTTGGGATACTGCACAAACACTGTCCCGTTATCTGGATGGCATCATGATTCGTACGTATGAACACCGCAAAGTGATTGACCTTGCTCGTGGATCAACGGTACCAGTTATCAATGGATTGACGGACTATGCTCATCCTTGTCAGGTTATGGCTGATTATCAGACGGTTTTGGAGAAAAAAGGCCGTTTGAAAGGTCTCAAAGTCGCCTACATCGGAGACGGCAACAATATGGTGCATTCCCTCATGATGGGTGCAAGTAAATTAGGGATGAACTTCGCGATTGCCTCGCCGGAAGGCTACGATCCCGACAAGGAAGTCATTCAGATTTCTAAAGAGAACGCAGCGCAAACTGGAGGCAGTGTCCTCCTAACTCGCGATCCACGCGAAGCGATTGAAAATGCGGACATCGTCTACACGGACGTTTGGGCAAGCATGGGCTTTGAGGCGGAGCAGCAGGAGCGGGAGATTGCTTTCAAAAACTTCCAAATCAATGAGGCGCTTGTAAAGCATGCTAAGCAAGATTACTTGTTCATGCACTGCTTGCCTGCACATCGCGGGGAAGAAGTGAGCGAGGGTGTTATTGACGGCCCGAATTCCATTATTTTTGACCAAGCAGAGAATCGTCTTCATGCGCAAAAGGCTATTATGGCCGCGACAATGATATAATAATTCGTAGCAGACATAGAAACGGAGAGATTAGTAGACATGGCTAAGGAAAAAATCGTTCTCGCCTATTCCGGCGGATTGGATACATCAGTTATTTTGAAATGGCTCAAGGAGACTTACGACGCCGAAATTATTGCTTTTACAGCGGATATCGGGCAAAAGGATGAGCTGGACGGTCTGGAGGAAAAAGCGCTCCAAACCGGCGCATCCAAGATCTACATCGACGACCTGCGCGAAGAGTTCGCGAAGGATTTCATCAACCCGATGTTCCAAGCGGGTGCTCTTTATGAAGGGCAATACCTGTTAGGCACTTCGATTGCTCGTCCTTTGATCGCGAAGCGCATGGTCGAAATCGCTCGCGCTGAAGGCGCAACAGCGATTGCTCACGGCGCTACCGGTAAAGGGAATGACCAAGTGCGCTTCGAGCTGACAGCAGCGGCGTTGGCGCCTGAGCTGTCCGTTATCGCGCCTTGGCGTCTTGAGCAGTTCCGCGAGGAGTTCCCGGGTCGCGCAGAGATGATCGCTTATGCCGAGAAACACGGCATTCCGGTTACTGCATCGGCGGCGAAGCCGTATTCGACGGATCGCAACCTGCTGCATATCTCTTTCGAGAGCGGCATGCTGGAAGATCCTTGGTTTGATGCTGCATCCGACGAGAACAAAGGCATGTACGTCTTGAGCGTAGCTCCAGAAGATGCGCCTGATCAAGCGGAGTACATCGAGCTTGAGTTCGACAAAGGTGACTGTGTAGCCATCAATGGCAACAAGTTGTCTCCTCTTCAAGTTATGGAAACCTTGAATGAAATCGGCGGCAAGCACGGTATTGGCCGTGTGGACATGGTAGAGAACCGCTTCGTCGGCATGAAGAGCCGCGGCGTGTACGAGACTCCGGGCGGTACGATCCTTTTCACCGCTCACCGCAAAATGGAATCCCTCACGATGGACCGCGATGTTATGCACCTTCGTGATTCCCTTATTACCAAATATGCGACACTTGTTTACAACGGCTTCTGGTTTGCACCTGAGCGTTTGGCGATTCAAGCGCTTGTGGGAGAAAGCCAAAAGAACGTAACAGGTACTGTACGCTTGAGATTGTACAAAGGCAACGTAATTGGCGCTGGTGTGAAAAGTCCAGTATCCTTGTACAATCCGGAAATTGCTACAATGGAAGCAGATCCGACGAAAGCATATGACCAAGGCGATGCAACTGGATTCATCCGCTTGAACGCGCTTCGTCTGAAAGTATCCTCCGGCGTAGAACAAAAAGCAAAGAAGTAATTATATAGCAGCACGGTCCGCTGGCTTTCCCTTGTGGAAAGCCTTTGGGTTGTCCATAAGCTTGTCTATTGTAAGGACTGTTCAGCAGAGAGACTTTGAGCGCTGCTCAAAGATCCCTATATTAGGTGTTAATACGAAAGGAGCCATGCACGGTGTCTAAGCTTTGGGGTGGACGATTTACGAAGAAAACCGACCAATTGGTCGAAGAATATACCGCGTCAATTACATTTGATAAAGAGTTGGCCGAGGAAGATATTGAAGGCAGCTTGGCGCATGTGACGATGCTTGGCAAGTGCGGCATTCTTCCTGCGGATGATGTCGAGAAAATCAAGGATGGCTTGCTGGCTGTGCAAGGCATGATTCGCCGCGGCGAGCTGGAGTACACGATTCAGAATGAAGATATTCATATGAATATCGAGAAAACCTTAATCGACTTGATCGGTCCTGTCGGGGGCAAGCTTCATACGGGCCGCAGCCGTAACGATCAAGTGGCTACGGACATGCATCTCTACCTGCGCAAGCGGGTGGTTGAGTTCGTAGGCCTGCTGATCAAGCTGCAAGAGGCTTTGCTTGAGAAAGCGAAGGATAATCTCGATACGATTATCCCAGGGTATACGCATCTGCAGCGTGCGCAGCCGATTCTGTTCGCGCATCACATGATGGCCTACGTCAGCATGTTCCAGCGTGACCTTGAGCGCTTGCAGGACAGCTACAAGCGCGTAGACATGCTGCCGCTCGGCGCTGGCGCGCTCGCCGGCACGACGTTCCCGATCGACCGCCATTTCGTGGCGGAGCAGCTCGGGTTCGGACGCGTGTACGAGAACTCCCTGGATGCGGTCAGCGACCGCGATTTCATCCTGGAGTTCCTCTCTAACGCGTCTATGATCATGATGCACCTTTCTCGCTTCAGCGAGGAAATGGTGCTCTGGTCCTCGACCGAGTTCGCGTTCATTGAACTCGATGATGCTTTCTGCACCGGCAGCTCCATTATGCCGCAGAAGAAGAACCCGGACGTAGCTGAGCTTGTCCGCGGCAAAACAGGCCGCGTCTACGGCAACTTGTTCGGTCTAATGACCGTGCTCAAGTCACTGCCGCTGGCTTATAACAAGGACATGCAGGAAGACAAAGAAGGCATGTTCGATACGGTTCGTACCCTGCAGGGCGCTCTTCAATTATTCGCTCCTATGGTCGCTACGATGAAAGTAAACTCGGATCGCATGAGACAAGCTGTGAACCAAGATTTCTCGAACGCAACGGATATCGCCGATTACCTTGTGAACAAAGGGCTGCCTTTCCGTCAGGCGCACGAAGTGATTGGCAAAACAGTGCTATACTGCATCCAAAACAAAAAATACCTACTCGATATGAGCATCGAAGAGTTCAAAACGTTCTCTTCCCTTTTCGAGTCCGATATTTATCAGGTCCTACAGCCAGAGCAAGTAGTTAACGCGCGTAATGTCTACGGCGGAACAGCCAGTAACCAAGTGACTGAGGCGATCGCTCGTGCCGAGCAAGTGCTTGTGCAGTCGAACGAGTGGTTGCAAGAATTTTTAGAAAAAAGCAAGTAAACGAATAGATAAAAAGCCTTCAAAACCATCGAATCTGATGGTCTTGAAGGCTTTTTGTCATCTACCGTTAACCGAGATATACCCCGTATCTGTTCGCACACTTATTTTTTTGCTGCCATCGCCGATGGTGCCTTTTGCCGAATGATGATCGGACCTTTGTACAATCAAGCCAGGAACTTCTAAATTGACACTGCCTACGTCGGAATTGAGATCGAAGCTTGCGCCTTTTGGAGTAGGATCGAGCTGAAGACGAATCGAGCCTGTATCGGCTTGAAGCGATACGGAATCTCCGATATCATGCAGCTTAGCTGTAATACTGCCTGTATCTGTTTTCATCTTTACATCGCCTTGCCCATCCTCTACATTGATACGACCCGTATCTGTTTGAAGGTTTAGCTGCTTCCCTTCGTAACGATCAATGGAAATGCCGCCTGTGTCGGTGGTGACTGTAAGCTTATCGGCTTTTACCTCTTTGAAGTTGATGCCCCCAGTATCCGAGGAAACCGTGATAGCTTTGTACATTTTTTCTGGAAGTGTGACTTCTGTTCGTAATCGGAAACCGTGATTATTGATCAGTGCTTTCAGATCTGACAAATTGAAGCCGAAATTAATTTGCGGTTTCTTCTGCGTACATACGTCTACTCGCCATACATTGCTTCCTTCTGTCGCCGCCTCAATGGTGCAGCTTTTAGCAGTAAGCTCTCCAACCGTTCCTACGAGATGTACTTTAATTTCATCTGAATTACTTGGGATAAAAGTTACTCCGGAGATGTCATTTTGAATGACTAATGTATCAATATTGGCTGCCGGAATCTTTTTTTCGATATCAATATTCGTGACACCTGCGCTCCAATCCACCTCTTTGAAAGAAACAGCTGCTCCAATAAGGCCAACCCCAAGGCAGGCAAAGCCGAGCAGTAAGAAAAATTTGACTCCACGTTTCATGGCTTAAGCCCCCTTAATTAGTTTGGCATTGAATCGGATGTACAACCAGCTTAGTTTGAAGAATTGTTTGAACAACCATGAGCTGAGCGTCGTTAAAATGATACCCAATCCGAAGCAAGCAAGCATGGCGAAACCTATGAAACGCATATCGCTGCCGACGGTTCCCATATAACTTCCGAGAATACCAACAATTGGTGAGATGATAAGCGCAAAGCCCGCTGCAAATAGGGCAATTAACGCGGCGAGAACACCGAACCATGGACCAACAACGAAAAGGAGATTAAAAAATCCGAGCATAATACTTACGATTATAGCCTTAATACTCGACTCCTGTTTAACCGGATAAGGGTATGGATTGGGGTTCACATAAGGATTCGTGCCCTGTGGAGGCGTATATGGTGGAAAGCCCTTCGTCTCAGGAGCTTGCTTAGGCGCCGCAGTCGGTTCAGGTCTAGGATAAGATTTCTCTGCCCGTTCGCCAGACGTGCTTTTGGAAGGCTCCTGCTCCGTACTAGGTGTCTCCTTCTGAGCATCCCAGTTAGGAACTCGCGGATAGCCGAGAGATTGGGCTACATCATCCTCTTGTTTGCCGTTTTCAATTGCTTTCTGAAACAATTCTTCATAAACAGACAATATATTTTGGCGCTCCTTCTCGGGAAGTCCGCGCAGTCGATAGTTTAATTCTTTGAAATAATCGATTTTGCTCATCGCCTAGCCTCCTTGTGTGCTATTTCATATTCCTATCATAATAGAAAAAAGTCATAATGACCTAGTAACTACAGTCACATGACCTTTCCTATTCGCAAAAGAGGCAGAAGCCTCTCTATATTACCGGTTAACCGGTCCTTTCACGCCGTCTTCAAGGATGGGCTGCTCTGGCGTTGAGGGATTCATTTCTTCCGACTGGATGTCACTCCGGTTGGCGGCGATGATAGTAGGCACTGGAGAATACTGATCCTTCGAGATTAATTCTTTACTGACGACCGTACCATTTTCTCTTTTGGTTCGATACGTTTCTACCTTGTAGCCGACCTTGCCGGTGCTGATAGGGCGTGTAATGCCAGGTTTCAGGCTGGAATTTTGCAAGTATTTAACCGGTGGTTGAATTGTTTCTACAATGTTGGAATCGATGTCATAGGTAATGGAAGGCGACATGTGACCGAAAAGCTTCACGGTGACGGCTTGTTCTGTTGTTATGGTTCGTATCAATAAATAGGCATCTGTGTTGTTGCGGAATTTGAAGTTAATATAACCGCTGGCGAAAGTTGCATCTTGGCCGAGTGTAACATAACTAACAGGGAGTGAATGATTGCGCCGCTCAACAATGTCTAGACCACCCCGCAAGACAGCGTTGTATAGCGTTGTAGAGACTTGGCAAATGCCGCCTCCAATGCCTGGCACGAGCTGGCCGTTTAGGATGACTGGTGCCTCCTTATAGCCGAATTTGGCCTCGGTTTGTTCAATTATCTTGCTATAGTCGAAGGTCTCTCCGGGAGCCATTAGATAATCCTGAATAGAGGCGGCTGTTGAGCGTATATTGTGAATTCTCCCTTCACCCGATGGGGGGAATGAGGTCGTAAATTCCGAAATTTTGCGATCGATACCCTGACGCTTCAATGTTTCCGTCGTTACTGCGGGGCCCTGCTCGTATAAAGGCAAGGAGAGTGTGATTGGGGCGGCATTGTGAATATAGGCAATGGAGGGAGCAATTTCTTTCAAGTGTTCAAGCAAATGGGCTGTATCGATTCTTAACACTTTACGTTCGGGCTCGAAAACGAGTAAATCTTCATTGGTTACGATTCGTTTTGCGGCAACCGGCTGAAGGCTATAGAGGTCTTTCCAAGTTTCTTTGAGTACGGTGTTTAGCTGCGCTTGGTTGACAGTGACCTCAAGCGGTATATCTGCATGACGGAGAGTCCAGCGAGCTTTTATACGTTCTATCGGAGAGCCTCCGAATAGCTGGCCAAGTGAACGAACTAGTTTTTCCGTTTGATATTGAACACCCAATTGTCCAAGTGCCAGTTTTTTATTGGGAATGTTCGTACGGGAGGATTGCAATTGAACGGGATAGGATGAGAGCAGCTGTAGGCGCTTTTCGTATTCTTGTTGAAATTTATCATAGGGCATTCCTCCAACCCGCCACCCAGCAACTGTAAAATCTGCAGGAAATGTAGGTCGAGATCCATAGTAATACAGAGCAATGCTAAACGCACTTAGTATGCCTATAAAGATAGACGCATAGAAGATAACTTTTCTAATTTGGCTTGGCATGCACAGCGGCTCCTTTGCGCTCAGATACAAGCGGTTCAGGCACAAGGATGCCTGTACTACTATATGTATCGTTAGCTAGGGGGTTTTAGTACTTGCTAGAGGATTAATCAGCAGCCCAGAAGAACAAACCATCGGACACTGAAATCGGTTATCAATCCGCCCTTATTGACATGCTAGAGGTCGTCAGGTAACCAAACAATTGGTGCTTCCAACGGAATTGCTCATTCGGTCTAGTGTAGCCGACACCTAAAATTAAACAAAATTAATGCATGACCGTCCTATGTGGGGCGGTTTTTGCGTATATTATAGTTTTCCTGTTCGACATTACTAGCGTTGGATTTCTCATATTCTCTAAGAAAATGATATAATGACGGTATTCAACAGGATTCTCAAAGCTATTTTAGAAGGAATTTCAGCTTTTGTGTCGAATGGTTAAAAGCTATCTTTACAAGCAGAGAGACTTTGAGCTGGGCTCAAAGATCACCAAAACGGAGAGACTTTGAGCTGGGCTCAAAGATCCCAAAGCAGAGAGACTTTGAGCAAGCTCAAAGATCCCTATATTAGGATGTGATATTGTGATCGAAATGCAGGACGTATGGAAAACATACTCCAACGGCACTCATGCATTGCGAGGGATTAATGTAAAAGTGGACAGCAACGAGTTTGTCTATGTTGTTGGACCTTCCGGCGCAGGTAAATCTACATTTATGAAGTTGATGTATAGAGAAGAGAGGCCGACCAAGGGTCAAATCTTCGTGAACGGTTTTAATTTGGAAAAGCTCAAACAGCGTAAGATTCCTTATGTTCGCCGTAATATTGGTGTTATTTTCCAAGATTATCGACTGCTTCCTAAGCTTAATATTTTTGAAAATGTGGCTTTCGCTATGGAAGTTATCGAGGCACCTAAGAAGCAGATTAAGAAACGCACAATGGAAGTGCTCGAACTTGTTAAGTTGAAGGATAAAGCGAATTCGCTGCCCTCACAGCTTTCTGGAGGCGAGCAGCAGCGGGTAGCGATTGCCCGGGCAATAATTAACAACCCAGCTGTCATTATCGCCGACGAACCGACAGGAAATCTCGACCCTGAGACATCCTGGGGAATCATGAAATTGATGGAGGAAATTAACTTCCGGGGAACCACCATAGTCATGGCTACGCATAACAAGGAAATCGTCAATACGATGCGTAAACGAGTCATTGCGATTGAGCACGGACTCATTGCTCGTGACCAGGTACGGGGGGAATACGGTTATGAAGATTAGTACAATTTCTCGTCATTTGCGAGAAGGTACGAAGAATGTCGTTCGGAATGGTTGGATGACGTTCGCGTCGATCAGTTCGATTGCCATTTCGTTATTTATTTTAGGTGTTTTCGTCCTTATTACACTTAATGTGAATGATATTGCAGGTCAGATTGAGAAACAGGTTGAGATTAATGTGTATCTGGAGGTTAACACTTCGCAGGATCAGATTAAGGCACTCGAATCTCAAATCCAAGCTATTCATGAGGTAAAAACCATTAAGTTTGTTTCGAAAGAAGAGGGCCTTGTTTATTTAAGGCAAAAGCTTGGTGAGAGCGGTAAAGCTTTGTTAGATGGATTCGAAGGGGAAAATAACCCGCTAAATGATGCATTCACAATCGAAGTCGATGACCCGCGAAATGTGGCAGTCGTTGCTGATCAAATCAGCGCGCTTAACATCGGCAAAGATCCAAAGCCTATTTATAAAGTTAATTATGGCAAAGGTACGGTCGAAGCCCTATTTAAGGTGACACAAATTGTTCGTTGGATCGGTATTGGTATTGTTATTCTACTTTCATTTACCGCCGTATTCCTGATCGCGAATACGATCAAAATTACGATTTTGGCCAGACGCAAGGAAATATCAATTATGAAACTGGTGGGTGCGACGAATTCCTTTATTCGTTGGCCGTTCTTTATAGAAGGTGCTCTACTCGGATTCATTGGCTCTGTGATCCCTACAGCTATTATTCTAGGCGGGTACTGGAAGCTGCTTAACACAAGTTCACTGAACTTGAATTTGCTTATGGTGGAATTAACACCTTTCGGGAAGATTGCTCCTACGATGACGGCTTTATTGTTAGGCATTGGTATGGTAATAGGGATCTGGGGGTCCCTAATCTCGGTCCGCAAATTCCTCAGGGTTTAAAAGGTGGCTAAATAAGCCCACTTTGATAACGAAGTTGATCTTGAAGCTTAATCGGCGTCGAATCTTGAATGAAAAAGGGGCAGTGCGGTACTCATGTAGCTTGCTACATCCTCCTGCCCTCATTTTCATCCAACCTTATCGGTTCTGAAAGCCGACTTTAAAAGCTTTTATTTTTATTTTTTCATTTTCAAAGATTCATAGATTAATAAGATAAGAGACTAAGAGATTCGAAAGAATAAATGATTTATGCAGTGCCAGGTTTTGATGATAGGGAGGCTACGTGCTTGAAGAAGAAGATTCTACCTGTGGTGTTGACTCTTGGGATTGCGGCTTCATTGGCGGTTCCATATGCGGGATATGCCGCTTCAACAACGGAAAAGATCGATCAGCAGTTGACTCAGCTCAAGAAGATGAAGGCGCAAGCGCAGCAGAAGGCGAATGACGCGCAGAATCAAATAACGAAGGTCCAGACGGAGAAGGACCAGGCGACCAAGGATATGAAAACGCTTGTTAATCAGGTGAATGAGGCTAGTATGAAGCTCACGAAGCTGAATGAGGAGATCGATCAGGTATCGGACACATTAGCAGATAATGCTAAACAATTGGATGAAGCGGAAGCGCGTGTGGAGAGCCGTGATCTCATGCTGAAATCCCGAGTGCGTTTGATGTATATGAACGGCTTTGTTTCGTACATGGATGTGGTACTTAGCGCGACTAGTTTTTCTGATTTCTTGAACCGTATTGAAGCTTTGAAATCTATTGTCAATCAAGATAAAGAGATACTAGAGTCGAATAAGAAAGATAAAGAGACGGTTGCCCAGAAGAAAGTAGATACGGAGCAGCAGCTTGAGAAGGTTAAGGCACTTTACGCTGACGCAGATGACCTTAGGGATGATCTGAAAGCGAAGGAGAAGGCCAAGGAAGTTAAGATTGCTTCCCTTACGAAGCAAGAGAAGGTACTTGAGGATATTTCAGAAGAAAGTGATAAACAGATTACGCAATTAGCGAAGCAAGAAGCTGACCTACAGGCGAAGAAGCGGGCTGCTAGTAATGCGAAGTCGCCTTTCACTTATTCCGGTGGGAAACTGGGTTACCCATTGGCCGTTCAAGCGCCACTTACATCTGATTTTACGAATAGAATCAACCCAGTTACAGGCAGAGCAGAGAGCCATAAAGGGATTGATTTGGGAGCTCCCAAAGGAACGGACATCCTCGCGGCAGAGAACGGCTCTGTCATCTATGCATCTTGGATGAACGGCTACGGGAATTGCGTCATCGTGGATCATGGGAATGGGTTATGGACGGTATATGGACATATTATGAATGACGGGATCTACGTCAAAGTTGGCGATTTAGTTAAACGCGGACAGAAAATTGCCGGTGTTGGCTCGACAGGTCAATCCACAGGGAACCATTTGCACTTTGAGGTTAGGAAGAATGAAGTTCCAACCGATCCTAAACCGTTCTTACGATAAGGGGACTTGGTTATAAAACGGGAATAGCTTGTCATATACTACAAACAGGCGAACCCAGATGGGTTTTAGGAAAAAGGTGGTGAAACGCGCTTTGCAATTCAAAGGACGCACGGTCATAGTATTTGTTTTGTTAGCCATGTTTGCAAGCAGTATCGTGACACTGACGATTGTGGATTCATCCTTTTCTTGGGGGCGGAAAGAGCAGCCAGCGGGCAGTACAGCCGCATCCACTGCCACTTCATCCGGGCTATCGAGTAAGGATTTGAGCAAAATCTCTACAACGTTTCAATTGATCGAGAGCAAGTATTTGAAGCAGCCGGATCATGATAAGTTGGTCAATGGTGCAATCAATGGCATGCTGGAATCTCTGGAAGATCCGTTTACTGTGTATATGGATCAGAAGGAAGCGAAGCAGTTCGATGAGAGTATTACGTCTTCTTTTCAAGGCATTGGGGCAGAGGTTTCGATTGAGGAAGGTAAATTCGTTATCGTGTCTCCAATCAAGGGATCTCCTGCTGAGAAAGCGGGTATTCAATCCAAAGACGTGATTGTCTCTGTTAACGGAGAGAAATTGGACGGGCTTACACTCAACCAAGCGGTCATGAAAATCCGCGGCCCTAAAGGGACGCAAGCGAAGCTGGATTTACTTCGTCAAGGTGCCGGTGATCCAGTGCAGGTTATCGTGGTCAGGGATAATATTGACGTTGAAACGGTTTATGGCGAAATGCTGCAGGACCAAATTGGGAAGATTGAGATTCGCCAATTCTCCTCGAATACAGCCGTCCGTTTCGCTGAAGAGCTGAAAAGCCTTGAAGCCAAAGGGATGAAAGGGCTTGTTATCGACGTACGTAATGATCCAGGCGGTCTGTTGAACGTAGTTGTGGACATCGTGAATCCTTTTGTCAAAAGCGGCAAGCCGATCGTCCAGGTCGAGAATCGGGATGGGAAGCGGGAGCCGACACCATCAACGGGTTCAGGCAAGAACTATCCGGTCACTGTACTTGTGAACAAGGGCAGTGCGAGTGCTTCAGAGATATTGGCAGGAGCGTTCCAAGAAGCGGTTGGCAGTAAGATTATTGGCGAAACTTCCTACGGGAAAGGAACCGTTCAGGTTACTTTTGAGAAGGAAATGGGCGACGGCAGCAATATTAAAATGACCGTATACAAATGGTTAACGCCTAATGGCAACTGGATTCACAAAACGGGGATCCAACCGGATATCCCAGTTGAGCAGCCAGGTTATTTCAAAGCAGCTCCGCTGTCTAAGAAAAGCGTGCTTAAACAGGATACGACAAGCGATGATGTGAAGAATCTACAGCTCATGTTATCAGGTCTGGGTTTTAACCCGGAGCGCACGGACGGTTATTTCAATGATAAGACAGTTACAGCTGTTAAAGCATTCCAACGGACAAATGGTTTACCGATGACAGGCGAGGTAGACACGGAAACAGCGACTAAAATCGAAAAATCAATTTTGGCGCAAATCCGTGAGCCGAAGAATGATTTGCAGCTGAAAGCAGCAATTGGGCAAATCCAAAAGCAAATCGGGAAATAATAAGGATCAGATATTGGAAATTCGTCGGGATGGGCAGGAAATAAGCGCTCGTAGTCGAATTAGTGTAGGAAGGTTGCTACGGCAGCCTTCCTATTTCTTTTTCATCAAGGAGCCCAGATTCGTATGGATGTGTTGATTCAACTCTTGGACAGACTGCTGCATGCTGTGGGGCAGTTGTTTGCGAATCCTTTTTACTATATAGGAATTCTATTTATTGTGCTGCACTATCGGAAGCAGATTCAGATGGAACGTAAGCTTTTTCACACGCGCTTGCATTCTTTATTGAGTGAGACGTGGCGCACTGTACTATGGGGATGGCTAGGCGGTCTCAGTGCCTCCATACTTATGCTCTTCGTAGGTGTTAATATTGAAGCGAATACGGTAATTCTCTTATGGGTCCTTTCGATTATTCTAGTGATGATGCGCGTTAGATTCTTGTGTCTGGCTTATGCGGTAGGTATTTTGGGAATCGCGCAAGTGATTCTTTCGTGGATACCGAATGCAGCCAGTCTTCAGGAGGCGGTACCGATTCTGGACATTGTAGTTGGCGCGGATATTCCTTCCTTGCTGGTCATTGTCGCCGTACTTCATCTTCTAGAAGGGACGCTCGTCGGCTTTCAAGGGGCACGTATGGCAACACCGTTGTTCCTCGAAGGAAGACGAGGGCAGATTATCGGCGGGCAACAACTGCAAGGCTTCTGGCCTGTCCCTTTGTTCTTGCTCGTTCCTATGTCAGGGGGAAGTATACAAGCTCTTCCATGGGAAACACTGTTTGGTTCGAACCTCGCGTCAGGATGGACACTTCTTGCCTTTCCGGCAATGATCGGCTTTACGGAGCTAACGATATCGAAGCTCCCTCGTAAGCAAGCTCGTTTCAGCGCAAGCTTACTCTACTTATATGGCATCACCCTGTTAGTTATAGCTATAGCCGCCCATTTCTGGTCGCCGATTCTGCTTGTAGGAGCCGTATTAAGCATTACTTTACATGAAGGATTGATTCGGTATAACCACTGGGTTGAAGATAAGCTGGTGCCGTTCTACGTGCACTCACAGCGAGGTCTTATGGTGTTGTCGGTAGTGCCAAACAGTCCTGCCCACGAGTTAGGTATTCAAACTGGCGAACTCATTCATAAGGTGAACGGTCACAAAATCAAGACTAAAACCGATCTGCACGTTGCCATGGGGCTGAATTCCGCCTTTTGCAGGCTGGAAGTGCTGAATGAGCAAGATGAGGTACGCTTCTTACAGCGAGCGATTTACTCTGGCGATCATCATCAATTAGGTATTATTTTAGCTCCGGATCAGGATGCATTGTACTTCCTAGAGCAAAAACCTCTGCACCTGTTTTCCTATTTGCGAAGTAAACTAACCGGCTTGTTATCCAATGATTCGACGAAATCCATGTGATTAAAAAAAGACCCTATCCTCTCGTTTGAAAGAGGAAGGGTCTTTGCTTATTTAACCGTTGTTGTTGGAGAAAGCCCATCACGCAGTACGATAATTTCAACGCGGCGATTTTTGCTGCGGTTCTCATCGCTGGTGTTGGCTACTTTTGGCATCGTATCGGCATATGCGGTAGCAATAAATTTGTTGTTATCCAGCTTGGCTGTATCGCTAAAATAGCGAAGAACCGAAAGGGAACGGGCGAAGGATAAGCCCCAGTTATCTTTGAAAGGAGAACCTGTAGCCAGCGGTAAGTTGTCGGTATGACCTTCAATGCTAATCTTGCTGTTCAACGTAGGGATAAGTGAAGCAAGCTTCTGCAGAATAGGAAAGGAGGCCGCTTTCAGATCCGCTTTTCCTAGGTCGAATAGGAATAAGTCGTTAAGGGTGATAGCCACACCGCGTTCTGTATCACTGGCAGACACTTGTGCCTCCAGATTCTGATCCTTAATATAAGCTTGGACTTGTTTTAAAAGATCCTGAAGTTCCTTTTCGCGCTTCTCTTTTTCATTCTCTTCAGGCTTTGTTTTATCTTTCTCTTCCTTCTGATCGTCCTGGCTCTGATTCTGGTTCTGCGGTGTCTGGGCATCGCCTTGCTTAGGGGTCATTTGACCGCTTACGCCAAAGCCTTTATCCAAAACCGAGTCAGCTTTCTGGAATTGCATGTTTAAGGCTTGGGCCAGAACGGAATACTTTTGAACATCGACTTTACTCATTGCATACATAATAATGAAGAAAACGAGCAGAAGGGTGATTAAATCAGCGTAAGTAATGAGCCATCTCTCATGATTGACGTGTTCCTCGTGCTTCTTACCTCTCCGCGCCATTGTCGACATCCTCCTCTACGACTTTCTTCGTTGATTTATCGTGGAGGAAGGAATTCAGTTTTTTCTTAATTAACTGTGGATTCTCACCAGCTTGAAGGGCAAGAATTCCTTCTAACATCAGTTCCATTTCGGAAACCATTTCTTTACCGCGAACCTTAATTTTATTAGCAATCGGAAGATAGACCAAGTTGGCGCTCATAACACCGTATAAAGTGGCTGTGAAAGCAACGGCAATGGCGGGACCGAGACTGGAGGGGTCGTCGAGATTACCGAGAACGTGAATGAGCCCCATAACGGTACCGATAATTCCCATGGTTGGAGCATATCCGCCTCCGGCTTCAAACACCTTTGACATATTGTTAACCTGGTGTTCAATAGCATCCATCTCTAGTTCTAGAATTTGTCTGGTCAACTCAGGATCAGTTCCATCCACCACCATAAGTAAGCCATCTTTAAGGAACGGATTTGTATGCTCCTGTGCACGCTGCTCAAGGGCTAGTACTCCTTCTCGACGAGCGATAGAGGCCATATCCACAAGTTCATCAATCGTTGCCCCCGGATCTCTTTTAACTTCTTTGAAGGCAATGCCTAGAGCTTTAGGTATTTTGGCTAAAATAGAGAGCGGAAAGCTGATGGCTACTGCGCCAAAGGTTCCGCCGAAAACGATCAGCATGGCACTCGGGATGATCAATGAACTAATATGACCGCCATCCCACATGTACCCGCCGACTAAACCTACAAGACCCAATACTAATCCTAAAACTGTTGTCAAATCCATGACTGTACCACTCCTAATTAGCATAAAAAGAATAGGAACCATAAAGCAACCAGATAAGTTCGTTGGAGTCGTTCTCCACAAAATTTATACAGGCCGTAACAGATATTGCCGTTTGCATCCATGATTCAAAAAGAGTATAATGGAAAAACCAGAACAAACATTCTTATGATGGATGAATTTAGAGAATCCTTCATATTTGTGGCGAATAAGTTCCATAAACTTCTATATCGGAAATAGCATAAGGAAAGTTAATAGGATAAAAGTTCGATTTATTTCGATAAAATGTAGGTTTAAAAAGTTCGCTTTCAGAACCGAGAAGGTTGGAGGAAGTACGGAGAAGGAGGAACGAAGTGTAGAGATTTGCTACATGGGTACCGGACTTCCCGGTTTCGTTCAAGATTCGATGCCGAGTTGCTTCCTGAATGACTTTGTTATGAGAGTCAACTTTTTAAACAACCACTATAAGTGTAGGTGATTATTGATGAGTGAACTTGTAATTAGTTCTAAGAAGTTTGAACTTGTATCCGATTTTTCTCCGCAAGGTGATCAGCCTCAAGCGATTGAGGAAATTGTTCAAAGTATACAAGCGGGAAATAAGCATCAGACGCTCTTGGGTGCGACGGGAACGGGAAAAACGTTCACAGCGGCGCAAGTCATTGCCAAATTGAACCGTCCAACCCTAATTATTGCGCATAACAAAACGTTAGCCGCACAGTTGTGCAGTGAATTTAAAGAATTCTTCCCTCATAATGCCGTCTCCTACTTCGTTAGTTACTATGATTACTACCAACCAGAAGCCTACATTGCCTCCTCTGACACCTACATCGAGAAAGATTCCAGCATCAATGAAGAGATTGATAAGCTTCGTCACTCAGCGACAAGCTCGTTATTTGAACGCCGTGACGTTATTGTCGTGGCGAGCGTGTCGTGTATTTACGGCTTGGGTTCGCCAATTGAATATGGCAATATGCTGCTTTCTTTACGTGTAGGGATGGAGAAATCACGCAATGAGATTTTACACAAGCTCGTGGATATTCAATATCAGCGGAATGATTTGAATTTTGTGCGCGGCACGTTTCGCGTGCGCGGAGATGTTGTTGAGATTTTCCCAGCGTCGCATGGCGAGCAAGCGGTGAGAGTTGAGTTGTTTGGTGACGAAATCGAACGGATTACGGAAATTAATGTGCTCACCGGCGAGATTATCGGCGAACGCGAGCATATCGCGATTTTCCCAGCGTCTCACTTTGTGACGCATGAAGATACGATGAAACGCGCTCTCGTGAATATTGAACGTGAGCTTGAGGAGCGTCTTGCTGAGCTGAAAGAGCAAGGGAAGCTGCTCGAAGCACAAAGGCTTGAACAGCGGACTCGTTACGATATGGAAATGATGCAAGAGATGGGCTTCTGCAATGGGATTGAGAATTACTCAGGACCGCTGACTTTCCGTGAGCGAGGGGCTACGCCTTATACACTTTTGGATTATTTCCCGGACGACATGCTCTTTATGGTCGATGAATCTCATGTGACTTTGCCGCAAATTCGCGCGATGTACAATGGAGATAGAGCGAGAAAAGAAGTATTGGTTGATCATGGTTTCCGTTTGCCATCTGCACTGGATAACCGACCTTTACGCTTTGAGGAGTTTGAGGAGAAAGTCAGCCAAATTTTATATATATCAGCTACGCCTGGACCTTATGAGCTGGAACATTGTCCACAAATGACACAACAAATTATTCGTCCTACAGGGTTACTGGATCCTATTATTGAGGTAAGACCAACCAAAGGACAAATTGATGATTTAATAGCGGAAATTCATGATCGAATTCGTAAAGATGAGCGGGTGCTCGTTACTACCTTAACGAAAAAGATGTCGGAAGATTTAACCGATTACTTTAAGGAAATAGGGATTAAGGTTCGATACTTGCACTCGGATATCAAGACATTTGAACGTATGCAGATTTTACGTGATTTGCGGTTGGGGACTTTCCATGTTCTTGTGGGGATTAACCTCCTCAGGGAAGGGCTTGATTTACCTGAGGTTTCGTTGGTCGCTATTCTAGATGCGGACAAAGAAGGGTTCCTACGTTCGGAACGATCGCTGATTCAAACCATCGGCCGTGCCGCGAGGAATTCAGACGGACGTGTCATTATGTATGGAGATAAAATAACAGACTCCATGCAGAAAGCGATCTATGAGACGAGTCGCCGTCGAAGTTTGCAAGAAGCGCATAATGAGAAGCTGGGGATCACACCGCAAACGATTGCCAAGAAAATTCGCGATGTCATTGAAGCTACGAAAGTGGCTGAACAGAAAGCGGATTATCTGGCTGATGTGAAGGGTGCGAAGATGTCGAAGAAGGATCGCGCGTCGCTGATCGAGCGTTTGGAAGGCGAGATGAAAGAGGCTGCGAAGAACCTGCAGTTCGAACGTGCCGCGCAGCTGCGTGATGCTATTATGGAAATGAAAGCTGACGCCTAGAAGGGGCTTCAGCTTCACATAGGAGAGGAAGGGTACTGTGTCTAGAGATCAAATCGTCATTAAAGGAGCGAGAGCTCATAATCTGAAAAATATCGATGTCACGATTCCGCGTGATAAGTTTGTTGTTCTCACAGGCTTAAGTGGATCAGGGAAATCTTCGCTTGCCTTTGATACGATTTATGCGGAGGGGCAGCGCAGATACGTTGAATCTCTATCTGCCTATGCCAGACAATTTCTAGGGCAAATGGATAAGCCGGATGTAGATTCGATTGAAGGTCTATCCCCGGCTATTTCCATTGATCAGAAAACAACAAGCCGTAATCCGCGTTCCACGGTTGGGACAGTAACGGAGATTTACGACTATTTGCGCTTACTATATGCTCGAATTGGACGTCCGCACTGTCCGACCCATGGTATTGAGATTACATCGCAAACCGTGGAACAAATGGTGGATCGCATTATGGAGTATCCGGAACGAACGAAGCTCCAGATTCTAGCTCCCCTTATTTCAGGACGCAAAGGCGAACATACGAAGCTGCTTGCTGATATTCAAAAGCAGGGATTCGTCAGGGTGCGTGTCAACGGTGAAACGGTCGATCTCGCTGAGAAGATTGAGCTCGACAAAAATAAAAAGCATACGATTGAGGTCGTTGTTGACCGTATCGTGATCAAAGAGGATGTTCAAACTCGTCTTGCGGATTCACTGGAGACAGCGCTCAAGCTGGCGAATGGCCGGGTAATCGTTGATATCATTGACAAAGAAGAGCTTCTTTTTAGCCAGAACTTAGCCTGTCCGGAGTGCGGCTTCAGTGTTGAAGAATTAGCACCGAGAATGTTTTCGTTTAACAGTCCCTTTGGCGCTTGTCCCGATTGTGATGGACTAGGCAGTCAAATGATTGTTGATCCTGATTTACTTGTTCCTGATATGAAGCTAACGATTGAAGAGGGAGCGTTCGAAGCTTGGGCCGGCAGCACTTCCAACTATTACCCGCAGTTTCTTGCTGCGGTTTGTGAACATTATTCCATTCCGCGCAATGTGCCTGTTTCTGAGATCAGCAGTGATCAAATAAAGGTTATCCTTTATGGAACAGGCGGGGAGAAGATTCGCTTCCGCTACGAGAATGATATGGGAGCGAGCAAGGAAGCGTTGGTTCCTTTCGAGGGTATCATTCGCAACTTAGAGCGCAGATTCAAAGATACGTTCTCTGAGGGGATCAGGGAGCATATCCAGACGTATATGAGCACGAAGCCTTGTCCGAAGTGTAAAGGACAGCGTCTGAAGCCCGAAACGTTAGCTGTGACGATCAATGGCAAAAACATTGCGCATGCAACTTCCCTTTCAATTGGTGACGCTGAGGAATGGTTCAAAGGGCTGGACTTGAATGAACGTGAGCTGACGATTTCCAATTTGATTCTCAAAGAAATCAGATCTCGCCTGGGGTTCCTTGTCAACGTGGGTCTTGATTACTTAACGATGCATCGTGCTGCAGGTACGTTATCGGGTGGAGAAGCGCAGCGGATTCGCTTGGCTACACAGATCGGTTCTAGTTTGATGGGTGTCCTTTATATTTTGGATGAGCCTAGCATTGGGCTTCATCAAAGAGATAATACGCGTCTGATTCAGACGCTCGAACATATGCGTGATCTCGGCAACACATTAATCGTCGTGGAACATGATGAAGACACGATGATGGCTGCGGATTACATTATCGATATCGGTCCTGGTGCCGGTATTCATGGCGGACAAGTTATTGCGGAAGGTACGCCTACAGAGTTGATGAAAGACGAAAACTCTCTAACAGGACAATACCTTAGCGGCAAACGTTTCATTCCTATTCCAGCAGCGCGACGCAAGCCGAATGGGAAATGGATCGAGGTCAAAGGCGCCAAAGAAAATAATTTGCGCAACGTCTCGGCTAAAGTGCCACTCGGAGTATTCACCTGTGTAACAGGGGTATCCGGTTCAGGCAAAAGTACGTTGATTAACGAGATTTTGTTCAAAACCTTGTCGCGTGATTTAAACGGAGCTAAGGTGCGTCCTGGTGAGCACAAGGAAATTGTGGGACTTGAACACATTGATAAAGTCATCGACATTGACCAATCACCGATTGGCCGCACGCCACGCTCGAATCCAGCGACGTATACCGGTGTGTTTGACGATATTCGTGATGTTTATGCGAATACGAACGAAGCCAAGGTTCGCGGTTACAAGAAAGGCCGCTTCAGCTTTAACGTGAAGGGCGGCCGCTGTGAGGCTTGTCGTGGAGACGGCATCATCAAGATCGAGATGCACTTCTTACCAGACGTGTATGTGCCTTGTGAAGTCTGTAAAGGCAAGCGGTACAACCGCGAGACGATGGAAGTGAAGTACAAAGGCAAGAGCATTTCCGAAGTGTTAGAAATGACGATTGAGGACGGCTGCGAGTTCTTCAAGAACTTGCCGCGTATTCATCGTAAGCTGACGACTCTTCTAGATGTGGGCCTGGGCTACATGACCCTCGGCCAGCCAGCTACTACGCTGTCCGGCGGCGAAGCCCAGCGTGTGAAGCTCGCGGCGGAGCTGTACCGCCGCAGCACAGGCAAGACGATCTACATCCTGGATGAGCCCACTACGGGGCTCCACATCCACGATATCGATCGTCTGCTGAAGGTGCTTCACCGTCTCGTTGAGAACGGTGAAACCGTACTTGTCATCGAGCATAACCTCGATGTGATCAAGACGGCGGACCACGTCATCGATCTAGGCCCCGAGGGTGGTACCCGCGGAGGACTGATCGTGGCAGCCGGTACGCCGGAGGATGTCGTGAAGGTGGCCGGGTCCTACACCGGCCAGTATTTGAAACCGATCCTTGAACGGGATCGGGAGCGCTCTGAGAACTATGCGAAGCGCCTTGAGGTGCTAGAAGAATCAGTCGGCTAGTCAGTTACCCGAATAAGCTTGGCTCACGATACAAGAGATCGTGACGCCAAGCTTATTTTGTTCTTTTTGTCACAATTCCGACTAACATACCTTTAATTTTGTTAAGACTTAATAGAATGATACAAGCTTCGACAATTTAACCCTCTATCACAATGAGGGAGAATAGACCTATAATTAGGTTATAAGTTGCATACGAAAATATCCCTATTACTAACTATCCATGATTGAGGATATAAGCAGTATAATCTATCTACTTTATGGAGGCTTGTTATGAAACCGACGTTAGAGTTACAAGAGATTGTTTCTGCTTTAGGTATTGATCCTTTTCGATTCTTAGCTTGGCAGGAGAAAGAATTAGCAGAAAAACTACAAAACGTATACTTAGAGGAGCATAAAGAATTCGACCCCGTGTACGGACTAGTCGTTTAAGAAATGTTACTCTAAGAAAACATAGAACCCGAAACGTCCCTTGATAGGGATGTCGGGTTTATTTTTTATTTTGGCAGCTGATGTATAAGTCATGAGTTGAATCTCAAATATGCTCGGAGTTATAAATACTCGAAGAGATGGACATTTTATACTTACGAGGCAGGTATGAGAAAACACGATTTATCAAAAAGAAATCATTGATTTGATGTATGAGCTTCGTTGAATCCATTCATTCATGGCCTTATCATATGGGCCAAGGCCTGCAAAAGGTGACAAACTTGTTACACATCAGTGTAATCACTTGCATCTAATGCCCAATCAAGCTAACATAGAATTAAAATAGCAGGACGTGTGCCTTGCACCGAGTTACTATAAGGAGGTTTCACCATGTTATTAGCGGAAGCAGCAGCAACAACAAGTACGTATACAAGCTTTGATATTTACGTTTTGATCTTCACGGTTGTCATCGCCATTGCGGTTATTAGACAGTTGATCAACCCTCGAAGAAATTTGTTTGCCCTTGGGTTTGCAGGAGTTTCCTTGATCGTATTCGGCATCATGGATTACGTTATGATCAGCGGCTGGTAAATCAGAGCAAAACAAGATAAAAGCCCGCAGGACCAAGATCGTAAGATCAACGGCGCCTGCGGGCTTTTTTGTTTTATTTAATTAGATAAGAAAGTATAAGTTTTATTACACTTCGCGTCATCAGTCTTGACAAACGCGCTCGTCCCAGTAGGACGACGGAGTCGTTTATCCTTTAGCGAATGCTTATACCCACCACATTTCACCAAGAGGTTCCTTGATGAGCACTTGTTGCAGATTTTGCACCGCTTTGGAGAATCCTTCTTCTACGGACATCAAACCGTCTTCGTGCTCGATGCTCACGACATAGTCGTAACCAACAAGGCGCAAAGCGCTAATGATGTCAGCCCAAACTTTCATATCATGACCATAACCAACAGAGCGGAACTGCCAAGCGCGGTCAAGCATGTTAGCGTAGGATTGCATGTCTGTTACACCATAGCGGTTCACATTGTTAACATCAAGAGATGTATCTTTGGCGTGGAAATGGTGAATCGCTCCGGCACGGCCAAGAATTTGAACAGCTTGCACAGGATCGATTCCTTGCCACCACATATGACTCGGGTCAAGATTCGCGCCGATCGCATCACCTGCTGCTTCGCGCAGACGAAGGAGAGTTGCTGGCGTATGTACGGAGAAACCGCCGTGCAGCTCCAGACCAATTTTAATATTACGGTCGGAAGCGTACTTGCCTGTCTCTGTCCAGTAAGGAATAATTTTGTTCCCCCACTGCCAGTCCAGAATCTCTTGGAAATCGTTCGGCCAAGGCGCTACCGGCCAGTTCGGATACTTCGCATCCTCATGGTCACCAGGACAGCCTGAGAACGTATTAACTACAGGTACCTCTAAGCGCTCAGCAAGATCAATCGTTTGTATGATAGCATCATGAAACTCTTTAGCAATGTGTTTTTGCGGGTGCAACGGGTTACCGTGTGCGCTAAGCGCGCTGATTGTCAAACCGCGGGATTCCACCGCATGTTTAAATGCTTTTAATTTCCCTGCGTCTGCGAGAAGTTCGCTTGGGTTGCAATGAGCTGTACCGGGATAGCCCCCTGTACCAATTTCAACAGCATCTAAGCCTTTCGCAGCAATGTAATCCAACGCTTCCTCGAACGGTTTTCCACCGAACAGAACCATAAAAACGCCTAACTTCATTAGGTACACCTCCATAAATGGTAAACAACCACACAAATTATACCACTATCATCCAGTAAAATGAAGCAAGCCTTTATAGATCCGAAGTACCGTCTCATAATTGGAGCTGTAGATAATAACCGAGAACGTAACTAATGCTTGTGTAACGAAACAACGAAAGTAGAAATAGGTTTTGGATACTTTCTTTTTATTAACGGTAGTGATTTTAAAGATATTTTCGATGGCCAGAATAATCCCATGATAGAGCCCGTAGAAGAAATAAAGCCATGTAAAGCCATGCCACAGACCAATCAAGACCATAATCAGAACAGACAAGCTGGAGGCTACCCAGCGGGATGGAGCAGTACGGGAGAAGAACATGAAAATATGATCTCGGAAAAAATCACCTAACGTCGCGTGCCAATTTCGCCAAAACTGCGTCATGGAAGGTGAGAAGAGAGGACGCTTGAAGTTCTCAGGCATCGTATAGCCCATCAATCGCCCAAAGCCGATCGCCATATCGGAATAACCGGAGAAATCAAAGTAAATGAGTGCATAGAACCAGATCAATAGAAATAACGACTGATGGGTGTGCAGATCCTGCTTTAGCACTTGATCGAAAACGCTGGTCATCCAGGTGACCACAACAATTTTCTTAAACAAACCTAAAATGATCCGTTTCACACTATCTTCAAAAAGAGCGGCGTCTACGTTGTAAGGCTTTTTGCTATCGGCCATGAAATCACGGAATTTTAAAATCGGTCCCGATGTAAAAGTTGGAATGAAGAGCAGGTAATTCGCGTAATCAATGGCTGGAACTTGACCTTCTTTACCGAAGAAATAAGCAAAATAATATGCATCGATCACTTTAAGAACGTTATAAATGAGGCCTAAATAGATGATAGCATCGAACAATGGATTGTGAAAAATGTCCATGACGAAAAGCCGGACACCGAGAAACACACCGACAACATTAGCGGCAATCGCGAAAATAAAGGTCGCTTTACGCCAGAACGTTGTTCGGCATAGATAAACAAAGCCAGCATAATTAATGATCGTGAAAGCAGCATAGAAAATAAGCAGCTTCTGGCTAAACAGCAGCAGAAAGCAGAGACTGAAAATAATCATCAGAATGCGTTTGTTATTAGCCCACTTGCGGGTGAGCATCAGAACGGCAACCATGCCAATCATAGCGATAATTGCGTTCATGTGCATATAAAACATAGCTATAGAACTCCTCGCTTCGAAAGCTTGATCAGTCTCATCTTAGACTTCTAGAAGATTTTGAAATACTAGAATTTCTCGTAGATAAACAAGCCCTTGCCAGTAAAATAGATGAAAACCAAATACAGCATCACGAGATAGATCAGGACTTCGATGGTTTTCCTAAGGATTTTAACCATGAGTCTACCTCCTTTGTAAATAGCGGCGCGCCCTCTTCGCGGTTCAAGTGGACAAGGTCATGGAAATAGCGTGGATCGTATTTGTGCAGCAAATCCAGCGTAGGGACATTCGCGGCTTGCAGCTGGCGGTTTGCCTCTTGCATTAAGGAGGCGACGTAAGGCGGATCCGTATAGCCTTTGTTCCACGGCATCCAAATCACACGCAGAGGAAGTTGATGCTTATTCGCATACTGGATAACCCATTGCAGAGCATCCAAATTTGCCTGAAAATCTTTCAGTGTCATGGAACCAAAGCGCTTGTCGTAATCGGTCCATTTCGTCTTTAGGAAAGCATCGTCTTTGCGACCGGGGTACAGCTCTTTATCAATCCAGCGAGGTTCGTAGGTTAGGCTGCCTTTACTCAGATTACGAGCAAACTCTTCACCGGAATCCCGGAAATAGTCGCGGTACGTGTAAACATAAGGCTGGTACCAGGGTTTGAACCATTGGTAGGTTGGATCAGTTTCAAGTGAGTCCAGCATGGTGTGAACATCAATGCCAATCACAAGCTCATCCTTCACCTGGTAAAGGTTATTCGATAGGATGGCTTTCAGGTCGGTTAGCATTCCATAGGAAAGTCCCATTTCAACCAAATGGGCTTCGGATTTCTCTTCGATATACGCACCCGTAACGGAGGAATTACCGAAGAAAACTGGACCCGATTGGGACCAGCCGTGGTGGTAGAGCGTTTTGGTAAAGTCGTTTTTGTAAAAACGGCGTGAGCTAACCATCGGGTTCCACCAAGAAATGAGCAGGTCGGAGACGACGATTGCCAGCAGCAGGCCGAGTACGAAACTATTTTTTTTGAGAAATGCAGCTACTTTCAACGGTATCACTCATTATCTTTGTATAGGATGGACGCTTCATAACGTCTGGCTTGCCATAGAGAACGCATGAAGCATTAGTTGGTCCACAGCTGACAAGGAACTGTATATCGTACAGCTAATGTCGGTGTGTGGGCCATGTGATGTTACTTTGATGTAACGTGCAGGTCGATGGACTGATATGAATGCGTCTCAATGTACCCGACGTCCCCCAACTCGAGGTGAAGTTGCATTTTGTGCAACAATTCTTTTAAATCCTTAAGCATATTGGCTATATGTTGTAAAAAATACAACAATTCAAAGAGATTTTCATCAAATCAGGCGTTTTGGAACAGAATTGTTGTATGAAATGCAACTATGCTGCTGGTAAAGGCCACTTTATCGAGATATTGTTGTACAAAATGCAACTTAGACGGTCGAGGAATCAATCGTCAAGGTTCACTTGGCGAGGATCATTCATCGGGATTCATTATCGATGGTTATACATCAATGATCCATCAGGGGATCTGCTTATGGTCGACATAGCAAAGTAGTTACGGATAGAACAGAAAAGGCACTTACAGCGCCTTCTCCTGCCAAGCATGGTACTGCTCACGGAATGTGGCAGGCCACTGCTGTTCATCGAGACCGTACTGTGCCAAGAACGCGAACGCCCAGCGCTCGATACCAAAGCCTACACAGCCTGTAACGGCGTTGCGCTTGCCCATTTTAATATTAAAAGCATTTCCGAACGTGTTGCTATGGAAATTTACAGAGGAGCAGGCGATTGATTTCTTCACATGAGGAATGCTCAAGCGCAGCTCATATTTCATCTCTTGATTGCGTTGGAAGGACGCTTTCACTTGGAAATCGTTCGTGAAGAACGGGTCGTTGGCGATCTCCATCATGCTGTCCACGTTCCACTCAACGGCAAGCTCTTTAAGATATTCAATCGATTTTAGGCGATTTTCTTTGACGAAGTCCGGTTTACCGACGAAAATAATTTCGCGCATCGAGAAGTCGAGCAGACGACCGAAATCGGTGTGGTTTTTGGACTCGAAACGGTGACATTTCGCAATGGCTGTAACGACGATGCCGTCACCCTCAAGCGTTTCATTCTCTAGGCCTTCATAGCAGTGGTAACAAGTAGAAGGATTCATCATGAAGTTCGGCTTCACCATATTGTTATCAAGCGCCAATGGCTGCTCTTGGTTCCAACCGCCAGCTTCGCGGATCGATTGGGAGAAGGATTCGATGACATCCAAGTCTTCACGCAAATGAGTCACGAAGTGGATATGCTCAGGGAACGAAGTGAAATGGTTCGTTTTGTTCAAAGTGTGACTATGAATGACAGCTGGATAAGACTCTTCCTGCATGCCTTCGAAACGCTTGGCGATCTTTGTAACGAAAGAATAATCCAAGAAACGCATTAAGCTGGAGAAAGGCTCACGGAAAATAAAAAGGCCGGGCTCCAACACTTTAATTGCTTTACGCTCTACAAGCTCAGCGATAATATCGCCTTCATAGGGAGTATCGACTTTGTTCTCGAATAGAATGTTTTCCTTGAAGCCGAAATCACCGTGTGAGAAGCGTTCAATAAGACGCTGAACCCGTTCGGTAATACCTTCGTTTCCATTCGGAGAGTTATGGGTAATGATAATGTGACCATCCACAAGGGCAATATCCTGAATATGCTCATCGGCAAAGGCGGACGCGTATTTGACTTGTCCATGCTGACTTTCAGCCAGGCCTTCTAAAGAAATTTTACATGTCAACATGAGTGGGTTACCTCGCAGTCTTCTTGGAAATAAAATCGGCAATTTCGCTTACCGTGTTCATAGAGTACAGCATTAAATCTTGATTCGTCACTTGGATGCTGTACGTTTTCTCAATATGGGCGATGAGCGCTGTGGCTCCGATGGAGTCAATGAACCCATAATCAAACAGATGAACATCAACGTCAAAATCATCGTCATCCTCAGCAATTTCATAACGCTCGCGAATATGCTGTTCAAGCTGCGCTAATAATTCTTCATTAGACATGTTGGAAAGCCTCCTGGTTAATTTAAAAGTGGTCATTAGATAAAGGAATGTTAGTTCACTTTGCTGTAAAAGTAAGTGTCGTCAAATCACCGTATCGGGTGATGGTGTACATATGTGTTTGGGAGTCATGCTCGATCTTGGCATCGGATCCGTCGAAAAGTAGCTCCGTAGGACTGAATACCTTCACTTGCTGCAGACCTGCTGATTTCAGGACCAATTGATGAGTGTTTCCTTGCTGTGTCAGCCCAAAAGGGACATTAGAACGCACGACGTGGAACTTTTCCTTGGTCACTCCAATACCGATGGAGGATGGCTTAGCCAAACCTACATAGAATTGGTTGTCAATTGTCGTGTAAATATCCGAATCACTTAGTAGGGAGTATAGGGCAAGTTTTTCACCCTTTTCGATGACAACACCAAGTGTTGCAGCATACTCACCAGCCAAGCTTGGCACCTTATTGGTATTCGGTGTCAAAGTGGCGTGAAAGTGCGGACTGCTGCCTGATAAACGATCTTTCAGCTTGTCCCATAAGTAAGAAGCCCATGACTGACTAATACGAACTTCGCTTTTCATAGCGGTTAAGAATGACTTCGCCATCTGTGTTTCGGTCATAAAATTATAATCATGCTTCATACGAAGTTTATTAAAGTAATCAGCAAAATTGGTTAAGTCGGCAACCAAAGACGGTACGGGAAAATGGTACTCGATGTGCTCGAAATAATCAATCGGCATGTCCAATTTAGCCATTGATTCGAAAACGTCCGTCGTTGCATAATCTCCTGTCCGCAGTACCGGCGTCGGTGTATGAATCAGCATCGTATGATCTGTATTCCCTTGTTTATCCTGTAATAGGAAGGGAAGCGACCAAATCTCTTCGGGACGTGAAATAACGGGCGAATCGGGTGATAAGAATCCGAAATTGTACCATAATCCTTGCTGCTGTTCATTTTCCAGTGTTTGCTGTTGATCTATGTTATTGATGCGCCACGTGTGTTGGTTCGTTCCAGGGTGCAGCCAAGGGATACCGAGCTTATCGAAAGCTTTCTTGTGAAGGGAAAGCTCGGTACGTTCCTGTTCAGCACTTTTGAAATTATGCACGAACATGTGCGGATCGATTTGTAAATGATTGTCACGCGCGTATTGGATGAACTCCTGGAGCTCCGCTTGATAAGGAAACTGCGGGTCGTCGATCGAAACGGGGGACCCGAATTCGATACCGCCGACGACCAGGTCGTCTTTGCCGTCGTGATTAAGATCTATCCAAAGCGGGACGGAGTAGTGGCCGGCAACCAAGGCGTGATCGCCGACTTGGTTCAGGGTTGTGCCCTGTAGGGGACCCGCATCTGCCCAAGCGCCAGCGCCTTCTTGGGTGAAAACCTGTAGGTCCCCGTCACTGCTGCCGACTACGAGATCAAGTCGACCGTCGCCGTTGATGTCACGCACGGATGGTGCGGCGTGCGTGGCTTTGTTCGGCAGCGTGATGATGGCGCTGCCTTGGTTTAGGGTGAGGCCCGCTGCGCTGCGGCCCTTGTAGAGCCATACTTGTCCATCGGCTCCGCCTAGGACAAGGTCGAGCTTGCCGTCGCCATCGACGTCGGCGACGAACGGCGCTGCAGGCCCTCCGGGCAGCTGCAGCGGCTTCCCACCCGCGAGCAGCACCGCGGGCTTCGAGAACCTGCCGCTAGCGAGCTGCGGCAGAAGCCGTACCGCCCCGGACTCGTCGGAGACGACGAGGTCCGTGCGGCCATCCCCGTTCACGTCTGCGGCGTGAACGGCACTGTAAGGGCCAAGCTGGAGCGGCTCGCCGGACTCCAGCAACAGCTTCACCGGCGCGCCGAACGTGTCCGGCAGCGCCAAGCCCTCTGGCGGCGGCTCACTCGTGTAGGCCGCCGCGTCAACACCTTGATTCGTGTACACATACACGAATCCATCCGAGCTGCCGACCACGAGGTCCGTGCGGCCGTCGCCGTTCATATCCGCGGCCGTCGGGTACGCGCGGTAAGGCAGCTCAATCGCGCTCGACAGATCGCGATACTGTGGAAACAAAGCCTGCCGCAGGGGCTTGCCAGCAGCCATCACGTGCAGCCCGCTCGCGTAACCCGAGCCAGGCAGCTCTCCGACGAACTTCGGCTGCGCGTTCGTTCCCGTATTGAGCTGCACCGTCACGCTCTCGCGCCATTGCCCCCAGTAGAAGGCGTTACGCACGAGTGTAAACGAGGGGATCTCGTTATATTCCTTCAGCTTCTCCGCCCAAGCAATGCCGTCTTTCTGCTGAATTGCCGGCATCGCCTCAAAATGATTCTGAAAGGCCATCGCAGGCCTTCCGTAAGGGCCAAGAATTTTTTTCACACTGTAACCAAATGTTTCTTTCGATACATAAGCCAGCTGCTCACCGCGGTACTGCATGTTCGCGGCAGCAAAAGCAAAGTTAAAGTAAGGCTCAATCGGTAACGTTTTTCTATTGAAATAAGTCGTTCCCGGAACCCGTTTCATTTCTGCTTGGTACTTTGCAGCCAGCTGTGAGAAGCCTAGCTTCGGATCCATGCCGCTCATCATGTCGTAGCCTGTTAGGAAATACCGGTTAGGCAGAAAGTTACTGCTGATCAGCACGGTGCCTTTTCCAACGCGGTTCTGCATAACAAGCGATACAGGCATCTTCGACTCCATAGGTTTATTCATTGCCACAATCGTTTGACCTGTGGAGGGATCGAAACCGTATCCGAGGTTAAAACCAGGTAGATCGTCCATTGTATTATGCTTAAGATAGCTTTGCGTAAATAATTGAAAGGTTTGTTGAATGCCCTGAAGATTAACTGGCACCTGCGGGTAGCTGAGAGACAGTGAATCCCCTGATAAGAAAGGTGAACCAAATTTGTTCAGAGGTACCTTTTTTAAATCAACAATTCTGGCAGCTCCAAGAAAATCCAGCGGAAACCGGTCAGCAAACTCATTTTCCACTAATAAATGTCCGCCCTGCTTCACGAATGTGACAAGCTTCGTAACTTGCTCCGCCCACCCGGCATCTTGCGCAAGGGCAGGATCCAGATAAATCGCATCATACTTACGAAGCTGGCTCGTTGTTAAGGAGGGTAGGTTTTGCTTGTCAATTTGAACGCCTGCTTGCAAGGTTTGCTGAAAATTTCCATAGGCTGCCGCATCATAAAGATCCCCGCTCGTCGCATAGAGGAGCTTGGTTTCATCTACTTTTGGCAAAAATAAAAGTAGGACAATGGTAAATAGGCTGACAAGGCCGAGTCCGATCAGTAGTTTAAGAACACGAATTTTCGACAAAACCAAAGGTATCCCTCAATTACTAAAAAGGTCACTATCCTTGCCATTATAGCATTCATAGGAAGCTTTGTTAACTTCAAAGGGTTTGGTGTTCCTAGAGGAAACGTTTGGCAATTAGCTGTGGCTGTCGGATTTTGGCTAAGTTTGTAATTACCCCCCCGCCCTAGATTCCTACCTATCCTTTCTGTTACACTAAAGAGAAGACTTTGAGGTTTACCCGAGGATCTATTATTGAAAGGATTTGCTGCCATGCGTACGATACGCAGAGAAGATATAGAATTGTTGGCCCCTGCGGGGGATTGGGATTGTTTGAGAGCGGCTGTTGCCAATGGTGCGGATGCCGTGTTTTTTGGTGTGGAGAAATTTAATGCTAGGGCACGCGCGCATAACTTTACGATGGCTGAACTGCCGGATATTATGTCGTTCCTTCATCTATATGGAGTAAAGGGCTTCCTTACCTTCAACATCCTTGTGTTTGAGGAAGAATTGAATGATGCGAAGCAATTGATTGATGCATGTGTGGACGCCGGTGTGGATGCGGTCATTGTACAGGATCTTGGTTTGGTTAAAATGATTCGCCAAATCTCCCCTGATTTTCCGATTCACGGATCGACACAGATGACGATTACATCGCCTGAGGCGGTTGAATTTACGAAGCCGTTCGATATTGAGCGCGTTGTTTTAGGGCGCGAAAATAACTTGAAGCAGATTAAACAAATCGGCGATCAAGCGAAGCTTCCGATGGAAGTTTTCGTGCACGGTGCGCTTTGTGTATCTTATTCCGGTCAGTGTTTGACTTCTGAAATGTGGGGCGGGCGTTCCGCTAACCGCGGAGAATGTGCACAGGCATGCCGCTTGCCGTATGATCTGATGGTCGATGGCGTGCAAAAGCCGATGGGCGATGTCACGTATTTGCTGTCGCCAAAGGATTTGGCAGCGATAGAGATCGTGCCGGAGCTTATTGAAGCCGGCGTACGCTCTTTCAAAATTGAAGGGCGTCTAAAGACCCCTGAATACGTGGCCAATGTCGTGAGCAAATACCGCCGTGCGATTGACCGCTATTTCGATGGGGAGGATGCTCGTCCGACCAAAGAAGAGGTTCGTGAGCTACAGCAAAGCTTCTCGCGTGGATTTACGGTTGGCTTCTTGAATGGAACCAACAATAAGCAGCTTGTCGATGGCACGTTTCCGAAGAGCCGCGGGGTTTTCGTGGGCCGCATCAAGCAAATTTTGCGCGATGGCGTGATCTGTGAGCTGGAGGCGCCGCTCAAGCGCGGTGACGGTCTTGTTTTCGACGCGGGGGATCCGACGAAGAAGGAAGAAGGCGGGCGCATCTACGATTTGCGCCGCAAGGGAGAGAAGCTCGAAGGCGAAGCCGAGGGCGGACTCATCGAAATCATTATGGGACGCAATGATGTGGAGCTGGGCCGTCTGCATGTCGGGGACCGCATCTGGAAGACGAATGATCCGCAGCTGGACAAGCGCCTGCGCCAGACGTTCGAGACCGACAAGCCTTACCGGACATTCCCGGTCAGCGTGAAGGTAAGCGGCGTAGAAGGCGAGCCGCTCAAGAGCTGGTGGACGGATATTCAAGGCGGACATACCGTCTTCGTACAGTCCGAGCTTCCGCTCGTTCGCGCGGAGAAAAGACCGATGGACGAACAGCTCTTTACGGAGCAGTTTGGACGCCTTGGCGGCACGGTTTTTGAGCTCAGCCAGCTAGATCTACAGCTGACCGGTGAGCTGATTGTGCCAATGCGTGAGCTTAACAGCATGCGCCGCATGGCTGTGGAGCTGATGGAAGACGAGCGGCAGAAACCGCCTGCTTACATGAAGCGTGAAATCGGCGTGTATGACGACGTGATTCAGTCAGCTGCTGAGGCAGCTATCACCAACGCTGCCGCGAATGCTCCTGCGCTTTCCCTAGCGGAACGCAAGGCTGTGGAGCTTACTGCACTTTGCCGTAACCTGGATCAGGTGAAGGCTGTGCTTGAAACAACGGAAATCGAGTTTATTTATGCGGATTTCGAATTTATTAAGCAGTTCCCAGCGGCCGTGGAAGCCGTTCGTGCAGCCGGGCGCCGAATCGCCTTGGTGACACCGCGTATTCACATGCCAGGGGAAACGGGCTATTTTAACCATATATTAAAGCTTAATCCGGATGCGGTATTGATCCGTAATACGGGCGCAGCCTACTTCTTCTTGAAGCATCGGTTGGAAAATCCAGACGCGCCGAAACCGCAGTTAATCGGGGATTTCTCGCTCAATGTGGCCAACCACAAAACGGCTGCCTTGTTCCTAGAAGCGGGCCTTTCGAAGATTACGCCTTCGTACGATTTGAACATTCAGCAAATGGTCGATTTGCTTCGTCGTGCTGAGACCTCGAAGCTTGAGGTTGTTATTCATCAGCACATGCCGATGTTCCATACGGAGCACTGCGTGTACTGTACGTTCCTGAGCGAGGGCACTGACTTTACAAACTGCGGTCGTCCTTGTGAGGATCACAGCGTTTCTTTACAAGACCGTGTCGGAATGTCTCACCCGGTGCGTGTCGATGAAGGCTGTCGTAATACGGTGTATAACGCGGTGGACCAATCTGGTGCCGAGTACTTGAGTCATTTCATGGATTTAGGCATCCGCTCCTTCCGTGTTGAGTTCCTTGAAGAGACGCCAGACAAGGTGCGCGAAATTCTCGACTTGTACCGTCGCGCGATTGATGGTGAGATTAGCGGTACGCAAGTATGGCGTTCGTTGAAAGCGACGAACCAATTAGGTGTTACTCGCGGTCAGCTGGTGAAGTAGAGGATCAATAGTGTAATAAAACAGACTCAGTGCCGCATAGGTACTGGGTTTTTTGTTGTTCTCTCGAAGGTAAGGAAAAGCGGACTCTTAAATGTTTCCTTCATTTGTTGTCACTTGTTTGATGTCCTGAATAATATGTTACAACTGATGCCTAAGCCTAATGGACATAAGAAGAAAGGATGACGATAGATAACAATGAAAAGGACATATAAGTTCACCGAGATCGCTGGTAAAATCGGAAAAACACGAGAAGTTGTAAGGGGATGGACAAATTATTATCGCGAATTTCTTCCGACTAAAGCTTTTGGCGGATCCCAAAGGTACACAGAAGAAGCCATCGAAACTTTTGAGATCATATCCAAGTTGAGCGATGCCAATAAATCGCCTAAATTTATAAAAGAACATTTACAGGAAATGCGTCAGAAGGCTATTATTGCACTCAATGATGAAGAATCATTACCTCCTACAGCTGCTATTGTTCCTGACTCCAATGCCAATGTACCTCCTTCCGTAGACGAATCAATCCTACTTCCAGTTATGAACAACTCCAACTTGCAATTAAGTAAAGAAACAATGGAATTAAGTAACAGGGTAAAGCTCCTTACGCAAAAAATAGAAGCGAATAAATCCCCAAGGAATTTAAAGGAACATATAGACGACTTGAATCAAAAGGCAGGTATATCATCTATAGCAGTTGGCGGGCTTTTGTCACCTATGATGGGTCACCCAAACTCTCATTTCGTTCAATTAAGTAATGAAGTCGCGGAACTTAGTAACATCATCCATACGCTCAGGCAAAAGGTTGACGAAGTTTCAAACGTTTCTGAAGAAATGTCGGAACTGCGAAACGTGATCCAGATTCTAACTCAATATGTAGCTGATTTATTCGAGCAGGACATTAGAAGTGAGGTTACTACTACGCTAGAATTACTACACAGACAAATTGAGGGTGTATCTGTAGAAGTAATAGGGCAAAAGAATGTGATCCAAACCGTTCAGCAAAAGGTAACTGAAGTCTCGGAGCAAGATCTCAAAGGTGAAATACTTACTGCCACAACGGAGTTATTGAACCAACGATATGAAGGCGTTTCGGAGGATGTAAAGAATCTGCGAAATGAGATTCATCTCAAAACGCAAAAGGTAAGTGAAAAGTTGGAACAAGAAATCCGAAGTGAAGTAAATGCTTCTGCAGAATCGCTATACAAACGCTATGACACCATATCTGAGGAAATATTAGGGCTGAAGAATGTTATCCAAAACGTTCAGCAAAAGGTAACAAAAGTTTCGGAGCAAGATCTCAAAGGTGAAATACTTACTGCCACAACGGAGTTGCTGAACCAACGTTACGAAGGTGTTTCAAAGGATGTAAAGAACCTGCGAAGTGAGATTCATCACCACACGCAAAAGGTAAGTGAGAGGTTGGAACAAGAAATCCGAAGTGAAGTAGATACTACTGCAGCATCGTTAGACAAACGCTATGACACCATATCTGAAGAAGTAATAGGGCTGAAGAAAGTGATCCAAAACGTTCAGCAAAAAGTAACGGAAGTTTCGGAGCAAGATCTTAAAGGTGAAATACTTACTGCCACAACGGAGTTACTGAACCATAGATATGAAGGTGTTTCAAAGGATGTAAAGTACCTGCGAAATGAGATTCATCTCCACACGCAAAAGGTAAGTGAAAAGTTGGAACAAGAAATTCGAAGTGAAGTAAATGCTACTGCAGAATCACTAGACAAACGCTACGGCACCATATCTGAAGAAGTAACGGTACTGCGAAACGTGATCGAAACCGTTCAGCAAAAGGTAACTGAAGTTTCGGAGCAAGATCTCAAAGGTGAAATACTTACTGCCACAACGGAGTTACTGAACCAACGATATGAAGGTGTTTCAAAGGATGTAAAGTACCTGCGAAATGAGATTCATCTCCAAGCGCAAGAGGCAGCTAATGAGTTCGAACAGGGCATTAGAAGTGAAGTTGCTGCTACACTAGAATTACTGAATAGGCAAATTGAGGGTGTTTCTACAGAAGTAACAGGGTTGCAGAATGCGATCCAAAGCGTTCAACAAAAGGTAACTGAAGCTCCAGAGCAAGATCCCAAAGGTGAAATACTTACTGCCACAACGGAGTTACTGAATCAAAAATATGAAGGCGTTTCGGAGGATGTAAAGGACCTTCGCAATTTGATTCATCTTCACACGCAAAAGGTAAGTGAAAGGTTGGAACAAGAAATCCGAAGTGAAATGCTTGCTACTGCGGAATCACTAAACAAACGATATGATGACATATCTCAACAATTGACATCGCAGCAACGACTACTTGAAAAGATTTCTAAAATGTTAGGTTTTTAGGCTACCATTTAATCCTTGCCATGATGCCACAAGTAATAGAACTCCCTTGCAGCTAGGGAGTTCTATTACTTATTACATATTTCAGCTTGCTTTAGCATTCGACGATATAGCCCCCCCATCATCTCCCTCATCTCGTTTGTTCACAATTCAGACACAAATTTTTAATCTATTTTTCAGATTTGCTTAAGGTTGGTTTATTGTTCCACGGGTATAGTGATGATGGTTATATGAACGAGTAGAAATGGGGGATCTTGGATGCTTGAGGTCAAACAAGTCAGCAAGCTGTACGAAAATGATCGCGGCGTACACAACATCGATTTCTCGATGCAGCGCGGTGAGATCGTTGGCTTCTTGGGGCCGAACGGTGCTGGCAAAACAACGACGATGCGCATGATTACGGGTTATTTGAACCCTACGCATGGTCAAATATGGGTGGATGGTCACTCCATGGCTGATAACCCGAAGAAAGCACGCCGCAAAATCGGCTACTTACCCGAAACGCCGCCTCTCTATCCCGAGATGACGGTGCAAGCTTATTTACGATTTATCGCAAATCTTCGCGATGTGCCTGCACGGGAGCAGAAGCTGCGTGTCGGCGAAGCGATCGACAAGCTAGGTCTGCAAGGCCGCGAGAAGCAAATCATCCGCTCCTTGTCTAAGGGCTACAAGCAGCGTTTGGGCCTCGCGCAAGCGATTTTGCACCAACCGGATCTGCTGATTCTGGACGAGCCCACGTCCGGCCTCGATCCGAAGCAGATCATCGAGATTCGCCAGCTGATTCATGAGCTGGGAGAGAACCATACGGTGCTGCTGAGCACGCACATTCTCCCGGAAATTAACGCGATTTGCAACCGCGTTCTCATCATTAACCAAGGCCGCGTCGTTCTCGACGAGCGCCCTGAGCACCTCGGCCGCACGATGGGCGAGACGTTCGAGGTGTCGCTCGAGGTCAAGGGACCTCGCGAGCGGATCTTGACCGAGCTGCGCAGCCTAGAGGCGGTCGCAGAAGTGAAAGAAGTCGACGCGCTTAGCGACGCTGCAACTATCGCTGCGCCTGCTGCGCAGGATGTGTTCATTACCGATGAAGCTTCAACAGAAGCAGCGCTCACAGATCTGCCAGCAGCCGAAACCGTGAAGCTGCTCGTCACCTCCGCGGATCGCTCCGATATCCGCGAGGCGCTGTTCTTCCGCCTGGCAGGCGCAGGCTACCCGATCCTAGAGATGAAGCGGGAAAGCCTTAGCTTAGAGGATATCTTCCTCAAGTTGACGACGGATGAGCCTACCGAAGTCGACAGCACTCCGAAGGAGGAGGTAGACACCGATGCGTAGAGTCTGGGCAATTTGCTCGAAAGAGCTGCAAATGTATTTCTTTTCGCCTGTTGCTTACGTGGCATTCGCTTTCTATGTGCTGCTATCGAGCTTCTTCTTCTACATCAACTTCGTTAACGGCCAGCCGCCGATTGTAGATGCGCGTTCCGTTGTTGGAAATACCACATTCGTGTACCTATTTATCATCCCGCTTTTAACGATGCGTCTCATCGCAGATGAGTTCCGTCAAGGGACTGATGAGCTGCTTCTGACTTCACCTGCAGGTATTGGTGAAATCGTGCTTGGTAAATATTTATCTGCTTTTATTGTACAAGTGGGGCTAGTGGGGATCAGCTTGATCTATCCACTTATTATGTCTGCCTTCGGAACGTTAGATAAGCCTGTAATGTGGCTGTCTTATCTAAGTATGTTCTTGTTAGGATGCGCGATGATGGCCATTGGCTTGTTCGCTTCCAGTTTGTCTAACAACCAGATGGTTGCCGGTATTTCAGGCTTCGTTATTTTGCTTATGTTATGGCTGCTTGATTGGGTAAGCGGCAGTATGACAGGCAAGCTGAAGGATTATGTCGCTCAATTCTCATTGACGAGCCATCTGACAAACTTACAAAAAGGCGTCCTGCACGGCGGAGACATCCTCTTTTATATCACATTGACAGCTGTGTTCCTGGTTCTTTGCATACAAGTCCTTGAAAGAAAGCGTTGGAGGTGAGCGGGATGAATAAGTGGATACGGGGAACTAATGCGACTGTTTTATCGATCGCCGTTATCGGCATTTTCATCATTTTGACCATCTTCCTTCACTCGCTGAAAGGCTTTCAGGTCGATTTGACGAAAAATAAGAGCTTTACGCTCTCCGAGCAAACAGTTGCCACACTCAAAAGCTTAAACCAAGATATTCACATCGTTGCCTTTACGAATAGTGGGGACAACAACGGTTTTGTAACGCGACAAGTCACCGATATGGTGACTGAATACAAGAAGCAAAGCGGCAAGATTACGTATGATGAATACGATATGCTGAAACAGCCTTCGATGGCCAAGCAGTATGGTGTCGATCAAGGCGGAACGATTATTTTTGAGATGGGTTCTAAAAAGCAGAATATCAATTTCTATGAATTGTTTGTCGGCCAACAGGACGGTTCCTACACGTTCTCAGGGGAAGAGAAATTTACCCAGGCCATTAAGAGCCTCACGTCCACAGAGAAGCACACGGTTTATCTGCTTTCCGGTCATCAGGAATATCCACTGAATGCCATGACCATTTTGAAAAGCAGTCTGGAAGCCGCTAATTATGTTGTGAAGGACCTTAATCTGTTCGTTGAGGGCAAAATACCGGACGATGCGCAGATGCTCATGCTGCTTGGCCCGCAAAATGACTTGAATGATAAAGAAGCGGCGCTGATAGAGGCTTATTTGAAGGATAAAGGCAAGATTTATATGGCGTTAGGCTTCAATAAAGATATGGCGACCAAGTGGAAAAACATCGATGCGATCATGAAAACATACGGCATTCAGGATCAACATGCGATTGCAATTGAACCGAAACAAACGTCGCTCTATGATCCGCTGACGATTATTCCGGAGTATGGACCCCATGACATTACCAACAAGCTGTCCAGCAATAATTTAATTACGATGTTGTCGCTGGCTGTAAGTTTGAATGCGGATGAAAGTGCGCCAGACTACACGCAGTCTCTGCTTTTGAAAACAACAGACAAAGCTTACGGGGAAACAGATATTAACCTTCTTGCGCAATCCAAGACCAAGCAGGATGCGACAGATGTCAAAGGACCGCTCAATCTGGGTTACGCGATTGCGGGCAAGGATAACAAGCCTAAAGCTGTTATTCTAGGGGGATCGACATTCGTACTGGATGAAGATATTCAGAATCAAGGTAATAAGGATTTTGCTCTGAACAGTATCGGCTGGCTGCAGGAACAGAAGGATCAGATCACGATCCGTCCGCGTCAAGGGGATGCGTTCCAACAAGCGATGATTACGCCTAGCCAAGCGAATACCATTTTCCTCGTAACGATCGTGTTCTTACCGCTCTTGTTCCTAGTCATTGGCGGCTTGATTTGGTGGAGGAGGAGACGAGGATGAAACGGTTTATTCCTACGATTCTGTTAGTCGTTATTTGTATCGGCGGTTTTTGGTACGCTTCGAGCAAAGACTTCTTTCAAGAGAAAAAAGATGAACCGAAATCGCTCATCACACTCAAACAAGAAGAAGTGCAGTCCATCCATGTAAAAACAGAGGCACAGCAGATTGAATTAGCCCGGAGTGGCAGTGGCTGGGAGATGAAAAACCCGGCAGCAGCGCCGATTAATACGAATCAAGTAGGTTCGTGGTTGGATGCCCTCGGTTTGGTGACATCAACGAAACTAGTTGAAGATCAGGTAAGTAATCTATCCAACTATGGGTTAGATAAGCCGCTTGGAACTTATGAAGTTACGTTAAAAGACGGCTCAAAGAAAGGACTGTTGGTGGGTACAGCTCTTCCTATTGAAGGCTTCTCCTATGTTCAGGTGGAGGGAGCTCCTGCTGTGTATCAGGTGAGCGATCAGACGCTCTCTGCCCTCAGCAAAGCACCGGTAGACTTTGCTGATGCCAGCCCAGTCCAATTCGAAAGCGATAAGGTGCAAAGCGTAAAGCTAACGTGGAAAGGTCAGACTTGGACGCTTACCAAAACAGACAAAGACAAGGTGGCTGCCGAGGCGAACTGGAAGCTTGGTGATAAAGAGCTGAAAGGCACGGAGGCGAATCCGCTGTTGGATGAGCTGATCTTCCTTCGCAGCGCTGAACTTCCGCAGCCAGCAGCTCAGAAGCCAACTGCGGGCGGTGAGCTCAAAGTAGAGCTAGGCTTGTCTGTTGATGGCAAAGAAGTCACAGAGATCTATGAAGGCAAGCTAAGCCAAGATCAAGTTTGGATGGCTAAGCAAGGCGGACAGTGGGCGTACCTGCTTACAGCCGCAGATATACAGAAATTGGCGGATGCCTATGCCGGCAAACCGGCTCAGCCTGCCTCTTAACAGGAAAACTGCTCTCTACAGCTATTGTGCTGTGGGGGCAGTTTTTTCATTTTCTACTACTTTCTACTTTCTACTTTCTATTTACTACTACTTCTTCATTCTTACTTCTTTCCTTTTATTTTCTTTTTTGTTGTTCTCCTTCCGCACCTACCTTCTTCTTTTCTTCCCAGTGAGAAGTCCAAAGTTGTACGGAGTGCAACAATTTCCTTAGTTTCGCCCCATCAATCTGAATAGGTTGTATTTTGTACAAGAATTTAACCCTATTTCGTTCAAAACGTCCACTTTGGGCCGGAAATGTTGTATTTCTTGCAACAATCGGTAAAGTTTTACGAATTTGCATAAATAATGTTCTACGATGTACAACCTTTGCAACAGCTGCAGCAGTTGGGGACCATAGTTTCTCAAAATTTCGTTTAACTTTTTTTTCCAATGACACATAAAACGGAATAATTTGGGAAACCTACAAAAAAGGAATGGAAAGGAGGTAACATTCACATGTATAGCAATCAAGGGAACCATCCTATTTCAGGTAAAGAGCTTTTGTATGTAGCCGACACGCTGAAAAATGAAGAGCTGTTAACAAAGCTTTGTGTTCAAGGTGCGGTGAACAGCCAGAGTCAATCCTTGAAACAAACCTTGTCTCAACTTTCGCAGGAGCGTCTGCAAAACATTAGCGTCCTCATCAACACCCTACAGCAGCAATCAGGCATTACCCATTAATTCGTACATTATAGGAGGTGCAAGAAGCCATGTATCAGCAAAACCCTTATCAACAACAGCAGCAGTCTCATCAGCAACAAGTACAATTAAAGGACGAGGACCTTGCAAATTTTGTTTTAAACGAGTTGAAACGTTGTGCTCGTGAATATACGACCGCCGCTTTGGAAGCCGCTAATCCACAGATCAGGCAGGCCTTCCAGTCGTTATTGCAAAAGACACTGCAGGATCAAGCTGCCGTATTTCAGGAAATTCAGAAGCTTGGCGAATATGAGATTCAAGCTGCTCCTCAGCAGCAAATTGGGCAGGAGCTGCAGAAACAAAGCCAGACCGCAGCTCAGCTGCAGTCCTTTGTACAACAAAATTTGAGTCAAACCAATATGGCGAGCTATCAGCAGCAAGACCAGATGCCTATCGCCCAGCAACAGCAACATCAGCAGCAGAGTCAAGTACAGAACCAGATTGCTGCTTTATATCAAACACAGACACCTATCCAACCCATGATTAGTGCCTCCCAATATCCGAATGCGGTGTACAGTAATCAAGGGCAAGGCTATTCAACCCACACACAGTCTTCACCAAATCAGACAACTCAACAGCAAGCCTATATTAGCAACCAGCAAGGACAAAATTTTCAAGATCAGAATTATGGACAAACTGGCTACGGTCAATCTCAGGGTTATGCTGCATCATCTGGATACAGCACATCTGAAAATGCTGGCATAACTAGCAAATCAGCAAGTTCCGCCAACGCTTCCCGCAGTCAAGCAGGTTCCCATACTTCAACTGCAGGGGAAAGCTCTTACCTTAGTAAACAACAACATGAGGGAAGTAAATATAGCTTCTAAATCTCATCGTTCCCTCAAGACCAAGACGTCCTAGCTTCTAGCTAAAGGGCGTCTTTTTTTATCAAACATTCCATCGCTCCTAATATGTTTATTTTTTAATTTGTCCCACTTTTCTCATAATCATGGTATGGAACCAGCTTGTCACTCATATATAAGGAACATAGGATGTCCAAACTTATGGGAGAAGGGTGCTAATGCTGATGAGAAAAACGTGGATTTACGGCGCAGCTACTTTAATTGTACTAGGAGCATTAACAACAGCATGTGGTTCCAAAGAGGAAGTTGCCAGTAGCGGTGCAGCAGGCTTGAAGGACACCAAGGCAGCGACTACAGTGGCTCAAGGGAAGACGGAAAGCAGTGTGAAGACGGTAGCCTCGGGCGCTAAGCCAGCCATTGATGCCGATTATAAAGTAGATGGCAGAAACGTTACGATCACGTATCAGACTAGTAATTTCCAGATAGCGGATCATATGGATCAGAAAGCCGTACAGGGTGAAGGACATTTACATTTGTACGTGGACGGTAAGCAGAAAGCGATGATTGGTAAAACGGGTCCGTTAACCCTAACGAATCTAGCGGCAGGTAAACATGAGATCAGACTCGAGCTTCAGCAAAATGATCATAAGGATATCAATGTAGAGAAAATTCTTAATATTGAAGTAAAATAATTGGGAACATTTGTGCGTATTTAGCCAGAAATCAAGCTTGGGCGTAGATCAGATAACATTATGTACATATTCCTTGAAAAGGCGGGCGCTTAGCCCGTCTTTTGTCATTTGACACACCCGAATACGTAGCATAGACTGTTGATAGTATGGCAGTATTGCCGCCTAATCGGAGGGAAACAATTGATCGTCGATATACGTAAGTGGAAGCATGTTTTTAAGCTTGACCCAGATCGGTACATCTCAGATGAAGCGCTCGATCGGCTTTGCCAGTCTGGGACGGATGCGATCATGGTGGGTGGCTCAACTGGGGTGACTTTCGATAACACGGTAGATCTTCTATCTCGCATTCGCCAATATGAGGTGCCCTGTGTGCTTGAGATATCCAATCATGAGGCTATCGTTCCAGGGTTCGATTTATTCTTAATTCCGGTTGTGGTGAATGCGGATGATCCGAAATGGATCGTTGGGCAGCATCATGAGGCGTTGAAGGAATATGGCTCTATGCTTAACTGGGACGAGATCATAGCCGAAGGCTATATTATTCTGAATAGCGAAGCTACAGCGGCGAAGTTAACCTCGGCTCGTACGAACTTGGACGTCAAGGATGTTGCGGCGTACGCTCGCATGGCGGACAAGCTATTTCACATGTCTATTGTTTACTTGGAATATAGCGGTGCGTTTGGTGATATGGAGCTGGTAAGGCGGACGCGACAAGTGCTGGAGAATGCCCGTTTATTCTATGGCGGAGGCATTGACAGCCTAGATAAAGCGCAGCAAGCAGCGGAGGTCGCAGATACCATCGTCGTCGGTAACATTATTTATAGTGATCTGGAGCAGGCGCTTCAGACCGTGAACTTTGATAGAACAGGAAGGTAACTTATGAACGAGACAGTCAATATTTTAGATGCGATAAAAAGGTTGAACCCCGAGCAGCGCAAAGCAGTTGAAGCTGTCGACGGCCCACTTCTGATTATGGCTGGAGCGGGAAGCGGGAAGACACGAGTGCTGACGCATCGTATTGCTTACTTGATTGGCACGCGTAAAGCGGCACCATGGAGCATTTTGGCCCTAACATTTACGAATAAAGCGGCACGTGAGATGCAGGACCGCGTTGGCAAGCTGGTTGGCGGCAGTGGGAATGATATTTGGGTTTCCACGTTTCACTCCATGTGTGTGCGCATGCTGCGCAGAGATATTTCACGCATCGGCTTCACCTCTAATTTTACCATTCTAGATTCCGGTGATCAGTTATCCGTCATCAAAACGTGCTGCAAAGAACTGAACATTGATACCAAGAAATACGAACCTAAGACCTTTCAAGCGGCCATTTCTACAGCCAAAAATGAACTCATCTCTCCTAAACAATTTGAAGATAAAATCGGTGACTACTTCGACGGATTGACCTCGAAAATCTATACGCTTTATCAGAAGAAGCTTAGAAGCAACAATTCCCTGGATTTTGATGATTTAATTATGGCAACCATTCATTTGTTTAATGAAGTTCCAGAGGTTCTGGAGTTTTATCAAAATAAATTTCAATATATTCATGTTGATGAGTATCAGGATACGAACAGGGCGCAGTACATGCTGTGTCAAATGATTGCGGCCAAACATAAGCGCATTTGCGTTGTGGGTGACAGTGATCAATCCATTTACCGTTGGCGTGGAGCTGACATATCGAATATCCTTAATTTTGAAAAAGATTATCCGAATGCTACCGCTATTTTATTGGAGCAAAATTATCGCTCCACTTCTAATATTTTGCAGGCTGCCAATAAGGTCATTGCCAATAATACGGGCCGTAAGCCCAAAAACTTATGGACGGATAAAGAAGGCGGCGTAAGGATTAAGCTGTTTCAAGCTGATTCCGAGCACGAAGAAGGCTATTTTGTTACGAGTGAAATTAATAAAAATAAGTCCAATGGTAAAGAGTTCGGTCATCACGCCATTTTGTACCGGACGAACGCACAATCTCGGGTGATTGAGGAAATTCTCATTAAATCCGATATCCAATACACCATTGTTGGCGGCGTAAAGTTCTACGATCGGAAAGAGATCAAGGATATTTTGGCGTATCTGCGCCTCATCTCCAATCCGGACGATGATATCAGCTTGAGCCGAATCGTGAACGTGCCGAAGCGGGGCATTGGTGACACCTCGATGGACCGAGTGGCCGAAATGGCGGGACGAAGAGGTATTTCCTTATATGCCATGCTGGAGGAAGTCGATTCATTGGAGATCACGTCCAAGGCTAAGCACGCTTTAGCCGATTTCCGCGAAATGATTGATAACTTGAACCGAATGGTTGAATACTTATCTGTAACTGAACTTACGGAGAAAATACTGGAGATGTCGCAGTACCGTCTGGAAATGCAGCGCGAGAATACGATTGAATCCAAGGCTCGTCTCGAAAATATTGAGGAGTTCCTGTCCGTGACGATGGACTTCGAGAAACGTAACGAGGACAAGTCGCTCATTTCGTTCCTAACCGATTTGGCGCTTATCGCCGATATCGATACGCTGGATAAAGAAAAAAGCGAGGAAGAGCAGGACGCCGTTGTGCTCATGACGATGCACAGTGCCAAAGGTCTAGAGTTCCCGGTTGTATTCATCATCGGGATGGAAGAAGGCGTCTTCCCGCATAGCCGTGCCTTCGCCGATAACGAAGAGCTCGAAGAGGAGCGCCGTTTGGCCTATGTCGGCATCACGCGCGCCGAGCAAGAGCTTTTCCTCACGTGCGCCCGTATGCGCACGCTCTTCGGCCGCACCGCCGCGAACGCGCCATCGAGATTCCTTCAGGAGATTCCGAAGGAGCTCCTGGAGAATGTCTCGATGGGAGGCTCCATCGGCGGAGGCTTCTCGCGAGCTGGCCGCTCCAGCTCCAGCTCGTGGGGCAGCAGTGGCAGCAGCGCCACTGCCTCACAAGCGGGCCGCGGCTCCGCCGGCTCGTCCGCTTGGGGCACGCCGTCCTCGTTCGGACGGCCTAGTACGGGCGCGGCTGCGCCAAGCCCTGCAGCCGGGGCGAAGCCGGCTGCGTTCCGGGCTCCGCAGCCTGCCGCAGCCGGCGCGGTGCCGGACTACAAAGCCAGCGACAAAGTGTCGCATGGCAAGTGGGGCATCGGCACCGTTGTGTCAGTGAAAGGCTCGGGTGATGATACCGAGCTGCAAATTGCTTTCCCGGCGCCTGTTGGCTTGAAGCGCCTGCTCGCGAAGTTCGCTCCTATTACGAAAGAATAGGAGCCGCTTTGCGCCTTTATTTGCCGCACCAACCCCCTATTACCCATTAGAGAGGAAGAGCCCGTAATGACAGATGCCATCGCGGCAATGAAAACCCTCATCCAAGAAATCAACAAACATAACCATAACTACTACACGCTCGATGAACCGGCGATTTCCGATGCCGAGTGGGATGCTTTATACAATAAATTGACCGCGTTGGAGAAGGAGACAGGGATTACCCTGCCTTCTTCTCCTACTCAGCGCGTGGGCGGCGACATTCTCAAAGGTTTTGATCCACACAAGCATCTGGCCCGACTCTGGAGCTTGGACAAAGCACAAAATGCCGAAGACCTGCAGACTTGGCATACACGTGTACTTAAGTTAATTGCAGATTACAACAGCAAGAATCCTGAGAACCCGTTGCCAGACCCGACGTATGTGGTGGAATTGAAGTTCGACGGGCTCACGCTGAACCTTACCTATAAGCAAGGAGAGCTAGTTCAAGCCTCCACGCGAGGAAACGGTACGGTTGGTGAGGGCATTTTAGCCCAGATCAAGACGATCAAATCCATCCCGCTGGAGATCCCGTACAAGGACGGAACCATTGAAGTGCAGGGTGAGGGCATGATGTTCCTCTCCGTTCTCCAGGCGTACAATCAGACTGCTACGGATCCGCTCAAAAATGCCCGCAATGCTGCAGCAGGAGCACTGCGCAATCTCAATCCCAAAGTGACGGCAGAGCGTAAGCTGAACGCTTTCTTCTATAATGTGGGTTACTCAGACGGCATCCAGTTCGATAATCATTTCGATATGGTTCAGTTTCTTCGTGACAACCACTTTAAAGTAAGCAACCGCACACGTTATTTCAGCAAAATTGAAGAAGTAAGTGCAGAGCTGGAGCAAATTGCCGAAGAGCGCCTTGGCTTTGATTTTCTGATTGACGGAAGTGTCATTAAGATTACGGACATGCGCACAAGAGAAGTGCTCGGCTACACAGAGAAGTTCCCTCGCTGGGCGATTGCCTATAAGTTTGAAGCCGAAGAAGCGACAACGATCCTGCAAAGTGTATCTTGGGAAGTTGGCCGCACAGGCAAAATCACACCGTTAGCCCGCGTTGAAGCCGTGGATCTCGCTGGCGTAACTGTACAGAACTGCACGCTCAACAATGTCGGTGACATTGAGCGCAAAAACCTCAAGCACGCTTTAGGCAGCCTCGTCTACATCCGTCGCTCCAATGATGTCATTCCTGAGATTCTCGGCAAAGTAACCGAGGAGAATGACGGCGAGGAGATTGTAGCTCCGACGCATTGTCCTTCCTGCGGCAGTGAACTTGAGATGCGTGGTGCGCATCTATTCTGTTTGAACCGTCTCGGCTGCAGTCCGCAGCTGGTTGGGCGTATGGCGCATTTTGCTTCGCGCGATGCGATGGATATTGAGTTTTTCAGCGAAATGACTGCCTCACAGCTGCATCAAGAGCTGGATGTCCGTGATCCTGCGGATTTGTACACCCTACAATTCGAGGATCTCGTCAAGCTCGATCGCTTTGGCGAGAAGAAGGCCCGCAACCTGCTTGATGCCCTTGAAAAAAGTAAATCGCGCGATCTAGCTTCGTTCCTTTATGCCCTGGGCATTCCTAACTCGGGTAAAACCACGACCAAGGTGCTGGCAGACTACTATCGCAGCCTAACGAAGATTATGGCGGCTACGCCTGAGGAGCTAATCGGGCTTCCAGATGTAGGCGGAATAGTAGCTGAGAGTATTTACTCATTCTTCCGTGACCCTGTAATGGTGTCCAGTATTGAGCGTATGCTCGCTGCTGGCGTCAATCCAATAGCTGAAGAGCCTGCGGTTGTATTGGCTAGCCCTGACAATCCGTTCTTTGGTAAAACCATTGTCCTCACAGGTACGCTATCGACCATGGGACGTGACGAATGTGCCAAGAAGCTGGAAGCGCTAGGAGCTAAGATTACTGGCAGCGTTTCTAAGAAAACGGACATCGTGATCGCAGGGGAAAGCGCCGGAAGCAAGCTGACGAAAGCGCAAGAACTTGGAATTCGGATCATTGAGGATGAACAGGAGCTTTTACAGCTTTTAGGTGAAGCTTAAATTCATAAATAAGGGGACAGTGCCATGCCGAATAAACTTCATATTGTGAATGGAGACGCATTTGGAGATAAGCTGCGTGCTTCAGATATCGATGGAGACATATTGGTATGGCGCGAGTCACTATATGAAGGACCTATCGGCATGCAGATGTCTGATAGTGTCCTTTTATCTATGAGGGCAGCCTATATGAATCGCCAGCACGGCATTCCTGAGGGAATGTTCAAGTCCATTACCCTACAGCAGGAAAAAGCGCTGGACAAGCTCGCGGAGGATGTAGACGAAGTTGTCCTGTGGTTTGAGCATGATTTATATGACCAATTGATACTTTGTTATTTGCTATCGAGATTATTCGCTCTCCCTAATCGATCCTTTAAACTATCTTTATTAAGTATCAATCAATTTCCTGGCGTTGAGTTCTTTCATGGATTAGGACAACTAAATGAAGATCAAATTACTCAACTGAACCATAAGTGGTTGCCTGTTAATGAAGACCAGCTTCTTTTGGCCTGCAAGGTTTGGACAGCTTACTCAGCTTCTGAGCCCCTTCTTATGGAGACATTATTGGAAGAGGATTTATCTGCACTGCCTTTTCTAAAAAAAGCCCTTGAGGCCAATTCAGAACGCTACCCATCCTCTCAAAATGGCTTGTCAGCCAACCAGCAGCTTATTCTGGAGCTGATAGGGGAGGAGGAAATGCCGATTCTGTCATTGTTTAAAAGTGTAGGCCAAACGGCCAGTCATTACGGCCTCGGTGATTTGCAGTTCTGGGCTATTGTGGATAGTATCCGCAAATGTGAGGTTCCGCTGGTCCATCTTATTGGAGGGGACAAGCTGCCTAGTTACAGCGAAGCACTGCCGCCTCAATTTGAAAAATGGCGATTACATAGGACGGACATGGGCAAACTAGTTCATACATGTGAGTTGGATCATCTGTATCTAAATGGAATTGACGATTGGATTGGCGGCGTTCACCTGCTTGGAAAAAAGGATATATGGCGCCGAAAAGGCATTTCTACGGGGTTTGAGAAGATGTAAGATAATGGATGAATAAAACTGCTTGCAATTCGTTTTGAAACCTGATAATATTACTTCTTGTCACCGCAAGAGCGATACATTAACGCTTTAAACGGTAACGCAATAAAGCTCCTTGAAAACTGAACAAATGAATGAAGCAAATCAGCAAATTCAGTCACGCAAGTGACTACAATTGAGATTGCAAAATCTCGCTAGCAAGTCAATGAGCAATTAATCTTTCTATTATGGAGAGTTTGATCCTGGCTCAGGACGAACGCTGGCGGCGTGCCTAATACATGCAAGTCGAGCGG
>NZ_LMRY01000027.1:0-61782 GCF_001427935.1 Paenibacillus sp. Soil724D2
CGTTTTTCTCTCGTTTCTCCCATGCCACACCTCGACCTTATTTATATTTTTAGTATACAGGTCTTCCATTACAGTGTGTCTACTAATTAGTTTAATTCCATTAAGCCTACTCACGAGCCATTTTCGGAAAAAACATTGTATTTACTCCAATGGAATTGCTATGAACACTTCCTGTATGAAATTCCATTGGATATTATCCAACAGAATCTATCCGGACATCTATTCTTCTTATATAAAACAACCTCACAAACCCAAAACAAACGCAATATCGCCCTAATAAACTCACAAACCCAAAACAAACGCAATATCACCCTAATAAACTCATAAACCCAAAAACAAACTTCTTCTGTAGTCGACGGAATTCCTGAGTCAGCCGTAGCGCGACCTTAAACGGATTATTTAGCATTACGTCAGTGTTTAGAAGAACGTGGTGGGCTATTTGCTCCAATTGGTGGGTGTAGCACTTGAAGCAGCATACCTCATTTCATCCTTCGTTAACACTATCAGGTTCCAAAATACCCAGCAGTTCAGGTAATGTGGCTATTTCATAACTTGGGAGATTGTGAATAGGTGCCGTGCGGTTATGATGATTGATCCAAACATTCCGCATGCCAACCCCTAACGCCCCTCTAATATCCGTATCTAAATTATCGCCAACCATGATGGATTCTTCCACAGTGGTACCAAGCAGTTTCAAGGCATGCTCAAAAATAGTCGGATCAGGTTTCCCTTTGCCGAAGGTGCCGGATATAAGAATATGATCAAAGTAAGCCGCTAAACCAGGAATGCTGTCTACTTTTTCCTGCTGCAGGTCTGGAGCGCCGTTCGTCATTAGCAGTAGTTGATACTTGTGATGCAAAGCATTCAAGACCTCGAAAGTTGTCTCATAAACCAAGGGACGCTCTCTTCGCTCACGAGCAAATCGCTCGGCAAGCTTCTCACCTAATAAGAGATCATCGATACCTAATTTGAGTAAGCCCTGTGTCCACGATTCCTTCTGATAAATAGGGGCGAACTGTTCCAGTTCAAGAAAGGATGGATGCTCTTTCGAATCGAAGCGTCCCCAGAGTGCTTCCAAGTGAGTAACCTCAATCATTTTGGCAAATTCATAGCAGGCCATTGTACGAAATAGGTGCTCAGATGACTCTCGTACCGCACTTTCAAGTGCTTTAGGATCAACGTTGGCTGACTCAGAGGCTGCTTGGCAGGTTGCCTGAAAGGCTTCATTTATACTTTGTTCATCCCACAGCAACGTATTGTCTAAATCAAAAATAATCGCTTTGATAGGTCTCATTGTCCACAATCCTCCCCTATGTCCTATACATAATTTGCTTCATAAATAAAAGGAAGTCAACCGTAAAGTAAGGGAAAATCATTTAAAAAATTGTAAACAAATAACTAAACCAAAAGTATTGTGCTGGGTTTTCACTACAGTAATCTTGATTCCATTATTCCGTTAAAATGTTGCCGTAGATCCTGCCTTGCATGATCTCATATCCATTATCCTGTCTATGTCATTAGCTATGACATATAATATGTGTAAAGAGACAAATTTGAGGAGATGATGGGTTTGTCAGTCCTGGTACCAGTGCCGCAATCGAAAACGAATATCGGAAATTTCAAGCATACGATCACGATGTTGATGGGGATGTGGCTTATCATTGGTTTGTTTATTGACGGCTTTGCTCATAACCATGGTGCGGTTGAAACCTTTTTCACACCTTGGCATGCCATCTTGTATTCGGGATATCTGGCTTGCGCAGTGTGGATTTTCTATCTGACTTATCAGAACAAATCTAAGGCTAATCATGCAACTTGGGTGCAGGCGATCCCGACTGGTTACGAGCTTGGCGTAGCAGGAGTAATCATCTTTTTCTTAGGCGGCCTTGGTGATATGTATTGGCATACGGTGTTTGGAATTGAGAAGAATATCGAAGCATTGCTGAGCCCAACACATTTGATCTTATTGACAGGTGCACTTATGATCCTAACCAGTCCGTACCGTGCGATTAGTCACGCTGAAGATAAGGTCTCACCTTCCTTTCGCCAATTGCTGCCTGCTTTGACCTCGATTGCATTAACCTTTGCTGTCATGGCCTTCTTTCTCATGTATGCTTGGTCATTCCGTCAAAATCTATGGATGGCTAGGGAAGAAGATGCGGTCGCAAGAGCCGTTGTGGATTTCCTGATTACAACGATGCTGTTAGTCTTACCTGTTATGCTGGTTATAAGGAGATGGAAGCTCCCATTCGGTACCGCCACTTATTTCTTTGTTTTCCAAGCGGTGTTAATGGCGATACTGGATGGCTTTTCACAATACGGATCTATTGTGATTCTACTGATTAGCGGGATTGCTGCTGATTTGATGTTTAGGTCTATTAAACAGAGGGAAGCGAGCGATTGGCGATATAAGATTGTTTTCTTTCTTATTCCTGTTTTAATCTGGGGCTTATACTTTGCGATTTGAGCATTTATCATACATTGGATTGGGTGCCGGAGCTTTGGGGAGGAACGATGTTCATCTGTGGGCTCTGTTCACTGGGGTTAAGCATTCTCACGGCTCCAATTGTGCATAGAAAAAGCTAATGAAAACAACGTTAATTGTCCTTATGAGTATGACACTCCTTTTAACCGCATGCGGTACGCAGCCCTCAAAACATGACATGATGGGGATGCCGATTACAACTATATCTCCTACAACACATGTCCACCAAAATGACGCGATTGCTCATTTTTCCGTCGCGTCGAAGCAATATTTGCCTAATGAGGATGCATCTGTGACGATTCTCATCCAAAATAAATGGAATAAACCGATTGATCAATTCGACATCATGCATGAAAAGCTGCTGCACTTGATTGTTGTCAGCAAGGATCTCACCTATTTTGACCATCTTCATCCCGAATACGTCGGTGGAGGTCGATTTGAAATCAAGACAAAGTTCCCGGCAGGTGGCCATTATCAGCTGATCGCCGATTTTACGCCGCAAGGCATGGGGGAGACGATTCAAACCCACTGGGTAACGATTAACGGGCAGCAAAAGAAAGAAGAGAAGCTTCTACCTGATACGAATCTTATGAAAATAGTCGGCGACAAAGAAGTAAATCTTTCCTTCGACCATTTGATGGCTGGGATGGATTTAAAAATGACCTTTACCATTAGAAATGCTGCAACGAAAGAACCTGTAACTGATTTGCAGCCTTATCTAGGCAGTCTAGGTCATGTGGTGGCTATAAGTTCAGATGCCAAGGAGTTCGTCCATGTGCATCCGAATGAATCTAAAGCTTCAGGACCTGATGCAGCGTTCACTATCCACTTTCCCAAAAGTGGCATCTACAAAATCTGGGGTCAATTTCAGCAGCATAATGAAGTGTTCGTTGTTCCTTTTATCATAAAAGTATAATTTGTAATCAAAAAGAAATGTGTTATTCATCTGAGCTTAATGAAACAGGCTTATAATAAAACTCGACCCCCTTTAAAATATATTTACCTTAAGACCCACGGCCCGTTGCTGTGGGTCTCTTTTTGCGTTTAGACGTGCATAGTCTAAGAATTTTTTGTATTTGTCGGGAATCCGACATTCTAACACGTTATCATGTGGTAATATAAATATAACACATCGGAATACTCAACATTAAAATATAGCGTCAAAGGAACTTGGCAAAGGGGTTTTCACATATGGACCAATTGAATGAACTTGCTGATCTTCAGGAGAAGGACCCTACCAAGGAAATCATGATTGAGGCATTTCGTAAACATGGAGCAATCCAAACCTACAGGAAAAACGAGTTTGTATTTCAAGAGAATGATCAACCCAGCGGTGCTTATTATGTTGACTCGGGATTAATTAAGATTTCCCAATCCTCTGAAGAGGGGCAAGGGATTACCTTATTTCTACGCTATGAGGGAGAAGTATTCGGTAATGCGGAAATTTTGACGAATATTCCCAGGAAACGTTACGCCAAGTGTTTGGTAGACAGCCAAATCATTACGCTAGACAGGCGTAAATTTCTCGAATTGGCCAAGGAGAATGCCGAGTTTTCTTATTCTGTAGCCGTTCTAGGAGCTCGCCGACTTCTGCAAACACAGAAGATGGTTGAAACGCTCATTTCCCGTCCCGTAGCTTGGAGGCTAGCGTGGTTCCTCATGCAGCTGGGCAAACAAACGGACATTAAGCTTGAAGTTCAGGTGCCGCTCAGTCATGAAGAAATCTCTTATGTCATTGGCTGCAGCAGACAAACGGTCACAGAAACACTTAATAAATGGCGCGATAAAGGGCTCATCGACTACGCCAAAAAGAAGATCGTTATTTTTCACCCGAACCGTTTCTTCACAGACATATGACGGACAGAGGTCTGGAGGGTATTCAAATGATTACGATAAACAATGTGAATAAATTCTTTTCGCAGCGGAAAGGCACTACCTATACGGCGTTGGATCAAGTTTCGCTCACGATTAAGAAAGGGGAATTCGTCTCCGTGGTAGGCCCTTCAGGCTGTGGGAAGTCTACACTTTTGAACCTGATAGCAGGGTTTGAAAAAGTGAGCAGCGGCACCATTACCGTGGGTGGGCAAAAGGTTACGGCCCCGGGGGCTGATCGGATCGTTGTTTTCCAAGAGCACGGCCTATTTCCTTGGCTTACGGTTCTCGATAATGTCGCCTTTGGTTTGAAGCAAAAGGGGTTATCGAAGAAAGAACGCTATGAACTCGCTTTTGAGCAGATTAAAGCTGTTCACTTGAGCAAGTTTGTCGATCGTTATCCACACGAGCTATCCGGGGGAATGAAACAAAGAGTAGCCATTGCCAGGGCGCTCGTTATGGATCCCGACATCCTGTTGATGGATGAACCTTTTGCCGCATTAGATGAACAAACGCGATTTATTTTACTGAAGGATTTGGAAGAGATCTGGCTCAAAACAGGGAAAACAATCCTGTTTATTACACATAACATTCGCGAAGCCGTCATTTTGTCGGATCGGGTTATCGTGATGGCAACGCAGCCAGGCAGGGTCAAGAAGGAATTTGCCGTACAAGCAGCAAGGCCTCATCAAAGCGGCGATCCGCTCATTCATGCCTTGGAAAATAAAATTATGGAAGCTCTGACGGATGAGCTCGAGAAGGTAGTCAGAGAGGAGCTCGGCCATGAATACAACATTAAGAAGAACCCTATTTCTAATTCTTCTGCTGATCATATGGGAGTTGGGATTTAGGGTTTTTCAGTGGGGGTGGAAGTTTCCTTCACCGCTGCAAACCTTTCAAGCCTTCTATGATGGCTTTACGCAGGGGCATCTCCTTAACGCGATTGCAGCTAGTCTACGTCGCTTGCTCATTTCATTCGCTATTTCAATTGGGCTTGGGACGATTTTAGGCTATTTATTTGCCCGTTATCGGTATTTTGACGAAACCTTCGGCTTTGTGGTTGTTGCCCTTCAGACGGTTCCGAGTATAGCGTGGCTTCCTTTTGCGATTATTTGGTTTGGACTTAATGATACTTCCGTCATTTTCATTACAACGATTGGTGCGACTTGGACGATGTCCATGGCGAGTAGGACAGGGATTATGAACATCTCACCGATTCATCTAAGAGCTGCGCAAATGCTTGGAACAGGCAGCGGTTACCGCTTGTTCTTTCAAGTGCAGCTGCCGGCGGCATTTCCCCATTGGATCACAGGAATCCGAGTGGCTTGGGCCTTTGCTTGGCGGGCACTTGTAGCTGGGGAGCTTATTGCCAAGGGAGTGGGTCTCGGGCAAATGCTGCAGGATGGACGCGGACTTGGGGATACGGCATCCATTCTGTGCGTGGTCATTATTATCGCCGTTATAGGTACAATTTCGGATCATTTTTGTTTCAAACAGTTAGAGGATAAAATCGTGCTTCGCTTTCAGCTTAAGAAATAAATAGCGTTTCATAGAACAAATAAGGGGGAATTATTTTGAAAAAATTAGGATGGGTCATGAGTTTGGTATTAACCGGAGCACTGCTATTGTCAGCTTGCGGACAGAGTAAAGAAGCAGTTTCAAGCGCTGCGAGTACGACGGTGAAAATTGGTATTTTGAAAAATGTTACACATGCTCCTGGATTTGTTGCACTGCAAAATAACTACTTCCAACAAGGCTTTGGCCAAAATGCCAAGATTGAAGTCACGGCTTTTGACAACGGAGCGGACTTCGCAACGGCGATTGCGACCGATCAGATTGATCTTGGTTATGTTGGCCCGGGACCGGTCATTAATCAATATTTGAAAAGTAAAAATATCAAGGTGATCTCTGGCGCGAATAATGGTGGAGCGGTATTGGTGGCTCGTAAGGATGCTGGCATCCGATCGGTTAAGGATCTCGTAGGTAAAACCGTGGCTGTTGCCGCCAAAGGAGGCACGCCGGATCTGTCTCTTCGCTTGCTGCTGAAACAGGAAGGATTAAAAGTATCCACAGATACTTCCGGTGTACAAATTGTTACACGTGCTCCAGCTGATACCTTGATAGCGATAAGGCAGAAAGAAGTGGATGCTACATTAATTGCAGAACCTTGGGGGACACAAATCATTCAAGAAGGTTCCGGAACGATTTTAGTCGATTGGAATAAAATCCCGCCAAAAGACGGGAATTATCCGTTAACGATTCTCGTAGCGAGCGATAAATTTCTCAAAGAGCACCGTGATTTGGCCAAAAAAGCCGTGAAAGCCAACAAACAAGGTATCGAATTCATTCAGCAAAACCCGAGTAAAGCCTATGGTCTGATTAGCGATGAATTAAAGCAGTTAACTGGAAAAGGGATGGATCCGGCGCTCATTAAAGCGGCCATCGATCATTTGAGACTAACGGAAGATATCACCTTAGAGGACATTAACGAGCAGGCTAAAGCCTCATTTGATGCTGGATATTTAAAAGTGAAAGCGGAAGAATTGGACTTCAGCAAATTCCTCGATTTAACGCTTTTGAATGAAGTGAAAAAAGAAAAATAATCATTGTTTACTTAGGAGGTCATTCATTTGCACATACAACCACAGGAAAACCTATTGCCGGATTTTCATGAGCATATCAAAGTAGTGATACTAGGCACAGGTACACCGAGGGCCTTTTATGGGAGAGCCAAAGCAGGGGTCGCCATTCTCGCAGGGGATAAAACCTTTCTGTTTGATTGCGGCGGCGCAACCGTTGATCAACTGATTAAGGCGGGAGTCATGCCGCAGCGGATTAAGGATGTCTTTTTTACCCATCATCATAGTGATCATAATTCTGGATTTTTCGATGTATTCATTACTAGCTGGCGAACACATGTAATTGCGGATCGAGTATTTGAAGGGCGTAAAGGCCCAATGAACGTGTATGGACCAACAACGACGAAAGCGATCATAGGTAAAATGAGAGAGTCTTTTGATTTCGACGTGAATCTTCGGGTGAATGTTAATTTCTCAGCCGGGGCAGGGGCGGACATTCAATACTTTGAAAGCAATGAGGGTATTGTTTACGACCAGGGTGGTGTTAAAATTACCGCGTTCGAAGTGGATCATAAGCCTGTTTATCCAGCTATTGCTTATAAATTCGAATACAACGGCAAATCGGTTGTCATTTCGGGGGATACGATTCCTGTTGAAAATATGGTCAAACATAGTCAAGGTGTCGATTTACTTGTGCATGAATCTTACAACAAAACGTGGCTGGACGCGCTTATTGCCAAATTTCCCGAGCAGACGATTGGCTTGTCCAATCCTGCAAAGTATCATTCAACTACGCTGGAGGTCGCTGAAATTGCCCGTGCAGCTAGGGTTGCCCATCTGGTGCTCACCCACCATATCCCTGCGCCTGCGGCTAATGATGAAGCCGAGGCCGATTATACCGAAGGCATGCGGGATATCTACTCGGGTCGAATCACGATGGCTAGAGATTTAATGGCATTTGATCTTTCATAGTTATATTGGAAAGCCGCCTCGATCTAATACTCGGGGCGGCTTTTCCATATAACTATTTGTTTTGGGATTGGGGTAAAGCGACTAAGCTTAAACTTATTTAGGATAGTAGCTATGGATTTGCTAGGCTAAGTGAGATAGTGGATATGCATAATAGGTTATACACAATTTTAGCCATTTTTATAGGCTGCAGAGCTACCTAAGACTAGAATTATTGTATGTTTAAGATCTTCTATTCACTCATCCAACCTAGTTATACATTAGAAGTGGCTTATATCGGTATACATCGTCATACTTGCTCTCTTGAGGTTGCAGGATGAATGAATCTATATTCTGGGTTGAAGTAAGTTGTAGAATGTGCAACAATTGCTGCCAATTTCCCGCCATTCCCCCTTCGATGTTGCATATTGTACAACAATTGGGCCCGATAAAGGCGATTTTGCAATCAATAGGCTCGAAATGTTGTACGGACTGCAACATAAAGTTGCAAAATTGCCTTTTGGCATATGAATTGTTGTAGAAATTACAACATTGGTAGCTTCGGCACGCATAGCTCTCGCTGTAAGCGTGGTTATCGCACTTATTTGTTCGGGCGCTCCAGGTTATGCGCGGTTTTTGCACTTATTTGCTCCGCGAGAAATCTATTCCTTGCGCTTATAAAACAATCTAGAAATACCAACGCCAATGGCTCCAAGTCCAATGAATAGGATAGCGCGAACGGCCGTTGATACATCAGGTAAATCGATGAAAATAATTTTGAGTAAGGTAACGAATAAGAAGATGATACCCACAAGCCTGGCTTTAGGCTTTTGGACAATGAGTCCAAAGACAATGAGTAGAATGGCGTAAACAACCCACACTGCTGAAAGAATCAAATGCTGGTAATCGTATGTGATCGTTCGCGTCAGGGAATTGGTCAGTTGTGTGAGATAGACAAGTAAGAGAATTAACTCCATCCACAGCAGGAAGAGACTAATTTCTGTTCGAGCGCGGCCTTCTTCAAGTATGGCACGGTAGAAAACATACAAGCCGCCAATAGTTGCCACGAGTATAAGCCACGCAAAGGATTCGGATGATAATAGATCACGTATCGGATGCGTTAGGACGAATAACATCCCAATGAAATATGTGATAGCCCCGCTGATTTGCTGCAGTTTGCTTTTGAATTTAGCACCTAAACATAGCGCAATTGCACCCTCTACAAGAATGGCGGAGCCGGCTTGATCCGCGTGCAATACGTAGATGAGCCAAAGGAATATGCTGAACGTTGCAATGGATAGCTGAACGGAAAAAGCTCTCTTTTGACGATACAGCCAGTAAGAAGTACCGCTATAGAGAAGCGACCATATCGCTAGCATCCATTCATAGAAGATACGATCTTTGGAACCGCCATATAGGCCGCACGTCCACGCTGCGAGCAGGCCAAAGCTTAGGAATAATGTGATTCGCTGCCCAATCAGGCTGTCTTTGGAACGGAGAATTGAAATCGCAAAGAGGAGCAAATGCTGCAAAATAACGACGGTAAGGATCGCGGGTCGGCTGCCGATGTCACCTGCGAACAAAGTTGAAAAGAGTAATGGCAGATGAAGGACTCCAAACGCAGTAAAATAAGCGCCACGAAAGGAATAACGTAACGATAAAACGATCATGGCCATTGAAAATAACCCTTCATAGCCTGCAAATACCCAAATATTTGGTTTGGCTGAGTCGACTAGAAAAGGCACTAGATAACCGGCGAGCAGGGTAATGATCATGAGTGCTTGTGAGCGATGACGGACTGCAGTAAGTACGCTTGCAGCAATAGAAACGACATATAGAACGAACGCAAGTGTTGGCGAAATCAATGTGAATAGCATATGCGCTGCGAAAAGAGATAAAATAAGGACCCCGCTGGATCCGCCGAGCAGCACTTGCCCCAAAGCCATGCGTTTGCGGCGAATTTGGACTTCTCCTTGCCAATACATGAAGCCAGCGACGATGACGCCCAGTATGCAGCGAACTGGTTCGGTGATAATCCCCGCATTAACGGCAGCTGTAAAACCCCATAGGACACCTAACAGAAAGACGACAATGAAAATCCGCGGCAGCCAGACGCGAGCGATCAAATGCTCCCAATCCCTTGGTGGCGGCGCCGGTTGCTTGATGGGTATTGTCACCTCATGCTGACGGTGCTGCTGCGTGGATTGCGATTTTTGATCAAATGTCGGTTGCGTCGTATGTATTTGCTGATCTTGTGACTTGGTGGTTTTTTTAAGCAGGATGCTCAGTTGTTCTTCGAGTTCTTTGACCTTCATTTCCAGTGCTTCAACGCGTAAATCCAAATTCATACAAGCCCCCCCTTTTATTTATACTTTAATGCTAATCACGATGTGAAACAATTAGAAAATCCATATCTTGCTAATGATTTCTGGGAATATGGGAATAGTATCAATAAATGGAATCGCTAGGTGAGGGAATTATATGTTGAAAGACGTTAAAATATCCGTACGCCAATTTGCTGTGCTTGTGATGATTTACACGATTGGGACTACAATTTTAGTTATTCCATCGGGGCTTGCTGCTGATGCTAAACAAGATGCCTGGCTCGCAGCAATTATTGGGGTTAGCTTAAGTTTGTTAATCGTATGCTTATACAACAAGGTCGGTAGTTATTTTCCCAACATGACCTTAACTGAATATAATGAAAAACTGTTTGGAAAATGGTTAGGGAAGTTACTGTCCCTATTCTTTGTTATCTTTTCTTTTATCGGAGCTGCCACGGTCTTGTTTTATATGGGGAATTTTGTGAACACACAAGTCATGCCTGAGACACCCATTCAATACATCAATATTATTTTCGCCATGGTGGTTGTAATGGGTATACGACTTGGACTCGAAACTTTAATACGAGCGGCAGAGATTTTTTTCCCATGGATCATATTACTTTTTATTATTCTGGTCGTAACGCTATTGCCAGAGATTCAATTTGAAAAATTGCAGCCTATATTTTCAGTGGGAAGTAAACCTTTGATCAAGGCAGCCCTATCCTTTATTGGGACTTCTGCGCTTCCCTTCATCGTGCTTCTCATGGTATTTCCGGCACATGTCAATAACTTTCAAAAAGGAAAAAAAGCGTTCCTAATTGCTACATTATTAGGTGGAGCTTGTATAGTAATTATTACCTTTTTGTGTATATCGGTATTGGGAACTAAAACGACCTTAAGACAAATGTTTCCAAGCTATGCGTTAGCCAAACAGATAAGCATTGGTGATTTTTTTGAAAGAATTGAAATTCTTATCGCGGGAATATGGTTTCTAACGGTTTATTTCAAGACAACCTTCTATTTTTATGGTTTCGTTATGGGAGTAGCTCAAATTTTGAATGTAAAAGATTATCGCCCGCTTGTTCTCCCTTCAGGAATGCTTCTGGTTGTTTATTCGCTCGTTGTATATCCGAATGTTGCTTATATGGCAGAATTTGATAGTAAATCTTATATCCCCTACGCTCTAACGATTGGACTTCTGTACCCTCTCCTCATCTTAGGGGTTTCAGCAATTCGAAAGTCAATGACAAAAACGAAGATCACTTGAATAGGTTGGGATACCGTGGAGTTCATCAAGAAAATTTTTCGGAGTAACGATAACCGATCAACGGACACAAGGCTCTATCAAAGTGGCTCAACGATCTCAAAGGAATCACTTGAGGAGTCGATAGAACTTAACTTTGACAAGATCAAGAAAGATTTTGGAAATAGTAACGATATTGTTATGCAGACTATGCTTCTGAATGGAGCAGATCCGATTCATATTGGCGTCATTTACATCAATGGACTGATTAGTCCAACTTCCATTCAAACACTGCTCACCGAAAATCTAAAAGTTGATTCAAGTGAGTTCCCGCTTAATGCTTTAAGAAATGCCATGAGCACACTCGGTCAAGTTCACGAAATTCCCAATTTTGAATCCTTATATCAGTCTATTTTATCGGGGTCAACGGTTATTTTGCTGGATGGCAGTGTACAGGGGTTGGCAGCGAATACACAAGGCGGGGAGCATCGATCCGTCGAAGAACCAACCACCCAATCGGTTGTGAGGGGGCCGCGGGAAGGGTTTACCGAGCTAATAAGCACCAACACCGCACTTATCAGACGTAAAATAAAAGACCCTAACTTATGGATGGAATCCATGACAATCGGACGTGTGAGCAAGACGGAGGTCGCCATCATGTATATGAATGGCATTGTGAATGACAAGCTAGTGGAGGAAGCAAGAATTCGACTCGGACGCATCGATATTGATGCGATTTTTGAAAGCAACAATATCGAAGAGTTGATCCAGGACGAAACATACACCCCTTTTCCTACTTTGTACAATACGGAACGTCCCGATGTTATCGCCGCCGGCTTAATGGAAGGGCGTATTGCTATTCTTGTCGATGGCACTCCCTTTGTGCTTATGGCACCTGCGTTATTCACTCAATTTTATCAATCTGCAGAGGATTATTACCAACGAGCGGATTTTGCAACACTTCTTCGGTTTCTACGTTACATATGTTTTTTTATATCTTTGTTGGCTCCCTCCTTATACATAGCCATAACCACCTTTCACCAAGAACTGCTGCCATCCACTCTTCTGATCAGTTTAGCCGCTCAAAGAGAAGGGATCCCTTTCCCAGCTTTTATCGAAGCGGTCGTCATGGAAATAACGTTCGAAATTCTTCGAGAAGCGGGTGTGAGGTTACCGAAGACGGTCGGACAAGCTGTTTCAATTGTAGGAGCGCTAGTCATCGGTCAAGCGGCAGTAGAAGCTGGTTTGGTGTCTCCTGCGATGGTGATTATAGTTGCCATCACGGCCATTGCTAATTTTGTCATTCCCTCATTTAATATGGGGATTACGATTCGGATTTTAAGATTTCTTTTAATGCTTATTGCTGCTTCCTTTGGTTTGTATGGCGTTACTGTGGGGGTTATCGCAATCGTTCTTCATCTGTGCAGTTTAAGGTCCTTCGGTGTTCCATATATGTCTCCAGTGGCACCGTTTATTTCTGCGGATCAGAAAGATACGATATTTCGCTTGCCGCAATGGGCGTTATCTACTAGGCCTCGACTCATCAGTCAGAAAAATAACATTCGAGAAAACAATGCTTCTTCGAATAAGCCTGAAACCAGGCCCTAGATAAAGGAGTCATCTATAATGCGGAGATGTGTCATACCGTTTGTTGTTTTGCTCCTCATGATTGTATTACTCACGGGATGCTGGAGTCGGAGTGAACTTAATGATCTTGCCATATCGGTTGGTATGGGTTTTGACAAAAAAGATGATCAAGTGCAGGTGACGATTCAAATAGTTAACCCTGGTGCAGTCGCTTCAAAAAGGGGCGGAACGGGAGTGACTATACCTGTAAGCACCTTTAAAGCTACCTCCCAGACCATCTTTGAAGCTTTAAGAAAAATAGCCACACAAAGTCCGAGAAAGGTATATTCATCTCATCTTCGGATTCTTGTGATCAGCGAAGAATTGGCAAGGGAAGGCATTACGCCTATTCTGGATGGGATTTCTAGAAATCATGAAATGCGAACTGATTTCTATATTGTCGTAGCCAAAGGAACAACGGCTGAGCATATATTAAAAACGCTTACCCCCCTCGAGAAAATTCCCTCAAATAATTTGTTCACTACATTAGAGGTGTCAGAAAAGACTTGGGCGCCTACGGTAAAAGTAAGATTAGATAATTTAATTTCTGATCTGCAGACAGAGGGAAAAGATCCTGTGTTAACAGGCATACAAATCAAGGGTGATCCCAGAAAAGGTCATACATTAAGTCATGTGAACCGAACAGACCCTACTACTTACCTTCAATATTCAGGTGTAGCAATTTTTAAAAATGATAAGCTTGTCGGCTGGCTTAATGAACAAGAAAGTAAAGGATACAATTACATTTTAAACAACGTTAAAAGCACAATCGGACATATTACTTGCCCAAAAGGCGGTATTTTAGCAGTAGAAGCGGTGCGAACTAAGTCGAAAATGAAAGGGAAAGTGGAGAATGGCAAACCGCAAATTGATATTGATATTTCCCTTGAAGAGAATGTGGGCGAAGTCCAATGCAAAATCGATCTTATGGATCCAAAAATCATGAAGGAACTGGAGAAAATAGAGGGAAAAGAGGTGGAAAAGATTGTTGATTCCGCTATTCAAAAAGCCAAAAAATATGATGTGGATATTTTCGGCTTTGGTGAAGCGATGTATCGCGCGGATCCTAAATATTGGGACAAAAACAAAGGCAACTGGAAGGAGACATTTCTTGATTTACCCGTACATGTGAATACAAAAGTGAAGATTCGTCGTGTGGGCACCGTAAATGATTCACTGGTACAAAAAACAAAGGAATGATCTAAATGTGGAATATTGCTGCGATACTTTCGATAACTACAGTTATCGCGATACTGGAAATTCCATCGCTTCTGAAGAAAAGGAAGTATAAAGAGTTCGTAATTGTTTGTTGTTTATTATTATTAGGTACTGTACTAAGTATTGCCCAAAGTTTACATATGAAGGTGCCTAACCCCTTAGATTTCATTACTTTTGTTTTTCAACCTTTTAGCAAGTTAATACTCAGGCTTCTGCAATAAGGTTTTGTGCTACAATAGTTATAAACAACCATTAGGAGATGACATCATATGACGGAGCAATTAAATGAACAAGAGCTATTACAATTCATCGTAGATAAAACGAAGGCTGATCCTAAGCAAATTCAATTGGTATTGAAGTATGAGAAGGATTTTATTGTCAAAGCAGAAGAAAATGCCAAAGGGGAAGTTGATATTGATAGCGATGAACTGATCGATCATATTCTGGGCAGACCCGATGTGAAATTGACAGAACTAGCGGTAGATACCATTTTGGAAGCTGAAATGGACTATTTAATGAAAAAGGGATTTGCCGGATACATCGATTGATATGTGAAAAAGGAACGGGACACCTCTGAGATGAGGTGTTCTTTTTTTCGTAACTTAAAAGTTAATTGAATAACGCATATTGACAATGAGAGAGCTTGATATGATAATAATCTAAGAGTTATTCATGTTATTTAGTTAACTTTTAAATTAATTATATGGAGGCAATGATTACCGATGACGAACCAACCACGAGCTGAGTACCCTAGACCTCAATTTGTTAGAGATAGCTGGATCAATCTGAATGGCGAATGGGAATTTGAATTTGATGATGATCGTGTGGGCAGTAAAGAGAAGTGGCATTTGGGGAATAGAAAGTTATCTAAGACCATTCAAGTGCCATTCGCTTTTCAAAGTAAATTGAGCGGCATTGGGAGTAATGAGTTTCACGATGTTGTATGGTACCGCCGAGATCTAACTCTGCCCGAAGCATTCCAGAATAAACGGATTCTGCTTCACTTTGGAGCGGTGGATTACGAAGCTTCAGTTTGGGTAAATGGGGTGCTGGTTGCTAAGCACGAGGGCGGGCATACCCCTTTCCATGCGGACATCACGGATGCGCTTCAGGCTGGAACGAACAAGCTGGTTGTCAAAGCAGTTGATTATAGCAAAGATGTTACACTGCCGAGAGGGAAGCAATATTGGCATACGGATTCGGCAAGTATTTTCTATACAAGAACGACAGGTATCTGGCAAACGGTATGGATGGAAGCGGTATCTGTCGACGGCTACTTGGATAAAGTGAAAATTACCCCGGATATCGATGAGAAACAAGTGGAATTCCAATTCTTTATCCAGGGTTCTGACGCAAATGCCAAGCAACAGCTGAAAGTAGAGATTTCATTTAATGGAGAACTCGTTTCTGAAGATACGTATGGGATGAGAAGCAGCTCTGGGGCGAGAAAAATTCGTCTGAATGATTTCAACGATCATGGACTTGGTGCCTGGTGGACACCGGAGCATCCAAATTTATATGACGTCACGTTCACGCTGCTGGTTGATAATAAAGCTGTAGATGTGGTAACGAGTTATTTCGGCATGCGTAAAGTATCCATCGAAGACGGTAAATTATGCTTGAACAACCGCCCTTATTTTTTGAAAATGGTTCTGGATCAGGGTTATTTCCCAGATGGCAATTTGACGCCGCCTAGCGATGAAGCGATCAAGCAAGATGTCGAGTTAACGAAGGCAATGGGCTTTAACGGTGCGCGGAAACATCAAAAGCTGGAGGATCCTAGATTTCTCTACTGGTGCGATAAGCTCGGACTTGTCGTTTGGAGTGAGGCGGCTAATGCGTACGAATATACAGAGAAGTATGTGAGTCGATTTACGAATGAGTGGATAGCTTCTATGGATCGCGATTACAACCATCCTTCCATTATTGCTTGGGTTCCCTTGAATGAGAGCTGGGGAGTGCCTAATATTCAAATCGATAAATTGCAGCAGCAGCATGCCCTGACCATGTATCATTTGACCAAATCGCTTGATCCGATGCGTCCAGTTGTGTCGAACGATGGGTGGGAGCTAGTGAAAACGGATCTGTTTACCATTCATGACTATGAGTGGCGTGAAGATGTGTTGGAAGAGCGCTATAGTTCTAGCGGTAAAGCCGTTCATGCGATGCCGGCGAATCGCCGCTTATTTGTAGAAGGCTTCCCTTATCAAAATCAGCCGATTCTTGTTACCGAATTTGGCGGTATTGCTTACAAGAAAAGCGAATGGGAAGGTTGGGGATATTCCGGGGCGGATAATGACGAGGATTATGAGAAAAAGCTGCGCGCTGTCATACGTCCTCTGCTAAACTCCGGTGTTGTACAGGGATACTGTTACACGCAGTTAACTGACGTAGAGCAGGAAATTAATGGCCTTCTAACCTATGATAGAAAGCCGAAAATTCCTGTAGAAATCATTAAAGCTATTAATGATCGTAAGTAATCTGGGTTAAATGATTAGATACAAGGGAATCCATCGGGGGTTCCCTTGTTTGCTTGTGTGATGGTGTAGGGTTTAAAAGTGTAACTTTGTTGACAGAAGCAAAAAAAGGGAATAATATCTATTTCATATATGTCTAGTAGACATATCCGGTAGAAATAAAAAGGAGGTGTCCATCATGCAGGACAAAATCATTCTGGGTTTGCTGCTGGACGGGGATAAGTCGTCCTATGATCTTAAGAAAAGCATGGAGGCAAGCACCGGATTTTTCTATAATTCCAGCCAAGGGAGCATACAGCCAGCATTAAAGAAACTCGTTCAGAATGGGCATGTTCATCTTACGGAGGTGCGTCAGGGGGGGAGGAACAAGAAGGTTTACTCGATCACAGAAGAAGGAGGAAAGGAATTCCTAAGTTGGGCTGGTGAGCCGATTGCCTTAGACAAACCAAGGGATCCGGCACTTGTCAAAATGTTCTTCTTCAACTACGTCGAAGATTCCAGAAAACTAGAACTCATCGAAGCGTACTTGAAAGAGATCGAAACGGTTCGGTCCACATTGAATATGTTTCAGCAAATGAATCGGGAACAACTCGGCAAAAACCAAGAGCTTCTCAACAACCCGAAGGTGAAAAGCAGGCTGGATACTTTGGAGTTCGGAAGTGATTATTATGAATTCTTGAAGGCGTGGTACGAGAGGTATGCGCAGAAAATAAAAGAGGAGCTGGGATCTTGAAAATGAAGGATAACAGGACGCTGAGGAACGTGATTATTTTCTCGCTTGTTGCGTTATGCTGCGGCTGGATCGGCCGACTGGTTGATTTGCAGGCTGGAACGGATGCGAATGGGAGTCTGGGGCAATTGATTTGGATTGTGTCTCCCCTCCTGATAATGGTCGTTTTGCGCAGTTGGATGGGAGATGGGTGGAAAGATTTCGGCATCAAACCTCGAGTCAAAGGAAACGTATTTCTCTATGTATTCAGCCTGTTATTCTTTCCTTTAATGACGATGGTGATTGTCGGAATCAGTTCAAGCTTGGGGTGGACGGATGTGTCCCCGATGTCTTCTCACTATTTGACGGCAGTCGGTGTAGCTCTTATACCAAGTCTCATCAAAAACATTTTTGAGGAATTAGCATGGAGGGGCTATTTGGCTCCAAAGCTATATACGCTTGGTTATCATCGTTTTATCGTTCATATTGCCGTGGGGTTAATTTGGGGCGTATGGCATTTTCCTTATTTATTTCTATTCGTGGATACCACGGAAAGCATGATCACCTATATCCCTCGCATGATGCTTGGCGTAATCGTCATGGCGGTTCTATACGGTGAGATTCTGTTGATGACTCGAAGCGTTTGGCCTGCTGTCTTCATGCACATGGCTGGAAATGCCTTCATTGATACGTTGATTCTGAAAAAGTTCGTACTCGTGCAAGCAGAATTTAGTTATTTGGCTATGCCTAGTCCGGAAGGAATTATCGCCATTGTCTTAACGGCACTTGCCGGTCTATGGATGTATAAAAGAAGAAAAAGAACAACGCTTCGGCAAGGACCTCATGGCTTCCCAACACAGCCGGAGCTACCGGTCTAGAATAAAAGTAATCGCCGTCACCTCATTTAAGAGGCGAACGGCGTTTTGTTTTTACCCTTTGACAGCGCCAATCATGACGCCTTTGACGAAATACTTTTGCACGAAGGGATACAAGATTAGAATAGGCACCGAGGCTATCATGATAGTTGCATATTTGATCGTTTCCCCTATTTGAAATTGCTCGGCTGCATTAGCCCCTGATGACATGGAATCGGTATTATTCGCTATTAATATTTCTCGCAAAGTGAGCTGAAGCGGGTAGAGGTCACGATCCTTCAAGAAGATAGAGGCATAGAACCACCCGTTCCACTTCTCAACGGCATAGTACAAGATCATCACGGCAATGACAGGCATGGAGAGTGGGATGATGATACGAAAAAGAATCACGAAATGATTGGCCCCATCCATTTTAGCAGATTCCTCCAAGCTTTCTGGGACCGCCATGAAGGCTGTACGCATGATGATCAGATTAAATGTGTTGACGGCAAAGGGCAAAATGGTCGCCCAAAGCGAGTCAATTAAACCAACACCTTTTACAACCAGATAGAGCGGTATAAGTCCACCGCTGAAAAACATCGTTAATACGACAACGAAGATGAAGACACGATTCCACATCACATTTTTACGAGAGAGCACATAAGCGCCTAATGCAGTAACAATAAGGTTCGTAATGACGCCGAAGAAAAGGATAAACAACGTATTTTGGTAGCCTTTTAGAATAGCAGGGTTATGAAAAACACTTTTGTAAGCTTCTAAACTGAAGCCTAGAGGCTTAATCAGGAACCCTTTATGCGTGATCAATTGGCCAGCGTCGCTAAACGAAGCAAAGGTGACATAAAGAAGAGGATACAGGGTAACAACAACAAGCATAAGCAACAAGATGTGGATTAACGTGACGAATAATCTGTCCGAATAGCTCGTTTTCATCTCAACACCACCTCCATCACCATAAGCTGTTTTCACTTATCTTTTTACTTATTTTGTTTGCTGCAATGAGTAAGGCTAGATTAATCAAAGAATTGAACAAACCAACCGCTGAGCTGTAGCTCCAACCAAATTCTACGAGCCCTTTACGATAAACGAAAGAAGAGATGACGTCCGCCGTATCGTAGGTGCTGGGGTTATAGAGCAAAATGATTTTCTCGAAACCAACGTTCAATAAATTCCCCATGCGTAGAATGAACATGATCGCAATAGTTGGTAGAATGCCCGGTAAGGTAATATGCCAAATTTGCTTGATTCTGTTGGCTCCGTCCATTTTCGCCGCTTCGTACTGCTCCTGGTCAATGCCCATGAGTGCGGCTAGATAAATAATGGATTCCCATCCGATTTTTTGCCATATTTCAGATAAAATATAGATCGTTCGGAACAATTCCGGTTTCTGCAGCATTGCCGTATCATTGAAGCCAAAGTAAGTCAGAAAGTTATTAATTAAACCGCCGTTATTCGTAAAGTCTTTGATCATCCCGACAATAACGATGAGTGAAATAAAATACGGCATGTAGGTGACCGTCTGAACGAAGCGTTGAAACTTTTTATTCGTAAGCTCATTAATAAGAATCGCCAAAATAATCGGCGCCGGGAATTCAAAACATAGCGAGTAAAGGGAAATAATGACGGTATTCTTGAGAATTCGCCAGAAATAATAGCTGCTGAAGAAATCATTAAAGTGCTGGAAGCCAACCCAGCTACTACCCAGAATGCCTTTATTAGGGGTATACTCTTTAAACGCAATCAAGGCTCCATACATCGGCGCATAATGGAAGATAATATAGTAAGCCAGAACGGGAACCATCATCAGGTATAAATATTTATTCAGCAGAAAATCGCGCTTGAAGCGTATTTGGAAGGTTGCTTCCCCTGCTTTACGCATGATATCTCTCCTTTCGCCGTGAGATTCTAGTAAAGTGGGGAGAGCCGCTGCCCTCCCCCTGGCCTGTCATCTACCTTTTGTTGTAACGATCTAAGGATGCCTTTTTAATTTCGAGAGCACGGCTTAGCTTAACAGATTTGAATTTTTCCATGTATTTATCAAAGCTATCCACTGGTTCTGTTCCTAAAATAATTTTGAGCGTCATTTCATCGACTAGTGTATTGAGATCAGTCATGATTTTGGCAAGCTCTGTGCTTTCTTCCGGTGTAGCTGTAATAGGAGGCAATTTGTGTTTATCAACATCCGTTTTTTGCCAAGTGGTAACAGCATCGCGTTGTGTTTGCAAAGCCAGATATTGCTCGATATAGCGTTTATCCTGAACGAAAGGACCATTATAGTTACCACGGATGTACAGTGACAGAGCTTGTGCCGGAGCCAATTTATCCGGATTTTTCATGAGAAGGTCCGTATATTTCGGGTAGCCGTTTTCCATTTTATACGAAACGCCTTCGGTTCCAAAGTTGAAATAATTATGGCCATCTTCAGAGTAACCATAGTCAAGAAGCTTTGCTGCGGTCTCAATATTCTTGGAAGAAGCTGTAATAGCAACCATACCTCCAGGCGAATTCGCTGGATCCTTCTGACCATACATCGCGATGTCGCCTTTTTTGAGAACCGGATATGGAGCCCCGATGAGAACGCCTTTAGCATCTTTAGCTGTAATTAGCGGCTGCCATTTACCAATACCGCCACCCGCATTTTGTACGGTAACACCTGTTGCGCCGGAGGCCATGTTTGCATCTAAGGCTTTGCCATCCGCCGTTGCGAAGTTTTTATCGATAAGTCCTTCTTCATACCATTTGTGGAAGGTAGCCAGGAAGTCTTTGTAGCCTTTCTCAGCTGGACCAAATTTAATTGTTCCATTATCGATGTAGAAATCACGTGTCACACCGAAGGCACCGGCGAAAGCGCCGTTTCCTAGCTCGTTAAAAGGTCTGGGAACACTTACGACAGAGAAAGCGGCTGTAGCGCCTTTTTTCTCCTTGAAGGCTTTAAGTGTTGTGTACCATTCATCAATGGTTTGAGGGACAGGCAGACCTAGATCATCAAGCCAATCTTTCCGAATGATAGGACCTTGGTACACACGCAGATAATCATCGCCGCGGATAAAAGGGAAGGAATAATAGCTACCATTATCGGTTTTTACTTGTTTATCAACATCCGGATGCTCTTTGAGGAATTTTTTTAAATTTGGAGCAAATTTATCAATCGTATCGTTTAGTTTCAAAATGTAACCGTCTTTGATCGCTTTTTCAGGTCCGCCAGGGAATGCTCCCTGCCAATCAAACTCAATCATATCGGGCAGATCACCTGATGCTAACATAACATTAAGAGCCTGAGCGCCCTGGTTCGTAGGCGGAGCTAGGAATTTCAATGGAACGCCCGTTTTCTTCTGCCAATCTTGGAAGAAGGGAACATCTGCATGCGCTGCTTTTACACCTGTTAGGTTACCGGGAAGCTCGCCCCAGTAGGTCAATGTTTTGTCCACTTTTAGCGGATAAGTGACAGGGCCAGCACTGGGAGCGGTCGTTCCACCGGCAGTTGCTTTGGGACTAGCGCTGTTGACTGTACTCGGGGTGTTGGATGAGCATGCGACGACTAAGCTCCCCATCAATGATGTTGTAACCAGCATGGTGAACATTTTTTTTCTGTTCTTTTTCATAGGTTGACCTCCTAAGCGTTTTTCGCCAGAAAAACTGGCCGTGTAAGCATTGCCGAATTTAGAAAACTGGTATCGAAGCAATACGGAGTTTCCCTGGAAAACTGTTATTAAGATTGTGTGAGGTGAAGAGCTGTATGTCTAACCTAACTATATGATAGCGTTTCCAATATAACTATCTGCAAAATATCCAATTGGTTCTCGAATTCTGTGCGTAGACTCTTCAAAATATCCAATTGCTTCATCAATTTAGCCAATATTACTTGTTAGACAGCAGAAAGTTGGAAAAGTCTAACGTTGTATTCGGGGAAGCCCGGTGATTGTACCGGATGGATGAATCCTACTCTCTCGAACTACAACATTTGCAGTTTTGTAAAAACAAACCAGCGAAATTGGTTGTAAGCTGTACAACTTTCACTATGTTAAAGAAGGGACAGCCCCGCGGCTATCCCAATCAAATGTGTGCTTTATTGGCTTATCTCTTTTATTTTTCAATCAGCTCTTTGTATTTCCCCGGAGTGATGCCCTCAACCTTTTTGAAAACACGAATAAAAGCATTAATATCATTGAAGCCCACCCCGTATGCCGCATCACCGACCGACTGTTCTTGCTGCCCCAGCAGCTGCTTGGATTTCTCAATTCTGACCTTATTAATGCGATCAAGCAGCCCCTCTCCCACATAATCCTTGAATAGCTTCGAGAGGTAGGTGGCTTTGCGGTTAAAATGACTGCCAATCATCGTGACATTCAGATTGGCATCTGTGTAATTATGTTCGATGTAGGTCGTCACTTCATTTACCAATTGCTCCAGTGCTTTCTGTCGTGTAAGTGAAATCGTATGCTGCCGTTTGGCTGATGTGTAGGCACATACTTGCTCGAGCATATCACTGAGCTGGACCTGCATGTCTTGAACGGTTTTGCTGCATAGAAGGCGGTCGAGCAGTTTGGGGTTGCGTATAAAGAAGCTTTCCTGGATATCTCCGGTTTCGCTAAGGCTTTTCATCATGGTGGTTACCAGGTTGAGCATGAGGCACTTCATTAAGGAGACTGAAATGCCAGGATTATCAAAGTTTTTATTCATAATCTCGGTAAGAATCATCTGTGCTTCTTCAAGCTCCCCCAGCTTAACGGCATACATGAATTGCTGCTCAATCTGCGTTGGATAATAATAGCCGGTATTAGAGTCGCAAGTGGTATTTGATTGCAAATCGTCATACGATAGAATCTCTGGTCCACCCATAACAAGCTTGAAGGCCATGGAATCTAGAGCTTCTAAGAAAGCTTGCGGTACATTAGTGATACGATCATGGATACTGCTTATTGAAATTGTTAAGTTAATGTCGTAGGTGGAAGAGAGGAAAGTTTGCGCTTTGTCTGCAATTCTAAGTAACTCCAGCTTGGAGCTATTGCCATCTTCCGTAGTTAAATTGACTAAACAGGCGAGGGTATCATCAATCTCAGATGCATATCCGCGGTGCCGTTCCGATATTAGTTCCTCCACGACATTCATAATAATAAATTGAAGAAGCTTCCATTTATCCCCTTCAGGCGTATGGTTAATCCGCTCAAAGAAGGGTGTACTCTTATCGACAACAAATAGCATAACGGCAAAATCCTGCCGGTCCAGCTTCATTTCAAAGGTCGTTAAGGCCTCATCAATCGGAAGCTGGCTGTCCAGTTTTCCTTTAAACAGCTTTTCGATAAAGTGAGAGCGGACAATGTGCCGCTGCTGCTCCATTTTACTTTTGAAATTGGCAATTTCGATCAACGTACTGTCCACGGCTTCTTGGAGGAAATGAAATTCATTGTACCGTTTACTAGATTGTAAGGTTTGTTTTTTGGAAAACGCATGAACCAAGCGACGTACTGGGTTGTAATTTCTTCTTAGAAATACGTAGGTTAGAATACCCCCGCCAAGCAAACTGATTGCCATGCTTGTATAAGTCAGGTTACGGATGTGAGCCGCTTTTTTCCAATACATGGTGCTGGGCATCATAGACACATATTTTAGTTTGGAACGTGGTGACTGAATGTTGAAAACTTCATATTTCTCGCCACTAGAGTCGGAGTAATAGAAATTGGACGAGCTCTCTAATTGATCAAAAGGAAAATCAGTTGGAAGTGAATCTGTGGAGTTGGATGCCAGAATTTGATTTTCATTATTAAGGATGAGTACGTGACCTTTGTTGAAAATTTCCATATTTTGAATGGCGCCAATAATACGAGATTGATCGACCATAATGACATTGGTAGCTAGCGGTTTATTATGCTCTTCGGGGTATGTGCTGATGTAGGCTACCGTTTTTCGCAGCTTATTGTCGTCGCCAATTCGGTACATGGGAATAAAGCCTTTGAAATTGCTTCGAGTCACGATAGCTTGCCAAGCAGAGAACGAGAATTCATCGCTCATATGTAAAGTTTCATAGGCAAAGCTATTTGTTCTAACGGTGGTAGGAAGAATAGTAGATTGATCTTTATTCAAATAAATATAGAAAGAATCAATCAGCGGGTAGGAGGTTTTGTACATGGAAAGAATACGTGAGATTTGATAAGCATCATATCGATATTCTTTGGGAAATGCCTCATACTTATTCGAATAAAGCAGCTCCTGGACGCTTACATTCCACGTAATCTCGAAGTTCAGCTGCTCCATGGTTTTAAACTGATTGTCCATAATTTCCCGAACTTGTTTTAAAAGAGAATCATTAGCTTGCTGAATTTCTTCCTTCAGTGTTTTGCTGGATTCCATATACAATAATAAGCCGATTGCCACGGGTAAAAGTAGAATGACGATATAGGAAATCATCCAGGTTAAGACAATACTTTGTCCATTAAAGAAGATTTTATTCCGCATAAGCAAATTCATCCCCTCACAATCGATCATCGATAAGGAGCACTAGGATATTGAAATGAATGCGCTCTCATGTATTGTATTTCCTTTCCATCGTTCAAGTCAACGATAGAAAGAACCCATTTTTTACCAAATGGGAATTTATAAGTTTCCAATTTAAATCGGAGAACGAAATTCTTATTGGCGAATAAACGTAATATAGGGATCTTTGGTCGTAGATCAAAGTCTCTCCTAATATAGGGATCTTTGGTCGTAGATCAAAGTCTCTCCTCGCTAAGCGCGGTCGCTCATCTTCGAAAGACCTTGATAGAGGTTTATCTCATGCAGATTCCTCAACGGGTTTAAACCGATTTTTTCCGAAAAAGAAGTAGAATAAATAGGAGATTACTGTATAGACTACAGCTGTGATGCAGAAAGCATACGCGTAGCCGTAGTAAGAGCCATAGCGGAAAACAAGGCCCGTACTTACTGGTGAAGCAAGGAACCAACCTAGATGAAAAACGGCTTCCCCTGAACTGGATGCTAACCCCCGAAGCGATCGGTTGACGTAACTCATTTTGATCGAATTATAAAAAGGATTAGCAGCGTTCATTAAGGCTTGCCGGAACAAGTACCCACCCGATGATAAGTAAAAGTTAGCAGAAAAAGCGGTCAGGAGGAGAAATGGGATTGAACATAACTGCAGGTAGACGACAGATTTAACTTCTCCGAATCTCTTTACAATCATGGGTCCAATGAGAAAAGCAACCGCCGTTGCGGCTTGACCTAAAGCTACAACGATACCAATTGCGGATTTCGAAGCGTCAAAGCGATCTTCAAAATACACATTTAAATAGGGGACAATCATGCCCCCGCCCATGGATGATAACAAGCCTAATAAACAAAAAATACCAATAACCTGTAAGGATGGTTTATGTACACTCCACACTTGTTTCCAATTTAATGATTCGCCACGCGGCTGTATTTCTTGCTCACTTTTCTCAAATAAAGCCATAGGTATAAAACCGAGTGCTGCGATACCAACTCCAATTAATAAAGTAAATCTTAAGCTTCGAATTTCGTCTAAGCCTATAATGAATTGAAAAAAGTCACAAAGAACGCCCCCCAGTGCAATACCAACTACATTCGCTAGCATGACAAGAGCCATATTAAAGCTAAATAGGTGAACGCGCTGCTGTGGGGTAGAGTTGTTGGCCATAAACGGTAGAATGGTTGCAGAAACAACAGCAAGAGCCATACCGCCCAAGAATGACGAGATGAGCATCCCCTCCTTGACTTCAATAAGAGAGCGAGCCGTCAAAGTTACGATGGTAAAAATGAGACCAAATGTAATGACTCGCTTAGGTCCGAAACGATCATTCATTAGGCCCGCGGGAATGAGAATGATGGCCGCTGCCAGTGATGCCATTCCAACCATGCTGCCTACAGTCGTTTGGTCATAGCCGAGACTTCTGACATAAAGGTTATAGACGAGACCAAACATACCTAAACCTAAGTTCCATACAAAATTAAACCAAAAGAAGAGCATAATATTTCGGCTGTACCCCTGAAATTGTGACTTCCATTCACGTAGTAAGTTTGTCATTTATATTCCTGCCTTTGTATTCTGTGTCTAAATTGTAACCGCCTTATCCATTCTACCACTGGTAAATAATTTTGAACACGGGAAAGACTTGATATTCGATCTGATCTGTATAATAATAAGTAGTCTAATCTACGAAGCAGGGAGCACATAACTGAATGTCTACACCAACGAGTACCGTGACCGAAGATCAAAAGCCAGAAGTCGAACAGATAGAAATTTGGAAATGTAAAGAGACAGATTGTAAAGCATGGGTTCGCAAAGAATTCGTTACGGAAGCTTTACCAACTTGTCCATTATGTAAAAATCCGATGGTTCGCAGTTATAAGCATGTGCCTGTGACAGCTAAAAAAGGAAATAAAAAGTTTTTAGTTGGGAAAAAACGATTCTAGTAAAATTCAAAAGACCAGTAGCATCTTCGCCCTAGCGTGAAGAGAGATGCTCTTGGTCTTTTTTTTTTGGAAAGAATGGCAGTGTCCAAGCATAAGATGGTAGAGAGGGGGAGTGTGCCTAATGCAATGGCCTGAACTTAATCTAAGTGACGATGCGACCAAGATACTTTACAAACTTCGGGATAGGAAGCAGGAATGGGACAAACTCAAAGATACGCAACCTTTATTCGCCATTCTGACAGGTGGCCTGATTCTCTATTTCATTATCTCTTTCTATCGAAAGATCATATTGGTTTCAGGCGGCAATGCATTAGCCATCCTCGATTTGCTTATTTCTAATAAGCTTCTATCTGGTTCGCTTCTGGCTTGTATATCATTGTTCCTATTTACACAGAATCGTGTGTCTAGGATTGAAAAAGCAAAGACAAAATACGAGAATTTAAGAATAGAAGTCATCGAGAAGTTTGACGCTTCCTGGTTAAAGGACGTGAAGTCAGAATCTCGGGATCAAATTTCTAGCTTTCTAGATAGCGAATATGATATTAATATTGTGTATAAAAGTAAGTAGGGAGCGAGGATGACAGAACGGATGAGATATGAATGTCGCTATGTAGATGCAGAAAACGGAAAATTGAAGTGGGAAGATATTGAGGTTGAGACCCCTTATTTAAGGGAAGTTGTAACGGGAGAGAAGCCGCGGCTTAAGACTCGCTTTCGCGCATGTTGGACAGCTGATGCATTGCACATACGATTCGAATGTGAGGATGATCACGTCGTGGCAACGATGGAGCGGCGAGATGATCCTATTTATTTGGAAGATGTGGTTGAGGTGTTTATTGATAAAAGCGGAACCGGAGCGGTATATTACGAGTTCGAAGTGAGTCCGCGAAACGTCGTATTCGATGCTTTGATCCATTATAACGGTGGAGATAAAGAGATTGATGTTGCATGGGATGCGAAGGGAATGCATACTCAAGTTTTGGATGGGGCCGATGGGTGGAGGACTTACGATCTGCGGATTCCTTTTGCAGATTTGGATTGGGAGCGGGGGGAAAACTTTACACCTCATCATGGTGCTGAGTGGCGTTGGAATTTATATAGAATTGATGATGATCTTGAAGGGAATCGACATTATTGGGCTTGGTCCCCAACAGGGAAAGTCGATTTCCATATGCCTCACCGATTTGGGACACTTGTTTTTGTGAAAGAATAGAAAGAGTAGAATAGTAGGGGGGCTGTAACGTTGTTTTACATCGCTAATGTGGGGAAGACGTGCGAAAGTGGCTCTGTAGTGATGAAAAACATTCTTAGAGTAGATAGAAAAGAGCGAATCCCCCTTAAAGCAAAAGCAAAGCCCTCCAGCTTTATTAAAAGCTAGAGGGCTTATTACATTTGAGCGCTAAGCTTCATTTAACACGTCATTTACCTGCTGCCAAGCCCAATCGAGCTCTTCTTTCGTAATCGTAAGAGGCGGAGCCAAACGAATAATGTGCTCATGTGTCTCCTTGCATAGCAGACCCTTCGCTTTCAGCTCTTCACAGAATGGACGCGCTGAAACCTTAAGGTCAATGCCAATGAACAGCCCCCGACCGCGAATCTCCGTAATCTGCGGAGATTGAATTTCCTGAAGTCGCTTCAGGAAATAAGCGCCAAGCTCATCCGAGCGCTCTGCGAGCCGCTCGTTAAGGGTGACCTCAAGCGCCGCGATCGCGACGGCGCAGCCGAGCGGATTACCCCCGAATGTCGAGCCGTGGGAGCCCGGCTCGAAAACATCAAGAACCTCCCGATCACCGGCGACCGCCGAGATCGGGAACACGCCGCCGCCGAGGGCTTTGCCCATGATGTACAGGTTCGGCGTTACGCCTTCCCAGTCGCAGGCGAAGCGGCGACCCGTACGGCCGAATCCCGTCTGGATTTCGTCCGCGACGAACAACACCTTATTCGCCTGACATAGCTCATAGCATTCCCGCAGGTAACCGGCCTGCGGAATCACAATGCCAGCTTCGCCTTGAATAGGCTCAAACAGGAACCCCGCCGTGTTCGGCCCGATGGCCTCACGCAGTGCCGCCGCATCCCCGTAGGGAATAATGCGGAACCCTGGCGTAAAAGGCCCGAAGCCGCGTTGATATTCCGGCGAAGATGAGAAGGAAGTGATTGTCACCGTCCGACCGTGGAAATTTCCTTCACAAACGATAATTTCCGCTTGATCGGCGGGGATTCCTTTCACTTCGTAGCCCCAACGACGAATAGCCTTTAGAGCGGTTTCGACCGCTTCGGCCCCAGTATTCATCGGTAAAATCATCGGCTTACCAGTGTAATTCGCTAATTTTTCATAAAACGAACCTAACGTTTCGCTATGGAAAGCCCTAGATGTCAGTGTAACCTTCTCGGCTTGCTCATGAAGCGCTCTCAGAATGTGCGGATGACGATGTCCTTGATTTAAGGCGGAGTAAGCACTAAGCATATCCATGTAGCGGTTGCCTTCTGGATCCTCGACCCATACGCCTTCCGCTTTCGATATCACGATAGGCAGCGGATGGTAATTGCGTGCCCCGTATTTTTCCGTTTTATTAATAATCATCGCACTCTTCGTATCCATAAGTATTCCTCCCTGACGTGCAGCTTGTAAGCCAAACTCGCCGGTATTCACTGTATCCTTCTAATTGTCTCACATAGCGAGCTTGTTTAATCCATTGTATTCGTCAACTCATGAACGTTGCAATATAAATCCTAGGAGGTAAATCCCCTATGCTTTTGTGCTTCTCCTAGCATATATAAATACATAGCTGTAGACAGTGATACAAGTCTTCACGAAATTGGCCAAGTTCAATCATTATGTGCAAATCCTATTGTATGTTTGAGATTAGGAGAAGACTTGAATTGTTAAAATAGGAAATATTATTAGAAGTGGGCAAATTGATCAGTGGTCAAAAATTTATTACAGAACGTGTCAGATATTGCAGGATTCTTGAAAGCGGTCGCGAATTCTTCAGATGAGCGCTTATGAATGCCATGCATGGCGTTCAATTGTTCTAGCGGCAGAGAGTTAGAAGGAATTTCGGAACACCTACTTCGCAACGTCGAGCAATATACTTTGTAGAAAAAAGGAATGGTGTCTACGATGACTCATCGCATTGAAAAAGACTTTATTGGTGAAAAACAAGTTCCATCCCAAGCTTATTACGGCATTCAAACGATGCGTGCATTAGAGAATTTCCCGATTACGGGTGTTAAAATTCATGCAGAGCTCATTACAGCCTTAGCAGAAGTAAAAAGAGCAGCTGCAATAGCGAATATGGAAACACATATGCTCCCTAAAAAAATCGGCGAACAATTAGTCAAAGCAGCCGAAGAAGTGCGACAAGGTCAGCTCCTTGAGGAGTTTATTGTTGATTCTATTCAAGGCGGAGCGGGAACCTCCATTAATATGAACATGAACGAAGTGCTTGCTAACCGGACGTTGGAGCTGCTAGGCGAGGAAAAGGGCAATTATTTCCATTGTAATCCGAACAACCATGTCAATATGTCGCAATCCACAAACGACGTTATCCCTACCGCCATCAAAATTGCCGCTTACCGTTTATCTGAGCAGTTGACAGAGACTATGACTTCACTCCAGCGTGCTTTTGCCCGTAAGGAAACGGAATTTGATGATGTCATCAAAATGGGGCGAACGCATCTCCAGGATGCAGTTCCTATTCGTATGGGCCAAGAATTCGGCGCTTATGCACGTGTCATCCAGCGCGATATCAACCGTATTCGCCATGCTTCTAAGGGGCTTTTGACCGTTAATATGGGGGCTACTGCTGTAGGAACAGGGCTTAATGCAAAGCCTGAGTATGTGGAACGCGTTATGTTTCATCTAAAGGGACAGGTGGGAATCCCCATTGAACTAGCCGAGCATTTGGTTGATGGTACCCAAAATATGGATGCTTACACGGAGCTATCCGCTTCCTTGAAAGTATGCGCCGTTAACCTTTCGAAAATATGCAATGATATCCGATTAATGGCTTCAGGTCCTCGCGTAGGCTTAGGGGAGCTGAAACTGCCGCCTAGACAACCGGGGTCTTCCATAATGCCAGGTAAAGTAAACCCTGTTATGCCAGAAGTTGTGAATCAGGTGGCGTTTCAAGTCATTGGCAACGATCACACCATCTGCTTGGCCTGCGAAGCAGGTCAATTCGAACTTAACGTAATGGGCCCCGTACTTGCGTTTAACCTTCTACAATCGCTGAAAATACTGCGGAACGCGGCCGACGTGTTCGAGCGTTTTGCGATTGAGGGCTTGGAAGCCGACCGCGAGCGCTGCAAGACATACGTTGAGCAAAGCTTTGGCATTGTCACAGCTTTGAACCCGCATCTCGGCTACGAAGTCGCCGCGCAATTAGTGAAAGAAGCTGTGCGCACTGGCATGACGCTCAAAGAGCTCATCCTAGAGCGTGGGCTGCTTACAACTGAGGAGATTGAAGAAATCCTCAATCCAATTCAGATGACTACGCCGGGCATCGCTGGTGAAAGATTGCTGCAGCCTGCCGACTAAAGCTGGGTGAGTGAAGCTATGAAGTCTACGACTGTTGACTAATGCCTGCTCATAAAACGAACGCCCCCGACCCATCGGTTGATGAGTTGGGGGCGTTATTTTTGGATTTACAAGAATCGACTAGGCAACGCCTGCGAGGCCAGATGTACCAAGAGGAATGACGATGCCTTATTTATTTTAAATTGCATCTTTTTGAACATTAAAGGGAAGCTGGATACGTTATTTAGCCATTTTTGGACTAAATTGGACTCTTAAAGTGGAATAAGGCATTGACGTTCCGCCGCGCTAGCTTTTATAGCTAATTTCAAGCAAATAAGGCATCGACGTTCCCTTTCGAAAGTAAAAGACCCGAGATTTGACCATTCCACAGGATTAACTGTGTTATAGAAGTGAGGAATCAAACATTTAACGATTCATAAAAGGTCAGCTTATTCCCGAACGGATCCGTGATGCAGACTTCTTTGGTCTGCCAGGGGCTCATTTCTATGCCGGGGCGAGAATAGGTATATTTTTTATTTGTCAAGCTAGTATGAAAGGCTACGATGTCCACGATTTCTATCCGAACCGCTGCACCCGGGCTGCAATCCCCATAATGCTCAGATAAGTGCAATTTACATTCGCCTAAACTGACCTCCATGTAAAGCGGCATATCACTCTCAAAGCGATGCTCCCACTCTAACGAAAAACCCAAATAATCTATGTAGAATTTCTTTGCCTTCTTCTCGTCGAACATTCTAAAAATGGGCGTGACACCTTTAATGGTTGTTATAGCAATCATCTCCTTGTTTTTTCGTTTGTGTAAGGACTTGAATGTTTTGAGCCGCCTATAGCATTTACGAGTACATAAAAGGTTACGTAAACCGTCATGATAACAAATCCGACTAATAAGCAGAAAACGAAGGCTTCTTGATGCAAAGTTTCTCGCAGGATTTCAAGTATTCTGTTCGTGTGTAAAGCGTCCCAGCTGTTTAAGCGATATTCTCTTCCCAAAAGTATGCCGTACCCGCATAGAAATGCGGTCAATGCGATGATCAGCCAAGAAACAAAGTGATTGAATCGCTCTTTCCATATCTTTTGAATGATGTACATGGAGCTGCATCCTAGCAATAGACCGTTCCATGCAAATAAGAAGATGATGAAAAAGTCATACCAATAGGCAAAGGAGAGCGTCCCCTTTTGTACATAAGAGTCTTTCAAAATCGTTAAATGAATGAAATCTGTAAGGACATATGGAGAGTTGGGCAGGAATAAAAACCAGGCTAAACCTACTATGATTAAAATGAACTTTTGCAAGATCGTAGATTTTCGAGTGTGTATAAAATAGGCTGCGGCAGCAAGGATATACGGAATCCAAGCAAGGAATAAGTTCCAAATTAGAAATTCAAAGTAGGTTTGGTTTTTGAACAAAAAGTAGACCCCAATTGTGGAAAGCGAGAGCAAGATCAGAAAGAGATGCAGGTACCAGTGATTCAAGGTTTTCATTGTAGCTCCACGCTTGGTCTATGTATTTGGCAGTGAGTGATGCCGCCTTACCCAAGATTATGTCTATATCTTACATTTATTTCCTACCTGTAACAAGCAAATAACCCGTTATCCTCGCAGCTTGGCGGAGAGTAACGGGTTTTGTACATTCGATATGTGGTGAGCCTCGCGAAAATGACTATTAATGGTTTCAACCTATAGAATCTGCTTGCCCAATAAAGAGCTGATTAAGCCGACGGCTAATTGGGATGTTTTGTTATTGTCGTCGAGAAGAGGATTCACCTCAACGAATTCGGCTGATGTCACAATCCCTGCTTCATGCAGCATCTCAACAGCTAAGTGAGCTTCGCGGTAATGAAGTCCACCTTTTACAATCGTGCCTGTTCCAGGTGCTTCAATCGGATCCAGAGAATCGACGTCAAAACTAACATGCACGCCGTCTGTTTTACTGCTTATATAGTCAATGGCATCTTGCATAATGTAAGCCATTCCTTTGCGATCTATATCGTACATGGTATAGCATTTGATTCCCAAAGAGCGAATGAGTTTCTTCTCGCCCTCATCGAGAGATCTTGCTGCAATAAGGACGATATTCTCCGCTTTCACCTTATCATGGCTGCCCATAATGTTGGTTAATAAAGGATGACCCATCCCTAGACTGACGGCCAATGACATCCCATGAATATTACCGGATGGACTTGTATCCGCTGAATTTAGGTCGGAATGAGCATCGATCCAAATGACGCCCAAGTTTTGATAATGGCCGGATAATCCAGCTAAAGTCCCGATAGCTATGCTATGATCGCCGCCAATGACGAGAGGAAAACGTCCTTGTTCCACGACCTGAGAGACTTGTTTAGCCAGAAGTGTGTTTACTAGGGTAACCTCCGCCAAATACTTGAGGTTCGTTTGATCAATTTCAGCTGCCAAGGGAGTCGCCTTATCGTCCGGCAGACGGATATCAGCAATATGATCGACTGTGATATCCATTTGCTGTAGACCTCGAATTAAACCTGCTTGCAAAATGGCTTTCGGTCCTTTGCTGGCTCCGCGTCGACCTGCTCCAAGATCAAATGGCACAGTAATCGCAGCAATTGTCGGCTTGTTACTCATGCGATCAGCTCCTCTTGTTCGGGCTTCAGATAAAGCTTCGTTTGTAATTAGATTATCATAACCCAGCTCATAATTGGAGATTTTTAATTTGGTTCCTGTGGCAATTGCTGCCGTAAACAACAGGTTAACTCATTTACCAACATCGTTATATGTTAGGCAATATAACACAATGTGAATAATAAATATAAAATGCAAGTTCAAACAGTCTTTATTTATCATTATAAACAAAATGAAAGTGATATATTGTTCTGAATCCTAAAAGATAGTGTTTTATGTGTTATGTATATTGACATGATATCTCATTTTCATTACGATCATGGTGAATTAAACAATTCATCATGGGATTGGAGAACAGGTCCTTATGTTACAGGCAAATGAATTAGACATGTATACCGCGATTAAGGATGCCATTATCGAACAAAAGCTTCGTCCCAATATGCAGTTAGTCGAAGAGGTGCTGGCAGAGTCTTTTGGAGTGAGCCGCACTCCTGTGCGCAATGTACTCCGCCGACTGGCGAGTGAGAAGTTGGTAACTGTCATTCCTTACAAAGGAACTTTTGTTGCTTGCCCATCCACACACGAGGCTAAAGAAGTGTTTGAAATGCGCAGAGTGATTGAAGCGGCGGCGATCCGCAAAGTGTGCGATACGTTGACAGACGATCAGTTTCAACAATTGAAAATAATGCTGGATGATGAGCATGAAGCGCATCAGCAGGGTGATCTACTAGGAGCCCTACGAATTACGGGTGATTTCCATCTCCGCATTGCTGAGTTAGCGAGCAATTATTACTACTATCGTTATTTAGAAGAATTGATTGCTCTCACTTACGTGATTATCGCCTTTTATGGGATGAAGAAAAATAGGTATTGTCATGATCATGAGCAAATTTTAGCAGCTATTAAGCTTGGGGATGCGGATTTAGCTGAGCGATTGATGGTTGAACATTTAAGCGAGATTGAAGCATCTTTGGATTTCGAAGAACATAGTACGAAGCCGCATTCACTTACAGATATTTTCAAGTCCAGTAGTTATGCAGTTGTTAAAAGATAAATGAGTGGAGTCCATTTTTTTACGGTAGATTGTATACAATCTTGTGTGTGATGTGGAGTGCTAATTGCATACAACATGTGAAAGCTTCGAACAAAGTTGAGAACTACGGAAGGGGCGAGGGAATGAAATTAACGGCAAAGCAAGTGGGGAAGAGCTTTGGAGATCGAGTCGTGCTTAAACAAGTTGACTTGACGGTGTATTCTCATGAATTTATTTGCATCTTAGGGCATAGCGGCTGCGGTAAATCAACACTTTTGAATATGGTGGCCGGATATTTACTCCCTGATGAAGGTGAAATAAAGGTCGATGGCGAGATGATTAAAGGCCCATCGAAATCGAGGGGAATGGTCTTTCAGGATCATGCTTTGTTCCCTTGGTACAATGTTCTCGAAAATATTTCATTTGGGCCTGAAGTACAAGGCGCGTCCAAGGCAAAAGCCAAAGAAATCGGCAAGGAATTCCTGAGTCTGGTTGGACTTGAGGCTTATGCGAATCATTATCCAGCTGAATTGTCTGGGGGTATGAAGCAGAGAGTGGGAATTGCTAGAGCACTTGCGAGCTCACCGGAAATATTGTTGATGGATGAGCCGTTCGGTGCTCTCGATATTTTGACCAGGGATATGATGCGTAGAGAACTTAGGCGCATATGTGCGAAGCTAAGGCCGACTATCCTATTCGTTACACACAGTATTAGCGAAGCGGTCTATTTAGCTGATCGGGTTGTTGTGATGAAGGATGGCGAAATAGCAGAAACGTTTTCCATCCAAATTGAGCATCCCAGAACGTTTGAATCCCCTGGATTTAGTGAAGCGATGAGCAGCATTGAGCGAATTCTGATGGAAGATGAAACAGAGGAGGCAATCTGATGAGTAAAACATCGGTAACGGTCATTGCTGACAGTGATTTGCTTCCAACTGAGACTAAGTATGTCGAGCAGCCGAAGAAGCGCAAAAGGTTCAAAGAAAGTGTTATGCAGAGATGGAACATCATGCCGTTCGTTACCTTCTTCGTCATCTGGGAACTATTTGCTCAACTGAATGAGAGATTTGCTTGGTTTAATCCAATATTCCTGCCTCCACCATCCCTGATTGTGTCGGATGCCTGGGTATTGGCTAAGACGGGGATTGTGTTAGAAAGTTTAGTTTCCAGTTCTATTCGTATAGCTTTAGGATTCGTCATTGGCTGCTTATTCGCCGTATTGTTCGGAGTGTTAATGAGTAAATTTCGAACGTTTGAACGTTGGATGTCGCCAATCCTCAATCTCGTAAGCCCGATTCCAGCCTTGGCTTTGCTGCCGCTATTCATTATCTGGTTCGGTATCGGAGAGTTTCCCAAGGTACTCCTCATAGCTTGGACAACATTCGTTCCTGTACTTGTTTATACAGTTGACGGTTTTAAATCCGTGCCGTCTACACTCATTCGATCAGCCCTTAGTTTAGGCGCTTCAGAGAGGCAAATCTTTACCCGGGTTATGATTCCGTCTGCGATTCCGAATTTTATAGTAGGTGCGCGGGTCAGTCTGGGTCTGTCTTTCTCGGCTTTAATTGTCTCGGAAATGATGGGTGCGAAATCAGGGCTTGGTTATATCATCGTGGATGCCAGAAATTATTTCAAAATTTCCAACATGTTTGTCGCCATTATTTTAATTGGCTTGTCATACAGTTTGTTTTCAGGTTTAGTGAAAATTTTGGAGAGGAGGGTCTTGGCGTGGCGTAAGGGAGGCATGAGAGATGCTGTTGAGAAATAGAAGCAAATGATGACCAAAAAAAGAGAAGAAAAGTGGAGGGAAACACATGAAAAACAAAAGAATATGGGCTCAATCTTTCCTGGTATTCGTAACGGCAGCTATGGTAGTGACAGCATGTAGTTCCAAACAAACGACGACAAGTACAACGGCACCTGTGGCAACAACATCAGTTGCGGCAACGACAGCACCAGCAGCTGCAACTGCGGCTGCTACGGCGTCCGCTACAGTTCCGGAAGTGAAAGATATTACATTAGTCGGCGTACGCGATGCACAGATTTCCTCACAACAAATTATTGCAGATAAGCTTGGCTATTTCAAAGAAACGGGACTGAATGTGACCAGTCAATTGATTGAAAGCGGCCCGGATATCGGACCGATGGTTGCCGGCGGCAGCGCGCCACTATCGATTCAAACGAATTTTATGGACATTATTCTAAAATCATCGAATGTTCCTGTGAAAATTGTTACACCTCTGGCGCAAATTGCGGGTACGCAAGCTGTAGTCGGTTCCAAGAAATTAGAACTGAAGTCATCCAAAGACTTAGAAGGAAAGACAATTGGGATTCCTAACGGAGCAGATGTGAAGATCGCCATTGATAATATGGGCAAAGAACTTGGTGTAGATGTGAGCAAAATAAAATACGTCAACATAGCACCAAGCGATGCGGTAGTTGCTTTGCAAAAAGGGGATATCGATGCCCTAGCTTGTTGGGAACCGTTCATTACCAAGGCGATTCAAGGTGGAGGCAAATTCTTGTTTAGCGGTACGAAGAGTGAGCTGCCTGACAAAAAAGGCGATGTGAAATGGATGAGTGTACATACAACCATGCAGGTTTCTGACGATTTTATTAAGAAAAATCCGAATACGATTAAAGCCGTGCTCGCAGGCCTCAAAAAAGCAACAGATTATATTAACAAGAACCGCGATGAAGCGATCAAGATTCTTGCTCCTGAGCTTCACTTAAGCGTTGAAGAACTGACGCAAATTATGAGCCGAAATGTATATTCGATGGAAGTAGATGATACTTACGTGAATGGCAGCAACGGAGCGGCAGTAGGTGAATATCTAAAAGCTGTTGGTAATATTAAAATCATTCCGAAACCAGATACTTACCATGATTTGAGCTTGTTGAAAGCCGTAGATTCTACACTAGTTAAAGTTGAATTTAAATAAGTGAGTTCATTTTCAGGGCCGAGACAGCAGTACTTGTTTCGGTCCTGATGATTATGAATGTGAGTACAATTGAGGTGAACAGGGTGAGCGAACGATTAGATATGATCATTCGAAACGGATCCGTTGTTTTGCGAGATGAAGTCCGTTTATTGGATATAGGTATTAAGAATGGCAAGATTTCGCAATTGGATGAGCGGATAACGCTGGAAGCAGAGCAAGTTGTTGATGCTTCTGGCATGGTTATCATGGCTGGTATGGTAGATGTCCATGTCCATTTGAATGAACCGGGATTGGGAGAATGGGAAGGATTCGCCACGGGTTCTGCCGCATTAGCAGCGGGAGGATGTACCACATACATCGACATGCCGCTTAACGGCGTTCCGCCAACCGTTACCGTCTCCGCGATGGAGATGAAACTGGAAGCCGCCCGCGAACAATCATCGGTTGATTACGCCATATGGGGTGGACTGGTGCCAGGGCATCTGGATGATTTGGAGCCCATGAGCGAAGCTGGTGTCATTGGCTTCAAAGCTTTCATGTCTTCGCCGGGTGACCCGGACGAGGATGCATTTCGCGAGGTGGATGACCTCACCTTGTGGGAAGGGATGAAGCGAATTGCGCGAATGAACCGGGTGCTGGCGCTTCATGCTGAAAGCGAGTCGCTTGTTTCGCGCTTAGGGCGGGTGAAGCAAGCAGAAGGCAAAGTCACGGCCAAAGACTATACGTCCACACGCCCGATTCTTGCTGAGCTCGAAGCGGTGAATCGAGCACTGTTTTATGCAGAACAGACAGGGTGTCCGCTGCATTTCGTTCATATCAGCAGCGAGGCCGCAGTGATGATCATTATGGAGGCGAAAAGGCGCGGCGTTAACGTGACATTGGAGACTTGCCCGCACTATCTGATCCTAACGGAAGATGACTTAGAACGTATAGGGCCTACGGCCAAATGTGCGCCTCCGCTGCGTAGTGAAGCGGAGAAGGAGCGGTTGTGGGAAGTTTTGCGACTTGGTTATATTGATATGATTTCATCGGATCATTCCCCTTGTCCAAGCGTATTGAAGGAATCCCGCAATTACTTTGAAACCTGGGGCGGCATATCGGGAGCCCAAAGCTCGCTAGAGCTTATGATTGATGAAGGACACTTGAAGCGGGGAATCGGGCTTAGTCAGTTAAGTCATATGCTGTCCTACGCGCCGGCTGAGCGATTCGGTCTTCTTCCTAACAAAGGAGAGATCCGTCTAGGCGCTGATGCCGATCTAGTCATGATTTCACTGAATACCCCATATGTGCTGCAAATGGAGCATTTATTATATCGACATAAGCATAGTCCTTATGTAGGGAAAGAATTGGGGTGCAAAGTGCGGGCTACCTGGAGCAGAGGGAATCTTGTATATGAAGAAGCGAAGGGGATCGGTGATGTGAAGGCTGGGAAATGGTGTCAAAGGAAGATATAGTAGGTACATCAAATAAGCAGGCGCCGCGGCGACCTGCTTTATTCATTTAGGTATTATATCATTGGCTTAATCCGAGAACGCAATTGCATTGAAACTTTCCATTCCAATTCGGGTGGCTTCTATTGTACAGAATAGAAACAAGGTATATACGAGTTCATTTGTTGGAGGGTATTGCGGCCGATCCCGAAAAAATCATATTTTAGTAAACTTGACATTCCATGAAGTTGATGTAAAAATGAATTAACGTATTGTTCTTAATTAATTTAAATTCATTGACGAGTACGAGTAAGCTAATCGCCTTGATTTCCAGAGAGTTGGCCTAGAGCTGAAAGCCAACATTCGAGACTTAGCCGAAAATCCACTCTGAGAAGGAAAGCTGAAGGTATTCTAGTAAGCTGACCCGGGATCCCGCCGTTACAAGGGCCGCGTATGATAGTACGTAGTACGAGAGCTATGATGATCATATGTTTATGATCATTATGGAACTAGGGTGGTATCGCGAGATGTAATCTCGTCCCTTGCGGGACGGGATTTTTTTGTTTTTCATTAACAACGTTTCCGGATTTACCCCCATCATTTTAATAGAGGAGTGTGTGGTACACATGAGAAAAATTGATGTGAAAGAAAAAGCGAGAACCCGCGAACTGCGCGTTTTAGAGCAATGGAGATTGAATGGTACATTCCGCAAGTCGATCGAAAACCGCAAAGGTAAAGCGAACTTCGTCTTTTACGAAGGACCGCCGACGGCAAACGGATCACCCCATATCGGACACGTGCTTGGTCGTGTTGTGAAAGATTTCATCTGCCGCTATAAAACTATGTCAGGGTACCAAGTCATCCGCAAAGCGGGTTGGGACACGCATGGCTTGCCCGTCGAGCTTGGTGTTCAGAAGCAGCTTGGTATCTCGGGGAAACAAGAAATTGAAAAATACGGAGTAGCCGAATTTGTTGAGAAATGCAAAAGCAGCGTATTTGAATATGAAAAGCAGTGGCGTGAACTAACCGAAGCAATCGCTTACTGGACGGATATGGATAACCCTTATGTTACGTTGGATAACGACTATATCGAGAGCGTTTGGCATATTTTATCCGAAATCCATAACAAAGGACTGTTATACAAGGGGCACCGTGTGAGCCCTTATTGTCCGGACTGCCAAACAACGCTCAGTTCTCACGAAGTGGCGCAAGGCTATGAAGATGTGAAAGATTTAAGTGCCACTGTGAAATTCAGGAGTAAAAACGGACCGGAAATCTTTCTGGCTTGGACGACGACCCCGTGGACACTACCTGCGAACATAGCGTTAGCCGTAAATAAAGACATGGATTATGTCAAAGTGAAACAAAATAGCGAAGTGTACATCGTTGCAAAAAATCTTGTAGAAAAAGTATTCAAACAAGACTACGAAATCTTATCTGTGCATAAAGGCTTGGAATTCGTCGGCACTGCCTACGAGCCGCCTTTCGGCTATATTAGTCCAACCAAAGGACATATCGTCGTAGATGCTGACTATGTCATGGATACGAGTGGTACGGGTATCGTCCATATTGCTCCGGCGCATGGTGAAGATGATTACCGAACAGCCCGTCGACACGAGCTAGATTTTGTGAATGTAGTGAACTTGGCAGGTCGTTACAATGAACAGATCACTGACTTCGCCGGACGCTTCGTCAAAGATTGCGACGTCGATATCGTGAAAAACTTGTCTGAACGCAGCTTGTTATTTTCCAAAGAGCGCTATGAACATAGTTACCCTTTCTGCTGGCGCTGTAAATCCCCGCTGCTCTATTATGCGATGGAGAGCTGGTTTATCAAAACAACCGCAATTAAAGAGCAATTGATCGAAAACAACAGTAAAATCGACTGGTATCCTTCCCACATCCGCGAAGGGCGTTTCGGCAAGTTCCTTGAAGAGCTTGTCGATTGGAACATCAGCCGTAATCGTTATTGGGGTACCCCGCTTAATGTTTGGTTATGTGGGGATTGCGGAGCGGAATATGCACCGGGAAGCCACAAAGATTTGCGGGAGAAATCAGTAGAGCCAATTGACGAAAGCTTGGAGCTACATAAGCCCTACATCGATGAGGTGAAACTGCGCTGCACTTGTGGAGGCACTATGGAAAGAACCCCTGAGGTGATCGACGTCTGGTTCGATAGCGGTTCTATGCCTTTTGCACAGTATCATCATCCATTCGGAGATGAGACGTTGTTTAATGAGCAGTACCCAGCAGATATGATCTGCGAAGGGATTGACCAAACAAGGGGCTGGTTCTTCAGTCTGCTTGCTGTTTCAACGTTGTATAATGGCAAATCGCCTTACAAGGCCGTTCTTTCTACCGGACATGTACTCGACGAGAACGGACAGAAAATGTCGAAAAGCAAAGGTAACGGCATCGATCCATGGGAAATCATAGATGAATTTGGAACGGATGCGTTTCGATGGGCCCTGCTGTCAGACAGCGCACCTTGGAACAGCAAACGGTTCTCTAAGCAAATTGTTGCCGAAGCGAAATCCAAATTGGTTGATACGATCAATAACACACATGCTTTTTATGCGTTATATGCAACGATTGACCAATATAAGCACGAAGACCATCCGGCTCAAAAGCACACGAACGAATTGGATCGCTGGATACTATCAAGACTGAACAGCACATTGCAAAATGTATGTAAGGGCTTGGAAATTAACGACTTCCTAAACCCCGCGAAGCAAATCGAGATGTTTGTCGACGAGCTGAGCAACTGGTACATCCGTCGCTCTCGCGATCGTTTCTGGGGAAGTGAAATGACCGTTGATAAAGTGTCAGCGTATCAAACACTGCGTGAAGTGCTGCTGACGCTCTCGCGGATGATAGCACCATATGCGCCGCTCATTGCCGAGGACATTTACGGAAACCTTGGAGGAGAAGGCAGCGTTCATCTGGCTGATTATCCAAAAGTGATCCATTCAGCCATCGACATAACGCTCGAGAATGACATGGAAACCGCACGGCAGATCGTTGAGTTGGCTCGAACTATTCGGAATGATACAGGTATCAAGACACGTCAGCCTCTCTCCGAGTTGATCGTTTCGCTCGATAGCCATTTCGATCTAAGTCGTTTTGAGGCAATTATTAAAGATGAAATAAACATTAAAGGAATCCGAGTAGAACAAAGTGACAGCGGCTTTGTTGACTTCAACTTGAAGCTGAATCTTAAGGTGGCTGGGAAAAAATATGGCAAATTCGTTAGCCCTCTGCAAAACCACTTGAAGCAATTGTCTACTTCAGAAACCAAACAAGCGGTCGATAACGGTTTTCTTGAAGTAACGATCGATGGAGAGGAATTCCATATCCTACTTGATGAGATGCTTGTGGAAAAACAAGCCAAAGAAGGATTTGCTTCAGCTTCCAGTAACCAGATCACGGTAGCCTTAAACACATTAATAACGGAAGAATTGGAGCAAGAAGGTCTTGTACGGGAAATCATACGTGCCGTTCAGGATTATCGTAAAAAGCTGGAACTGCCTATTGATAAACGAGTTGATCTTGTTCTCGATGTCAATTTGACATTAAAAGACGCGTTGGAGCGTTTTGATCATGTTCTGCAAGAGAATGTACTGCTTTCCAGTGTAAGGTATGCTAAGGAAGAAAAAATGGAATCCATTTTGATTGGGGACAACAATTTCCGCTTGCTTATAGAGTAACTGAAAAAAGGGTAGCACCTAGAGACATGGTTATCATGACTCTCGGTACTACCCTTTTTTAATTTCTAGAATGCCCAATTCCCCTTACGGAAAATGGGTTCAATCGTGCCGTCTGCGTGTTCGCCATCAATATCCATCTCGGCAGAGCCGATCATGAAGTCAACGTGAATCAGACTGTTATTAAGGCCAGCTTTCTCTTGCTCTTCCTTGGACATCGAAGTACCGCCTTCGATGCATGTAGGAAAGGCTCTGCCAAGGGCCAAATGATTAGACGCGTTCTCATCATACAACGTATTAAAGAAGATCAAGTTGGAGTTCGAAATTGGCGATACATGCGGCACGAGTGCGATTTCACCCAGATAATGTGCTCCTTCATCCATTTCGATCATCGCTTGAAGCGACTCGAGTCCTTGTTCAGCTGTGTAGTCGACAACACGTCCGTTATCGAAGGTGATCGTGAAATTGTTGATCAAATTTCCTTGATAGCTTAATGGTTTCGTGCTGCGCACTGTACCCTGGGTACCCATTCGATGAGGAGAAATAAAGACTTCCTCCGTCGGGATATTCGGGTTGAAATCGAAGCCTCCCGTTCCGTTGGTGGCGGAACCGCCTCGCCATATATGATTAGCAGGCAGCTCAACCGTTAGTTCTGTGCCTGGTGCGCGGTAATGGATCTTACGAAATTGCTTCTCGTTCAGCTGCTCTCTTTTGCTCCGAAGCGTCGCGTTGTGATCGATCCAAGTCTGGATTGGATTTTCTTGATCTACGCGTGTGGCTTGGAAAATGGCATCCCATAGCGCGCTGATCGCTGCTTTCTCTTCCAATTGAGGAAACACTTTCTTCGCCCAAGCAGTAGAAGGCGCGGCGATGATCGACCATGTCATCTGATAGGAGGACATGCTTTCTCTCCATTTAACTAATTTAGCGCCTGCGGCTTTGGAATTCGCAGAGATGCGACCTGGATCGATATCCTTCAGCAATTCGGGATCATCGGCATCGATCCATAAATACGCGCCGTTATTATCGGCTAACTCTTCCAGTGCTTGCGCTCTCCATGATGGATATTCATGAAACGCTTCAACAGGTGCGTAGGTATATTTGATTTGTGTGCAGATTTCATCTTGCCATTCAATATGTACGTGTTTGGCTCCAGCTTGATAAGCTTTACGGGCAATGAGTCGAACGAATTCGGGATGATGAATAGGGGCGTTAATCCAAAGCGTTTGGCCGGATTGAATGTTCAGAGCGACGCGGACGGTTAGCTCCGCATATTTATCAAGATTACTTTCGAAAGACATAGGAATCCTCCTCTTTTTTCTAATCTTGCTTGCAGTTTATCCTGCCAAGAGTCAACTGTCAAATAAATTTTACCGTCGTTCTTTCATGAATGTACTTGGGTTCATGCCATACCATTTGCGGAACTGATTCGTGAAGTGATTATAGTTTTGAAAACCCACATCATAACAAACCTCCGAAGCGCTCCGCCCGGTATGTTCTAGCATTAGTACGGCTTGTTGTATCCGCATCCGATTGAGCGTATCGATAATGGAATACCCTGTGCTGGCTTTGAAAAGATGGGACAATCTCGAGGGGGAGAGCCCGACGGTCTGAGCCAAATCCTCAATCCGAATAGGATGACGCATCTGTTGGGACAGCAGGTGAAGAACCTCCTCGATTCGCGCATCGATTTTTTTGCTAGTTTTCTGAGCCATGATAAGGAGGATTTCCCGTAAAGAGCTGCTGCACAGTTCGAACCAATATTCACCGCGCTCACGGGAATCCTCCATGATGCGAATAAAAGCTTGATAAATGCGCTTGCGAATCGACTCACTTTCGATAGTAAGGATGAGCTGCTCTGTATCCGGCAATAAATTGGTTTCTGTGAAAAGCGAAGGGAAATGTACCCAGACAAACTGCCAGGTTTGATCTTTCCTTGTACCGTAGTGATGCGGTGTTCCTGGCTTCAGCAGGGTGAGATCACCAGGCTTGCAGCTTTGTTCATTTCCTGAGTTGTTAAAGAAACCTTCACCTTCAAGTGTGAAAGTAAGGAGCCAATCGTCGCGTCCCTGCGGACGCTTGGTTACATACGTATCTTGCTCTATAAAATGTCCGGCTAAGAAGGTAAAGTCATCGAATATCATGGCCCTGTGGTTCCTTTCATCTTCTGCAGCAATTTACTACAAGTATATCAGGAAATAGCAGGATTGTATGAGTAATTAGCATCATTCTTACTTCAATGTCTGTGGAGCTTTCGATATGATTATGTCATAAGGAATACAATCCTAACTTACTCGTGGAGGGGACCAACATGTCACGGACAATGCTTAAGCTTTCAAATGAACAAAAACAGCAATTCGAATCGGAAGGTTATTTAATCGTAAAAGGATTATTTTCTGAGCAAAATTTGGCCGAAATCGATCATACTTTTGAGGAGATTAGTCACCATACGGTACCCGGCTTATTTGAACCGGATTTACAAGCGGATGGATCTGATCCGTTAAAAAGATTTCCGCGAGTCATGCATCCACATCGCTTTAATGAGACAGCAAAGAAATATATGCTGCACCAGCCGGTTATGGATGTATTAGCAGATTTGTATGATGAAGAGGCGCTAGCCGCGCAAAGTATGTTTTATTACAAGCCGCCGGGCTCCCGCGGCCAGGCGCTTCATCAGGATAATTTCTATCTGCAGGTCGAACCGGGTAATTGCATAGCGGCGTGGACGGCCATTGATGCTGCAGATGAAGAGAATGGCGGCTTACTCGTTGTACCCAAAACGAATGCATTAAAAATCACTTGTCCGGATATCGCGGATGCCAAAGAATCATTTACGACTCACTACGTGAAGCCGCCGAAAGATGAAAAAGCCATGCCAGTCATCATGCAGCGTGGCGACGTTCTTTTTTTTAACGGGAATCTCATTCATGGCTCTTATCGAAATAAAACGAAGGACCGATTCCGTCGAGCGTTCATTTGTCATTATGCGAACCAATCGGCAACCCATATCAGCGATCATTATCGCCCTTTGTATCGGCAGAATGGAGAGAATGTTGATTTAGAGGTTAACCCTAAAGGTGGGCCTTGCGGCGAAGAATTCCAAGTGGTTTATCCTCACTAATCTAATATGTAGCGATAAGGGATCGGTCTGACATCTGTGGATGTTGGCTGGTCCCATTTTACATAGTATGGAATCATTTCAATTGTTTACACTAGAGGAGGGGGTGATAGCATTCATGAGCTATAATTGGATACTGGGTTTGTTGCTTCTTGCGCAGCAGAATGAAGTGCCATTTCGAATAACGAATGACAATATGGGTCATAGCTTAGCGAATGTACAGAGGGAATCGTATACAATCAATCTTCTGGATATGCCAATCATTGATGATGGACGATTAGATCAGCTTACGAACGAACTTGATAAGAACATGTATCGTAAACCGATCAATGCAACCATTAATGCTGAGGGGACAATCGTGAAGGAGATTGCAGGTTCAAGGTTGAACCGTCAAGCTTTTGTTGAGCAATTTTATGAGCATTATTATCGTGAGGGTCCGATGCAATTTGAAGTGCCTCAGTTATCTGTATATCCCAAAGTAGACAGTGAGCTGCTAGCGAATATTCGTGTGCGACCTATTGGTTATTATGTAACCTATTTTAACTCGAATAATAAATATCGTTATACGAACATCAAGCTTGCAGCTCAAGCGATTAATAATTATGTTGTTCAACCAAATGAAACGTTCTCTTTCAACCGTGTTGTTGGCGTTCGGACGCGAGGAAAGGGGTATATGCCGGCGAAGATCATTGTAAGGGGAGAATTCTCTGAAGGGATTGGCGGAGGCATTTGCCAAATTTCTTCTACGCTGTATAACGCAGTGGATCGCGCGGGTCTCAAAATCGTAGAAAGATATTCGCACAGCAGGTCTGTCCCCTATGTACCGCCGGGCAGGGATGCTACTGTAAATTGGGGAGGTCCTGACTTCACCTTTAAGAACAACTACAATCAACCTATCTTGATAAGGGCTCAGGCATTACCTGGTCGGGTTTTCGTTACTATTTCGTCCTCCGATGTCATTAACTATAAGCCGCGGCATGTTCCGAGTGCATCTGATAATCTGCCTGAGGAAATACAAGCGGGGACAAATGTAGGTCAGCCTGTTCCCTAAATGATAAGCTCCGTTCCAACGTGATTGTTGGTGTATGGGGCTTTTTGTTTGTTTGAGACTGAGATATGGCTGATATGAGGTCAATATATGCATATTTTACAAAATGAAAGCAAAAAATCACAAGATTTTCAGGTCACCTTTCGCTAGAATAGAGGGCAGATCATTCAGCTTGAGAAGGGTGGAATTTAGCTTTATGAAAACATTTTTAGATGAGAATTTTATGCTTACCAACGATACCGCGGTTCATCTATTCCACGAATTTGCCAAAGATCTGCCGATCATTGATTATCACTGCCATCTAAGTCCTAAGGAAATTTATGAAAATAAACAATTCAATAACATAACGGAAGCTTGGCTGTACGGCGACCATTATAAATGGAGAATGATGCGTGCCAACGGTGTGGAGGAAGCAAAAATCACTGGTGAAGCTAGCGATTACGATCGTTTCTTGGCATGGGCTGGAACAGTTCCAATGGCCATAGGCAACCCGCTGTACCACTGGTCTCATATGGAGCTTCGAACCTATTTCGGTGTTTATGACATTATTAACGAGCAGAACGCGCCTGCCATCTGGGAGAAAGCGAATGCGAAGCTGGCAGAGGGCGGTTCACGCGCCAGAGATCTCATTACGAATTCCAAAGTAACCGTTATTTGTACAACGGACGATCCGGTCGATTCACTGGAATATCACATTAAAATTAAAGAGATCAAAGATTTTAATACGCAAGTCCTGCCTTCGTATCGTCCTGACAAAGCGCTTGAAATCAATCGCGCCACTTTCCTTCCATGGATCGGTCAATTGGAGCAATCCGCTGGCATCACGATCAGCTCGTACGATGACCTGCTGGCAGGTTTAGAGAGCAGAGCACAGTTTTTTGATTCGGTTGGTTGTAAGGTGTCTGACCATGCTTTGGATTATGTCCCATATGCGGCTGCAACAAAAGAAGAAGTGGATCAGATTTTTAAAACGGCTTTGGCTGGCAACACGGTTAGTTTGGAAGACGAGAAGAAATATAAAGCGTACACCTTGCTGTTCTTAGGAGCCGTGTACAAGAAGCTGGATTGGGCGATGCAGTACCATATTAATGCTTCCCGCAACAACAACGGACGAGCTTTCGCGAAGCTGGGCCCGGACACCGGATTCGACTCTGTTAATGATAGCCCGGTAGCAAGCGCCTTAACAGGTTTGTTATCCTCACTTGCTGTTGCTGATTCGCTGCCTAGAACGATTCTGTATTCCTTAAATGCACGCGACAATGAAATTCTCGCTTCCCTCATGGGCAGCTTCCAAGGCGATGGTATTCCCGGCAAAATTCAATTAGGATCCGCTTGGTGGTTCAATGATACCAAAGATGGTATGGTTTCGCAGATGAAGTCGCTAGCGAATTTTGGACTGCTTGGTCGATTCGTAGGGATGTTGACTGATTCCAGAAGCTTCTTGTCCTACACAAGACATGACTACTTCCGCAGAATCCTCTGTAACATGTTAGGCGAATGGGTCGAAGCGGGAGAATTCCCGAACGACGAACAGCTGCTGAAACAGCTGGTTCAAGGGATTTCCTATAATAATGCTAAGCAATATTTCGGCTTTTAAAATAGAAACCTTCGTGCGGGTTGTTGCCTGCTCGAAGGTTTTTTAATATGTAAAGCTTACGGCAGTGGTGAGTAGCGGTGGAAGGTATCTCCGCACTTTTTACATACTATGTCGCATCAATTTGCGGCATTCCAGTGGCGTCTGTTTGGTCACTTGTTTGAACACGCGGCCAAAATGAGCCACACTATCGAAGCCGGATTGCTCGGCGATGTGGATGACTTTCAACTTCGTTTCCCGCAGCAGCCGCTGAGCCTCGCGGATGCGAACGTTGTTCAAGTATTCGATGAACGAAAAGCCAGTCGTTTCTTTGAAAGAACGGCAAAAGTAGCTTGGACTGATATAAAAGCTTTCGGAAATCGAAGCTAACGTCAAACGGTTTCTATACTGTTCGTTAATATAAGCGACGATCTCGAATATTTTAGGATTGTGTGCTTGCTGGTGTTCCTGGGTGGAGCTTATCTTATCTGTAAGACGCGAGCAGAAGATGAGTAGCTGCGTGAGTAGGGCTTTGCTGTTCAGTTGCCAGCCGCCAAGGGCCTGTTGCTGTTCGCGCAATAAGCTGAATAGAAGGTTCTCAACAAAAGTGCGATTCGCACCTGTTAGGGAAAAGATATGCTGTTTCTGCCCAAAAGGAACGAGTAAATGTGCCGATGCATCCTCATCGATAGAACGTATCCAACTATCATCAAAGCTAAGTAGAATCCGCTCGTGATGAAGGACATCCGCATTTCGTGTTTTATGAAGCTCATTTTTATCGATAAAGACGAGGTCGCCTTCTTGAATTAAATAGGAACGGTCCTGTATAAAATAATAGCGTTTCCCGCTGAGTAAATAATAGATTTCATAGTGATCATGAAAATGATTCACTGTCATAGAGTAGGGGCGATCTCTGCGCAGTCTTTCAATTTCGTAGAGTACCAAAAGTGGACACCTCTTCGTTCGGTCTTTTATGACTATTATATAGCAAGATATGCAAGGAATGAAAGTCATTAAGCAAGATTTGATTAGAAACACAACAAATATTGTATTAATCTTGAGGTAGGACATTGAACTTGAAGACATATCCATACTCGAGAGGGGTTCACTTTTATGAAAAAGCGTTATGCACTAGTCGGTACCGGAGGAAGGGCAGAATTTTTCTATGGCGCTATCGTGAAGGATTTTCAAGAAACGTCAGAACTAGTTGCGATTTGCGATATAAATCAAACGAGAATGAATTTTACGAATGGCTTACTCGTCAATAAATATGAATATAACGCTGTCCCCACTTATAAAGCGGATCAGTTCGAGGAAATGATTCGTAAAGAAAAGCCCGATTATGTCATTGTCACCTCTGTTGATCGTACACATCATACTTACATAATTAAAGCAATGGAGCTTGGTTGCGATGTCATTTCGGAGAAACCGATGACTGTGGATGAAGAGAAATGTCAAGAAATTCTCGATACCATTAAACGCACAGGGCGGCAGCTTCGTGTGACATTCAATTACCGTTATGCACCGCATAATACGAAAATTCGTGAGTTAATCATGGATGGGACGATAGGTGATGTTCATTCTGTCCATTTCGAGTGGCTGCTGAATACCGAGCATGGGGCAGATTATTTCCGCAGATGGCATCGCGATAAACGCAATGGCGGAGGTTTGCTTGTACATAAATCAACGCATCATTTTGATCTCGTGAACTTCTGGTTAGGAACACGTCCGGAGACAGTATTTGCGATGGGCGGCTTGATGTTCTATGGCAGAGAAAATGCCGAAAAGCGCGGCGTGACCAACTTTTATCAACGTGCTACAGGGAATGAGAACGCGAAGGGCGATCCTTTTGCGCTTCATTTAGATAAAAATAAAAACCTCAAGGGTCTATATTTAGATGCGGAACACGAAGATGGCTACCAACGCGATCAGAGCGTATTCGGCGATGGAATTAGTATTGAAGATACAATGGGCGTTATGGTTCGATATAAAAACAAAGCCATTCTCACCTACTCGCTTAATGCTTATATGCCTTGGGAAGGCTTTAGTGTACAAATCAATGGCAGCAAGGGTCGTATTGAAATGAAAGTTGTTGAGAAATCCTACGTAAATTCCGGTGGTCTTAAAGAGGATGAAGGTGCATTGAAGGAAAAGACGATCAGGGTATTTCCGATGTTCGCGGCTCCTTATAAAGTAGAAATTGAAGAAGGTGTCGGCGGCCATGGCGGCGGTGATCCTGTGCTCTTGAAAGATATTTTTGATAAGCCATCCGATGATCGCTTCGAGCGAGCTGCTTCACATGTTGACGGGGCGATGTCGATTTTGACGGGGATTGCCGGGAATATTTCCATGCGTACGGGGCAACCGGTTGCGGTGGATAAATTGGTTACTTTTTAAAAAAGGTAGACGGAGGTGGGGCTGCTTGTGGAATCCAGATTCAATCATGGAAAATCTCTATCACTCCTACGAGAATAAACGTCTGTTGCAAAAGCAAGCCGAGAATGCGGAACATACCAGGGTTAGGTTGAAGCAGGGCCTAATCAAATCTCTAAGTCCAGGTATAGAAGAACAAGATGAGCTTCGTCCTGTTCTCATAGAGCGCACTGAGCTCGAAGATCATTTTCGAGAGCGTATCGAATTCGGTACGGTCTGGGGATTTCGAGTTCCGGCCTATGTGTTGTTACCTAAAGTGTTGACCGAACGAACAGCAGCTGTGCTGGCTCTGCACGGACATGGTTACGGTAGTCGGCAGATTGTTGGACTCCATCCGGATGGAACTGCAAACACAGGTAAGCCGGATCTTCACGGCAATTATGCCTTGGAATTAGTGAGACGCGGCTTCATCGTAGTCGTACCTGAGATCGTCGGATTCGGAGATCGGAGATTGGCTGCGGATCAGAAGGATGGGCAAGTTGGAAATTCATCGTGTCAGACACTTGCATCACATCTGCTTTTATATGGCATCTCGCTGGCAGGATTGCGTGTGCAAGAGGCGAGGCGGGCGCTCGATTATGTGTTATCACGCGAGGATGTGGATCCTGCAAGAGTGGGATGCTTCGGTTTCTCGGGAGGAGGACTTATCGCTGCATATACCGCGGCGATAGATGAACGAATCAAAGCCACGGTACTGTGCGCCTTTGTGAATACATTCAAAGGAAGCATTATGCAGATCCGTCACTGCATCGACAATTATTTGCCAGGTGTCTTGGAGTATTCGGAGCTCCCCGAATTACTCGGGTTACTTGCTCCTCGTCCGCTATTCATTGAATCTGGCCAGCAGGATCCGATTTTCCCGATAGAAACAGTGGAAGTGGCGATTCAGTATTTGCGGCAGGTGTACGCTGAAGCGGATGCGGATGAAAAACTGGGGGTTCATCTCTTTGAAGGTGTTCATGAAGTGAATGGGAGTCAGGCCTACCCTTGGCTGGTTGAGGCTTTAGAAACTTAATCGTATAGAAAAAGAAGAGCTGCGGCTCTTCTTTTTGTTGTATTTGTCTAACAATGCGCGATGGTTTAATTTCGTATTCCGTCCCGTTCATTCTCAAAGTATCATATTTACAGATCTCTTCACGCCAAGGGAGAAATCCGCTCTCCATGGCCTTACCTTTATATCGAGGCATAACTATGTTAACCTGATAGGTAGAGTCAACAAGGTGGTGTACCTTTTTTGAAACGAGTCTTAATAACGGGTTATAAAGCATCTGAACTTGGCATTTTTTCATTAAAGCACCCAGGCATTCCGATTATCAAAAAAGCGATCAAAAAGAGACTCATCGCACTTATGGATGAAGGCTTAGAATGGGTCGTTGTGAGTGGACAATGGGGAGTTGAATTGTGGGCGGCAGAGGCTGTGATTGAGCTTCGAGGAGGCGCCTACCCAGAGCTGAAATTAGCTGTCGTCACCCCTTTTCTTGAGCAAGAAGAAAAATGGAGCGACGATAAGAAAAATAGCTATAATAACGTCATGGAACGCGCGAATTACGTGAACAGCGTGACAAAAACCAAATATGAAGGACCTTGGCAGTTCAAGGAACGAGACAAGTTTCTGCTCCGTAATTCGGACGGCATCATTCTTGTTTATGATGAAGATACTGAGGGGTCACCCAAGTTTATGAAACAGCAGGCTGCGCAGATTGCTGCGAATCATACCTACCCGATAATCACGATTAATGCCTATGATTTGCAGAATATCGCCGAAGATGAACAGGGTGACCAGTCGGGAGATCTGGCTGGAGACTTCGATTTCGCCGATGTCGGCAGCAATACGGATTTTGATGAGATATAAACAATAAATAGCCGTCTCAAAAGGTTATAGACCTTGAGAGACGGCTATTTTTTCATAATGGCATATAGCTTACTTTTTAAAAGAAGTCAGCAGCAGTTCGATATTCTTCCTGGCGTAGCCGACATGCTTGTTGTCTCGAGTCAAGCGGCTTGCCATGATGCCGCCTTCAATGGATGAGAAGAGGAAGGAAGCGACAGATTCAGTGTCAATGTCTGATCGGAATTCACCGTCTTCGGCTCCCTTTTGCAAAATCCCCTGGATGAAGGCCATCATTTGCTCGTAAGCGCCCAACGCACGATCTCGCAGAATGGGATAGGAATGATCGCTTTCTACCGCTGTATTAAGAAAAGGGCATCCACCTTTAATAGGGGGATTATGCACGGTATCGCTGTACACGTCACACATCGCTAGGACTTTATCCGTTGCTGTAGACGCACCTTCAATCGCCTCAGCGAAATGTTCCCAGAGCACTTGTCCGGCGTAGGCGAAAGCTTCAAGCGCAATCTCATCCTTATTCGCGAAGCTGCGATAAATCCCGCCTTTGGTTAGGCCGGTTACCGTCATAATATCCTGTATGGTTGAACCCGCGTAGCCCTTTTCGTTGAATAGTTCAGCGGATTTCATAATAATATGCAATCTTGTTTTTTCACCTTTACGCATGTGCAAAATCCTTTCACAGAGACAATGTCATTCTCGTAATATTGTAACATTTTATTAGTGAATCATAGCATAGAACGTTGTATAATTTTAAAAAAAGACCGTACGGTTCGGTCTCAAAACATCTAATCAGCAAACATATTAACGAAAAGGATGAGGTTTCTATGTCTAAAATGGCAAAACGGACTAAGAGCTACGCGTATCCGCTACTCCTGGCAGCAATAATTATTTACATGGTATACATTTTGTTGACTAATTTATTTTTTGATCCGCAAGCAACGGCTTTTCTGACTCATAAAATGAATCTCAAACGTCCTATGAATCTCCCAATTTGGTTAAACGTTATGCATATTCATGTAGGTGCTGCTTGTTTGGCTATGCTGACAGGGGCGCTTAATTTCTCAAGCACGATCTTACGCAAAGCTCGCATATTCCATAGAGTCAATGGTTATCTCTACGTTATCTTTGTCTTTGTCGTTGTTCTGACCTCGGGTTACATGGCTCCGTATTCAACAGGCGGAAAAATCAATAGCATGGCTTTCAATCTGGTGAGTATCGTCTGGCTCGCCATGACTATTACAGCGATTGTCCAAATTAAACGCAAGCAAGTCAGCAAACATCGGAAGTGGATGGTTCGCAGTTATGCTTTCTGTTTCACAAATATGTTCATTCATCTTATTAGTTTTATTCTCCATGAAGGAGTTGGTTTGAGGTATGAGTCGAGTTATACGTTTGGTATTTATGGAGCAATCCTGCTTAATTTCATACTAGCAGAACTTGTAATTCGTTATGTGTACGTCAAAGCTCCGAATGTAACAGTTAAATAAATAATGAAGGAAATATTAATTATGTAGGATAAAAGAGGTGGGGTGTTTGTACATTTATCATGTACAAAGCAACCCCACCCTTTTTTCTGCAACGAAAACGATGATCTTTAACTCAGCCATTCTCATGATGTAATTTCTAATCTTCAGATAATGATGATAAAATATACATATCTAAGCAAGGTTGTCGGGAGAACTTTAGATTTGTTCGTTCAGTCATCAAGCATCAGGGGGTAAACACATGGAATTTTCCTGGAAACGTAATCTCATCACTTTATGGATCGGTGTATTTTTCTGCGGCATGGCGTATACGATTTCGGTTCCTTTCTTACCTATCTTTCTGCACACGGAGCTCGGTATTGATAAAGGACTGGAAGCATGGTCAGGTATTACGTTTGGCATCACCTTTTTGGCTAGCGCTTTAATCGCACCTTATTGGGGCTCTTTGGCGGACAAGTATGGCCGCAAACCGATGCTGATTCGCTCAGGCTTCAGCCTAAGCGTTCTTTATTTTGCGACCTTTTTTGTCCATGATCCTTACGTATTTCTTGTCGTTCGGATTCTTCAGGGGTTGCTTGCCGGTTTTGTTCCTGCTTCCATTGCCTTAGTGGCCACGAACACGCCTGAAAAAGAAGTGGGTTATGCGCTGGGGGTGATGTCAACGGCAGGAGCCGCCGGAAGTGTCATCGGTCCGCTGGTTGGCGGATTCGTCAGCCACTGGGTGGGAAACCGAGAATCGTTCCTAGTCTCGGGGTGTGTTGTCTTAGTCGCAGCCTTTATCGGGCTGTTTGGGGCTAAGGAAACGAACTTTAACCGCTCGGCTGCGAGATCGGGTGTTATGGATGATTTGAAGTCGGCTGCTCATAATCGCCCTTTCATGATGATTCTAGGTGTCACCATGTTGGTAGCAACCTCAGTCATGATTGTCGAGCCGCTCCTTACCATCTATGTGCTGCAAATGGGCGGCAGCCAAAGCTCGGCTTCGCTGAGTTCAGGCATTATTTTCTCTGCGGTAGGCATTGCAACCGTCATTGCAGCACCGAGATGGGGGAAACTCGGACAGAAAATCACCTACTCCAAAACATTATTCATCGGCTTAATTGGCGGTGGAATAGGGAATCTGCTTCAGTTGGGCACTCACCACCTGCTGGCCTTTGGCATTCTGAGGTTTAGCTATGGGTTGTTTTTTGCTGCCGTCTATCCGGCGTTAAACGCGCTCATCGTTAAATTTACGGATTCCAGCTTTAGAGGCCGAGCATTTAGCTTAAATCAATCCGCTACGCAGCTTGGAACCATGAGCGGTCCGATTATCGGTGGCTTTTTGGGCGGCTGGATCGGTATTCCGCTCGTTTTTGCCATCAACGGCTTGGCGCTAATCTGTGTGGCCTTCTTCTTCAAATATCGCGGTCCCAAAGTGGCCGCTGTTTCATTATCTTCATCAGAGTAATGGCTGGCTAGATATACTCAGTCATTCCTTTTTCCTTCAGCAGGTCGACGATATCTTTAACAGATTGTGCTTTATCTTTGGGACATATTAGAAGTGCATCCCCAGTATCTGCAATGATGAAGCCGTCTACGCCAATTGTCGTGATTAGTCTGCCATTTCCATAAATGATCGAATTTCGTGTATCTATGCCCATATGATTTGCTTTAATAATGTTTCCCAATGGATCTGGAGGGAAGATCGCGCCGAGTGCATCCCAGCTGCCAATATCGTTCCAGCCAAATTGACCAGACAGTACAACGACTTCATCGGAGCGCTCAAGAATCCCGTAATCAATCGAAATGTTTTGAAGCGTTGGATAAATGTTATTAATGATTTCCTCTGCCTGATCCGTGCCCAGATAATCGCTGATTGGAAGCATGGTCTTATACAACCGAGGCAGGTAACGCTTGAAATTATCAATGATGACGGAAGTTTTCCAAATGAAAATGCCGCTATTCCATAAATAATTACCGGACGACAGATAGCCTTGTGCTTTCTGGAAGTTCGGCTTTTCTACAAATTCAGCTACTTCGTATACAGCTACAGGATTTGAAGAGATAGGTTCCTTGTCAAAGGCGATGTAACCGTACCCGGTAGAAGGAAACGTCGGTTTAATTCCGATGGTAACGATTTTGTCCGTCTTCATCGCGACCGTACAGGCTTCGTCTAACGTAAGCCGAAATTGTGCTTCATCCGTTATATAATGATCGGAAGGCAATACAACCATTAAGGAATCACCATGTGATTTTTCTATAGATAACGCCGCGAAAAGGATGCTTGCAGCTGTGTTTCTGGCGACGGGCTCGATCAAAATGTTGCTTTTTGAAACACTGCTATGCATGATGCTCTCCAGCAGAACCGCTTGAGAGCGATTCGTTACAATAACGGTATTTTCTTGAGGGATAATGCCTTTGAATCGTTCGATCGTATCGTTTAGCATAATATCATTTCCGCTAATATTTAGAAGCTGCTTTGGAATCTCTTGTCTAGACAGCGGCCAGAAGCGGGTTCCGCCCCCGCCTGCAAGGATGGTAGCAAATTTATTCATGATGCATCACCAAATGGGCAATAGAGAAGGAAATGATACTTTCGGAGCCTTGGTTAAGGTTCAATCCAGTGGCATGGATGCCATCATAACAAGCTCCTGTTTGAGGATCAATGAGAGAGATTTTTAATGAATTATGGCCTAAATACCATTCATAGCATAAGGCTGCTATCTTCAGATATGCTGGGTCTTGGAGTACGACCGCGGCTTCTTTACAAGCGAGAAGCATTTCACAAGCCTCAATCGGCTGTTCGTCGTAAAGAGCGGCCTTTTGGTCTCGCAGCTGCCAGCCATGGCTGCCAATCGGCTTATAATATCCTTCTTTAGCAAAGGTTTTGGATACTAGAAAATCCAAGCTTTCCTTAGCTGTTTCCTTCAAACTAATATTTTCCGCGATATGTGATGCTTTTAAAAGTGCCCATGGCAGCATGGAGTTTCCGTAGGTAAGGCTGTCTTCAAACCATTTCCAATCGTTACCCTTATTGCGAACATATTGATTGTGTAGCCTGACCGCTATTTTTTCGATCAAATTGATGATGAATGCTCTTGGTAGAAAAGCCTTTTCTTCTGCGGTGCTTGGCGTGTGGGGATAGGGGAAGGAGTAAGTTAGAGCATCAGGGGTTTCTATTAAATAACTTAGACCGATTATCGAATAGGCTCCAGCACGAGGAGAACCTAGCTTCTCGATATGCGGTAATGCCTGATTGATTAAATAACGGCAGGTATTAAGTACATTGTCGGGGAGCAAGGAGGAATGAGCGAGAGCGAATCCTAATGCCCATAGTGTGCGTCCTTGACAATCCTCAGAGCCGCTATCCTCCATGAATGTTCGGTTATAATCCATAAAGTTTCTAAAGTTTCCATCTGTATTCTGTGCGTGGTGAATGAAAGAAACATAAGTATGAATGAGGTCTAACGTTCTGGAATCTTTTTCGGTGCTGTACAATAAAACGGCTGCGATTAATGCCCGCGCGTTATCATCCGTTGTATAACCCTTCGACCGGTCGGGTACGCCAAACTTGGTATGTTGAAAAATGCCTGTATCATCGGTTATCCTGCGCATGTAATCGGACTTAAACTGCCGTATCGTTTGTACTTGCATTAAATCACTCCTAAGTGTTTTACTTTAGCAAAACTGGCATCGTAAGCCTGTACATTTGTTGACTCTGAATCTAGTATTTTTTCTTGGAAGATGACGGCATAGGTTTTGGCAATTTCGTTCCACAGCATGGTTCTTCCGAGTTCGAGCGTACGATTTTCCATTTCAGCTATTCTAGCGGGATCATTAAGTAATTGAAGGATGCAAGCTTCCAAGGAGGCTGAATCGCGGAAGTTTGCCAGTAAGCCCCTGCCCTCTGCCAGCATTTCCTCGGCATATCGGTAAGGTGTGGAGACAATAACCCTTCCGTAACCGACTCCGTAGGCCAAAGTTCCGCTAACGGCCTGATCCTTGCCTAAATAAGGAGTCATATAAATGTCTGACATGACCAACGATTGAATGACTTCATCCTGCGTCAAAAGCTTGTCGACGAAGCGAACGTTATGAGTTAAATCAAATTCTTCCACAAGACCCATCAACTTTTGTCTGTATACCTCGCCTGTTTCTTGTTTAACGACCGGATGTGTTTTCCCCCAAATGATATAGAGAGAATCCGGATGCTGTTTGACCACTCCGCGCATAGCCTCAATGCTGTATTCAATTCCTTTACCAGGACTTAAAAACCCAAAGGTGGATAAAATTTTTCGATCTGCAAAGCCATACTGCTCTTTAAGCTCTGATCTTGATCCGGTTTGGACATGAGGTACGCCATGATGAATGAAAGCGATTTTGGCGGCATCAACGCTATAAATGGAGATCAAATCGGTTACTGTAGACTGCGCCATCGTGACAACTTTAACACTTAGCTCGGCAACTCGATTCATGATGTGCAGCTGCTTGGCAGAAGGTTTGGTTAACACGGTATGAAAAATGACGACATACGGAATAGTCAGTCTTTCGACGAATGGAATCAAGTATTCACCGCTTTCTCCGCCGTAAATACCGAATTCATGCTGGATAACGAGAAGATCTATGTTAGACGTGCCAAGATAATCAGCCGTTTCTATATAATCTGATAGCTTATGTTGGTCAATTTCCCTCATCACTTGCTCCTGATAGTCGTAAGTTTCGTTGTTATTGATTGCAATGATACGAGGCTTGTTAAAGCCTTGGATGTGCTGGAGTTCATCTAATAAATCTTGTGTAAATGTAGCTATGCCGCATTCTCTCGGCAGGCTAGTGCCTAGAAAAACGATATTCCGATTGCTGCTTGTATACTTCATATAATGAGCCTCCATGTTGGTTCGCGATTTTTGGAACACAAAAAAAAGAATCTAAAGATAGATCTTTAATTCTTTTGGGGGAAGGGGTATTTTATTTTCAGAAAATTCCAAATTATTTCCTGTTTTCACTATAACATGACCATTTTTTCTTGTCAATTCATTGACTCTCTATCCCATACCCTATATATTTATGAAGGAGGTGTATGTGTGTCAGTCATACGCAGTAAACTAAAAGAAGTCATGGAAAATCACGACCCCAAATTATCGATACGTAAGCTTGCTAAAGAGATTAACTACCACTTTGACTCCGTTCGTCGTATGTATAAGGATGAGATGGTACAGTATCCTAGGGATTTATTGCTAAAGCTTTGTCTGTATTTTAATGTCCAGCCTGGACAGCTCATTGGCATCGAAATGGATGTGGAAAGTGATTGGACGATAGATGCATCGATGGATTATCAGGAGGAAGTAAATGACAAGGAAATCGATAACAACAGAGAGCTGTAAACAGCTTCTGGAAACCTTTTATGCAAACACTAGATTAACAAAAGTGAAGAAATTAGTGTTCTCTGGGGTTGGAAATCGCGATGTATACAATATAACGGCCCCGTTTCAGTACGACGGGGAGGAAGTCATCTTAGGAAGAGTTGAGGAACGGGATAGCGAGTTCTCTCAAGTCTTCTTTTTTACATGCAAGAATCAGGTTTGGAGTCCCCGAGTACATACTCACACTTATAACTTGCAGGATCCATGTATGACCATCATCAAAGGCGAACTAATAATTGGCGGAGTTGAAGTCATTACGGCTGTCGAGAATCCGAGTAAGATTGTATCGTGGGTTACCCAATTTTATCGCGGTTTTCAAATAGATTCCTTATGTCACTTCTCGTCCGGACCCGGTACGATGAAAGATATTCGTCTAATTGAGCTTAACGACGGTAGAGTAGGTGTCTTTACTAGACCGCAAGGAGCAAGAGGTGGAAGAGGACAAATCGGATTTACAATCATCAACTCGCTGGAGGAACTCAATGAGCAAACCTTCATCAATGCGGAAATTCTTAGTGAGCAGTTTGTCTCCGAAGAATGGGGCGGTGCGAACGAAGCACATTTACTGGGGAATGGTCATGTGGGCGTTCTAGGACATATAGCCTGCTTTGATACCGTAGGAAACAAGCATTATTATTCCATGGCTTTTTCGATAAACCCTGAGACCTGTGAGAAAACACCCATGAAAATTATTGCGGCAAGAAGTGATTTTCCAAGAGGCCCTGGCAAACGGCCTGATCTTGAAGATGTTATTTTTAGCGGTGGGCTTATACGGTCAGGCAATGGGCGAGCCATACTTTCTGTTGGCGTTAGTGATGCAGAGGCTTATCAGATTGAGATCCCTGATCCATTTATGGAGTATGAATAGTAACGAGTAGTTTTCATCAAAGTTTGACTAGATTTTATGGTCATGTTATAATTGCTTTGACAAGAATTTATGGTCAAAGAGAGCAGGAACAAGCAAATGAGTAAATTTATTCAATTGAACAAGCGCACTGGTGAAACAAAGTCCCACATGAATCAAGCAAGAAAACAGGGACGCATCCCGGCTGTGTTGTATGGGATTGGTAAAGATACTTTATCATTAGAAGTAAATGAAAAAGAAATGCTGGATATTTTGAAAAAAAATCCACGAGCTATCCTTCAAGGCAATACATCCGATGAAAAAGTAATTCCGGTTATTGTTCAGAGTGTCCAAAAGGATGCTATGTCTGGTAATCTGCTGCACATCGACTTTCATCATGTGAACATGACTGAAATCATGGACAGCAAAGTTACTATCCAGTTTTCTGGTGAAGCAATCGGAGTCAAATCGGGTGGCGTTCTGCAGATCGAAATCTACGAAGTAGAAGTTCGCTGTATGCCTGGCGATTTGCCGACTTCCATGGAAGTGGATATCAGCGGTCTTGATACTGGCGACAAGCTTCTTGTTTCCGACCTAATTTTCAAGGATGGCATTGAAGTGTTGACGGATCCGAATACGGTTATGATTCAAATCAAAACCGTGCATGAGGAAGTCGAAGCAACAGCGTAAAAGACTCGATATATCATATATGTAAATCCCCTTCTAGCAGAATGTGTGAAGATTCATGGTTCCATGAATGTAATCACGCTGCTAGAAGGGGATTTTTTATTTTCTAGGGCGATAAGCGTGCCGAGATAATTACGCGAGAACATCTTTAGCTGTAAAATGTGCACCTAATTTCGCACCAATGGCGCTTTTCAGCAAATTAGCTGCATTTCCGAGTCAATTTCATAATTCAAACCTCTTGCTACATAAGGACTTATAGCGCATTCAAAAACAGTCACCTACCCAAGGCATCCATTAGGTGCCAAGATATCATGTTATTCTCCGTTTAA
>NZ_LMRY01000027.1:61812-124380 GCF_001427935.1 Paenibacillus sp. Soil724D2
TGAAAATGAAGAAATAGCAGTCTCTAAAGGCTCTTATCCAACTGCATTTCTTCCGAAACCATACTTGGAAAAATCGGACTTTTATTATGAAATTGACTCTTTCCTACATCTAAACGTGCCAGAAAGGTAGGAATTTACTTTTTATGGCTGGATTTGGCTGCACTTTTTGCAGCAAGATCCCTCAAAAGCCACTGAGGATGCATATGAACTGCACTAAAGCAGTTCATGTATCACGGGTGTCTTCCAGCACAATTGCGATCAGCTAGAAATGCGGAGAGCAGCATTTTCTTCTATTCTCATTATGTTTGTATTATGCCCGTTTCATTTTTTCTTCTACCTTTTCTTCTAATTATGAATGTGATACATCACATTTATGTATTTAAATCCTTTGAAACAAAAATAAAAATAAATATTCAAAAATAAACAAAGATATGTTACGATGAATCCATCAAGAACAAACACATACTCATGGGATGTAAAAAGGAGAGACTTTGAGCTACGCTCAAAGATCCCTATATTAGGAGGATACTAATGATTGCGAATTTGTGGGAAGCGGAAAAAGCGAATGCAGTATCGAAAGGCGTAGAGGAATTGGTGTACCGTTCCAATTTATTAGGGACAGATCGCGCAGTTGCCAACTGGGGCGGCGGTAACACATCGTACAAAACAATCGAGAAGGATTTCCGCGGTCGTGATGTAGAAGTGATGTGGGTAAAGGGCAGCGGTTCTGACCTTGCTACTATGAAAGCAAAGAATTTCACAGGTCTTCGCATGGAAGACATTCGTCCGTTGTTCGAGAGAGATGAAATGTCCGACGAAGAAATGGTTGCTTACCTTGTGAATTGTATGATCGACAGCAAACATCCGCGTGCTTCCATTGAGACGCTTTTACATGCATTTTTGCCTTTCAAAAACGTTGACCACACGCATCCTGATGCGATTATCGGTCTATGCTGTGCACACAATGGTCGTGAGTTGGCGAAAGAAATTTACGGCGACCGTTTCGTGTGGGTACCTTATGTGCGTCCTGGCTTTACACTTTCCAAAATGATCGCGGAAGGCGTAAGAAACAATCCAAAGGCTGAGCTCGTGTTGATGGAGAAGCATGGTTTGGTTACTTGGGGCGAAACGTCGGAAGAAAGCTACCTCAAAACTTTGGCTATCATTCAAGAAGCAGAAAGCTTCATTGAAGCTCGTGTGAACGAGAGCAGCCTTTATGGCGGAGCGAAGTACGAGTCCCTTTCTGAATCCGAGCAAAAAGATATTTTGGCACAAGTCCTGCCTATCGTTCGTGGAGCAGTGAGCAATGAGAAGAAAATGATCCTGACCACTGACAGCGCGGATGATGTTCTGAAGTTCGTTAACAGTAAAGATGCTGCTGTGCTATCCCAAGTTGGAGCGGCTTGCCCGGATCACTTGGTTCATACGAAAATGAAGCCTCTTTACATTGATTGGAATCCAAACTCCCGTGATGTGGCCTCGTTAATTGAAGCTTTAAACGCTGGAATCGCGGCTTACAAAGAAGAGTACAAGGCTTATTTTGACCGCAACAAAAATGAAGGCGACGTCATGAACGAAGCGGCACCTCGCGTTATCCTGATCCCAGGTATCGGGATGATCAACACAGGTAAAAGCTGGTCCAATGCACAAGTAAGCGGAGCTCTCTATCACCGTGCGATTGCCGTAATGAGAGGCGCAACAGCTCTCGGAACGTTCGTTTCTTTAAGCGAAAATGAATCTTTTAATGTCGAGTACTGGCCTCTTGAACTTTATAAATTAACTTTGGCTCCGGCTGAAGCGGAGTTTTCCCGTAAAATTGCTTTCATCACAGGCGGCGCAGGCGGAATCGGAAGCGTAACGGCTCGTCAATTTTTAAAAGAAGGCGCGCACGTCGTTCTAGCTGACCTGAATCTTGAAGGCGCACAAAAATTAGCAGACGAATTGAACGGGCAGTATGGCGAAAACAGAGCCATTGCCGTTAAAATGGATGTAACGAAAGAAGAGGAAGTGGAAGCCGCTTACCGCGACTCGATTCTCAGCTATGGCGGTATCGATATTATTGTGAATAACGCAGGTCTTGCGACTTCTAGTCCTTTTGACGAAACATCACTTAAAGAGTGGAACCTAAACATGAACGTGCTCAGCACGGGTTATTTCCTCGTAGCTAGAGAAGCTTTTAAAATTATGAAAAAACAAAGCATCGGCGGCAGCATGGTATTCGTCGGCTCCAAAAACTCGGTATTCGCAGGCAAAAATGCCTCCGCCTACTCGACAGCCAAAGCGGCTGAAATTCACTTAGCACGCTGTATTGCCGCTGAGGGCGGGGAATTCGGCATTCGTGTAAACTCGGTATTGCCAGATGCGATTCTTCAAGGCTCCGCGATTTGGAATTCCGGTTGGCGCAATGAACGGGCTGCAGCTTACGGTATTGAACCGGATCAGTTGGAAGAGCATTACCGCAAAAGAACGACGCTGCTTGTCAACATTTTCCCGAAAGACGTTGCGGAGGCTATCGTATACTTCGCTTCTTCCAAAGCAGATAAAACGACAGGTTGTATGATCACAGTTGACGGCGGCGTTCCGGCTGCCTTCACTCGCTAATTACTTCCACAACCAAAAGGAGATATAATCCGATGAGCGATAAAGCATACGCCTTGTTCGAAGAGCTGCAAGCAAATAGAGGCATTGATCTAGCAGCCGTTAAAGCTAAGCTAAAAGCCCTTAAAGTAGAAACCCCATCATGGGGCTACGGAGATTCAGGAACTCGCTTCAAAGTTTATAAGCAAAATGGCGTTCCGCGTAATCCCTTCGAGAAATTCGAAGACGCTGCGCAGGTCCATAAACTGACGGGTGTTTGCCCGTCGGTTGCTATCCATATTCCATGGGACAAGGTGGACGATTACGCAAAGCTTAAGCAGCATGCAGCTAATCTCGGTGTTTCTATTGGAGCTGTAAACCCTAACCTTTTTCAAGAGGATGATTACATCTTTGGTAGTGTGACGAATTCGAACGAAGCCATCCGCCGCAAAGCGACGGATCATTTGCTGGAGTGTGTGGACATCGCTAAGACAGTAGGTTCTGATGTGCTGAGCCTATGGTTCGCAGATGGTTCCAACTATCCAGGACAAGTCGACATTCGAGCTCGTAAAACATGGATGTATGAAGCGCTTAAAGAAATGTACGGAGCCATGACGCCAAGCATGCGTATGCTGATTGAATACAAGTTCTATGAGCCTGCGTTTTATCACACAGATCTAGCAGACTGGGGGATGGCATTCAATTTGGCGAACAAATTGGGGCCTCAAGCTGAAGTGCTAGTTGATACAGGGCATCACCCGCAAGGAACGAACATTGAACATATCGTGACTTACTTGTTAGATGAAAATAAACTGGGCGGCTTCCACTTCAACTCCCGCAAATACGGGGATGATGATCTGATCGTTGGTTCGGTCAATCCGTATGAGTTGTTCCTTATTTTCTACCAAATCATTGATGCAGCGAACGATAAAAATCCACAAATCCGTCAGGCTGCTGACAATATTGCCTACATGATCGATCAAAGCCACAATATCGAGCGTAAAATCCCTGCAATGCTGCGTTCCGTGCTTAACGTTCAAACACAGTATGCCAAAGCTTTGCTGATCAATCTCGATGAAGTTAGAGATGCTCAAGAGCGTCAAGACGTTCTAGGCGCAGAAGACGCTGTGCGTAAGGCATTCGAATTCGATGTTACTCCGCTTCTTCAAGCAGTACGGGAAGAGATCGGTGTACCGGTAGATCCGATGAAAGCTTACCTAGAAAGCGGCTACGACGAAAGCATTAATGCTCGTGGCAAAGGCGGTGCCAGCTGGTGAGTAAGCCCTCCTGCGTACTGGCCTTTGATTTGGGAGCAAGCAGCGGCAGAGCGATCGTCGGACGACTTGATTCCGAAGCGGGCATCGTTACGATCGAGGAAATTCACCGCTTCTCGAATGATCCGGTGAAGGTGGGCAACCACCTTCATTGGGACATTTTGAGATTGTTTCATGAATTGAAACAAGGTATTTTACAGATGAAGCATCTGGGTTATACGGATATCGAGAGCTTGGCCATAGATTCATGGGCGGTTGATTTCGGGCTGCTTGCAGCAAATGGTGAGCTTCTCGGTAATCCCTACCACTATCGGGACCATCAAACGGACGGCATCATGGATAAGGTCATTGATCTTGTTGGCCGTGAAAAGCTGTATGCCAAAACAGGTCTTCAGTTCCTTCAATTTAATTCGATTTTTCAACTATATGCGTTAAAAGAAAGAAATCCAGAGCTTCTGCAGCGTGCAGATACATTCTTGATGATTCCTGACTTGCTCCGATACTTCTTAACGGGAGAAAAACATAGCGAGTACACCAATTCCACAACGACACAGCTTTTGAATGCGACAACGCAAACATGGGATACGGAGCTTTTAGAGCAGCTTGGTCTTCCAGGTGAGCTATTACTGAAACCGGTTTCGTCAGGGACTAGAGTCGGTGCCTTAACCAAAGAGATTTGTGATGAACTTGATGTTCCTTCGATTCCTGTCATTGCCGTAGGCGAGCATGATACAGCCTCTGCTGTTGTCGCGGTTCCCGCTTTAGAAGAAGATTTTGCTTTCTTAAGCTGCGGTACTTGGTCACTGCTCGGGACGGAGACGTTGGCGCCCGTGCTTACGGAACAGGCATTAGCTTGGAATTTCACCAATGAAGGCGGCGTTTATAGTACGAACCGATTGCTGAAGAACATCATGGGCTTATGGTTAATTCAGGAATGCAAGCGTACATGGGACAAGGAAGGCAAGAATATCAGCTTTGCTGAGCTAGTCAAGCTTGCCGAGCAGGTGAAGCCATTCCAATGCTTCATCGATCCGGATGATGACATGTTCTTGAATCCTGAGCATATGCCAAAGCAAATTCAGCAATACTGCCGGGAGACGGAACAGGTTGTACCGCAAACGGAAGGCGAAATTGTTCGTTGTATGTTGGAAAGCCTGGCTTTGAAGTATCGGTTTGTTTTAGAAAGAACAGAACTGCTATCGGGGAAGAAGTATCAAGGTCTTCACATCGTTGGTGGCGGCATTCAGAACGAGCTGCTTTGTCAATTCACGTCAAATGCTATACAGCGCGAGGTTTGGGCCGGTCCTGTTGAGGGTAGTGCCTTAGGTAACCTTGTAGTACAATGGATATCACTAGGGTATATCGCGAATTTGCGCGAAGCCAGGAAGCTGATTCGGAATTCGTTCCCGGTCAAAACGTACCTCCCTCAGGATGGAGCGGGTTGGCAGGTAGCGTATGCAACATTTTGTCAGGTGGCATCCCGATCGACGGTGAAATGAGGGAAGTACGATGCTGGTAGCGGAAAGATGGCAGAGAATCGTTCAGTTGGTGAATGAAAGAGGAAGTATTAGAGTGACTGAGCTAAGTGAGCTGTGTCAAGTGACGGAAGAAACGATACGACGTGATCTGGATCGGCTAGAAAGCGAAGGAAAGCTGATGCGCAGCCATGGCGGCGCTGTAAGTGTGAAGGAAGCGCAGTCGGAAGTCCCTTTTATGGAAAGGGAAACGGCGCAGTCGGATTTCAAGAACAGCATCGCGAGGGAAGCGGTATCGCATATTCGGGAGCATGATCGGATCATTTTAGATGCAAGTACAACGGCTTGGTATATGGCCAAAATAATTCCTGATATGCCGCTAACGATCATCACGAACTCGATGAAGGTTGCGCTTGAGGTGAGCAGTAAGGAGAAAATTCAGGTCATATCTACAGGTGGACTCCTTTCGCAAAAATCGTTGTCCTATGTAGGACCACTAGCGGAAAGATCCTTGGATATGTATCACGTTCATAAGCTGTTCCTGTCATGCAAAGGGGTTCATATCCAGCGTGGAATTAGCGAATCCAACGAGTTGCAAGCGCTCATTAAACGCAAAATGATAAGTATTGCTGATGAAACATACTTGCTAGCTGACCATAGTAAATTCGGCATGCAATCTTTGACGCAAGTAGCCGGCTGGCCTGAGATCAAGCACTTGATCACGGACGGTCAAACAAACAAGGATGACGTTGATCAGATTCGCGATAAAGGTGTATACGTTCTCCAATTAGATAAAGGTTAAAAAAGATGTTCCTCCCATCACCAGTATGTTCTCTCTCGTACTGAGGATGGTTTTTTGTATAACCAAATACCTCTGAGAGGGAACGATTAAGGAAGGGAGTTAGCTGCAATCATGAAAGTATCCTTATTCATTACGTGCTTGAGCGACCTTGTTTACCCCAAGGTTGGTGAGTCTATGGTTCATTTACTTGCAAAATACGGAGTCAAGCTAGACTTCCCTGCGACTCAGACATGCTGCGGTCAACCTGCCTTCAATAGCGGCTATTGGGATGAGGCGCGAGGTTCCGCATTGACACTGCTTCAAGCGTTTGAAGACAGTGATTTTGTGATATCACCTTCGGGTTCATGCACAAGTATGATTCATCATTATTATCCGAAGCTGTTTGAAAATGATCCTATCAATCTAGCAAGGGCTAACCGATTAGTAGAAAAAACATATGAATTCACGCAGTTCCTCGTGCAAGTATTAGGTGTGACTGATTTGGGGGCTGTGTTCCCGTACAAAGTGACCTATCATCCGTCCTGCCACGGCAGTCGACTATTAGGCGTCAAAGAAGAACCGATGCAATTGATGCAAAATATCCGTGATTTGGAGCTTGTTCCCCTTCCTCATGCGGAGGATTGCTGTGGATTTGGCGGGACTTTTGCGGTGAAAATGTGCGATATTTCAGGTGCTATGGTATCTGAGAAATCGGATCATGTGCTGGAAACGGAAGCAGAAGTACTTGTTGGACTGGATATGGGATGTTTAATGAATATTGCAGGCAATTTATCCTACCGTGGAAAACCCGTGAAGGTCATGCATCTAGCGGAATTACTGGCCGAAGGAGTGAAGCTGGCGCATGAGCGATCATAAAGCTAGTGGGACCGTCAAGGAAAGATCCAAAGTCGCGCTGAACAATGACTTTCTTCGCAATGCGGTTAAGTTCACGACCGAACGGCTCAAAAACGGTAAACTGGGCGCCTCCGAAGAGCTTGGGAACTGGGAAGAGTGGCGTGAGCGAGGCAGGCAAATTAGGCTGCATACGATTGCACACTTGGACTACTATCTTGGCAAATTCGTTGAAAATGCGAGAGCGCAGGGCGTTCATGTTCACTTTGCAGCCGATGCAGCTGACGCTGTTCGTTTGACGATGCAAATCGCCGAGCACAAGAAGGCTAGAAGTGTTGTAAAGTCAAAGTCGATGGTTTCCGAAGAATTGCATATCAACCATGCGCTTGAACAAATCGGTGTCGAGGCGATTGAAACGGACCTTGGCGAATATATTATTCAGCTGGCAGGCGAGACGCCTTCGCATATTATTATTCCGGCGATCCACAAAAATCGCTATCAGATCGCCGATCTGCTTTCCGAGGATGCAGGTGAGAAGCTTGAGCCGGACACGGGTATATTGGCTGGCTATGTTAGAAGGAAGCTGCGCGAGAAGTTCCTTGAAGCCGACATTGGGATGACGGGCTGTAATTTTGCTATTGCAGAGACAGGGTCTATCGTTCTTTTTGAAAATGAGGGCAATGCGCGGATGGTTAGTACCATCCCTAAGACACAAATCACATTCATGGGTATGGAGCGAATCATTCCTACTTTGGACGATCTCGAAGTGATGGCGACTTTGCTGCCGCGTTCGGCTACTGGACAGAAACTTACGGTGTATATGTCTGTGATTTCTGGACCGCAACGGGAGCAGGACGGCGATGGACCGGAAGAAATGCACGTCATTATTTTGGATAATGGACGTTCCTTGCAGCTTGGAGATCCGCAATTCCAGGAATTGCTGAACTGCATTCGCTGTGGTGCATGCTTGAACGCCTGCCCGGTTTACCGTCACATCGGTGGTCATGCTTATGGCGGGGTGTACAGTGGCCCAATTGGTGCCGTGCTTACACCTGCACTTAACAAGAACGTCGACCAATGGGACGACATCGCGAGTGCTTCGAGCCTGTGCGGTGCCTGCTATGAGGCTTGTCCGGTGAAGATTCCGCTGCATGATATGCTCATTTATCTTCGTCAACGCAAAGTAGAGCGCGGGTCGACGGATTTTGTTGAGAAGACCGGCATGCAAGGCTTTAATTTCTTGATGTCCGACGCGAAGCGGGTTAAAGCGTTAATCAAAATCGGTCGCATTGGGCAGAAATTGTTAGTTCGCGATGGTCATATTAAAGCGAAGATAGGTCCGTTAAAAGGTTGGAATTCGTATCGTTATGCGCCAAGTATAGCGAAGAGGACATTCCGCGAATCGTGGAAAGACATTGAGCAGGGATTAGAAGGTACATTCCCTGAACTAGATTCTGTGATGAAAGCTCGCATGGAAAAGCTTGTGGCTGATCGCAAAGACGGCGGAGGAGGACATCATCATGGCTAAATCAGATGCAGCATTTCACCAAAAGCTTCACCAAGAAGCCCTTAAGGATCAAGAGGCCTTCTTTGCTAATATTTCGAATCGACTTGGCAGAGCTAAGCCATTGCAAACAGCTCCTTCGCATAGCACGAAGGGGGCTCCTGAATTCTGGGAGCAGGTGAATCTCCCGCTAGAACAGCGCATTCAGTTGTTCATGACGAATTGGCAGAAAGCTGGAGGCCATACGAAGCGTCTTGCTAGCATGGCTGAAGCAGAGGAGTTCATTGCTAACTTCATCGCAGAGACACAGGCCAAACACTTGATCATTCAGGATCAACCGGAGCTAGAGCCCCTTCGTGCTGCGCTTGCTGGCACGGAAACGGACATCACGGTGTGGAACGCAGAAGGTGCTGACCCTGCTGCCAAAGACGAGCTTGTCGCTAAAGCAGCAGGAGCGGACATTGGCATCGTAGCCGTAGAACACGCTGTCGCATATACAGGTTCATTAGTGGTAACTTCAGATGCGGCTAGAGGCAGAAGTGTCAGCTTGCTGCCAACCACGTTCATTGCGATTATCCCGGTGGATCGTATAAAAACAAAGCTGGGCGAAGTTTTGCGCCCATTCGATGAACTTTCGGCCGAAGATAGACCGGCAGGTATTCATTTCATCTCGGGTCCAAGCCGCTCAGCCGACATCGAGAATGATTTGACCATTGGTGTTCATGGACCCGGTATCGTATATGCACTTATTGTTGAGTAAACAAAGAGCTGTGAGGGAGTAAATTCCCTAGCGGCTCTTTTTTATTTATGTAAGTGAGGGAAGTGTTTGAAGTAGTGGGAGTGTTGGAATTGCTGGAAATAGAGAACAAAATGGTAGGGAAGTTGTACTCCGTACAACAATTTCCTTGATATCTTCTAAGAAAGTTCAGGATGTTGTATTTTGTGCAACAATATAGCCTTTTTTCCTCCAATAGAGCTAGTTTCTCGTGAAATTGTTGTATGATTTGCAATATTCGCGAGGATAACGTGGATTAGCTTGCTAAATGTTGTACTAAATACAACTCCACACGGATGGAGCTATCGAATACAACAAATATTAAAATAAGTATTGACTACCGCGTCAAGCGGCGGTGCTACAACGTGTGCCCTCGCGTCTGCTTGAGAATTATCTCGGCGTAACTTGCTTTGCATCAACAATGAAAAACATGCTCGTCCATGGACGGCGTAAGCCGAGACAACTTACTGCTTAAAATGTTGTCAACATTGTTCATGACGAAAAGGGATTTTGATTTGATTGAATATGTAAGCGCTTTTGCATTACGATAGTAACATGAAACAGACAAAGGGAGGTTATCCTAATGAGTGCAACTGCTGCACAAAAGCAAGCATCCTCCGGAGGATTCCGGGTGAAAGTTCAAAGTTTCGGTCGTTTTTTGAGCGGCATGGTGATGCCTAATATTGGCGCATTTATCGCTTGGGGATTAATTACGGCTTTATTTATTCCGACAGGTTGGATTCCAAATGAATATTTGGCTAAGCTCGTCGGTCCCATGATTACTTATCTACTCCCTATTTTAATTGGTTATACGGGAGGTACGATGATACACGGAACACGCGGCGGCGTCATCGGCGCTGTAACCACGATGGGGGTTGTCGTCGGAACGGATATTCCCATGTTTCTCGGGGCTATGATCGTAGGTCCGTTCGCCGCGTGGGTGCTCAAGAAGTTCGATAAATCGATTGAAGGAAAAGTGAAATCCGGCTTCGAAATGCTCGTCAACAATTTCTCTTCAGGCATTATCGGCGCTATACTTGCCGTTCTTGCTTACACAGTAGTTGGTCCTGCGGTTCAGGTCGTGAGTAAAGCTCTTGCTTCCGGAGTTCAAGCACTGGTGAATGCCGGTCTGCTCCCGCTTGCGAACGTTTTGATTGAACCAGGTAAAATATTGTTCTTGAACAATGCGATTAATCACGGAGTGCTAAGTCCGATTGCTTTGGATCAAGCCTCCAAAACAGGCAAGTCGATCTTGTTCATGCTGGAGTCCAATCCGGGTCCAGGACTTGGTATCCTGCTAGCGTATTGGATAGTAGGACGCGGTGCAGCGAAGCTTTCAGCCCCTGGTTCAGCTATTATTCACTTCTTTGGCGGTATTCATGAAATCTACTTCCCGTACATTCTCATGAATCCGCGTCTGATCCTGGCTGTTATCGCAGGTGGCGTAACAGGAACGTTCACGTTCTCCCTGTTCAATGCAGGTCTAGTTGCTCCGCCATCACCAGGAAGCATTTTCGCTTACATTGCCATGGCTCCTAAGGGTGGAATGCTGCCGATTTTCAGCGGGGTTATCACATCTACGATTGTCTCTTTTGCAGTCGGTGCATTGCTGTTGAAAACAACGAAACAAACCGAGAATGAAGAAGATTTGGAGCAGGCTACTGCGAAAATGAAAGAAATGAAACAAGCTCCCGCCGCTGCGGCAGCTGAAAAAGTTAGTGCCTCAACGTTGACGCCAGCTTCCGAGGTGCAAAAAATTGTGTTCTCCTGTGATGCAGGCATGGGTTCAAGTGCGATGGGAGCTTCCATTTTAAGAAAGAAAATGAAAGAAGCTGCTATCGATGTCATCGTGGTCAACACAGCAATTAGTGAGATTCCGCCTGATGCAGATATCGTAATCACCCATAAATCATTAACCGATCGAGCACGTAATAAGGCTCCGGAGGCTGAACACATTTCCATCGAAAATTTCATGAAAAGTCCAGAATACGATGAACTTGTCAAACGATTAAGTTAATATACCTTACTAACGCTGGCTAATTGCCGGCGTTATCTCCATTTTGTTCGTGAGGAGAAATATCATGAGCCTGTCAAACAGGAATCGTCAAATTCTAGAGCTGTTAATGAATCGAACGGATGATATTACAGCAGGAGAAATCGCTGCCGAAATCAATGTAAGCACAAGAACGGTTCATCGGGAGCTGTCCGAGTTGGAGACGATTTTGGCAGCTTATGGATTAACTTTGCAAAAAAAATCGGGGAAAGGGATTCAATTACAAGCAGAACCTGAAAAACTTGAGGCGTTCCGGCGCTTGTTATATGGGATGATGGACATTGAATTTTCTGCCGACGATCGCAAAATCATGATTCTTTGCACCTTGCTGCAAGAAGAGGAGCCTGTCAAGCTATTCAGTTTGGCTCATGATTTGGGCGTAACGGTTCCCACCATCACTCACGATCTCGATGAGCTGGATAGATGGATACAGAAGTTTGACCTAATCCTTGTACGTAAACGAGGGTATGGCGTTGGTTTGAGCGGTTCCGAGGCGAATAAACGCAGGATGATGGTAAAGCTCGCCAAAAACGGTCTCGATGAAGCTGATCTATTTGGGAAAAATGTGAACTCGCATTCGCCAGTTACCCAAAGACTGTTGGAGCTCATTGGGAAAGAAAACTTTACGAAGGTGGAAGCAGCACTTTGGCTTGCTGAAGATGAAGGTTTAAATGAACTATCGGAGCAGGATTACACCAATCTGCTCATTCATATTTCGATAACTATCGCTAGAATTCAGCAGGGTAGACAAATCGAGCTGAATCAAGAACCGTACTCGCTTCGCCAAAATAAGCTGCTTGCACATACAATTGAACACCTATCTAAGGTAATTCCAATTGAATTAACAACACCAGAAATTTTCTATATAGCCGAATTACTGGAGCCCAATACACTGCAACATCCGAATCAACTGCTTCCTATGGAAGAATTAAGTTATATGGAAATTGTATGGAAGCTCATCCGGAACATGGAGAGCAGTATCTCGGTCCGTTTCAGCGATGATCGTTCATTACGAGAGGGGCTGCTGAGCCATTTGGAGTCAGCTTTGAAGCGGCTTCAAGCAGGAGCGACCATTCGTAATCCGCTTTTATCGCAAATCAAGAAAGATTATGAGACACTATTTGATGCTATACGGAGAGCTGTAGATAAAACAATAACCGAAATTGCCGTGCCAGATGAAGAAATTGGCTTTCTAGTCATGCATTTCGGAGCTTCTATCGAGAGGCAAAAGCAATTCAGGCGTAATGTAAAAGCGATTCTCGTATGTACAAGTGGGATCGGGACTTCCAAAATGTTAGCCGTAAGACTTACGAAGGAACTTCCGCAAATTGATATTATCGGTCATGCATCTTGGTTTGAAGCAGCGCGCATCCCCCAAAAGGAATACGATTTGATAATTTCTACGGTAGACTTGCCTTTGGAGGAAGATCAGTACTTGAAGCTAAGCCCGTTGTTAACGAAGGAAGAAGCCGAGCGACTCAGGCTATTTATTCAAAATGTAACGCTGCAAAAAGAAGCTGGAGAACGTGGTGAAGCGCCTCAAGAGGCTGATTCAACGAACAGATTGCATCGTATTCAACACTATGTAAACGAAATCGTAAGCATCATCGACCCATTCACGGTGTATTACATCGAGCAAAGCTTTCACAGTTTGAGAGAAACTCTGGAGGTCATTTGTGGATATGTTAGACGCTCAGGGGTGATCGATGAAGTGGAGCCAATTGTCAACCTATTGCTTGAAAGAGAACGATTAAGCAGTCAAGTTATCCCAGACACGGGCCTGGCCCTTTTTCACATTCGAAGCGAGCAGGTTAGGGAGCCATCTTTCACATTGTTTCGATTAAAGGAAGACTTGCTGTTAGACCAAGGTATGGGGTCAGGCGTAAAGCAGCTGCTGCTCATGCTTGGTCCGAAGGAGCTTTCCAAAGAAAGCCTAGAAGTGCTCAGTGAAATAAGTTCTTTTCTATTGATTCCAGAAATGATTGAACTGTTGAAATCGGGGACCCAGTCTGAGATCAAGCAATTTTTATCCCAGGAACTTGCAGCCTTTTTAGAAAATAAAAAATAAATCGGAGATAGGGAGAGACAAACATGACTATTTTATCAACGAATAAAATTAAACTAAACGCTACGCCAAAGGATAAATTCGAGGCTATTCGTATGGCAGGTCAACTATTAGTAGAAGCGGGTCATGTGTCAGCTGCTTACATCGATAAAATGCTGGAACGAGAACAAACTTTATCCACTTATATGGGAAATGGTCTGGCTATCCCGCATGGTACGCAGGATTCCAAATCATTGATTTTATCGACAGGATTGTCGATCGTGCAAATTCCGGAGGGTGTGGATTTCGGTGAAGGAGAAAAAGCCAACTTAGTCATTGGTATTGCAGCCGCGGGCAATGATCATCTGGATATTTTAACGAATGTCGCGATGATTTGTTCCGAAGATGAGAACATGGAGATGATCATGAGTGCGGCGACACCAGAAGAAATGGTGAAAATTTTCGAAAGCGGTATGGAGTCATGAAGGCTGTCCATTTTGGTGCTGGGAATATCGGCAGGGGGTTTATTGGTTTAATTTTGTCCCAAGCTGGTTATGAGGTGATCTTCTCCGATGTGAATGATAGCTTGGTTGAGCTATTGCAGGAGAGGAAGTCCTATAAAGTACGTTTGGCTAACGAGGACCAAGAAACATTCACGGTTTCAAATGTTACAGCAATTAATGGCAAGAACTTAGAAGATGTAGCTAGAGCCGTTGCTGAAGCCGATCTGGTTACCACGGCAGTGGGCGTAAACATTCTGAAACATATTGCGGCTGGCATCGCCAAAGGGATTGAAATGCGGATCGAACGCGGCGCGGTGCCACTTCACATCATTGCCTGTGAGAATGCAATTGGTGGAAGTACGCAGCTGAAAGAACATGTATACGTTCATCTAAGTGAAGATCTGCGAGCTAAAGTAGATGGAAGTATCGCATTTCCTGATGCTGCTGTCGATCGGATTGTTCCCATCCAACATAATGAAGACCCGCTGCAAGTCACGGTTGAGCCCTTCTACGAATGGGTCGTTGACGAGTCGCAAATGCTCGAGGGCTTCCCCCGTATTGAGGGTATCCATTATGTGAAGCATTTGGAGCCGTATATTGAGCGAAAGCTGTTTACGGTCAATACAGGGCACTGCAGCGCTGCGTATCTTGGATATTTACATGGCTTTACGACGATTCAAGATGCGATAGCGAACTCGCAAATCGCCTCGCTAGTGCGTCATGTAATGCATGAGACAGGTGCTTTGCTTATCAAAAAGCACGGCTTCGATCTTGCTCAGCATGAGCAGTATATCGATAAAATAGTGAACAGATTCATCAACCCCCATTTGATCGACGAGGTTACTCGGGTAGGCAGATCGCCGATTCGTAAGTTATCCAGTAATGATCGTCTTGTTCGTCCCGCATTGCAGGCCTATGAGCTCGGGATGAAACCGACTTATTTAGCAATGGCAATGGCAGCTGCCTTCTTATTTAAGGATCAGGAAGATCCTGAAGCTACCCAGATTCAAGCTGATTTGCTAAAGCTCGGAGCAGCCCAAACGATTACGAAGTATACGTCCATTGGTGAAGATCACCTGATCCATGAAATGATAAAAACGCAATATGAACAATTACAACAATCAGATCTATCTTGAGAAAGGGGAGTTCCCAATTGGCTAAAATGATGACAAAACGATTAACTGGCATTGCTGCTTCCCCCGGCATTGCGATAGCGAAAGCTTTTCGGTTGAACAATGATCATTACGTACCTGCCCGTGAGAAGGTGGCAGACGCTCTTATAGAAGTAGAACGTTTCCGTAAAGCTGTTGAAGAAGCGAGACTAGAGTTAGAAGAGATTAAAGATTTGACTGAACAGCGCATGGGTGCAGCGAAAGCTGAAATTTTCGAAGCACATTTGATGCTTTTGGAAGATCCCGATTATATCGATGCTATTATCGAGGGCATTGAAGACGAAATCTTGAATGCTGAATTTAAGCTGCATGAAGTTGCGAGCAGCTTCATCGAAGTGCTTAGCTCTATGGATAACGAGCTGCTCCGGGAACGCGCTAGTGACGTGCGTGACGTCACCGGACGGATCATGAGCCGGCTTCGCGGTGTCTCCTATGCGGCGATTGCGGCCATCAACGAGCCGTGCATTTTGATAGCGGAAGATTTGACGCCATCCGATACCGCACAGTTAAATCTCGATTATGTGCTTGGTTTTGTAACAGAGATCGGCAGCCGTACTTCTCATTCCGCGATCATGGCTCGCTCGCTTGAGGTGCCAGCTATTGTTGGAGCAGGAGCAGCCGCAGCGGAAATCAAAACAGGCACAATGATTATTATGGATGCCGTAGAGGGCACCGTACTCATCGCTCCAAACGATGAAGAGATGGAGACCTATAAAGCTCGTAAAGCAGCATACGATCAGCGAAGAATCGAACTGCAGAAGCTGTTGGATCAGCCTACGATCTCAGCAGACGGGCGCCGCGTAGAATTGGCTGCCAACATTGGCAGTGTGGAAGATTTGCAAAAGGTTTTAGCTAACGGGGCGGAAGGTATTGGTTTGTTTAGGACGGAATTCCTTTATATGGGGCGCAGCTCTCTGCCTAGTGAAGAAGAACAATTCCAGGTCTATAAGCATGTGTTGGAGCGAATGGACAATAAGCCTGTCGTCATACGAACACTCGATATAGGGGGAGATAAAGAACTGCCATATATGAAGCTCCCTGTTGAAAGCAATCCATTCTTAGGCTTGCGCGCGGTGCGTTTATGTCTGAGCAAGCAGGATCTGTTTCGTACACAGCTAAGGGCGCTTCTGAGAGCAAGCAATTATGGACAATTGAAAATCATGTTCCCAATGATTGCCGTTGTAGATGAGCTGCTGGCTGCCAAACAATTGCTTCAAGAAGAGAAAGAGAAGCTAGTTCAAGAAGGCATTGCCGTGTCCTCTAATATAGAGGTCGGTATTATGATTGAAGTGCCTGCGGCAGCGCTAGCTGCGGATTTCTTGGCGAAAGAGGCCGATTTCTTCAGTATTGGAACGAATGATCTTATCCAATATACAATGGCAGCTGATCGGATGAATGAAACCGTTTCTTACTTATACCAACCTTGCCATCCAGCCATTTTACGCTTAATTCAAATGGTAATACAGGCAGCTGCAAAAGAAGGGAAATGGGTTGGCATGTGTGGAGAAATGGCCGGTGACGAAACGGCCATACCGATTCTTCTCGGCATGGGACTCCATGAGTTCAGCATGAGTGCCAGCTCGATTTTGCCAGCGAGAGCTTTAATTAAACAAACCTCACATAGGAAGTGGGCGGGCTACACGGAGCAGATTTTATCCATGAGCAGTCAGGCCCTAATTAAACAATTCGTAGAACAGAAAACAAGGAGTGACTTGAAATGATATCCCAAACCTTTACTGTCCTAAATCCATCCGGCTTTCACGCCCGTCCGACGAAAGTATTCGTTCAAAAGGTTGGCACTTTCCCATGCAAAGTGAATGTGATCAAAGGCGATAAGAAGGTCAACGGCAAAAGCTCGCTTAGCATGCTCACGCTTGGCATTCAACAGAATGACGAAGTCACTTTGGAAGTGGACGGCGAGCAAGAGGAGCAAGCGATCAAAGAGCTAGGGGAGCTGCTGACTCACATCTTCGAAGAATAAGCGAATGACAACCCAGTCCAATTCAATTGAAAAAGCCAGCAGGTTAGTGCCGATAATCATGGCACATACTTGCTGGCTTGTTTCATTAGTTACGAACGTACCATTCACCAGATACCCAATCGGTTGTTTTCCAACGCAGCACATCAGGGGTGGCGAGATGAGCAATTTCTTTGAGGAACTCAAGCTGCTCAAGCTCAGTCATAGGCTTGAAGCTTTTAGCAAAGGCCAGATTTTGTTCCAGCTGCGCCATGGATTCCATGCCGACAATCGCCGTAGATATTGGCAGCGAGAACGTATATTGGAGCGCTTTCTCGTACCAGGGAGCCAGCTTACCGAGCGCCATAACCTTCATGCCAATGACAGCGACACCTTTCTCGTTCGCTTTAGGTAAAAACTCATGAGCGAAGCTGTAAATGAGATGATCCGCTGCAGATAAAGCTACAAGAGCGCTGTCAAAAGGGAACCGTTCAATCGCTTCCAGCTGAACTCTAGGGTTCGTGTGACCGCTGATCGAGATATGCTTGATGATCCCTTGTTCCTTGGCCTCAAGAAGCGCTTCTAGCGCTCCGCCTTTGGCGAAGCACTTATCGAGCTCCTCCATTGTCATGATATTATGCAATCGCCATTCTTCAACGTGATCCGTTTGCAGACGCTTCAGACTTGCTTCCAGCAGCTTCAGGGAACCGTCTCTTGTTCGATCATGCGTTTTGGTAGCAATCCATACGTCATTCCTTCGTCCATCGCGTGCTAATGCTTTACCAAGTCGTTCCTCGGATTGCCCATCCGAGTAGCTTGGTGCTGTATCGAAATAGGTGATCCCTTCGTCAATCGCACGATTGACAATTTGAATCGCTTCCTCTTCCGTACATTGGTGTTCGTCGACAATGCGCTGAGCACCAAAGCTCAGGACAGGAAATGGCTGGCCGGTCGAACCAAACGAACGTTTCTCCACATGATTCACTCCTCGTATGTAAGATGGCGACTTTCATTCTTTCCTATCGTTTCCAAAAGGGATACCTGGTCATACCAAATTGTATTATGAAACATGTTTCCTTCCTACTGATATCGGTTCAAGCAGGAATTAGTTCTCCTCAAGTATAAAATAAGTAAGAGAAGGACGCTAGCATTCGTCAAATTGTTAGCATATTCACAAAAAAAACATGACTTTAGTCCTAGTTTTCGACAAAAAATGATGTATAATAATAAATAAACTTATTATATGTACATATATAACTTTCTTGTTGAATTATTGGAGGGTCAATGACATTTGAACGCTTAAAGCCTTATGACAGCCCAGGATTTCATCTTTGGCAGGTTACGAATCTATGGCAAAAAAATCTTCGTCATGCCCTGCATGATTTGGATCTTACGCATGTTCAATTTATTTTGCTAGCCACCACAGAGTGGTTAAATTCTCAGTCCCCTTTAGGGGATGTGACACAGGTTCAAATTGCCATGCATGCGCACATTGATCCCATGATGGCCTCACAAGTACTTCGTAGCTTAGAAAAGAAAGGGTTCCTCATTCGCAAGGAACATCCCACGGACACTAGAGCCAAGTCAATCTCTTTAACTCCAGCTGGAGAGAGTTTGATATCCAAGGCCTTAGACATTGTCGAGCAAGCCGATCACCGTTTTTTTTCTAAACTGGGGGAAGAACAGGAAACGCTGGCAAGCTTGTTGAGATCCTTAGGGAGCTTGACAACTCACGAAAATTAGATCATAGGGAGAGGTGCCTTGAATATGGAGAAGTCATCACTAATCGGAATCGTTTTAGCTTTTATATCCATTGGTGTGGGTATGGTATTGAAAGGGGCAAGCCTGGTAGCACTGTTGAATCCAGCAGCTGCCTTAATTATTTTCGGCGGTACAGCATCGGCCTTATTTATCGCTTTTTCAATGGATGAAATAAAGAAGATTCCGACCTTATTGAAAATTATTTTTACCGAACAGAAATTAATGCCTAAAAAAGAGCTGATTGAGACATTCATCGACTGGGTGTCCATTACACGCCGTGAAGGCTTACTTTCCTTGGAGAAGCAAGCGGAAGAGCTGTCAGACCCTTTTATGAAAAGCGGCATGCGCCTGATTATTGATGGGAATGACGCAGATTTTGTACGTGACGTATTGCTCGAAGATATTGCTGAAATGGAATCAAGACATAAGAAATTTGCAGGTATTTTTACGCAAGCTGGTACATATGCACCGACACTTGGCGTACTTGGCGCGGTTGTTGGACTCATCGCAGCTCTTGGTAATTTGAGTGAAGTAGAGAAACTGGGTCATCTGATTTCAGCGGCATTCGTTGCAACGATGTTCGGGATTTTCCTTGGTTACGTTATTTTTCACCCATTCGCAAATAAGCTAAAGCAAAAGTCTAAGAAAGAAGTTGAAATTAAGCTAATGATCGTAGAAGGGTTGCTCTCTATTCAATCCGGTGTATCTGCCAATTCCGTGAAGCAAAAAATGATGATCTTCGTTGCCAATAATGAACGTGCGTCGTATGACGAAGATTCGAAGGAGGCCGCTACACAGTGAGTAAAAAGAAGAAGCATGAGGATCATGAAGAACATATTGATGAAACCTGGCTCATTCCCTATGCGGATTTGCTTACCTTGCTTCTAGCCCTCTTTATCATTCTGTTTGCATCCAGTCAGTTGGATTCTAAGAAATACGACTCGATTATGCGGTCCTTGAATAATGCCTTTACCGGAGGGGAAGCGCCCTTCGCCATGTCAAATTTGATTCCGATTGATGATGCGGCGAATTCTACGAAAAATAATTACAAGAACCAGAATCCGCCAACGAAAGAAGAAAGTAAAACCGACAGCCAGCTGGCTGCTAAGCTGCAGAAGGAAGAGAAGGATCTCAAAGAATTAAAGCAAAGCATGGATGCTTACATTAAAGAAAACAACATGAGTGAGCAGCTAACCACGAAGCTGGATAATGAGAAGCTGACCATTACGATTAGTGACCGTGCACTGTTCGATTCAGGGTCGGCTATAATTAAACAGGAATCACAAAAGCTGGCTGTTTCGATGTCTAATCTGCTGGGTAGTTATCCAGGATATGAGGTTCAAGTCGCAGGTCATACGGATAATATCCCGATTCACCGGGCTGACTTTGAAACGAACTGGGATCTAAGCGCCAAGCGTGCGGTCAATTTTATGAAAATACTTCTGAATAACAGTAAAATTGAGCCTGCTTCCTACTCTTCAGTCGGATTCGGTGAATACCGGCCGATTTCAGAAAATGATACAACGGAAGGTAGAGCCAAGAACCGCCGAGTTGAAGTGAGCATCTTGCGCAACATTAAAGCGACGGATGAGATTGCGAAATAAGAGTAATTATCAATGAAGACTAATTAGGCTAAGAGTCGCTAGACTCTGGCCTTTTTTTGTTCAAAAACACATTTGATATCGAGAAGTACGGATTAATTTAACAGCGAAATGGGGATAGTAAAATGGAATTTGTATTGATGAGGAGAGGTTTACATGGAGCCAACAGAACATACATATGAGCATACGTATATCCCGTTAACTACATTATCCAGCGGTGAAGGCAAGGAGATAGCCATTGATATATATGGTTACTGCATTCAGATCGTGAATATTTGTTTCATTGGCAATCCAACAAGCAAGGATAAAGAATGGTTTTTAGTTGACGCTGGTATGCCGCAATCGGCAGATGAGATCATTCGTGTCGCTGAGGAGCGTTTTGGAGCACATAAGAAGCCTACGGCGATCATTTTGACGCATGGACATTTCGACCATGTCGGGGCCATTGAGAGTCTTTTGGAATACTGGGATGTTCCGGTATATGCGCATGAGTTGGAAATCCCTTATTTGACGGGAAAATCCAATTATCCAAAAGGGGATTCTACGGTAAATGGCGGGCTTGTTAGCGAGCTATCGCCACTATTTCCAAACCACGGTATTAACATAGGTAATCATGTACATCCTTTGCCCGCTAAGGGTATCGTTCCTGGACTGACAGGATGGCAATGGATTCATACGCCGGGACACACACCAGGACACATTTCTCTTTTTCGCGCCAAAGATGGTTCATTAATAGCAGGAGATGCCTTCGTTACCGTTAAGCAAGAGTCGCTTTACAAGGTGTTCACGCAAGAACAAGAAATAAGCGGACCGCCAAAGTATTTCACGACAGACTGGCAAGCAGCTGGCGATTCGGTTAGAAAGCTTCGAGATTTACATCCATCTTTAGCGCTAACGGGACATGGAAAACCGATGAACGGTGAAGAACTCAGTCGCGAATTAGGTCGTCTGGCGGAGGATTTCGAGAAGATAGCGATTCCGGAGGAAGGTCGGTTTGTGCATTAGGCTGCATGAATGTATGTCTTCAAAAGTATGGGGCTATCCCAAAAGCCGTGAAAATGGCTGAGGGAAGCCCCACATTATTTTTTATCTGTGTAAATGTAATATTAGGCTTGATATAGGGTATGGGGGTATGGTATATTCAAAATGTGAGGAGGTAATGTTAATGGAACAACATGATAAACAAGAATTACATGAGGACAGCTGCCATTCGGGCAGTGCTCGAAAAAGTCATCATTCTGATAAAACAAAAAACAATTTGATTTCTAGGCTCAATCGCATCGAAGGCCAAATTCGCGGTGTGAAAGGTCTTATTGAGAAGGATACGTATTGTGACGATGTGTTAAATCAAATCGCCGCGGTTCAATCAGCTTTAAACGGTGTTGGGAAACTGCTTCTCGAGCATCATCTAAACAGCTGTGTGATCGAACGCATTCAAGAAGGCGATAATGAGGTTATCAAAGAACTCATGATTACCATGAATAAATTAATGAAATAATAAAGGAGAGATTAGATATGCAAACAGTTACTCTTAAAGTTGAAGGTATGTCCTGCGGTCATTGTGTAAACTCCGTTGAAGGCGCAGTTAAGAAACTTGGAGCTTCCGGCAAAGTTGATTTGAGCGGTGGTTCCGTTACTGTAGATTTCGATGCGTCTAAAGTTTCTTTGGATGCTATTAAAGAAGCAATTGAAGATCAAGGCTATGACGTTGCGAAATAAGATAAATGAGCCGCTGCATGCGGCTCCAGTGTAACACCTATTTTTTTTCAAAAAAATATACCCCATAGGGGTATTTGTGGCAGGGGGAAATGAAATGGCGAAACAATTAGAGCAGCAACAGGCAAGTCTGCAAATTGCTGGCATGACTTGTGCGGCATGCGCGAACCGGATCGAAAAAGGCTTGAAAAAATTAGAAGGTGTTTCAGATGCCAATGTAAATTTTGCCCTCGAGAAGGCATCTGTGATTTATAATCCGACTCAAATCAGCGTATCTGCCATGGAAGAAAAAATACTGGATCTGGGTTACAGCACCGTAAAGGATGCAGTTGATTTTAATATCGTTGGCATGACCTGCGCAGCATGCGCTACACGTATTGAAAAAGGCTTAAATAAAATGCCAGGTGTTAGCAAAGCAACTGTTAACCTTGCATTAGAAACTGCCCATGTTGAGTTTAGCGCTGTCGAAGTGTCAGTAAGTGATATGGTTAATAAAGTTGATCAACTGGGATACAAAGCCATACGTAAAGAGGAGGCGGAAGCTAAAGGCGATTATAAACAAAAGGAGATACATCAAAAGAAAATACAGTTAGTGGTATCGGCAATCCTTTCGCTACCGCTTCTATGGGCCATGGTGAGCCACTTTACATTTACATCATGGATTTACTTGCCAGAATTCATGATGAATCCTTGGGTACAGCTTGTGCTGGCCACACCGGTACAGTTTATTATCGGTCGTCAATTTTATGTAGGAGCATACAAAGCCCTTCGTAATAAAAGCGCCAATATGGATGTACTTGTTTCTCTCGGAACATCAGCCGCGTACTTCTATAGTTTATACCTAACGCTTCAGTGGGCAACTTCTGCTGATGTCCACAACCATGCGCCAGATATGTATTACGAAACAAGCGCAATACTTATTACTTTGATTATCTTAGGGAAGTTATTTGAAGTGTTGGCAAAAGGGAGAACTTCTGAAGCCATCAAGAAATTGATGGGGCTCCAAGCGAAAACAGCATTAGTCATTCGAAATGGTGAAGAAATGGCTATACCGGTTGAGGAAGTTGTCATGGGAGACATTGTTCTTGTAAAACCGGGTGAGAAAATCCCAGTCGACGGTGTAGTTGTAGACGGTTTGTCCGCTGTTGATGAATCCATGCTTACTGGGGAAAGTATCCCAGTCGAGAAGAAAGCTAGTGACGCGGTTATTGGCGCTACAATTAATAAAAACGGAAGCTTAAAAATAAAAGCAACCCGTGTTGGGAAAGAGACAGCTCTCGCTCAAATTATCAAAGTTGTAGAAGAAGCCCAAGGCTCTAAAGCGCCTATTCAGCGTATCGCTGACGTGATTTCGGGTATCTTTGTCCCGATTGTTGTAGGAATTGCTATTGTAACCTTTCTGATTTGGTATATCTGGGTTGCTTCTGGTGAGTTTGCAACTGCGCTGGAAAAGGCTATTGCTGTCCTTGTCATTGCTTGCCCTTGTGCTTTAGGTCTTGCAACACCAACATCGATTATGGCCGGATCCGGCCGCGCGGCGGAATTTGGCATCCTATTTAAGGGCGGGGAACATTTAGAATCGATGCAAAAAGTGCAAACCATCGTGCTTGATAAAACGGGTACGGTAACGAAAGGCAAACCGGAACTTACAGACGTTAAAATTGAAAACATGGATGAAGAAGATACAATCCTTAGATTAATCGGCTCTGCCGAAAAACAATCTGAGCACCCGCTTGCTGAGGCGATTGTTGATGGGATTGTTGCTAAGGGTATCCTACTTACCGCTACTGAGCAGTTTGAAGCCATTCCCGGTTACGGCATTCGAGCCATCGTAGAAGGCAGGGAAGTGCTGGTTGGAACCCGTAAGCTCATGCAGCGTAAAACCATCGACTTCGGTAAAGCAGATACGGCTATGGAAAAGCTCGAATCCGAAGGTAAAACCGCTATGCTCGTAGCGGTGGATAACAAGTACGCAGGTATGGTAGCCGTAGCGGATACGATCAAGGACACATCGAAAGAAGCGGTCTCTCGTTTAAAACAAATGGGCATCGAAGTCATTATGATGACAGGTGACAACAATCGGACAGCGCATGCTATCGCGCAGCAAGTTGGTATTGATCATGTTCTTGCTGAGGTGCTTCCGGAAGGTAAAGCTGAGGAAGTGAAGAAGCTTCAAGGGCAAGGAAAAATAGTGGCGATGGTTGGCGATGGTATCAACGATGCTCCTGCTCTTGCGACTGCAGACGTCGGCATAGCGATTGGGACCGGCACTGACATTGCGATGGAAGCAGCAGACGTAACACTGATGCGCGGAGAACTTACAAGCATTACAGATGCCATTTATATGAGCCGTAAAACGATGACGAATATTAAACAAAACCTATTTTGGGCACTCGGTTACAATACGCTCGGGATTCCGATTGCGGCACTTGGCCTTTTAGCACCCTGGGTAGCCGGTGCTGCTATGGCACTAAGCTCGGTATCCGTTGTGTTAAACGCCTTACGCTTGCAACGCATGAAGTTATAATCGGCATACATGGGAGGGGGGAAAAGGCTTCGGCAAATTTTTTTTGCTGAAGCTCTTTTAATAAAGGCGTTTAAACCATAAGCAATTACTTAATCAAAATTAATTGATTAAGTAATTGCTTTTTAGCTTGTAATGTTATATATTGTTAATAAATCAAAAATAATTGATTAATAAAGCGGGTGAAATAAGTGAAAACAATCATTCCATTACAAACGATACATGCAAAATCCACACCAGACGATTCTTTTTTTGAAACGTATGAAGCAAAATTTAAAGCACTAGCAGATCACAAAAGACTACAGATCATGTATGAGTTAACACAGCGGGGAAAAACCTGCGTATGTGACCTTTGTGATATCTTTGATATGGCTCAGTCTAAACTGTCTTATCATTTGAAAATTCTTTTGGATGCGAAATTGATCACCAAAGAGATCATTGGTACTTGGAGTTACTACGAGATAAACAACTCTGAAGTAAACGGATTACTCTCAGCTGATCTTTGCTGCATATTTAGACCTACTCGTTCTTAATTTTTTTATTTTTAACATCAATTTTTTTTGATTAATAAATCAATTTAATTTGATTAATCAGTCTATAGCATGATATTGAGAGGGAGGTATATGCAATGAATGATAATAAGTTACCTGTGGCTATCATAGGTGGAGGGCCTGTTGGCCTTGCCGCGGCAGCACAGCTAGTTATGAGAGAGGAACCATTTGTTTTGTTTGAGGCGGGGGAAGAAGTGGGGGCTAATGTACGCAGCTGGGCTCATGTTCGAATGTTTTCCTCTTGGGAATACAATATGGATAAAGCTGCTAAGCAATTGCTTATTTCTCATGGTTGGCAAGTCCCGAATCCTTTAGGAATCCCTTCAGGACAAGAGATGATTGATAAATACTTCAATCCTTTTGCTGAATTGCCTGAAATCAAACCTTATCTATACTTAAATACTAAAGTTATTGCTGTTAGCCGTAAAGGTCTGAGCAAAGTGAAAACACATGGCCGTAAAGATCTTCCGTTTGTCCTGCATGTTGAGAAAAATGGGGAACGAATCCTTATTGAGGCTAAGGCTGTTATTGATGCATCCGGTACCTGGTCGAACCCGAATCCCATAATATCAGAAGGGATATGGACGACAGAAGAGCAGGCTTTAAATAAGCAAATTTACTATGGAATACCTGATGTTCTGGGTAAGCATAAGGAACGATATAGCGGCAAAAAAGTTATTGTTGTGGGGAGCGGTCACTCTGCAATCAATACCTTATTAGAATTAGGTAAACTGAAGGAACAAGTTCGAAGCACAGAAATCGTTTGGATTTTAAGGAAATCTAGGCTAGATGATGTTTATGGCGGTCAGGAGCAGGATCAACTTCCTGCAAGAGGAGAACTTGGTACGCGTATTCAAAAGCTAGTTGATTCAGGAAAAGTTAAGGTTCTGACGCCATTCCACATTCAAGAATTGAAACAGGAAAAAGATAAAATGGTTGTGATTGGCTCTTTAAACGGTTTATTGGTTCATCTAGATGCTGTCGATGAAATCGTGTCGAATACGGGTTCTCGTCCAGATCTGTCTTTTTTACGAGAAGTTAGAGTAATTGCCGACCCAACATTGGAAAGTGTTATGGAGTTAGCGCCATTGATCGATCCAAATGTTCATAGTTGCGGTACGGTAAGACCGCATGGCGAGAAGGAGCTGCGTCAACCTGAAAAGGATTTCTACATTGTTGGTTCCAAAAGTTATGGAAGAGCACCAACATTCCTAATGGCAACAGGATATGAACAAGTTAGATCCGTCGTAGCTGCTCTTGTCGGGGATCTGGCAGCAGCTGAACGAGTTGAGCTGGAACTGCCGGAAACGGGCGTTTGCGGTATCGGGACCCAAGAATGTTGCGGACCTTCACCAGTTGAGAAATCGGAGGCAGTGGTAAAATCATCTTGCTGCGGTTAACGGTTATACCAGTGTCGTCTTAGGTATAATAGGTTCGCTTTTGTTGTATTTCTCGAAATTAAAATCCCTCTAGGCTTCCAATTAGAAGTAGAGGGATTTTGGTGATAGCTATTATTTTCCTACGAGAACAAGCATTTTGTTCTCTTTCCTAGATTCACCTTTGTCCAGGTCATCCTGTGGTGTTTCCGTTGTTGAGTTATCTTGTTCCTTTTGAAACGAATCCATTTGATTATCTTCAAAAACCTCGAAGTGCACTTCATTCCTGACTTGAATAGGCTCCGATTGAAGATCAAATATTTCCTGATGATTTTCCATAGCACTCTCACCAATCTGGAATTTGCTAATCTCAGCAAATAACTGCTGAGAAAGAACAAGGATATCATCCGACTCTTCAGCAATTCGGCGGATGGATGCATCCTGCTGAATCGAGGTTGAGCTTACTTCCTCGACACCAGCAGCTGTTTCTTGCGCGATGGCTGCTACGAACTGAACGGAATTTACTAATCTGTCATTTTTGGATTGTACGTGCTCAATTTTTATATGGATTTGTTCAATTTGCCCGATAATACCCTTCATCGATTGTTCGATGCCTTCGAAAGAACCAAGTGTGTCTGTTACCCGATGGTTTTGTGCAACCGCAGATTCGCGAGCTTCGATCAGTGAGCTCTGTAATTCTTTGATTTGCTTCTGAAGCGCTTGAATGATGCCGCCGATTGTCTTGGAGGAATCATTCGTCTGCTGTGAAAGCTGACGCACTTCATCTGCAATCACAGAGAAGCCGCGGCCGTTTGCGCCGGCTCTTGCCGCTTCAATCGCAGCGTTCAAAGCAAGCACGTTCGTCTGTGTAGAAATTTCCGTGATCGAATGAATAATAGCGCCAATTTGCTTGGAGCTGTCAGACAAGGTCTTCATGGCAGCATCGACCTTCTGCAGGACAGCCTGGGACTGGTCAGACGATGACTTCAGCGCCCTTACGGATGCTGTCCCTTGTAATGTACCGGACGCTGCCTCTTCACTGGTACGCTTCATTTCATATGTATAAGCGGTTATTTCACGAATCTCCGCTTCCAATTCTGCAATGATCATCGAGCTTTGCTCCGTTTTCATGGCTTGCTCATCAGCACCGGTCGATATCTCTGTAATTGCCTTCAAGATATCTGTGTTGGCCGATGCCGTAAGCTTAGAAAAGCGGTGAAACTCATGGGAGTGCTCGGATAGTGACGATGCAATCTGCATCGCAGCATTCAGCATCTTGCGAACTTGAATGATCATATGGTCGAAACTGTTACTTAGCTTACCTAACTCATCTCTGGATGTAGAATTTATCGTATGGGACAAATCTCCTGCGGCAATAAGCGACACGGCATTTTGTAAAATTTGAATAGGCCTTGTGAAGGAGCTAATGATTAGAAAAGCGATAATAATGGTTACAATAACGACAATTGCGAATGCAATCAACATGACTCTACTGCTATCATTAAGTGCTTTCGTTGAGCTGGCAATTGCTTGTTCAGCTGACTCTGCATAAGTTACATAGAATTTATCAACAAGTTCAAAAATCTTATCCTTCAGTTCCTGAGACTCATTATATAGGTAGAGAAGGTTAATTTGCAGATCCGTCGGCTTCAAGTTAGGATCCTGGACCATTTTGCTGGCAGAATCGAAGTTATTTATGTAATCAACAGATAATTGAATTAATTGGCTTCGCCACTTCTTTTGATCAGCAGTTGAAGCCGTATCTCCAATCTTTTGAATGAAATCATTGTAGGGCTTTCGCTTTGCATTGTATTTTGCGATGTATTCCGGTTTCTTGGAAATCTCCAGCCCTGAGGCAATGATGTTCATTTCCTGTACCATATTTTTAAGCTCTAGAGCTAGCACCTTAAGCTCGACTTTATCGTTCTGGTCCGTCATATGGTTCTTGATTTGATTGACTTGATTCAGATTAAACAAAGCAACGGAAAGGAAAATGAGAAGCACTCCGCTGAAACTGGCAATTAATTTTAATCGCATGGTCATATTGATTTTGATCTTCTTCATAAGTCATTCCTCCTATATATTACTTGACAATATTCGACTGTTTTCGTATTGATACTTATTAATATAGGTTGCTTCTATTAACTAAAGCATCTAACTATGTTAAAGAAATGTAAATTTACCCAAATTTTTAACGAATGAAAGAAGAATTAAAAGTTTTACATTACGTTTACGTTTCGTGGGTTTGGATTTTACATTCGGTTGTTAAGATAGGGAAGTAAGTTAGTTCGACAGACAACAAAGTGGAATCGAGACTAACATAACAAGTAACATACAAATCAAAGGAGGACATGCTAACTATGTTTAAGTTCATGTCGAAAAAAGGAATTACATTCACACTTTCCGCGGTATTAATGATGGGGTCATTGGTTGGTTGCGGCGCAAAAACAGATACTAAAAATGCTGCTTCTCCAACACCTGCTGCTAGTGCAGCTGCTTCAGCTGCTCCAACAAAAACAGAACTAAGCGGTACGGTTACTGCTTCAGGTTCAAGCGCGCTTCTTCCATTAGTTAAACAAGCAGCTACTGAGTTTATGGAAAAAAATCCAAAGGTAACGATCAACGTTACTGCAGGCGGATCAGGCACAGGAATTAAAAACGTAGCGGACGGTACTTCAGACATCGGTAACTCCGACGTTGAGCCAGCTGCTGAATATAAAGATAAAGGTCTTGTTGACCACCAAGTAGCGATTGCTCCATTCGCATTGATCGTAAACAAAGATGTAAAAGTTGATAATGTTACAAAACAACAAGCAGCAGACATTTACATGGGTAAAGTTACGAACTGGAAAGAAGTTGGCGGCAATGATGCGAAAATCGTTCTTGTTCACCGTCCAGACAGCTCAGGTTCCCGTACATTAGTTAAACAAATCATTCTTGATGGCAAAGAGTTCACGAAAGATGGTATTACACAAGAAAACAGCGGTGCAATGAAAACAGCTGTTGCTGGTCAGTCCAGCTCCATTGGTTATGTTGATACGCCTTACGTTGATGATACTGTAAAAGCATTGAAAATTGATAATGTAGCGTTCTCCGAGGACAACATCAAAAACGGTACTTACAAATTGTTTGGTGTTGAGCATATGTACACGAAAGGTGAAGCGAAAGATCCTGCTAAAGCATTCATCGCTTACATCTCAAGCAAAGAATTCCAAGGTAAACAAGTTCGTGACTTGAAATTCTTACCTGCTGATTTGCTTAAAAAATAATAAATAGAACAAACTAAGAGCGCTGGCATCCTATGCCGCGCTCTTTTTTAATTTGAAACGTGAAACTTTTACATTCCCTTAACAATTCTTTGACGATCCAATTACAATCATGCTCTATCATTAAAGTAATGTGATTTAAGAGAAAGGGGAATTATCCATTGAATTCCGTAGCAGACAAACTAACGAACGCGAAATCAGACGAAAGCCGTCCAATCGTCACGAAATGGACCCAAGGACAACATAGACAAGATAACATCATGAGGTGGGTGTTTGTTGGAAGTGCTGCCCTAGTGTCTGCCATCATTTTTTCTATCATTGTTTTCGTGGGGATGCAGGGGATTAAGACTTTCCAAGGAGTCAGTCCTTTAGAATTTTTCTTTTCAACGGATTGGACGCCAGGTCAAAATAAATTCGGAGCTCTTCCATTTTTATACAGCACGCTGCTCATGACATTGGTTTCGGTTGTGTTTTCAGTGCCGCTTGCTTTGTCAGGGGCATTATTCATGGCTAAAATTGCGCCGAAATGGATGCGTGAAATCATGCGTCCTGCGACGGATCTATTCGTAGGTATCCCTTCGGTTGTTTATGGCCTAATCGGCTTGACGGTTATCGTTCCTGCACTCGGTAAAATTACAGGCGGGGTAGGTTACGGTATTTTACCAGCTTCCATCATTCTCGCTATCATGATCTTACCAACCATTCTCTCGATCTCAGAAGATGCTATCCGCGCATTGCCGAGTCGTCTGGAGGAAGCATCACTGGCATTAGGAGCAACACGTTGGCAAACTATGTGGCGGGTCCTTCTGCCTGCAGCTAGACCTGGTATTCTAACAGCAATCATCCTTGGCATGGGGCGTGCAATCGGGGAAACGATGGCTGTATTCATGGTTATTGGTAACTCTCCGCAAATGCCGAAATCACTCCTTGACTCAACCACGGTATTAACGACCGCGATTGTGAAGGATATGGGGAATACGAATTACGGCAGCACTTGGAATAATGCGCTCTATTTAATGGCGCTTCTTTTACTCGTGATCTCCTTGTCCTTAATTCTTATAATCCGTATCGTAGCCAAAAGGAGTGAACTTAAATGAAAAGCAAAACAACGGATCGTTTGGCCACGTTGTACTTCTGGGCATCGGGCATTGTTATTATATTGATTCTAGCTTGGTTTTTATTTCGAATATTAGGTGATGGTGTTCCACATCTATCATGGAATTTCATCTTTGGGAAGTCTGAGGAGATCAAAGCTGGCGGCGGTGTAGGTCCGCAATTGTTCAACTCCTTCTATGTCCTATTCTTATCTCTGGTGATATCCATTCCAATCGGTTTATTTTCGGGGATATACTTGGCAATTTACGCACAAAAAAATTGGTTTACTGATCTCGTGCGTATCTCGGTTGAAGCCCTAGCTTCTGTTCCTTCTATCGTATTTGGTTTGTTCGGGTTCTTACTATTTGCCAATTTGTTAGGTCTGAAGTTTTCCATTATTGGTGGGGCCGCGACAGTCGCCCTGCTTAATTTACCCGTTATGGTAAGGGTCACAGAGGTGGCTATCCGAACAGTTCCTGAATCTTATTGGGAGGCAAGTCTTGCCCTTGGCTCAACCAGATGGCAGGCCATTCGCAAAGTGCTCATCCCTGCGTCGCTGCCAAGCTTAATTACGGGGATTACTTTGATTGCAGGACGCGCGTTAGGCGAATCTGCCATTCTCATTTACACGGCCGGCTTATCGGTTTCTCGCTTCTTTCCGGATTTCAATCCACTGAAGATGGGGGAGACGCTATCCGTTCATCTGTGGTACGTTGGCGCTGAAGCGTTAGTTCCAGATGCCAAGGAGATTGCTAAAGGAAGCGCCGCGCTGCTCCTGATCGTTGTACTCATCTTTAACCTGCTTGTCAGTATTCCAAGCCGAATTTTACAAAAAAGACTTTCCGGGGGGAAATAAATCGTGGCGACCAAGCATAAGATTAAAGCGGACAAATTAAATTTATTTTACGGAGATAATCATGCTCTCCACGATATTGAATTAGCCATTGAAACGGGTACAATCGCCGCTTTGATCGGTCCTTCAGGCTGTGGGAAATCCACCTTCCTGCGCACCTTGAACCGTATGAATGATCTCATTGATAGTGTACGTATTACTGGAAAAGTTGCCGTTGATGGTCACAATATCTATGATTCCGATTCCGATGTTGTTTCACTGCGTAAGCGCGTAGGGATGGTATTTCAACGTCCAAATCCATTTCCCATGAGCATCTATGACAACATTGCCTATGGCCCTCGCATTCATGGAACTAAGAAGAAAGCGGTCCTAGACGAAATCGTAGAGCGCAGTCTTGTACAAGCAGCTTTGTGGGATGAAGTAAAGGATCGATTGCATAAATCTGCTCTAGGGCTGTCCGGTGGACAACAGCAGCGTTTATGTATCGCCCGGTTACTAGCTGTTGAACCCGACGTACTTCTTATGGATGAGCCTACATCAGCGTTAGATCCAATCTCAACGCTCAAAGTTGAAGAGTTGACACAAACACTGAAAGAGAAATATACCATCATTATCGTTACGCACAACATGCAGCAGGCGGCAAGGATTTCGGATATGACCTCCTTCTTCCTCAATGGATACTTAGTGGAAACGGACAAGACGGATAAAATTTTCACCAATCCGAATGATCAACGTACGGAAGATTACATTACGGGAAGATTCGGTTAACTACAACTGAGGGGAGAGACGTAAAATGGACGCAAGACCTGGGTTTCATCAATCATTGTCAGTTTTGCAAAGTGAATTGCAGGATATGGGGGAAAGAGTTAAGGATTTGATTCTTAATTCCGTAGAGTCGTTGGCCAAGTTCGATGAGAATATGGCACGGCAAGTCATTAAGAATGATGATCACATTGATGATTATTTAACGACAATCGATGAGCTTTGCCTTCGATTAATTGCTTTACAACAACCAATGGCAAGTGATCTGCGAATCATTGGAACGGCTATGAAAATCGCTACAGACTTGGAACGAATTGCTGATCATGCCGTAGATATTGCCAAGATTACGATCCGTCTGGCTGGAGAAGAGCTTGTTAAGCCGCTGGAAGTCATTCCTGAAATGGCCGATATTGCCATTGAGATGCTGCATGAGAGCCTCCTTTCTTATACGGAGCGCGATGTTCATAGGGCTGCGTCGCTTGCCGAGAAAGATGACCGTGTGGATAAGCTATACAGCTCGGTCATGCAGGAATTGATGGGGATGATGGGTTCGGATTACAATCGCAACCGTCAGTTGACCCATTTATTGTTTGTTGCCCATTTCTTAGAGCGCGTAGCTGATCACACAACGAATATCGGTGAAGGTGTTATTTATATGGTCACAGGGAAACGCAAAGACTTGAATGTGTAAGTAGATCCAAAAGGGACGCTCCTAAGTCATCATGACTTGTGAGCGTCCCTTTTTCATGTGCGTGCCGCTTTAATCGGAAAACGAATGAGGAAGGTTGTTCCGTTCTCACTTGACTGAACTTCAATCGATGCGTGATGCCTGGCAGCGATGCTGTAGCAAATAGCTAAACCGAGCCCTGTACCTTCATCTTTGGTCGTGAAGAAAGGTCTTCCTAGCTTCTCCAGATGTTCCTCATTAATTCCAATACCTTCATCAGCGATCAGAAGGACAACATGTTCTATCTCGGTATAGGTTTCAATTCTCAGCTTACCACCGAGGCTCATGGCTTCCAGTCCATTCATACACATATTCAAAATGAGTTGACGCATTTCTTTATCGTCGAGTTGAATGACAGGACAATCCTTGAATTGGAAATGAACATGCTTGCCGGACATGACGGCTTCTGCTTGGATGAGGGGGAGGAGCATTTCAATAATACGGTTGATGCTTTCAGGCTTTTGGTGGGACTGTTTATTTTTGGCTAGGGATAAATATTCGGTAATAATTTCGTTCGCTCGGTCCAACTCTTCCAGCATGATAGGGATGTATTCTTTTTGCATATGACGATCGTTCTCGCGAAATAATTGGAGGAAGCCGCGAATAGTCGTCATCGGGTTGCGAATCTCATGGGCAATACCGGCGGCCATTTCCCCAACTAGATTGAGTTGAGCTAGACGAGCCATTTCCGATTCAAATCGCAAGCTTTCCGTGATATCGACGGCAACTTCGAGCAAGCATCTTTCATTTTCTATATCAATGATTTCCGTTGAAAGCAGGGCCGTTCGAATTTCCTTAGACTTGGTTTCGTACTTGACCTTGCAATTATGGATGACATCATTAAAGTCTCTTGAATCACCGACTTCAATTCGTAAGAGATCTAGTGTTGTTCCAATGATTTCATCGCCGTAGCCTGTATATTGTTTCCAGCTTTCATTGATTTCGAGATAGGTGAGGTCTGGTAGGCGGCGAATAGCCATCAAAGAAGGAGAGAGCATGAACATTTTCTTGAAATGTTCCTGTGATTTTATCAGCTTTTCATGGGCATCCACTAATTCGGAGGTTCGCTCTTCCACCCATTGTTCCAAAAGAAAATTTTGCTGCTTTAGTTTCTCTTCCGCTTCAGCTAACTTGCGATTCGTCTCTTCGAGATCTATCGTTCGCTTATGCAGCAGTTCGCTTTGATATTTAATTTTTTGATGATTGAGGTGCATGTTAACGAAGCCATCGACTTTCATTCGCAGCATTTTAGGGTGAATAGGTTTGAATAAATAATCAATAGAGCCCACATGATAGCCCTTCAACACATGCTCGATAGAGGTGCTTAGAGCCGTTAGGAAGATGATGGGAATATCCTGACAAGCTTTCCGCTGCTTGATCAGTTCGGCCGTCTCGAAGCCGCTAAGTCCAGGCATTTGCACATCCATCAAGATGACAGCGATGTGATCAGCGGGTTCTTTTAATAAATATCTTAGAACTTCCTCGCCCGATTGCAGAGAAATAACGTCATAGTTGGAAGAGGCCAGAATGCTATTCAGAGCCAGCAAGTTCTCGTAGCGGTCATCTACCGCCAAGATTTTTACTTGTTGTTCCATTTCAAATCCTTTCCGTGCTTGTACAAGCTTGTACGCACCTAACAATCCATCCCTCTCTTTTTCGGGAAAAAGATTGAATTCCCTCTTTTTTTTTTGAAGTCTTTACATACATTTTACATATGGATAATAAAGCCAGTCATTTGATTTGATAGACTAGAGTAATAAGTATATTCAGGTAAGGGATGATGGACATGAATGCTCAGTCAGAAAAGCTGGAACAATTTTATAATATGATAGATAAAGAGTACATTTATTCCGTTTATCAACCTATCATCTCACTACAGGATGGTCAAGTAATGGGGTATGAAGCGTTAACGCGAGGTCCCAAAGATAGTCCATTTCATTCACCTTTGGCCATGTTTCAATTCGCAGAGCAGCAAGGTGAGCTCTATATGCTTGAGCAGCTTGCTCGTGAACAAGCGATCAAAGGATCCATTTTGGAGCATTCGCAGCAATTGCTTTTTATTAATATTTCATCCCAAGTGCTTTACGATCCGGGTTTTGTTCCTGGTAAAACGCTTGAGATTTTACAGAGATACGGACTCCGCCCAAGCAATGTCGTTTTTGAAATTACGGAAAGAAGTTCGATTGAAGATTTCTCCTTAGCGCAAAAGATTCTGGAGCATTACCGTAAACAAGGTTATCGAATTGCCATAGATGATGCTGGTGCAGGATACTCCTCTCTTCAAGCGATTGCGGAACTTCAACCGGATTTTATTAAAATTGATCGTTCCCTCATAGAAAATATACATAAAAACAAAGTAAAAGAGTATATCCTTGAAACGTTCGTAACTTTTGCCCATAAAATGAACATTTCCCTTATTGCTGAAGGCATTGAACATGCGGATGAACTGACCAAATTAACACGGCTCGGCGTGCATTATGCCCAAGGCTTTTTGCTTGGAAAGCCCAATGAATCTCCCGCGAAGGTGCAGGATATCCATAAAATGTTGATTTGGCAGCATCGCAAAGTACAAGGAGGCAGTATGACTTGGAGCATTGGCGACCTCAAAACGCCTGTGAAAGTGTTTGACAAGAAAAAGCTGATTTCGGAAGTGGCGGATTACTTCAAAAAAAATCAAGAGGCCGTGGGTGCTGTCATCGTGGATGAAGAAGTGCCGGTTGGCCTCATGATGAGAGACCGCTTATTTCAGCAACTAACCGGCCAATACGCCTTCTCCTTGTTCTGGAATCGAACCATTGACAACATCATGGATGAATCGCCGCTAATTGTGGACGAGTTCATGCCTGTTGAGGAAGTATCGCAGATGGCTACTTCACGCGCAATCAACCACTTATACGACCTAGTCATCGTCACAAACAATGGCAAGTTGGGAGGAGTAGCCTCCATCAGAACGATTCTTGAGAGTATAACGAATGTACGAATGGAGTCTGCGCGTGTGGCTAATCCACTAACTGGACTGCCAGGGAATTTGCAAATCAATCGCGAATTGAACAAGAGGATAAGTGAGAACAAACCGTTTCATGTGGTTTATGCGGATCTGGATTACTTCAAATGGTTCAATGATCGGTTTGGATTTCAAAAAGGGGATCAACTGATTCAATATACAGCGGATGTTATGCAGCAATCCATTGCGGTTTGTGGGACACCGCATGATTTTGTCGGGCACGTGGGAGGCGATGATTTTATCGCGATCTCTGCCACTTTATCTCCAAGACAACTGTGTCAGGAAATCATTCGCCGCTTTGAACAAGGTGTGCAGATGTTCTATGAGGATGAGGAGTGGGAGTATGTATGGGACCGGAGCGGCAATAAGGTAAAGAGCGAGGGAGTTACGCTTTCGCTCTCTTTAGTCGTCTGTGTCTGCGAATCTCCCATTTCACTCGAACACATTTCCCAAACAGCCGCCTTACTCAAAAAGAAAGCCAAAGCACATCAAGGAAGTATTTATTATTTCGAAAAAATTGGCTGATGAACTTTGAATTAGAAAGTATGTAACAATTGTTTAAAAGAACGGATAATAATGACCTTCTGTTTGCCGATTCGGCGCTCGGATATTTTCTTGATATTTCCCGGATGTATCCAGATTGCATCCATACCGCTTGACGCGGCCCCCACCACATCATTACGCCACGAATTTCCAACCATAACACTTTGGTTTGAAGCCGTGCTCATCGTCTTTAGGGCTCTCTCAAAGATAGCTGGGTGCGGCTTTCGCGGTCCATCCTTCTCGGAACTAAACAACCGATCTTGATCGAACCACCTGGTGAGTTTCATTTTCTCCAAATTGCTCTGAAGTCTTTTCCGATTACCGTTACTGATGATAGCCAGTTTATAGTTATGTGATAACGCCTCTAGTGTTTCTTCAACGCCGGGAAAGAGGGCAACGAAGTTGTCTTCCTGTTCTTCTACCTGTTCGAAAAAAGACCGTGTAAAAGCAGGACTGACGTTCACGGGCATAGGTTGAAGAGCTTTGCGTAAACAAATGTGACGCAGCTCATCAGGGGATATGGGACTCCTTATCGGTGCCTTTCGGTGACGGCTCCACTCCATCTTATAGCTTTGCAGGGCTTCTTGGCTGGTAAAAAGCATTTCGCCCGGATCCCATCTCGCCGTAAAGTCGTTCATGACTTCAAGGAATGCCGAATCAAAGCATTGTCTGCGATCCAGAATCGTATTATTCATATCGAAAAAAATAACCTTTTTGCGTATTGGTGAGAAAAAAGGGCTCATATGGAGAACCTCCTTCTGAAGACCGGCCCATTGAATAATGGATTCCATACATGTTTATGTGCGGAACCGTTTTTTTATTTTAATTTCGTATGCTATGATGAAGGAAGTATGTCAAAAATCGGGGTGCGAACTTATGGATAAGCTTATTATTATTGATGGTAACTCTATTGCTTTTCGAGCCTTTTATGCTTTACCGCTGCTAAGCAACTCAAGCGGACTGCACACGAATGCAGTCTATGGCTTCACGACCATGTTGTTGAAATTAATTGAGGAACAAAAACCTACCCATTTTCTTGTCGCATTTGATGCAGGCAAAATAACGTTTAGACACAAAGAATATACGGAATATAAGGGTGGACGTGCCAAAACGCCGTCTGAGCTCTCTGAGCAGTTTCCGCTGATCAAAGAGCTGCTTAAAGCTTTCAAGATTCCACAGTTTGAGCTGACAGGCTATGAGGCTGACGATATTATTGGAACCTTGACCAAGGCAGCTGATGAAAGAGGCGAGAAGGTGCTTCTCGTTTCTGGAGATAAGGATATGCTGCAGCTGGCTTCCGAGCATGTGACCGTTGCGATCACACGTAAAGGAATTAGCGAAGTTGATCTTTATAATCCTGCAGAAATCAAAGAGAAATACGGCCTCACGCCTGCGCAAATTATCGACCTCAAAGGGTTGATGGGCGATACGTCGGATAATATCCCAGGCATTCCGGGTGTTGGGGAAAAAACGGCACTCAAGATGCTGCATGAATTTGGAACCGTAGAAGAAGTGCTTGCTAATGCATCAAGCCTCAAAGGCAAAATGAAGGAAAAAGTCGAGGAGCATGCACAAAGTGCTATCATGAGTAAAGAGCTAGCGACCATTTTCCGCGAAGTGCCGATGGAAACGGAGTGGGATGTTTTCCGTTACGATGGCTTTGATGGACAAGCTTTATCCAGTATGTTCCGCAAGCTGGAATTCAAATCCCTTCTAGAGAAGATGGATTTCGGCCCAAGCAGTGTCGATGAGGAACGAGTTGTCGAGAGTTTGGATGCGGTTGTTGTAACAGAAGACAACATGGATGAGTTGATTGGCAAAATAGGCGATAACGCTGCGATCCATGTTGAGGCGATTGGGGAAAATCCCCATCAAGCCGTGATGGTAGGCGTTGTCTGGTTTACGTATGATGGGGAAACGAATACATCTTACTTCGTACCCATAGCGCTGCTGAAGAGCGAAGCGGGTGAGCCGCTGCGCACTTGGCTAAGCGATGATTCCAAGAAGAAGCAACTCTTTGACCAGCATCGTGCCCAGCTGGTGCTGGCTTGGCAAGGTATCCACCTCAGAGGTGTGGATTTCGACGCTCTGCTGGCCGCTTACTTACTCGATCCGACAGAGTCGAATCTCAGCTTGAGCGGCTTGACGGGCAAGTACAGCCTGCCGGGCGTTAAGACCGACGAGGAAGTGTTCGGCAAGGGAGCGAAGTTTCGCTTGCCTGAGCTGGCTGCGCTTAGCGACCACTTGGGTCGCAAAGCGATGGCTATTGCGCGCATCGTGCCGGTGCTGCGCGAAGAACTGGAGAAGAGCGAGATGCATAGCCTCTTCTACGAGCTGGAGCTGCCTCTCGCGGGCGTGCTCGCGGAGATGGAGCTGCGCGGCATCGCACTCGATGCCGAGGGGCTTAAAGCGTTCGGCGTGGAGCTTGCAAGCAAGCTGGATGCGATCATGACCCGCATCTACACACTCGCCGGCGTAGAGTTTAACATCAACTCGCCGAAGCAGCTTGGCGAGATCTTATTTGAGAAGCTGGGGCTGCCAGCTTGGAAGAAGACCAAGACCGGCTACTCGACCGATGCCGAGGTGCTTGAGCGCCTTGCACCCTACCATGAAGTCGTAGGGGAGATTTTGAACTACCGTTCGCTAGCGAAGCTGCAATCGACGTACGTCGAGGGGCTGCTCAAAGAGGTACGGCCAGAGACCGGTAAGGTGCACACCTATTACCGGCAGACGATTGCCGCCACGGGCCGGCTCAGCAGCCAGTTCCCGAACCTCCAGAATATTCCTATTCGTCTGGAGGAAGGTCGTAAGATCCGCAAGGTATTCGTTCCATCCGAGCCTGGATGGTACATTCTTGCTGCGGATTACTCGCAGATCGAGCTGCGCGTGCTTGCGCACATCTCGCAGGATGACAATCTGAAGGAAGCGTTCCTTCAGAATATGGACATCCACACGAAGACGGCCATGGATGTCTTCGGGGTGGAAGAGAGCGCCGTTGACGCGAACATGCGCCGCCAGGCCAAAGCCGTCAACTTCGGGATCGTTTACGGCATCAGCGACTACGGCTTGTCCCAGAACTTAGACATTACCCGCAGGGATGCAGCTCAGTTCATTGAACAGTACTTTGCTGTCTTCCAAGGCGTTCGCAAATATATGGATGAGATCGTGAAGGATGCTCGCAGGGACGGGTATGTTACTACCTTGCTGCAGCGCCGACGTTATCTTCCCGAGATCACGGCATCGAACTTTAATCTGCGTTCCTTCGCTGAGCGAACAGCGATGAATACGCCGATACAGGGGACAGCCGCAGATATCATTAAACTAGCCATGGTCCAAATGGCCGACCGTTTGAAACAAGACGGACTCAAGAGCCGCATGCTGCTTCAGGTACACGATGAGCTCGTCTTTGAAGTCCCTGAAGAGGAACTTGAGACCATGCGCAGCTTAGTACCGGAAGTCATGGCTGCAGCGCTTAAGTTGGATGTCCCTCTGAGCGCGGATGTTGACTTCGGACTTACTTGGTACGATGCTAAGTAAGTCATGATCTTTTTGTAAGTGGTTTTCATCACGAGTTTCTGCAATACCGGCGAATATTAGCTTGTTTAGGAAATTAGATGACTTGGACTAGCCATTCGCATTGGAAGCTATTCAACTAAAATTTGCTATACTTTTTGCAACAACTCATATTACACAAAAGAGGTGAACATCCATGCCTGAACTACCCGAAGTCGAAACGGTCAGACGTACGCTGAACACTTTAATCACCGGAAAAACGATTGAGCATGTTCAGGTCAGACTGCCTCGTATCATCCAAAAGCCGGACGATATTCATATGTTTGAGGTTCTGCTGCAAGGTCAGACGGTTGAAACCATAGAACGCAGAGGGAAATTTCTGCGCTTCATACTCACCGATTACGTCATGGTTTCGCATCTGCGGATGGAAGGACGATACGGTCTGTATGACGGTGAAGATCCGTTGGAGCTTCACACCCATGTGTTGTTCCGCTTCACCGATGGCAGCGAGCTCCGCTATAAGGATGTTAGACAATTTGGAACGATGCATCTGTTCCCCAAAGGCGAAGAGCTCACGCAGCCACCGCTGCATAAGCTTGGACTTGAACCGTTAGATGAAGGCTTCACCTTCGAGGCTTTTCGTGACCGGATCGCTCATCGTTCGACGAAGATAAAACCGCTGCTGCTGAATCAAGAATATATCGTGGGCATCGGGAATATTTATGTAGACGAGTCCCTTTTCTTGGCTGGTATTCATCCAGAACGCGAAGCCTCATCACTGAGCAAGAAGGAACTCGAACTTCTTCACTCAGCTATCATTCGTACACTTCGTGAATCGGTTGAAGTTGGAGGATCCTCCATCAAATCGTATGTGAATGGACAAGGCGAAATTGGCTTGTTCCAGCATCAACTGAACATTTATGGCAGACAGTCCGAGCCCTGCAAAACATGCGGGAGCGAGATCTACAAAACCGTTGTTGGCGGCAGAGGAACGCATATTTGCCCAACTTGTCAACCGTTAAAGCGCAAGGTAATCCGAAAGAAGTCAGAGAAATAGGCACGTGAAGCCTCCCCTTCCCATATGATATGGAGTACTTAGCCTAGATAACGGCTTACAAGCTAGTTTCTGGGTAAAACTCTTAGGAGGGGTATTATGCTTCCTGTAGTTTCTCTACTTATTCTTGCTTTCGCAGTTTCTTTGGACGGCTTCGGCGTTGGTGTGATGTATGGATTACGTAAAATACGAATTCCGCTCCTATCCATTGGGATTATATCGCTTTGGTCTGGTATCATTATCTACAGCTCGATGCAGATCGGTGTCCTGATGTCTTCCTTCATGTCTCCCTTGGTTGCTAAGCGTATTGGTGCTCTCATCTTGATTGGGATTGGCATCTGGGCACTGGCACAAACAAGACAACAGAAGCCTCAAGAGCATCAGGAACGTGGAGGAGTCACATCCTTAGATCAAGCATCGATAAGCGGTGTTCTTCCTTCATCAGAGGGTAAGCATCCTGGTTCTGGAGAGATTCTCACGTTTGATACTTTGCAGCGAACGAAGGAAATACTGAATATCGAGCTGAAACGTTTCGGACTGGTTATTCAAATTTTGCGAACACCATCCATTGCAGACGTTGACAAATCGGGTAATATTTCGGCTTCAGAGGCTACCTTGCTTGGTTTGGCGCTATCATTGGATGCGTTCGGTGCAGGCATTGGCGCAGCATTAATCGGTTTCGTTCCACTGTTAACGGCTTCCGTCATTTCGATATCAAGTGGTTCATTTATTGCATTAGGTTTGCGGTTTGGTTTACGGTATGCGGAGATGAATTGGATGAAGAAACTGTCTGTACTTCCGGGATGTGTACTCATTATTATGGGTCTTTTGAAAATGTTGTAGGACGCACGTTAGGAGAGATTTGCCCATGAATATCGGGTTAACAGGAGGAATCGCTTGCGGCAAAAGCACGGTTAGCGCCATGCTGGTTAGCCGCGGCGCCCTATTAGTAGATGCGGATACTATAGCCCGCGATGTCGTCGAGCCCGGCAGCCCTGTTCTTGAACAGGTTGCTGCACATTTTGGACAAGCTGTCCTTCTGGCAGACGGCTCGCTTCATCGCAAGAAGCTTGGCGAGATCATCTTTGGGAATACCGAGGCACGCAAGCAGCTAGAAAGTATTCTGCATCCGCCAATTCGTGCACAAATACGTGAACAGATGGAAGCCTATGAACGGCAATTTCCAGACAAGCTTGTTGTGGTCGATGTCCCTTTATTAATCGAATCTAATTTATCCTTCATGTTTCAAGAGGTTATGGTTGTATATGTGCCACGTCCAGTTCAGTTGGAGCGGCTTATGCAGCGGGATGGACTGACGGAAAGTGCGGCGAACAATCGCATTGATGCTCAGATGTCCATTGAGGAGAAACGTAAATTCGCGGATGTTGTCATTGACAACAGCGGGACATGGGAAGAAACTAACGCTGAAGTGGAGCGGTTTTGGCTAGGGAAGGGGCTTTCATGACCTTTTTACGTAGAAAACGAGTTTTTGCCCTGCTTCTTGTTTGTTTTATTCTAGTTCTTTTTATGAATAGCGATTTTATCGGAAGAAAGCTGTACCCGATCTACTTTGAGCAGGAAATTAGGCAGAGCGCGGCGAAACACAATATAGATCCATTTTTAATTGCTGCGATTATTAGGGTGGAAACGAATTACAAATATCATTTGGAGTCAAGCAAAGGGGCATTAGGCCTTATGCAGCTTATGCCTGACACGGCAGAGTGGATTGTAGAATCCACGAATCTGGGACCTCATGTGCAGGGCGATTTATTAAAAGTGGACGTAAATATTAATCTTGGTTCTTGGTATTTGAGCTGGCTAAAGAAGCATTATAATGGTAATTTAATTTATGCCATTGCAGCTTATAATGCAGGTCAAGGGAATGTGAATAAATGGAAGCAAAATGACGTTTGGGATGGTTCGCAAGAGCATATTAATCAAATTCCATTCGGAGAAACACGTCATTATGTACAGCGGGTGCTCTATTATTACGAGAAATACACGAAGCTTTATTCTCAGCAATGGGGAAAGAAGGATTAAGATTCCTTCTCTCATAAACAAAGAAGCATTGGACTAGCTCCTTTTGGGGGCTTAGAGTCCAATACTTCCTGCTTTTGAGCTTCAGTAGCTAGGATTCAAGATTACTTGAATTGACCAGCCAAGGATTGCTCAGCGATTTGTACTAAGCGACGAGTGATGTTACCACCAATGGCACCAGCATCACGAGTAGCCATATTACCCATATAACCATCTTGTGGGATGGCGATACCAAGTTCTTGCGCTACTTCATATTTTAGCTGATCCAAGGCTGCGTTAGCTTGAGGAACAACTAAAGTATTGCTGTTACGGTTTTGTCCTGCGCCCATGTCTGTTCACCTCCTTGTCGTTTGGTAATAGTATTGTGTGCATATCTCCTAAGTTCATGACATGTAACATATGGTAATAGATCAAAGAAGAGAAGAGAGAAAGGAGAGATAGCGAATGAAGTGTCCGTTCTGTGACTATTCCGGTACGAAAGTTCTTGATTCACGTTCAGCCAATGAAAACAAATCGATTCGTCGTCGTCGAGAATGTGAGAAGTGCGCGAGAAGATTCACCACTTTTGAGATGGTGGAAGAAACGCCGTTAATCGTGATTAAGAAAGATGGAAGTAGGGAAGAATTTAGTCGAGAGAAGATATTAAGAGGCTTGATTCGAGCTTGTGAGAAGCGGCCGGTATCGATGGAAAGGCTTGAGATGATGGTATCTGAAGTGGAAATGCAGCTTCGCACCACGGCTCATGCTGAAGTGGATAGTTTAAGCATTGGAGAAATCGTCATGGAACAGCTGTACCCCGTCGATGAAGTGGCGTACATTCGCTTTGCCTCCGTATACCGACAGTTTAAGGACATTAATATGTTCCTGAAGGAGTTAACGCAAATATTGGGAAAGCATGACACCGGACTGCTCCGGGATAAATAATCTCTAAATATGACAAAAACTAAGAAAAAGACAGCGGGATTCCCGTTGTCTTTTCTTAGTTTTTCCCATGAAATCAACAATCATGCGATTAATATTTATTTGAAAAAAATAAATCTTTAGACATCAACCGACTGTATTTTTGTATGCTTTCGTGCATAATTCCTTTATTGAGTTCGTTTGTCCAGTTCACTTCTGAGAAAATGAATAAACCGAATAGCTTCATCTTGGGTTAAAACGTTGTTATTAAACTTAAAGGAGAACATGTTCAAAAGATCATTTTCTGAAAGGTGCAAGTTATCAATCAATTGCTGTACATCCATGCTCATTTTACCATCCACCATAATTTTTTCCATCATCTTTGTTCCCTCCTAGTCTTTCTACATGAATCGGACGGAGGCGGTAGCTGGCTGACATTTTGGACATTCATCGATGCCATTTTAGTCCCTTTAGCTTTGCGTCGCCACTTTTCAGTGGTTTTGCCTTTATCGTACCGATTTATGTTTGTAAGAAAACTATATCATATTTACGGATTGAGTATCCATTAATTACATTATTCGAAGGATGGTTGAAGCATATGTCCGTCAAGTCCAATCAAATTCCAAGTATTTCTTATGAATTAGACATCGTAAAAGTTGCTAGCTCTCTCGGAATTGATACAGATCGTTTATTGGCTTATGTGTATGCAAACTCGGACTCGAAGAAACAATATGAGGTAAAGGAAACCTTTCCCGATTATAAGAGTGGTTGATCATATAAAAAAGAAAATTCATGATTCTATTGGAAAAAATCCAATGGAAGTGACTTTTAGGTCGTCAAATCCCTACTTCACTGGATTAATCCAATGAAAGTAGCAGACAGTCTACAAAATACATAAAGTGGGATTTCATTTTTTCTGAATATGATTTTTAGGGCACCCCCATTTAGCTTTCGTGACGGTAGATGGGCTATAGGATTACTAATGTTGTATTCTCTACAACAATTCTCACGCCCAAAGGCTATTTTGCAACTTGAAGTTGCAGTTTGTGCAACATTTTGAGCCCATTTGTTGTGAAATGGCCTTTATTGGACCAAATTGCTGTACATAATGCAACAACGATGCGAGGACAGCGAGATTTAGGCAGCTATTGTTGCACTTTCTACAACATCTTTCAACCGCGAATAATGGATTGATTCATCCGAAACCTCAAAGAGAGCAAATTCTACCTTATTAAATTAGCACGATCAGCCAATTAGAGTGATAAAGTATAGTACACCGAGCATGTGGATCTGACATATGACGAATGGTCCTCGATTTAAGAAACATCCATTAAATCGAACGCGCAGCGTATAATCGCTAGAACTTCTCTTTATGTACGCAAAAGGGTCTGTCCCAAGACATAAATGACTTCAATGTAGATCTAACTTGCGAAAAATCCCTTAGGGTCAATTTACTTTCTGGGACATTCGCTCGAAGCGGTATTCAGAACGAAATTCATACTTCCAATCTCCCTCCTAATGATGTAAAACATCGTTGCAGCAATCGCAATGCAATCTCAACTTGAATCTAACGATGAAATACATCATTGCTGTAAGAGTGGCTGTGCAAAAAGTCGCCGAAGATGACTGTGAGATAGGCCCGCGATTCTTCAATTTCTTGCTGATGAGAAATACGTGCAACTTGAGCTCTACTTTGTCGACGGCCAATTGAAGCCATTGCCAATCGGTATACCATTGTTTGAGGTAATGCCGCCCAGAAGCATAAGGCAAAGGGTTCGAAAATGTTCCTGCTTCGAGGCTTACCCAAAGCAAGGTCTGGAGGTCGGGTGGCATTCGCTTGCCCACACTCACTGCGGCGGTGGACGCCAAAAACAAAGGAGCTAAGCACATACAAGCCGCTTAGCTCCTTTTTCATTCAAATATTCACTATTTTAAACAATTAGATCTGTCCCATACATATCATGTTACTTTTGGGACAGCTTCTTTCATCCTATTAAACCATGATTTTGCAGATATCGTTCGTGAATTCAACCGGATCTTGAAGAGGCAAACCTTCGATCAAGAGAGCTTGATTATACAGCAGGGCCGTATAAAGATTCAGCTTCTCTTTGTCTTTGTCAAAAGCATCTTTTAAGGATGCGAATACTTCGTGATTGACGTTGATTTCCAGTACCTTCTCAGCCTTCACGTTAGGATTATTCGGCATCGCATTTAAGATTTTTTCCATCTCGATCGTTACATCGCCGTCTGTCGATAAGCACACAGGGTGTTTTTTAAGACGCTTAGATGCTTTTACATTTGTAACCTTGCCGGACAACAGATCTTTCATATAATCGAAAAGCTCTTTGTTGTCATTCTTGTCAGCATCGGTTTCCGTTTGGTTATCATCCACTTCAATCCCAAGATCGCCGCTTGAAACGGATTTAAATTCTTTTTCTTTGTAGGTCATGATCATTTTGATCGCGAATTCATCGATATCATCGGTGAAATACAAAATCTCATAGCCTTTATCTGTCACAAGCTCGGTTTGTGGAAGCTTATCGATTCTTTCCATCGATTCTCCAGAAGCGTAGTAAATGTACTTCTGATCTTCCGGCATTCTTGCCACGTATTCGTCCAATGTAACCAGTTTTTTCTCCTTGGAGGAATGGAACATTAATAGATCCTGCAAGACGTCCTTATGGCTTCCGTAATCGCTATAGACACCAAATTTGAGTTGTCGGCCGAATGATTTGTAGAATTGCTCATATTTTTCTCTTTCGTCTTTCAACAGGCTTTGCAGCTGGCCTTTGATCTTGCTCGAAATGTTTTTGGCAATCAGCTTCAATTGACGGTCATGCTGGAGCATTTCTCTGGAAATATTGAGCGATAGGCTCTCTGAATCAACCATTCCTTTAACGAAGCTGAAATAGTCAGGAAGCAGGTCCGCACATTTGTTCATGATCAATACGCCATTGGCGTAGAGCTCCAAGCCCTTTTCGTACTCTTTGGAATAATAGTCAAAAGGAATATTTTCCGGGATAAAGAGGATAGCTTGATAGACGACAGCTCCATCGGCGCTAACGTGAATATGTTTGAGCGGCTTGTCGAAGCCGTAATGTTTCTCGTGATAAAACTTCTCGTAATCTTCCGGAGTCAATTCACTTTTGTTTTTTCTCCAGATAGGAACCATGCTGTTGACATGCTGCTCTTCTTGGTAATCCTCGAATTCGCTTTCGCTGCCTTCTTTCAGCCTTTTTCCGGTAATGTCCATTTTAATAGGGTAACGAATGAAATCGGAATATTTTTTGATGATCGCTTTTAAACGATACTCGTCTAAAAATTCATCAAAGTTCTCATCTTCCGTATTATCCTTAATTTTCAGGATGATCTCTGTGCCCACTTCGTCTTTCTCTGCTGTTTCGATCGTGTAGCCATCAGCACCGGTGGACTCCCACTTGTAGGCAACATCGCTGCCTAAAGCTCTACTAATAACCGTAACGACATCTGCAACCATAAACGCTGAATAGAAGCCAACACCGAACTGGCCAATGATATTGTGACCGTCTTTTGCTTCATTTTCTTTTTTGAAAGCCAAAGATCCGCTCTTCGCAATGATCCCCAGGTTATTCTCCAAATCTTCCTTCGTCATACCAATACCCGTATCACGCAGTGTGAGTGTACGATTCGTTTTGTCGGCAATCACTTTAATGAAATAACTATCTTTGTCAAAAACCAACGTGTCATCGGTCAAAGCTTTGTAGTAAATTTTGTCGATAGCATCGCTGGCATTGGAGATAAGCTCTCTTAGAAATATCTCTCTTTGCGTATAAATCGAATTGATCATCATTTCCAATAAGCGCTTGGATTCGGCTTGAAACTGTTTCTTTTCCAATGGGAGATCTCCTTTCAAATATGTAGAAATTAGTCAGAGATAATTATTAGCACTCTCAGTCTTCGAGTGCCATCCCTATCTTTATAACATTCCTCTTTTTCAATGTCAATTGGTATGGCAAAACAGAGCTCTATTTCGTAATAATCCGCATGAGAATATCCGCGCTTGGAAACCCATATTCTTCATATTCTTGTTCTTGCATAATCAGACTGTTGATGATGTTAAAATACCACGATAACAGTTCCCTAGGATCGCCTGCAGAGAATTCTCCAGCTTGCTGCCCTTTGATAAATATAGGGACTAGCTGATCTATAAGAACTTTCGGGGAATGCTGTTCAAGGGCTTGTTTGACCTCTTCGGGCACATCATCCGTTTTTCGTGCTTGTTGAATAAGCATGAAAGCATGCTTGTTTTCTTCATCCAGCATTCCTTGAGTCAACGCTTTAATTTGTTCCGCGGGAGTGCCAGGTATTTGAGCAATGTAAGCAATTTCCTTGCCTGCTTCTTCCATGAGTTCTTGAACGAGTGCAGTGAATAGCGAATCTTTGGAGCTATAGTAACGGTAGAAGAGGCCTTGACTGATGCCAGCCTCTGCCGCGATCATGCTCATTTTGGTTCCTGCGATTCCGTGGCGGGCAAATACGGTAAGAGCTGCTTTCTTAATTTGTTCTCTGCGATCATCACGAATTTGAGTCAATTGTTGTTCATTTAATGGGGACAATGGCCGTCAATCTCCGATCTGCATAATATCATTTCATTAAACTTATTATATAGGCTTCTCAAGTTGAAGTGAAATAGCATCCCTATTGCTTGCCGAGTCTACAAGCGGACATATCCTCATCCTAAGTTCATCTAGAAATTGTTCTGTTCGAGCAAAGGCTGCGAGATGGCCCGCATTCTGGATAAGAACGAATTCTTTATGAGGTGCTTTAATATCAGCGAAATAGGCTTGGGCTAATGCGGTTGGTGTTATGGCATCAGTATCACCTTGGAAGATGAAGAATGGTAAATCAAATGCTAACCCGAGGTTGCGGACGTCAAAGGCCATGAGTTCATCAAAAAGAAAGTCCAAGGAGAAGTTCATGCCTTTGAAAATGTCTATAATATCACGTATGGTGTGGCCCGGCGACGACAGAATAGCAGGCAGTATGATGTCCATAATCATATTAGGAACCGTTGTAATAGATTTAATGATCCATTTGTTCATTTCATCGAAGTCTTTGCGGCTCCACTGCGAGGGATCGGGCCCAATTCTCTCGATTGCCATCATGCCCTTATTGTTCCCAGCAGCGCGAAGTCCTTCCAGTGTCATCTGATATGACAGATGGTTCGGATCTGGGCCGACGTTCTGATCAGTCCCGACATAGGCATGGAAGAGGTCTGGTCGGCTCTTAACCATCATGACACCAATACAGCTGCCCACAGAGCTGCCAACAAGAATAATTTTTTCTTGATTGAGATGCTTACATAGGAATTCGGCAACCTCGAGTCCATCCTGTGCGAGTCTGGCAAAAGTAATTTCTCCGCTCCCATTCACGCCATTCCTGCGGAATGTCTTACCTGCACCGCGATGGTCCCATTGGACGATGGTAAAGTGCTTCTCCCATGAACGCAGCAATGGAGTGAAGACGGTATAAGTTGATGCGGGACCGCCGTGTATGAAGAACAGCACGGGCTTGCTGCGATCTTCCCCGCGAATGGTGATCCATTGATCAATGCCGCCAATCTGAATGAAGCGTTCCTGGGCGATGCCATTTGGTGTATGAAAGATAAGCTTCTTAGCATTTCTACGCTGATTTAGCTTTCGTAGGAGTAGATCCCAAACTAAATGTTTTTTATTCATTCGTGCACCTCGCTCTGATATTTTTAAATGAATAATTCATTCATCGATAAATCTTAACTGTAGCTTAATTCATTTTCAATCCGCAGTCAATAGGTTATTGACTATGCAAATAATAAAAAACGCTTGGGAACCCAAGCGTTAAGCAGCTGTTTATGTAAGTAAATCTTGTTTTAACTTTTACCCTTAGATGTTTCATTAAAAGCTTTTACGATCTTCGTAGGAGCTACAAGGCACCAGGCCAGCGTAAGCATATTACGACATTCCTCAGGATGGACACGATCCATTCGAATAATCATGAACGCTAAGTTGACAGCGCGATGCTTCTAATTTCATCCGCAGTAACCATAATTGTCTCCTCGAATTCTTCTCAAATGAGATTGATATCACTGCTCTCAATGATTGATTTTGGATAACCTTGCTTGGCAATTTTGATCATTGCGCGTCCGATCTTTTCTGAAGTCGTAATCGAATTCGGGAACCACTTTTCTAACAAAGGATAGAGAGGTTTCGATATGGTGTAAATGCTCTGGTACAGTTTAGTCTTGGACTTGACGCCATGCAATGGAAGAATGCCTCCTGGACGGAACATGTAAGCTGACTTGAAAGGCAGTTTAAGCAAATCATTCTCCGTTTTTCCCTTCACCCGTGCCCACATACTGCGACCCTTTTCCGTACTATCGGTTCCCATTCCTGTTACATAGAAGAACGACATGTTAGGGTTCAATCTCACTAATGTCTCAGCAACATGCATGGTAATATCATAGGTTATTGCCCGATATCGGTCTTCGGTCATACCCGCGGAAGAGACACCAAGGCAGAAAAAACAAGCATCAAAGCCCGACAGTTTATGCTCAATGACAGATAGATCCAGAAGATTAGCATGTACCTGTTCGTGTAATTTGGGATGATTCTGACCAGTGATGCTTCTACCTACCGATAGCACGCTATGAACTTGAGGATCGAGAAGGCATTCTCGCAGGACGCTTTGTCCCACCATGCCCGTAGCTCCAAAAAGAAGGACGTTCAATCTATCACACCTTTCAATTCAATTGTCTCAAATTTGCGTTAATGGTTATTTGCTTTCCCATCTCTTGGCCCATTTATCCATTTCTTTGAGAGCGGTCTGAAAATCAATTCCTTTTTCCGTCAATGAATATTCGACCATGATGGGTACAGTAGGGGTTACTTGGCGTAGAACAATCCCGTTCTGCTCTAAATGCCGCAGCACATCCGTTAAGGATTGTGTCTTGACGATTACTAAATCTCGATGAAGCTGCTTAAATCGTTTCGGGCCTTTTGATAGCTCAGCTATAACTAGGAATGCCCATTTGGCACCAAGTATGGTCAATACAGAACAGATGTTAGAGAAGTCATGCACTTCTTCTTGTAAAGGTTCCATGTGGCTTCACCTTCTTACTTATAGTTAGTTAGTCAAAATACTTGGATAATGTCCAAATACTTTGCCTTCTTACATTATTTTCGTAACCTTATTATACTTCAATAAAACGATCACGGAATAGCAGAAAGGAATGAATCGAATGAATCGACTGTCTATCTACATCCTTGCCCTAGGGGTATTTCTAACGGCGACCTCCGAGCTGGTTGTTGCCGGAATCCTTCATATCATCGCTGAAGATTTAAACATTTCTATCGCACTTGCGGGGCAGCTAATTACAGCCTATTCTCTTGCGTTTGCGATTGGAACCCCCATTGTGGTGTCACTTACTTCCCGGATGGGCCGCAGGAAAGTACTGCTCGGCTCACTGGCTGTATTTATCTTGGGCTGTCTAGCTTCTTTTGGGAGTTCAGAGATTTCGATCTTAATGGTTTCTCGTATAATTCTTGGGATAAGCGCAGGCGTCTATCTTGTTGTAGTGTTTGGTGCGGTTGCCAAATTAGTGCCTGCTGAGAAACTAGGAAGTGCGATCGGCACGATCGTTCTTGGGTTTAGCAGCGCTATGATCTTAGGGGTCCCGATTGGAATTGCTATTACCAACTGGTGGAGTTGGCAAGCGATTTTCATTATATTAGGCTTATTCAGCCTGTTAATTACTTTCATAATCTTCCGCCTTCTACCAGAAATTGAGGGGGACGCACCGGTTCCATTCGTGCAGCAATTTAAAGTGTTGGGAAGTCTCGTCATCGTAAGCGGTTTGTTCCTCACCTTTTTTAGAGAATCGGGTAACTCGATTTTATTTACGTATCTGACGCCGTTTATTCAAGACGTCCTTCATGTGAAGGCCTCCAACATAAGTATCATTATGCTTGTTTTCGGTATTTTCGGAGCCATCGGATCTCGTTTAGGCGGTTATGGCATTGATAGATGGGGAGCGGCTCGCATCATTACGCTGAGTATTATCGTTCATGTAGCAGTTTTAGCTCTACTGCCTTTTTTTTCCGAATCATTAGTTATCAGTTTAGTGTTAATCGCCCTTATGGTGTTCTCCATGTTCGTGACCGGTCCAGCTATCCAAACGTATTTTATTCAACAAGCGCCGCAGTCATCCAATCTCGTTCTCAGTTTGAATACATCCATCATTCATTTGGGAATAGCGATGGGAGCTGGCGCGGGGGGAGTGATGTCGAACGCGACTTCGACTGTCTTCTATCATCCATGGATGGCAAGTATCATTGTAGCGCTCGGGTTGGCGGCTGCCTTCGTCAGTTTTAGGGTAGGTAAGAGGTTTCAAAGTTATAGTCCTGAATAATTCTTGCCCTCCGTAACTATCCTTACAATTTACACAATTAACCATGATATCATTCCGAATGTCATTGCAGAGCAAACTGGTTATTTCATTCGCTTATCCGATCGAAAGAACCGTCAAGCAAGGGGTGCGAATAGTGGACGAAATGTCCAAAGATGTCTTAGAAAACGCTTCTAACGCTCAAGCAGTTTCGGATCATGCAACGCAAGCCACTCATATATCCATGGATGGTAATATGGATACCATTTTCAATGTTGTGGAGAAAAGCGCATCGGCACTACTCATAATGTCTCCGCAGCGGCATAGGAGCAGTTGGCATCGATGGAAGAAATCGCAGCTTCCTTAGAGTTATTATCTAAGATGGCTATTGAGCTTCAAGAGATAAATGAAAAATTTAAGACGTAAAATGGAGCAAGGACAACCTTTAACGGGTTGTCCTTGCTTGTATTTTAAATCCGAATAATTCTTTTGGCTGCGGCCTCTTTTAGCCATAACGGAAATTCATTCAAAAGATGATTATATAGCGTTTCATCCGAAATCGAAGCAATGTCTTCAATGTGAATAAAATTAGCGTTATCTACGATTCGTCCTTCCATCGTGTCCAACTGCTTCAGCACATCAAAATCAGAATCGCCAATGCCTACGAATTGCCAGAATATCGGTTGTACAGCAGATTCGGTGATGACTTTCTTGATGGGTTTTACGACACCGCCGTCATTGATGAACACCATAAATACGGGTATGGATGAATCTTCCTCAATGGTATATTTATGAATCACGTCCTGCATGACGGGCGGCTCATTATTACGGCCGAATTTATGTATCGTCTTGTTATTCATAATATGCTTTTGTACATATTGGTCGAAATCTTCCTCCGTAGCGGAAGGCAACCTGCTGAATTCATTGTCGTAGATCCAGACGTCTAGTGTCGCATTATCATCAAACTTACAAGCGACAGCCAGTATGCGCTCAACCACTTCCTGAACCGTTCCGTTCTTGTACAATGTCTGCATCGATCCTGAGATATCGAGAACTAAGCCTACTCTGGCGGTAAAGTTGGTCAACTTCTTCTTTTCCAATGTGATCTGAACGATTTTCTTACGTAAATCGATAGATGATAAGATCGTTTTCTCGTTGAATTTCCATTCCCCATTGTGCCTATATAACTCGCCGACAACAATGGCTGTCTCCTTGGAAAGATCTGAACCATATTCAAATCGGAATATTTCTTCACCATTATCGGCATTAACGAGTCGTAAATAAGAATTCGATATATCCTTCATCCTATGTCCATGCTTCTCGCCCTCGTGAATCGTTAGGGTAAAAGCCATTTTCGCAACACTATTCGGGAGCTTGGATAAAAAGATACTGATTGCTTCCTTGTCTATGCCATCTAATGGTTTATGATTCACTGCTCCGCTCTGGGCAGACGAATTGCCGTAAAATATAAAATCCTCATCCCGTTCGCATCGGTTACTATCCGATAACATAAAACAGGCAGCGTCAATGTTCATTGCGGCAACTGACGATGACCACCCGAATTGCAGGCTAAGGTTAGACAGACTTGTTCCTCTTGTGATATCAACTTTTTGTCCTTTCAACAGTAACATGTGTTCATCTCCTCAAATCATGGCCATTAGATAAGCTGTCATTCAATACTTGGAATATATTTTCGACAGTTTACAACCGTTTACCTCTTGATATCTTGCGCTACCTCGGATTTGGCAACAACTACAGTCAAGCAAACGTGCTCAGTTCTTTAATTTTTGGACAATTTATTGAAATGCGGTGCTATTTTCGGTTCTGGTTCGCACCTATAATTATTTATAGATAGCATTTGTAAGCGCTTCACAATTGAATTGACAATATCGGATCGTTCCGGAGATGGGGGAATTTCATGCAAGCCAGCAAGTTGACCATAACGGGACAAACTGTCGTAACGCCCAAAGATGCAAGGAGCGGTTTCTGGCGGACGATTGCCAAGTATCGCTGGCTTTACATACTGACAGCGCCGGGGCTGCTCTATTATCTAGTGTTTCATTATGCGCCGATGGTCGGCTTGGTTATTGCTTTCAAGGACTACAATCTGATGAAAGGATTCTGGGGGAGCGACTGGATAGGGCTGGACAACTTTCGGAAAATATTTAACTCGCCTGAATTTCCTCTGCTGCTCAAAAATACGGTATTGCTAAGTACTTACCGGATTTTATTCAATATGTTTCCTGACGTTATCCTCGCACTGCTGCTGAACGAGGTGCGGGTCAATTGGTTCAAACGGATCGTCCAGACAATCACGTATGGTCCGCACTTCTTGTCGTGGATTATCGTCTACGGCCTTGTGTTCTCGTTCTTCGCGCCTGGATCAGGTCTGGTGACGACACTGTTTCGTGACATGGGCTGGGGCAGTATCGACGTCATGACGAATTCCAATTCGTTCCGGCCGATGCTGTTAATAACGGACGTCTGGAAAAACACGGGCTTCGGGGCGATCATTTATTTGGCAGCCCTGTCATCGATCAATCCAGAGCTGTACGAGGCAGCTGTTATGGACGGAGCAGGCAGAGGGCGTCAAATGTGGCATGTTACACTACCCGGCATACGTGATGTGTTCATGCTGATGATCATTTTGCGAATCGGACATATTTTGGATGCGGGCTTCGATCAGGTGTACATTTTTCTCAATGCCAGGGTGTACGATGTTGGCGACATTCTCGATACCTGGATATTCCGGCGAGGCATTGAGCAGCTGGATTTCAGCGTCCCAACCGCAATGGGCGTATTTAAGTCGGTGATTGGGCTTATCCTGGTGCTTGGCGCAAACAAGCTCGCCAAACGGTTCGGAGGATCGGGTATATGGTGACAGGAGGATGCTGACATGTCGATTGTATTAAAGAAGAGAACACCCGACAGGATATTCGATGTCGTTCTGTACGCAGGGCTAGGCTTGTTCTGTCTAGCAACTCTTTTTCCGCTTTATTATGTTTTCATCGTATCTGTTACACCTTATACGGAGGTGCTGCGCAGTGGTGGATTCGTGCTATTCCCCAGTGTCTTCACACTCGATGCGTTCCGGACTGTGCTGGGCAGCAATGTTGTGCCAAACGCGCTGCAGGTGACCATATTTATTACCGTAGCAGGCACCATGCTCAATTTGATCGCCACGACGGCGCTTGCATACCCATTATCCAAAAAGTTTTTGCCAGGCAGGAACGCCATGCTGCTTGCTATCATTTTTACGATGCTGTTCTCAGGAGGTCTTATTCCCGTCTATATGATCGTCAAAGCGCTCGGAATGATGAATACCTTATGGGCACTTGTTATTCCCGGTATGATTTCGTCATTCAATTTGCTGATCATGAAGACGTATTTTGAAGGACTGCCGCACGAGGTTGAGGAGGCAGCGAAGGTGGATGGCGCCGGCGATTTGGCAACACTGCTGCGCATTGTACTGCCGCTTTCGCTGCCGATTCTCGCGACGCTCACGCTTTTTTTCGCAGTCGGGCATTGGAATACCTATTTCGCCGGCATCATGTATTTGCACGAGCGCGAGCTGTACCCTCTTCAAGTCGTGCTTCGCAACATGATCATAGCGCCAAGCGTCAGCCAGGAGCTGTCGGTGCCGCAATCGGAGTTGCAATCACTTCCTCCAGAAACAGTCAAAATGGCCGTCGTGGTCATAGCGATTGTACCGGTTCTAGTCCTGTATCCATTCCTGCAAAAATATTTCATGAAGGGCATGCTGATTGGTTCGATCAAAGGATGACGTGTCATCCTTTACCGGCTTGCCTACTTAAGCAGCAAACGAACCAAATACATAAAAAACATTAGGAGGTCTAAATGCGCATGAAAAAGACAACGACAATAACAGCGATTTTGCTGGCAACAGCCCTTATCGCAGCAGCGTGCAGCAATAAATCGGACGGTGGAACGAATGGCTCTCCTTCCGTTTCAGCGAAAGCGGGAGAGTCGCCTGCGGCCTCGGTGAAGAAAGAAAAGCTGGCGCTCACTTGGTTTGTCAACGCGGCTAACAGTTCGCAATTGCCCGCAGCGGACAAAGATTTCGTTAAAAAAGCAATCGCAGAAAAATTCAACGTCGATCTGAAACTTTTGTATATGGCGTCGGGACCTGATTATCTCAGTAAAATCAATACGATGATCGCTTCCGGCGACATCCCGGATCTGTTTTATATGGACGGACTGGAGTCGGTCAAGTACATCAAGGACGGCATAGCACGAGATATGACGAATCTCGTCACCCCTGAAGCGATGCCAAACTACTTCAAATATTGGATTTCGCCGACGGATCTGAAGCAGTATCAAGTGCAAGACGTTTTCAAACGCGCCCCGGTTCCGTATACGAAGAAGGTGTCTCGCTCGTATTACGTCCGGAAGGATTGGCTTGATAAGTTGGGCTTGAAGATGCCGGAAACGTACGACGAGATGGTTACCGTCATGAAAGCGTTCACTGAAAAAGATCCAGACGGCAATGGCAAGAACGATACCTTTGGCTTTTCGACAAGCGGTAACGGTACATCACTGCCTTTCGATTTCCCGGAATTCATTAAAAACGGGCTTGTAGGCGATTTCGTGCTCGAAAACGATCAGTTTATCGATGTCCGTACCGATATCCGGATGCAAAAAGTGCTGGACGACGTCCGAAAACTGTTAGCCATGAATGTGGTTGATCCCGACTGGCTGCTAAATAAAAGCGGACAACACATAGAGAAAGCGACGCAGGGTAAAGTCGGCATCGTGCTATCCGCAGGGGGCAACGACGCCTATGACAATAATGCAAACGGCTTACAGGTGAAGACGAAGGCGGTAACCGGTGTGGCGAATGTCGATTGGCAGCCGTTCCACATCGGAGCCAAGACCGGAACATGGGTCGAGCTGCTTCCGGGCAACCCATTCCTGATCAGTTCCAAAACGTCGGAGGAGAAGGCGAAGCGATCGATCGAGATTTTGGATTGGCTGGCTAGCGAAGAGGGGTACTTGTTAACTCAATATGGGTTAGAAGGCATTCACTACAAGCGTAATGGAAAGCAAATCGAACGGATCGAGGATGCATACAAGAGAGATGTTCTTGATAACGGCAATTTCCTCAATATTTATAATTGGTTTGCCAATTTTGTACAGGGTCAGACAGATAAATTCGGCCTCGAGATTATCGACAAAAACATCACAGCACGGGATAAAGCAATTTCTGAGAAGCTGAATGCTTACAAGCTGCTGCCGTCGGTCGGAACCAGCCTGACAATCAAGGATGGTATGGATTTGGCGACACTGCGTAAAAAAATGAGCGAGTATCATATCCAGATTTTATTCAAGGAAAAAGATGCCTCCAATTGGCCCCAATACCGGGCTGAGCTTATGAACAAATACGGCGGCAAAAACATCTTCGGTTATTACGCTGAGCAGGTCTCGCAAGCATCCGGAAAATCGATCAAATTTATGAGTGATAACTGAGACGCCGCTTGACATTGGAAGGGACTGTTTGGCAATGTGGCTATTGCGTAGGTTAAGGAACCGAAGGTATACAGGAATCAGTAGGAAGTTGTTCGTTCTCGTCTTTCTATCGGTGGTGGGTCTATTTTTCGTGATCGGATTGTTCGGCTATCAACGGCTGTTCAATCCGATTAAACAAAACAATGAGGCCGTACTTCAGGATTCAGTCGTACAGGTGGAAAATTATTTGAAAACGTTCATGAACAATATTCAAGGCCTACTGATGCTTTTGTCCAATCCAATCATTAACGACAGTCTGGGGAAAGAGGATATCGCAAGGCTGCTGGAAACCATGATGATCCAGCACCGGGAGGAATTCGAGGCTATTTACTTGATTGAGGGAGAGACTATTTCAAGCAGCTCTCCTTTTTCCTATCCATTTTTCGTCCCTGAAAAACAGGTTGCCGATATCGTGCGTCAAATGTCAGGCGACAGCGGTGTTTGGTGGAGTCCACCTTATCAATCGGGGGGGAGACAGTCGCTATCAGTCGCCAAACGGATCGATGCGAAGCGGATTATCGTGTTCGATTTGAATTTGTCCTCGCTGACGGGTCCTTCGGTGGTACAAAACAAGGAAAAGGCTGTATTTCTGTTTACCGGCCCCGGTCAGCCTATCGCCTTTAATATGCCGTTAACATCTCTTACCGCAATAAAGGAATATGAATCTATTGTCAGTCAACTGCAGTCTCTTACTGCTGCCAGTCAAATGTCCTACGATAGGGTCCACACAGAGACCGCTGCGTATAAAGTGCTAAGGAGCGATCAGAACCGCTGGAATTGGGTTGTCTTCTCGATCGTCAAGGAATCGGAAGCATATCCGTTGCTAACCTTACTGGAGCAGCAAATGGTGGTGGTGCTTCTTGTCGCGATTATCCTTGCGGCTTTCCTGTCCATGTGGATCGCGAGGTACATCCAAGTACCAGTTAGCGCGATAACTCAGCAAATGAAGGCGGGAGCACGAGGGGCGCTGAACGTGAGGGTATCGCTTAAGCGCAACGATGAGTTCGCCTACATTGCCGATGCGTTCAATCGGATGATGGACAGTATTCAGACGTTGTTTGATGATCTGCGATTGGTGGAGGAGAAGAAACGACAGCTCGAATTGAAAGCTTTGCAATCGCAAATTCATCCGCATTTTCTTCATAATACGCTGAGCGCGATCTATTGTTTGGATCAGGCGGGACGCGCAGCAGAGATGGCTGGAATGCTGCGTGCCCTGACTGGCCTGCTGCAGTATTCGACGGACAAGACGGGTGATATTGTAACGGTGGAGGAGGAATTGCGACAGCTGGAGCAATACGATGTGCTCATGAAGTTGCGGTACGGGGACGTCTTCCGGCTCGATCTCGTTGTACGCGACGAGTCGCTCGTCGCCCCGATACCTAAGCTCACGTTGATTACGCTCGTCGAGAATAGTATTTTCTATGGACTCGGCACAGGCGAAACGAATCATATTATCGTGGCAGGTATGGCTTCCAATGAAGGGGGAACATTGCTCGAAGTGTCGGATACGGGCCCTGGCGTCGATCCTTCTAAGCTGAGTTGCCTTCTTGCCGGTGTTCCTTCATTAGGGCGTCATAAAGGACTGAATAATTTGGGTTTGCGCAACATTCACGAGCGAATCCGGCTTCATTTTGGCGAGTCATACGGTTTAAGCTTTCCCGAGGAATCGGAGGAGGGGCTGCTGGTTTGCGTCAGACTACCCGAGCCGGATGGTCCTGAAGCATGCCAGGTTAAGAGTGAAGGGGGGAGAGAAGCATGCTGAAGCTGTTGCTGGTGGACGACGAGCAGTGGGTAAGGGAGCATTATTCGCAAAGGGTTGACTGGGCTTCTGCCGGTTTTACACTGATCGGACCAGCCTCCAGTGCGAAGGAAGCGATCCGCATCATGGAGCAGGAGAATCCCCACCTACTGCTAACCGACATCATGATGCCTGATATGGACGGACTGGAGTTAGCCGACTATGTACGGGAGAGATATCCGCAGATTCATATCATGATTTTGACCACTTACGGCGAATTCGATTTCGCCAAGCGCGCTATATCGATTGGCGTCTCAGGCTACATGATCAAGCAGGTACAGGAGGCGGATCAGCTTCTGAAAGCTTGTCGCAAGGTCGCCGAAGAGATCTACCGCGACATGGACGTAGCGCACCGGCTGCAGCTTCAAGGGCTTCAGCAGCGGCAAAGCGACTGGCAAGAAAGACGACACTGGCTGGAGCGGATGTTATCTGCTCCGGCATCCTTGGATGCACATCCACTGCCGCCGGGACTTGGCTCAATCGAAAGGCAGTCGGGCTTCGTCGCTTTACTGTCCGTCGGTTGGAGCGGGCGCGAGTTGTTCGGAATCGCGAGTCAGCAGGGCGAGCAGGCATTACGTCTGCAAGCGGAAGCCGGACAAGTTATCGAGCGTCGATACTTAGAGAGCGAGGGTGATGGCAAAGTCGTCGCTGTCACTGTACCTTGGAGAAGCGACAGGCTGTTTGTGTTCATGCGCTTGCCGAATATCCATAGCGCTGCAGCTAGGCTCAGCTTACTTCGTGTGGAAGCAGTGGCTGTTCTGGATGATATACGTGCCGTAATTGGCGTTCCGGGGCATGCGCATGCCCTGCTTAGACAGATCGGCGAAGTGACTTGGACGGAGTTGGTCCGCGCTGGAGCGGATGGTCTGGACGCTTTCTTCTATCATCCAACGCCGATGATTTCCGACGCGGTGCCTGAGCGGTTCACGGTGATACCCCCCTCACAGTATCGGGAATGGGCTGCTGCGGTACGAAAGGCACTGCAGCAGCGTTCTGCCATCTCGTTCCGCGAGGCGATCACGCCACTGCTGCAAGAGGGAGTTCCGCCCTTACGTCCTGCGGAGTTGATACATGTCTCGCACAAGCTGCTTGATCCGGCTTTGTCGGAAATCCCAGTTTCCGTAACGGAGCGAATGGACGATCTTGCATCGGTCGAGACCTGGGAGGAATTTGTCAGCTGGTGGGAGCAAACTTTCCAAGAGCTGGAGCGGGCATTCGGGGAGCATGTGAGGATGTCCTACCGCAAGGAGATTCAAAGCATGTGCCGCCTTATTCACGAAAGGTATGCAGAGGATATTCAGATTTCCGATCTTGCGGAGCGCGTACAGCTTCATCCTTCCTATGCGGGGCAATTGTTCAAGCAAGAGACGGGTGAGCATTTTACCGATTATTTGAACCGGTACCGAATGAAGAAGGCCGAAGAACTGCTGACGCAGACGACGATGAAAATATATGAGGTGGCGGAGGCTGTCGGCGTAGACAATTATCGTTACTTTTGCAAGCTGTTCAAAGCTTATACGGGGTTTACGCCGACGGAATATAAAAAAAATCAATAGTTAGGAGACCGCCCATCCTCTTATCCCGGATGAATGAAATTATATTCTCAGTAGAATATGTTTAGAAGGGAGTCAATTTCATAATAAAAGTCCGATTTTTCCAAGTATGGATTCGGGAGAAATGCAGTTGGATAAGAGCCTTTAGAGACTGCTATTTCTTCATTTCCAGCGTATTTTGTAAAAATAAGGATTCGGGAGAAATGCAGTTGGATAAGAGCCTTTAGAGACTGCTATTTCTTCATTTCCAGCGTATTTTGTAAAAATAAGAGTCCGTAGAGGCTCTTACCCGTCAAGTAAAGTGTGAACTCGGGAGAAAAGCAATCGGATAAGAGCCTTTAGAGACTGCTATCTCTTCATTTTCAGCGTATTATGTAAAAATAGAAGTCCCTAAAGACTCTTAACGTTCAAATGAAGTGTGGATTCGATAGAAATACCGTCGGATAAACCTTAAGGAGCTAATATCACTATTAAAGCACTATTTTCCCACAAGGCCCCATAAACATCGTACGAGCTATTGACATTCAAACCAATTACAGAATTCAGAAAGGGATTTATCCACTTAAATGCCCTGATTTCTAGTACTTAAACGGAGAATAACATGAAATTCTTGGCACCCAATGGATATTTTGGGTAGGTGACTGTTTTTGAATGCGCTAAAAATCCTTATGTAGCAAGGGTTTTGAATTACGAAATTGACTCGAAGGTGCAACAATTGTTACCTAGATCCCGCTTATCTCCCTACATTGTTGCATAATGGAGACCGTCGATTCATTCATCCAATCTAACTCTTTATTGAGGTGTCATAAATCGGGATCAATCGTAATATATGCCCAATTGAGGTTGCTGGATGAATGAATCCATACTTTCGGTTGAAGATGTTGTAGAAAGTACAACAATTGCTGTCTAGATCCCGCGATTCTCCCTTCGATGTTGCACAATGTACAACAATTCTATAAAGCCCCCTAATTAAGTTGGACACTTTTAGGCTAAGAAAATACAATGAAATTAGCCGGAGGTTGTTCGTATGAGGGTAA
>NZ_LMRY01000028.1:0-60690 GCF_001427935.1 Paenibacillus sp. Soil724D2
GCTAATTTATCCCGAAGGATAAGTCCGCTCGACTTGCATGTATTAGGCACGCCGCCAGCGTTCGTCCTGAGCCAGGATCAAACTCTCCATAATAGAAAAGCTGAAATGCTCATTGACTTGCTAGCGAGATTATTCATCTCATTATAGTCGATTGCTCGACCGTGCTTACTCACTCGTTGTTCAGTTTTCAAAGATCAATTTTCTTTCTTATTTCTTCGCCATCCATTTAGCGGCGACTTTTTTAATATACCACATCGACCTAGAAGATTGCAAGTGTTTTTTCGAAGAATAATGAAGGTCATCTTCTTCAATCAACATCTTGTCCTTCTTTTCGAAGGGGCGAGTTATAAAGTACCATAGGATGAGAGGGTAAGTCAAGCACCTACCCCCTATTTTTTTTGAGCTTGATAGTTACGATTTCTTGCATACTTTGATATTTCCTTTGGCGTCGCTATTCGAGCATACATCCGGAAGATCACTTTATATCTGGATTCTATGGCCCCTTTAATCTCTTGATCAATTCTTTTGTCATTGAGATCGAACAACATTTCATCTAACTCTTTGCGAAGTACATAATCCAACTCTCTGCATTCCCGATCATTGAACAAAAATCCGAGCATACATCCATTCAAACCCCTCTCGACTGTAGAGATTTATGGCACTTACAGTTTGATTGAAAGAAGAGCCGACCCTTATTCGGTCCGCTCTTCTTACCGTTTTACTGTTATGCTCAGATTTTGCCATTTTTATGACAGAAGTTCTGAAAATATTTTACAGATGCACCAACCAGTATGTAAGTGTACTTTCAATGATTGCCGCGACGAGCAAAAGTACAACAATGAATACCATTAATGGCTTAGTTAGATGGAGTGTTTTAACCAGCTCCGCACGTGCTGTCTTCTCTTTATCAGGTACAAAGAGCTGCACTCCGGATTTCCAGACTAATAAACCTAATTTAAGTCCATATGCACAAGCAATTAATATGACCGGAATCTCTATAATACCATGTGGAAGAATCCCCTTCAGAACAATGGACAATGTGCTTTCTTGCGTTTGTAAAGAAAGTACGTATCCAAGTATCATCCCGTTAGCGATCAACATAAAGAGTGGCAGAATACCTAGTAATAGGCCAAGAAAGATAATGACCACTGACTTAATCGCATTGTTTAGAAAAATGAAAATAAAAAACCATAATTGGGGATTATCCTTACTGCTTAGAGATTGACTTAAAGATTTGAGCCCCTTCATCTGCCCTTCTAAGAAGTGAGAAAACTGATCTGAATTCGCCCAACCTAAATATAAACTAAACCCAAAAACTAAGACGACGACGATGAAGTAATGTTTCATTTCTTTAAAATGTTGGAATAATTGTCTGAATTTCATTTTCGTTCCCTCCAATTTCGGAAGCATAAGTACTGTGTACGAGCATACATTATTTACTAAAGAGTATACAAGCCTTGCCCGTATGTAAGGCTTAGAGGAGGTACAAGCTATCCATGAACTACTTTTTCGTTGTAAATGCTCGTAAGTTTAAACAATATGTTTTTATCGCGCTTGCCATTGTCTTCGCTGCCGCTATTGTTTATTCGGAACAAAGTAATGTATCCGTCTTCTCCAATGCAGAGCCCTCCGCTATTTATAGCGTACAGACCGAAAGAAAGGTTATTGCCCTGACCTTTGATATTTCATGGGGCGAGAAGCGTGCGGAACCAATTTTGAATATCCTTAAGGAAAAAGGTGTGAAGAATGCAACCTTCTTCCTATCCTCTCCGTGGAGTAAAAGCCACCCCGAGATTGTGGAACATATCAAGAAGGATGGTTTCGAAATTGGAAGCCATGGAAACAAACACGATAATTATAGTACGCTAAGTGATGAAGAAATACGCAAACAGATTACTACAGCCCATGGCATTTTAACGGAATTGATCGGAAAAGAACCGAACTTAATTCGCCTTCCCAATGGTGACTTCGACAAACGAGTGCTTCGAATTGCGGATGATTTAGGGTATTCGGTCATCCAATGGGATACCGACTCTCAAGACTGGTTAAATAAAGGTGTTGATACAATCATTAACCGTGTAGTAACCAAAGCACATCCAGGTGATATTGTATTACTGCACGCCAGCGATTCGTCTCAGCAAACACATGAGGCCTTACCAGTTATCATTGAGCAGTTAAGAGCTAAGGGTTACGAATTCGTTACGGTAAGTGAGTTAATCAAACAAACCCAGGTGGAGACTAAACCGGTTGAAGACCAGGCAATGAAACAGATCAATTAATGACTATGCTATGATTCAAAAAAGAGCTAATTAGATTAGCTCTTTTTGTTATCCAATATTTTATGAAGAATCAAAATTTGCCATGCATTACAAACAAGCAACGGGGCCAACATAAATAAACTTGATGCTGCGTTATCTAGTTTTAATGCAGGTACGGCTTCAAGGACGGTTACAGCGCACATAAAGAACAATGTCGGGATAAAAGCGTTCCGATTCGTCATCTTTACCTTCCAATACGCAACTGCAATGGAAATTAACAATATGATAGCAGGTAAAATGGAGTAGCTCAAAACGGATTCTGTACCCTCAAAATTAGTCATTCTCAGATATACGAGATCAAATAGGACAACAATAACGACAGCCAATTGTAAAAGATCCCATACCGTCTTGGAGCGAATAATACCCGCAGCAATGAATCTGACAATTAGATAAGCAAAAAAGCCCATTTGGCTCAGCACGCTTATCGTGGCACCACCAAGCAACATATTTAATACATTAAAACCTACTGCCGATAACCCCATAACCGAAAATTCTTTGTCGGAATATTGTAAAATGAGTCCAATCCCTATAGATACAAGCATTCCTAATAACAATGTTGTCCAAAATAAGTGAAACCACTTCCGCAGCGTCAAGATCAATTACCCCCATACTTCAACTCTAATTGTTAATTGTACCAACGTTTACGGTAAAAAGCCAATGAATGGCCCTTATAATCTATCCCGAACCACACATACTAACAACTATTAAGTTAGGGAAGGGAGCATGCTTTTATGTTAACAACTAAGTTCAGGAAGCTGCAAGTCCTACCACTCATTTCTATCGCCTTACTTCTCGCTTCGTGTGGATCAGATAGTTCATCACAAGGTCAGGGTCAATCTCAAGCTAATACGTATAAAGAGCAAAAGACCATGATTCTTGATATTCTGAAGTCAGAGGATGGGAAGAAAGCAATAAGTGCAGCAAACCGCAGCATAATGAATGGTGATGTGGGCGCCAACGGTGTAGCTGGTCAATCTCAAATCAAGCTTTTGTCAGCAAATGAATCTTTGCAATTGCAGATGGCAGTGAAGGATGTTCTCACAGCAAAAGAGAATAACATGTTCCTCACCGATATGATGAAAGACCCTAAATTTGCCGGCGATTTTGCTAAGGCTATTCAAAAAGAAACCAAACAGATGTTCAAAGAGCTTTTAAAGGACCCAGAATATCAAAAATCACTCGTTGATGTGATGAAAAACCCAGAATATGAAAAGATGATGCTAGATGTTATGAAAACAGCAGCCTATCGCCAGCAAATGATGACGGTTATGGAAGAATCCATCCAAAGTCCTTTGTTCCGTGCTCATATGGTTGACCTTCTTAAGGCAGCCATTGCCCAACAAAGTAAGCCCGAGCAGATGCCTACGGCTAAGAGTGCTGAAAAGAAAGAAGAAGGTGGGGGCAAAGGAGACAAGGGAGATAGCGGAGGAGAAAAGAAGAAAGATGAGAAAAGCGATTCGGGAGAATCCGATAAGAAAGACAACGAAAAGAAAAAGGATGACTCTAGTTCTTCTGATTCCTAATTATGAAAATAAAGGGCATGCGGATTTCTCCGTATGCCCTTTCTAATTATTTGTCCAATTTGGTAATGATATTTGCAGCCATATCCAAATAGATTTGTCCAGCTTTTGAGTCTGACTTATAGACAGATGGTGAATAGTCGATTTCCGAGACATGATTGTCGGGAGCTCCAAGCGGAATCTGAGCTAATAATTCGCTATGCAAATCTTCCGCAAGTTTAGCTCCTCCACCTTTACCGAATACGTAATCTATGCTGCCATCTTTGCATTCATAATAAGACATGTTCTCCACAATACCTAGTATTTCATGGTTTGTTTGAATGGCCATAGCTCCCGCCCTAGCGGCTACAAAAGCTGCTGTGGCATGCGGTGTTGTCACAATCACTTCTTTACTTTGCGGGATGAGCTGATGCACATCTAGCGCTACATCTCCCGTACCTGGAGGAAGATCCAGTAGGATGTATTCAACATCTCCCCAATTAACTTCATTGAAGAAATTGCGAAGCATTTTCCCTAACATAGGACCACGCCAAACGACAGGTGCATTATCTTGAACAAAGAAACCCATAGAGATTACTTTTACACCAAATTTCTCAACTGGCATAATGACATTATCGACAAGCTTCGGCTGTTCTTCGATGCCCATCATATCAGGGATACTGAAACCGTATATATCAGCATCGATGATTCCAACCTTTTTCCCTTGGCGAGCTAAGGCAACGGCTAAATTAACAGTTACGGTTGATTTACCCACACCGCCTTTGCCACTTGCAACGGCTATAAACTCAACTGTGGAGGCTTCTCCCAATATTGGTTGCTCAATCGGTGGTTGGACTGGTTGGGCTTTCTTCTCTACAGCCGGTTGAACCACATCTTTAATCTGAGTACGTTCATAATCAGTCATTAGTCTGAAACGAATATGTACTTGTGCTATACCCAATTTTTCTAAAGCTTGCTGAATATAAACCTTCGCCTTTTCTTTGAACGCATCATCCTCGGTCGTGACAATTAAGCTTAAAGATACGTTATCCTCTTTAAACATCACATCTCTAACTAAATTAAGTTCCACAACGCTTTTATTGTAATGAGGTTCCACAAGAGGTCGTAACGCTTCTAATAGTTGGTCTTTGTTTATCATAGCCACACCATACCTTTATTGGGACATTGTAATTGTGGCCTTAATTATATCACATATTGATTAAGATCCCACTTTTTCCCCCGCATAAAATCTTAAGATACCTTGATAGACAGATGCTGCCACCATCTTCTGATACTTCTCACTCGCAAGCAATCTTGCTTCTTCAGGGTTTGAAAGGAAACCCACTTCCACAAGAGCACTCGGTATTTTCAGCGTTTTTAACAAGTAAACGGTCTTGTCCGCTGGCTTGGCAACACGATCGGTGTTCTCTAAGTTTTTCTTTAATTCCATTTGAATGAGTGCGGCTAAATTAGGGTTATTCGGGTTATTCAGATAATAGAACGTTTGTGCGCCTCTCCATTTCTGAGAAGGTATGCTGTTTAAATGCACACTCAGAAACAAATCCGCATTATTCTCATTGATGAGATCGGCACGATTGTGGAGATCTTGCGTCTTTCTTTTACTATATCCCTTGGTGCCGGCTTCAGCCAAATCGGTATCCGTTTCCCTTGTCATAAGGACGATTGCACCCGCCTGCTGCAAGTAATCGCGAAGATGAAGTGTGATCGCTAAATTGATATCTTTCTCAACAACTCCTTCCTTGCTAGAAGCTCCGCCATCTGGACCACCATGACCAGCATCCAGAGCAATTGTTTTACCTGACAAAGGTAAAGTCCAATCCGACCACGTCTTCGTTGCCGGCAGCTCATAGGCATAGATGAACACAACAAGTGCGACCAGCAAGGTCGAGAGAACAAGCTTAAGACTACTGTTAAAAGTCAGCCAGACAACCAGCCTCTTCTTCCTTTTGCGCATAAAAAATCCACCTCTGTTCCCCATAGACTCTGTAACATCTATATGGGACAAGGTGGACAAATATACCTTACTTACACTTGATATTCAGGGTCTCTTAGACCTTCAATAAGAACCTGGGCGACCTCAGGGCGTGTGAACTCCGGAGGCGGGCATTGACCGTTTCTAAGCAGTCCACGAACCTTGGTGCCGGAGAGATGCATATGGTGGGACTTATTATGCGGACAAGTTTTGCTAGATGCCATATTGCCACATTTTGTACAGAAGAAACTATGCTCAAAGAATAATGGGGTAATCCCAATTTCTTCTGCCGTAAAATTACTAAAAATCTCTTGAGCCTCATACGTGCCGTAGTAATCGCCAACACCCGCGTGATCGCGTCCTACGATGAAATGAGTACATCCATAGTTTCTACGTACAATAGCGTGTAGAATCGCCTCACGAGGACCTGCATAGCGCATAGCAGCCGGGTATACGCCTAAGAAAGTTCGATCCTTCGGATAGTAATTCTCAAGCAATACCAAATAACTTTTCATACGAACATCTGCAGAGATGTCATCGGATTTAGTCTCACCTACAAGCGGATTAAGGAAAAGAGCATCCACGATTTCCATGGCCGACTTTTGAATGTATTCATGAGCTCTGTGGACAGGATTACGCGTTTGAAAGCCAACGACAGTTCTCCACCCGTTTTCCGCAAAAATGCGACGTGTTTCGGATGGATCAAAATAAAACTCTTCAAACTTCTTAGGCTTTGGTCTGTTAAGCAGTTGAATAGGACCTCCGATATTCGTAGAAGAACGCGAGAACAGTTTATCCACACCAGGGTGAGCCATATCATCTGTCTTAAAAATATTGATTGCTTCATTTTGTTGATCTACTTTATAAATACTGGTCGCTTCTAAGATAGCAAAAATCACATCATCTTCCTCACCAACAAGCGCTAGTTGCTCACCAATGGAGATGGAAGCTGCAACTTCTGGGTCGATCGATAAGGTAACAGGTATGCTCCACACAGTACCATCAGTAAGACGCATGGTCTCTACAACAGACGTATAGTTTTTCTCCTCAAGGAATCCAACTAATGGTGAAAATGCACCTACCCCAATCAGATCTAGGTCAGAAATGGTCCATGAATTCACACGAATTTGTTTCAATAATGCTGCATGTTTTAGAAGCTCTTCTCTTTCCTCTGCAGGAACCAAGCGGTTAATTAATTTGCCGCCATGTGGCTTAATCGTCGTCATTACGTAGTCACCTCCGTAATATCTATGATTACTTATGAAGGCCGCATTCTGTTTTTTCGATACTAGCCCAACGACCCGCACGTGGATCTTCACCTTCGGCTACAGGACGCGTGCAATGTGTGCACCCGATACTTGGGTAGTTGCGATCATGTAAGGGATTGTAGATTACATCATTCTCACGAATGTAATTCCATACATCTTCTGAAGTCCAACCAGCAAGAGGGTTAAATTTAATCAAACCAAATTTCACGTCGTACTCCACTTTTTTAGCATTTGCACGAGTAGGTGCTTGGTCGCGGCGAATTCCTGTGATCCAAGCATCATAATTTTTAAGGATATCGGTTAACGGATCTACTTTTCGAATGTTACAGCATTGGTTAGCATCGCTTTTCCATAGCTCATCGCCAAATTTCTCAGCTTGTTCATCAAGTGTAAGCTTCGGCAATACTTGAACAAACTTAGTGCCGTAATGCTGCTCTAGACGATCTCTTGTATCATATGTTTCTTGAAAATGAACATTCGTATCCAAGTAGAAAATATCTACGGTCGGATTAATTTTTTGAAGCATATCAACAAGGACAACATCTTCAGCACCAAAACTACAAGCAAGTGTTAATCTTGGGAATGTGTCAACGGCAAGTTTCAATATTGCTTCTGGTGATTGATTTTCGAATTCCTCTGCGGCTTTCGATACAAAAGCTTCTTTTTCAAAGAGATTCATTTTAAATACCTCCTAAAGTTTTTAATCCCGACTGTTATTGTATGATTTAAATTTAATTATAGCTGAGATCTGATTTGTGTCAATTACTTTTTATCATTTTGGTATTAACTTCATTAAATCTATATTGTTGGTTGGAATAACTCCTAACTTTTGATTAAAAAGAAAAAACCTTTCCAGCATAATGCAGGAAAGGTCTCTCTTGAGCGCCAAAGGCGCGTAATCTTAACGTTTGGAGAATTGAGGAGCGCGACGAGCGGCTTTCAATCCATATTTTTTACGCTCTTTCATACGGGAATCACGTGTTAAGAATCCTGCTTTTTTCAAGGATCCACGGTATTCCGGATCAGCTTTCAGCAATGCACGGGAAATCCCGTGACGAATCGCTCCAGCTTGTCCGCTGATTCCACCACCATTTGCAAGAACTAGAACATCGTATTTACCGACAGTCTCAGTTAATGTCAATGGTTGTTTAACGATCAGTTTCAACGTTTCTAGACCGAAATACTCATCTAGATCACGTTTATTGATAATGATGCGTCCTTCACCCGGTACTAAGCGCACACGCGCTACCGAGTGTTTACGACGACCCGTTCCATAATATTGAACTTGTGCCACGAAACGTTCCTCCTTATATTAACCGCGAAGATTCCAGACTTCTGGTAGTTGTGCTTGGTGCGGGTGCTCTGCTCCACCGTAGACTTTAAGCTTAGTTTTCAAGCTGTCGCCAAGACGGTTCTTAGGAAGCATACCATGTACGGCAAACTCGATCATGCGATCAGGTTTGCTGTTCAGCAAATCCTGAGCGGAAGTCACTTTTAAACCACCTTGGTATAAAGAGTGACGGTAGTACATTTTGTTTTGCATTTTTTTACCAGTTAGCTTAATTTGGGAAGCATTGATAACAACAACGAAATCACCAGTATCTACGTGTGGAGTGAACTCCGGTTTGTGCTTACCGCGGATAATGCTAGCAACTTCACTTGCAAGACGGCCAAGTGTTTGGCCTGCAGCGTCAACAATGTACCATTTACGCTCTACTTCATTTGGCTTAGCCATATATGTGGTGCGCATGCTTAATCCTCCTAAAAATATATCTCAATACATAATTATTATTGTTAGTTTACATAAATGATGGATGGTTGACAGCCATTTGTGATCAGGGGCTGTGGGGTAGCCGATCACGAAACGCCAAGTTATATTTTACACGAAACATCGATAAGAAGCAAGTAGTGTTTTAAGATTTTAATAGTCGACTCTCCATAACGTTAAACCCATAGCTTCGGCCGTAGGACCTGCTTGAGATCGGTCTCTAGCTTCAAGAATTCGCTGCATATCGCTACTAGGTCTCTTACCTTCTCCAATCTGAATCAGTGTTCCTGCAATGATCCTAACCATGTTATAAAGGAAACCATTACCCGTTACAATTAACCGGATTCTGGCGATTTTCCCCGTCGTAGACAACTCGTCAGCTTCCGTTTCCAAACGAACCTCGTAGAGGGTTCTCACCTTTACTTCCTTATCTGTTCTCACCGTACAAAACGAAGTAAAATCATGCTCACCTAGCAAGCAAGGGAGCGCCTCTCTCATGGCTTCCACATTCAAATGCGTAGGATGATGGTATTCATAGTTGCGGTGAAAGACATCAGGGAAGCGCGCCGAGCGAATTGAAAAGCAGTAAGTTTTGCGTTTCGCGGCTTTGCGAGAATGAAAGGAAGGAAGGACTTCTTCCGCGGTATGTGCGACGATATCTCTGGGTAGTCTAGCATTTAAAGCTAAACACCAACGTTCCACTGGAATCTTTGAATTCGTACTAAAATTAATAACTTGTGCTTTCGCGTGTACACCGGCATCTGTACGCCCAGATGAGATAACTTTCACTCTCTCACCAGTTAACATGAAAACAGCCTGCTCTAAACGGTATTGAATCGTATCTGCTTTAGGCTGAATCTGAAAACCTGAATAAGCAGTCCCATCATAACTTATGGTAAAACGTAGATTTCTCAAGGCTTGTTCCTCCATGAGTCATCCTTCCTATCTAAGTGATTAGCCTTAGCTAAATTCACTTCTAGAGAGCGTGCTAAGACTGCAAAAAAAGGGCTTCACCAGAATCTAGTGATTCCGTCCACCCTTTCCCATCCGTCTTTATGCGCGATCTACTAGCTCTAGGTAAACCATTGGTGCTGCGTCACCGCGGCGTGGTCCCAGTTTAAGGATACGAGTGTATCCACCTGGACGCTCGGAGTAACGAGTAGCCAAATCGGAGAACAGTTTTTGAATCGCATCTTGATTTTCGTTTGCAGCTTCTCTACGAACAAAAGCAGCAACCTGACGGCGTGCATGAAGATCTCCGCGCTTCGCAAGAGTGATTAACTTCTCAGCGATGGAACGAATTTCTTTTGCTTTTGCTTCTGTAGTTTGGATGCGTTCATGTATGAACAGATCTGTAACCAGATCACGGAATAATGCTTTACGATTACTGGAATCGCGGTTCAATTTTCTGTAGTTCATTGAATTAACCTCCTTCTGACAAGATTATTCCTCAGTACGTAGTCCCAAACCCAGCTCTTCGAGCTTCTCTTGAACTTCTTCAAGCGATTTGCGTCCTAAGTTCCGAACTTTCATCATGTCTTCTTCTGTTTTGGTAATCAGCTCTTGTACGGTGTTAATCCCTGCACGCTTGAGACAGTTGTAAGAACGAACAGATAGATCTAGTTCCTCGATAGTCATCTCCAGAACTTTCTCTTTCTTATCTTCTTCTTTCTCTACCATAATCTCAGCATCTTTCGCTTCATCCGTCAAACCAACGAACAAGTTCAGATGTTCTGTTAAGATTTTGGCGCCCAAGCTCACTGCTTCTTCTGGTCGAATACTTCCATCAGTCCACACTTCGAGGGTCAACTTATCATAGTTAGTCACTTGGCCGACGCGAGTATTCTCAATAGCATAGTTCACTCGGGTAATAGGCGTGTAGATCGAATCAATTGGAATCACTCCAATTGGTTGTTCTTCATGCTTATTTTTGTCCGATTGGACGTAACCGCGTCCTCTGCCCGCATGAATCCTCATGTGAAGACGTGCGTCCGGAGATAAGGTTGCAATATGCAGATCCGGATTAAGAATCTCCACATCGCTATCACCACGGATATCAGCTGCGGTAATATTACCTTCTCCTTCTGCATCAATTTCAAGCACTTTCTCCTCATCGGAGTGAATTTTCAACGATAGGCCTTTCAAGTTGAGGATAATTTCCGTTACATCCTCAAGCACGCCAGGAATCGTTGAAAACTCATGTAAAACGCCATCGATTTGGACAGAGGTTACTGCTGCCCCCGGTAAAGAGGACAGTAAGATACGACGTAGTGAGTTACCTAAGGTTGTACCATAGCCACGCTCCAACGGCTCGATGATAAATCTACCATAAGCGCCATCTTCACTTAATGCTACGGTTTCTATTTTTGGCTTTTCGATTTCGATCATGAAATGTACCCTCCATTCAATACGTCGTTTCCCTCTGGATACTTCGCCTGAAAATTTCATAGTATTCCTATCCTTCAAACCATTATTCACGATTTTGGAATAATTATACTACAAAGTGATCCTGAATTATACGCGACGACGTTTTGGAGGACGGCAGCCATTATGAGGAACCGGAGTCACGTCTTTAATCAGGTTTACTTCAAGACCTGCTGCTTGCAAAGAGCGGATTGCTGCTTCGCGGCCAGCTCCTGGACCTTTAACCATTACTTCAACAGTTTTCAAACCATGCTCCATAGCTGCTTTAGCTGCTTTTTCAGCTGCCATTTGCGCTGCAAAAGGAGTACTTTTACGGGAACCTTTGAATCCAAGGTTTCCTGAACTTGCCCAGGAAATTGCGTTACCATGCGGATCCGTGATCGTTACGATCGTGTTGTTAAATGTTGAACGAATGTGTGCTACACCGCTCTCAATATTTTTCCGGTCACGACGTTTCGTACGGACGACTTTTTTAGGTTTTGCCATTAGCTCTAACCCCCTTTATTATTTCTTCTTATTAGCTACCGTACGACGAGGACCTTTACGTGTACGAGCATTAGTTTTAGTACGTTGTCCACGAACAGGAAGACCACGACGGTGACGAAGACCACGGTAGGATCCGATTTCGATTAGACGTTTGATGTTTAGGGAAATTTCGCGACGAAGGTCGCCTTCTACTTTAAGGGTTTTGTCAATTACATCACGGATTTTGCTCACTTCATCTTCAGTCAAGTCACGAACGCGAGTACTAGCGTCGATACCTGTGGAAGCAATGATTTTCTGAGCAGTTGTAGTGCCGATACCGAAAATGTAAGTCAACGCGATTACAACTCGTTTGTCACGAGGTAAGTCAACTCCAGCTAAACGTGCCATCTACAGATTGCACCTCCTTTTAACCTTGTTTTTGTTTGTGCTTAGGATTTTCACAAATAACCATTACATTACCTTTACGGCGAATAACTTTGCATTTCTCGCAAATCGGTTTAACCGACGGTCTAACTTTCATTTTTAAGCCCTCCTTATCATCGTAAGCAACCATGTTGCGTTTTCTGTTAGAAAACTTGCTTCGTAAGCATACGCCTTGAGAGAGTAACTTACATGTAAGCCGAACATTTATTTGAAACGGTAGGTTATACGGCCTCTCGTTAAATCATAAGGCGATAATTCTACGGTAACCTTATCTCCAGGCAAAATGCGGATAAAATGCATTCTGATCTTACCGGATACATGGGCTAGGATTTTATGACCATTTTCCAATTCAACCTTAAACATTGCATTCGGAAGAGGTTCAATCACTGTACCTTCTACTTCAATTACATCTTCTTTGGCCACAGTCATTCTCCTTTCTCTTGTGCTTCATCTTGCATAAGTTCAACGAATTTGGCAATTGCGAAGCGCAACTTTCCATTAGTAACACGACCTGTTTCCCTAATGCTTGACTCCACTTCACTGCTAATCGTTTCTTGTAACTGAAGATGATTCAGGTTCTTCTTCTTCGGTTGATCGAATTTGCGATGATCACCGTCGGCAAGCCAGACAAAGCGATGATCGACAATTCCAATTACGACCGCATATTCTCCGGGATCTCGACCGCGAAGCACCTTTACGATTTGACCCACCTTCGGAATCTTGCTATCCATTCACCATCACCTACGATCTAGGCAAAGTTAATATTTCATAACCGGCTGCCGTAATTGCAATCGTATGTTCAAAATGAGCACATAGGGTACGATCCGCAGTGACTACAGTCCAATCGTCTTCGAGTGTTTGGACAAATCTTTCGCCAACGACCACCATCGGTTCAATGGCTAGGACCATGCCTGGTTTGAGACGAGGACCTTTGTCAGGAACACCATAATTCGGAATTTGTGGTTCTTCGTGAAGATCCGTTCCGATACCGTGACCAACATACTCTATAACCACGGAGAAGCCTGCGTCTTCAATACAAGTTTGGATTGCATGCGACAACGTGTAGAGTCTAGCATCCGGTTTAGCTTCTGCTATGCCTCGATAAAGTGATTCTTCTGTCACAGCTAACAACCGCCGCGCTGTTTCAGAAATTTCACCGACAGGATACGTCCAAGCAGAATCTCCATGATAACCTTTATACTGAGCACCAATATCTATACTGATAATATCGCCCTCAGTGAGCTTTCTTGGACCAGGAATACCATGAACTAATTCTTCGTTGACTGAAGCACAAATGCTTCCAGGAAAACCGTTGTAGCCTTTAAAAGATGGAATCGCTCCCTGACTGCGAATGAATTCCTCTGCGATCTGATCAAGTTCTTTCGTTGTAATGTTCGGACGAATCGCCCTTGCCAATAAGCGGTGCGTTTCGGCTACGATACGACCAGCTTCTCGCATTAGGTCTAGTTCAACCTCGGACTTACAAATGATCATTACGCTAGACCTCGTAGCAGTGAGCTAATTTGTTCGGTTACCGCATGAATGTCTTGTTCCCCGTTAACCTCACGCAATAATTCCCTCTTTTGGTAGTAATCCAGTAGCGGAGCCGTTTTATTGATGTATTCATCCAAACGAGTTCCGACTTTCTCTTCCGTATCATCAGATCGTTGGTACAACTCACCCGAACATTTATCGCATACGCCTTCTTGCTTTGGTGGGTTGAAGATTACATGATACGTAGAACCACAGGATTTACAAATTCTTCGGCCAGTTAGTCTTGCAAGCAAGAAACTGCGATCAACGGAAAGATTGATAACTACTTCAATCTTCTTACCTAATGAATCTACGATTTCAGACAATGCATCTGCTTGAGCAACAGTTCGAGGGAACCCGTCAAGCAAAAAGCCTTTATCGCAATCCGGTTGGGCAAGACGCTCTCTCACAATACCGTTCGTTATTTCATCAGGAACCAGAAGTCCCTTATCCACATAACCTTTGGCTTCAACACCAAGTGGTGTTCCTTGACTCATCGCCAAGCGAAAAGCATCTCCAGTTGAGATATGAGGAATTTGAAATTCGTTAACGATTTTTTCAGCTTGTGTACCTTTGCCTGCACCAGGAGGCCCCATAAAAATTACGTTCACACTTAAAACCTCCCATCGCACTCGGCATTACGAACAGCACAATAGGTGCCGATGTCGCAGATATTGCCCCATCAGAACCTATTAGCTATTTATTGATAAATCCTTTGTAATGACGCTTAATCAATTGGCTCTCGATTTGTTTCATCGTCTCAAGACCAACGCCTACTACGATAAGTAAAGATGTACCACCAATCCGAACCGAACTAGGCAAACCGGCAAGTCCTCCGAATAGCATTGGAAGAATCGAGATCGCTGAGAGAAACAAAGCCCCAGAAAGAGTAATTCTAGTCATTACGCGAGTCAGATAAGTCGATGTTGTCTTACCGGGTCTAATACCTGGTATATAGCCACCATTTTTCTTCATCTGGTCAGCCATTTGAACTGGATTAATTTGTACGAAGGTATAAAAGTATGTGAATCCAATAATCAGCAGTACGTAAAGTACAATCGCTAGCGGAGCAGTTTGGTTAATACTTAAATTGTTTATTATCCATTCTGCAACAACATTTCCTCTCCAGTAACTAGCAATGGTAGGAGGGAACATCAATAACGAAAGTGCAAAGATTACTGGGATTACACCAGCCGCATTCACTTTAAGAGGAATGTGAGTGGTTTGACCACCATACATTTTACGACCAACTACCCGTTTCGCATATTGTACAGGTATCTTACGAACACCTTGCTGCACGAATATGACCCCGGCAATAATCAGTATAACAACCAAAGCAATAATGATCAGTTTCACGATATTCAGGAACAAAGCTCCTTCGGTCGCAAAAAGTGATTTGTAAATTTGTTGAATGCTTGTCGGAATCGCCGCGACGATACCAGCAAAGATGATAATGGAAATACCGTTCCCAATCCCAAACTCCGTGATTTGCTCACCTAGCCACATCAAGAAAGCTGTACCAGCTGTCAGTACGATAGCGATTAGTGCAAAGGTAGTGAAGCCTGAGTCAATCACGAGTCCACTATACAAACGGTTAAACCCAATGGAAAGACCAAATGCTTGAATCACACCTAGAATAATCGTACCGTAACGAGTAACTTGTGTCATTTTCTTTCTTCCGACATCGCCTTCTTTTGCCCATTGCGCAAAGCGCGGGACTACATCCATGGATAAAAGTTGTACGATGATCGAAGCCGTGATGTAAGGGGTGATTCCCATCGCGAAGATGGAAAACTGAAAGAGCGCCCCACCAGAAAACGTGTTAAGCAAACCAAAGACATCGCTCTGATTCGCTTGATCTTGAAGTTTCAGAACATCTGTATTTATGTTAGGCACTGGAATAAAAACGCCTAATCGGTAGACGATTAGCAAGACGAGTGTGAATATAATTCTTCTGCGTAAGTCTTCTACTTTGAAGATGTTGGCTATGGTATTGAACATTAAATCACCTCGGTTTGACCGCCGGCAGCTTGGATTTTCTCAATCGCAGATTGAGAGAACTTATTCGCTTTAACGGTTAATTTTACTGTGATTTCACCGTTTCCTAAAATCTTAATGCCATCTTTAGGAGCTTTAACAATACCAGTCTCCATCAATACTTGTGGAGTAACTTCGGTACCAGCTGCGAAATTGTTCAAATCTTCAAGATTCACGATTGCGTATTCCGTACGGAAACGATTCGTGAAACCACGTTTAGGTAAACGACGGTATAACGGGTTTTGTCCACCCTCGAATCCAGGACGAACGCCTCCACCGGAACGTGCGTTTTGCCCTTTATGTCCGCGAGTTGATGTTTTACCCATGCCGCTACTTGTACCACGGCCAACACGTTTACGAGTGTGACGAGAACCAGTAGCAGAACTTAGCTCATGTAACTTCATCGTTGCACACCTCCTCTAGATCTTAATATCTTGCTACTATGCTTCGATTTCTTTAACTTCTACCAAATGGCTCACTTGATTAACCATGCCTCTGATCGCAGCATTATCTTGATGAAGAACAGTTTGGTGCATCTTGCGAAGACCAAGTGTTTTCACAGTAACGCGTTGTGTTTCAGGGCGGCCAATCAGGCTGCGTTTTAGGGTAATTTGTAATTGTTTCGCCATGTTTACCCCTCCTAACCTAATAGCTCTTGAACTGTTTTACCGCGAAGCTTTGCAACTTCTTCCGCTTTTTTCAAGCGGCTCAAGCCTTCAAGCGTAGCGTTAACCATGTTCATGGAGTTCGATGAACCAAGGGATTTTGTCAAGATATCGCCGATACCAGCAAGCTCAAGAACTGCACGAACTGGCCCGCCTGCGATAACTCCTGTACCTTGGGAAGCTGGTTTTAGCAGAACGCGTCCTGCACCAAACTTACCTGTTACAAGGTGAGGAATCGAAGTGCCTACGATAGGAACATGAATCAAGTTCTTTTTCGCATCTTCAATACCTTTGCGGATTGCATCAGGAACTTCGGAAGCTTTACCGATTCCTGCGCCAACCCAGCCATTGCCATCGCCAACGACAACAAGTGCGCTGAAGCTGAAACGACGTCCGCCTTTTACTACTTTAGCTACGCGATTAATATTAACGACTTTTTCTGTTAGCTCTAAAGTATTAGGATCTACACGCAAGTCTTTTACCTCCTTATATATGTTTTTCCTAGAATTCAAGACCAGCTTCACGAGCTGCGTCAGCTAATGCTTGAACACGTCCATGATAAAGGTATCCACCGCGGTCAAATACCACTTTGTCTAAACCTTTTTCTTTCGCGCGTTGAGCGATTAATGCGCCAACTTTACGAGCAGCTTCAACGTTACCGCCATTACCAATGTCACTTTTCAGTTCTTTATCTTGAGTCGATGCGGCAACGATAGTAATACCCGTTGTATCATCGATAAGTTGAGCATACATGTGTTTGGAAGAGCGGAAAATGTTTAAGCGCGGACGAACAGTTGTACCTTCGATTTTCTTACGAACACGAAGATGTCTTTTCAAACGAGCTTTATTTTTATCGCTTTTAGTAATCATCTATACTTACACTCCTTTCATCATCTTATGATGCGAGGCTTATGCTTACGTAGCAAGTTTTCATGCGAAAACTCTTAGCTATTACCCGCGATCTAACGATCTTATTTCTTCTTACCAGCTTTACCTTCTTTACGAAGAATGCGTTCGCCTTCATACTTGATACCTTTACCTTTATACGGCTCTGGTTCACGTACGGAACGAACTTTAGCTGCCATAGCGCCTACTAATTCTTTATCAATACCTTTAACGATGATTTTCGTGTTCGTAGGAACATCGAACTCAATACCGTTTTCAGGAGTGATTTCAACTGGATGGGAGTACCCAACGTTGAGAACTAATTTGTCGCCGCTCTTGTTAGCACGGTAACCAACGCCAACTAGATCCAAAGATTTCGTGAAACCTTCCGTTACGCCACTTACCATGTTGGCAACAACACTACGTGTTGTACCATGCAGGGAACGGTGGAGTTTGTTATCGGAAGGACGCTCAACGGAAATCTCGTTTTCTAGAACATTTACTTTCATATCTTTATGAAGTTCACGGGACAAAGAACCTTTAGGGCCTTTAACCGTGATTTGAGTATTGTCTAGTGTTACATTTACACCACTTGGAATGGTGATTGGCTTACGACCAATACGAGACATGTTTGCACCTCCATTCAATTACAATTGTATTACCAAACGTAGCAGATAACCTCTCCGCCAGCTTTGGATTGACGAGCATCTTTATCCGTCATAACTCCTTTAGATGTGGAGATGATGGCAATCCCTAATCCGCCCAGAACACGAGGGATTTCTTGTGATTTAGTGTAAACGCGTAGACCTGGTTTGGAAATTCTTTTCAAACCGGAGATAACACGCTCATTGTTTGAACCGTATTTCAGGAACAAACGAATGATACCTTGTTTGCTATCTTCAACGTACTCAGCGTCACGGATAAATCCTTCTTTTTTAAGGATTTCAGCGATTTCCCTCTTCACTTTTGACGCAGGAATTTCAACTGTTTCATGACGTACGATATTCGCATTACGAATGCGAGTTAGCATATCTGCAATTGGATCTGACATGACCATTTTGTGTAAACCTCCTTCCCGAAAATAGGGTGATTACCAGCTTGCTTTTTTAACGCCTGGAATCTGACCTTTGTGTGCTAATTCGCGGAAACAAATCCGACAAATTTTGAACTTGCGAAGCACTGAATGCGGACGTCCGCAGCGCTCACAACGTGTGTATGCTTGCACTTTAAACTTCGGGGTACGTTGCTGTTTGACTTTCATCGAAGTTTTTGCCACTTAATATAACACCTCCTGATAGGTACGACTGGTAACCTATTTAACGAAAGGCGCTCCGAGTTGTGTTAAAAGCTCGCGAGCTTCCTCGTCGGACTTAGCCGTTGTTACGATAACAATATCCATACCACGAACTTTATCAACTTTATCATACTCAATTTCTGGGAAAATGAGTTGTTCTTTCAGACCAAGTGTATAGTTTCCACGGCCGTCAAAAGCCTTGTTGGAAATACCACGGAAGTCACGTACACGTGGAAGTGATACGTTGAAGAGTTTATCCAAGAAATGATACATGCGCTCGCCGCGAAGAGTTACTTTCACGCCGATTGGCATATTTTCACGAAGTTTGAAACCCGCGATAGCTTTTTTGGATTTTGTTACAACTGGTTTTTGACCAGAGATCTTTTGAAGATCTTCTACTGCAGTGTCAAGAACTTTGGAATTCGATACAGCCTCACCAACACCCATGTTGATAACGATTTTCTCGATTTTAGGAACTTGCATTACAGTTGTGTAGTTAAACTTTTGAATTAACGCTGGAGTGATTTCGTTCAAATAACGATCTTTCATTCTTACTGCCATGACTCATTTGCCTCCTTTCCATGCTTTTTTGTATTAGTCGATAACTTCGCCGGATTTTTTCGCGATACGAACTTTCGTTCCGTTATCCAATACTTTGTATCCTACGCGAGTAGGTTTGCCGCTCTTAGGATCAATTAGCATCACGTTAGAAACGTGGATTGCAGCTTCTTGATTCAAGATACCGCCTTGTGGATTTTGTTGAGATGGTTTTGCATGTTTCTTAACCATGTTTACACCTTCTACAAGCACACGGTTTTGACGAGGATAAGCAGCGATAACGCGACCCTTCTTACCTTTGTCTTTACCAGTGATCACAAAAACCGTATCGTCTTTTTTCACGTGCAGTTTATTGTTATGAGATTCTAATCTCTTTTTTAATCTTGGCATTAGCTTCTACACCTCCTGAGGTTTCCCGTTAGGAAAACAAACATCGTAACTGTTCTTAGATAACTTCTGGAGCCAAGGATACGATCTTCATGAAGTCTCTGTCACGAAGTTCGCGTGCAACTGGTCCAAAGATACGTGTACCACGTGGACTTTTATCTTCTTTCACGATAACAGCCGCATTCTCATCGAATGAGATATATGATCCGTCTTTACGGCGAGCACCGCTCTTCGTACGAACGATTACTGCTTTAACAACGTCACCTTTTTTGACAACGCCACCTGGTGTTGCTTCTTTTACTGAACAGACGATCAAATCACCAATGTGACCAACGCGACGACCAGTACCACCCAAAACGCGGATACACATTAATTGTTTCGCACCTGAGTTGTCAGCGACAGCCAAACGAGTAAATGGTTGAATCATCGTATTCCCTCCTTTCGGGGTTCATGTCTCGATTATTAGATAACAACGCCAACTTCAGTAACTTCAACCAGTCTCCAGCTTTTATCTTTGGATAACGGTCTAGTTTCACTGATTTTCACAGTGTCACCGATTTTAGCTTGGTTGTTTTCGTCATGCGCTTTAAACTTTTTCGTATATTTGATTCTCTTGTGATAGAGATCATGTTTTTTGTAAGTTTCGACAGCAACAACAATGGTTTTATCCATTTTATCGCTGACAACTTTACCGATCAGCACTTTACGATCGTTACGTTCAGCCATCTAAGGAACCCTCCCTTCTAGATTTGGTTACCCAATCCCCAATTCTCTTTCACGCAAAATAGTCTTGGCACGAGCGATCTCTTTACGCAAATCACGAATTTGAGTCGGGTTGTCCAATTGACCAGTAGCTAGTTGAAAACGGAGGTTAAAGAGTTCTTCTTTAAAACCATTAACTTTTTGCTCAATTTCAGCAGTGGTTAAGTTCCGGAATTCACTACCCTTCATTTGCTTCACCGCCTACTTCTTCTCTTTTCACGAATTTCGTTTTGATTGGAAGCTTGTGAGCAGCAAGACGCATCGCTTCACGAGCGACCTCTTCACTTACACCAGCAAGTTCAAACAAAATTTTACCCGGTTTTACTACAGCTACCCATTTCTCCACGTTACCTTTACCACTACCCATACGGACTTCAAGCGGTTTTTGTGTAACTGGTTTAGCTGGGAAGATTTTAATCCAAACTTTACCGCCACGTTTGATGTAACGTGTCATGGCAATACGTGCTGCTTCGATTTGACGGTTGGATACCCAAGCCGGTTCTACCGCTTGCAGACCATATTCGCCAAAAGCTACTTCCGTACCGCCTTTAGCGCGACCTTTCATGTTACCGCGGTGTTCTTTACGGTGTTTTACACGTTTAGGTACTAACATGATTTAAATTCCTCCTTCCGGCTGAGCCTTTTTCTTAGCTGGCGGAAGCACTTCTCCACGATAAATCCATACTTTTACACCGATACGTCCATAAGTAGTGGCTGCTTCAGCAGTACCATAGTCGATATCCGCACGAAGCGTATGAAGTGGAACTGTTCCTTCGCTATATCCTTCCGTACGAGCAATCTCAGCACCGCCAAGACGTCCGCTAGTTGCTACTTTAATACCTTTAGCGCCGGATCTCATTGTTCTTTGCATAGCTTGTTTCATAGCACGACGGAATGAAACGCGACGTTCCAATTGAAGTGCGATAGCTTCAGCTACGAGAATTGCATCAAGATCTGGGCTTTTGATTTCAGAAATGTTGATGTGAACTTTTTTATTGGACATGCCAGCGATGTAGTTGCGAATAACTTCAACTTCAGCTCCGCCTTTACCAATAACCATTCCTGGTTTAGCAGTATGAATCGTAACGTTCACACGGTTAGCCGCGCGCTCGATATCGATGTGGGAAACTGCTGAGTCTTTAAGTTTATTTTTTAAGTATTCGCGGATTTTGACGTCTTCAAGCAACAGAGTTCCGAAATCTTTCTCTGCGAACCATTTGGACTCCCAATCACGAATAATACCAATTCTAAAGCCTACCGGGTTTACTTTCTGACCCACACGTTATCCCTCCTTATTTTTCAGATACCACGATTGTGATGTGGCTGGTACGTTTTTTGATCGCGCTAGCGCGACCCATTGCACGTTGTTGGAACCTTTTCATTGTAGGTCCTTGGTTAACAAACGTCTCAGATACCACTAATTTATTAGGATCTAATGAATAGTTATGCTCTGCATTGGCAATAGCGGAATTCAGTAATTTCTCCAGAATTGGAGAAGCTGCTTTAGGTGTGTGACGCAGAATCGCAATCGCTTCACCTACCGCTTTTCCCCGAATCAAGTCAACAACTAGCTTTGCTTTACGAGGAGCAATCCGAGCGTGGTTCAATATTGCTTTAGCTTGCATGGTAGTACCTCCTCTCGGTTAAAAATGAAATTAACGTTTTCCGGTTTTCTTGTCGTCATCGTGACCTTTGTAAGTACGAGTTGGTGCAAATTCACCAAGCTTGTGTCCAACCATATCTTCGGTTACATACACAGGCACGTGTTTTCTTCCATCATATACTCCGAAAGTGTGACCAACGAATTGCGGGTAAATCGTAGAACGACGGGACCACGTTTTGATAACCAGTTTTTTGCTGGAAGTGTTCAAGTCTTCTACTTTTTTCAGTAAGTATCCATCAATAAATGGACCCTTCTTTAAGCTGCGACCCATGGGTGTTCCTCCCTTCCTTGAACCTCAAGAGAATTCATATATCCTAGATTACTTCGTACGGCGACGTACAATGTATTTATCGGATGCTTTGCCTTTTTTACGAGTTTTGAAACCAAGCGTCGGTTTACCCCATGGTGACATAGGTGATTTACGTCCGATTGGTGCGCGTCCTTCACCACCACCGTGTGGGTGATCATTCGGGTTCATTACGACCCCACGAACTTGTGGACGATTGCCTTTCCAACGATTACGTCCTGCTTTACCGATTTTCACGAGCTCGTGATCTTCGTTACCAACAGAACCGATTGTTGCGCGGCAAACTTTAAGGACTTTACGAACTTCACCGGATGAAAGGCGAATTGTTACGTAAGTTTCTTCTTTACCAAGAAGTTGAGCTTCCGTACCAGCAGCGCGCACTAGTTGTGCACCTTTACCAGGCTTCAACTCGATGTTGTGGATAACTGTACCAACTGGAATGTTTTCCAATGGAAGAGCGTTACCTACTTTGATATCTGCTTGTGGTCCAGAAACGATACGATCGTCCACTTTAAGACCTTTAGGAGCGATGATGTATTTTTTCTCACCATCAGCATAATGAATCAATGCGATGTTTGCGGAACGGTTAGGATCGTACTCAACTGTAGCAACGCGTCCTGGTATTCCATCTTTAGTACGTTTAAAATCGATAATACGGTATTTACGTTTGTGTCCACCACCATGGTGACGAACCGTAATTTTACCTTGGTTGTTACGACCAGCATGCTTGAACAGAGGAGCAAGCAATGATTTCTCCGGTGTTGATGTTGTGATTTCTTCAAAAGTAGAAACCGACATCGCACGTCGAGCTGGTGAGGTTGGTTTGTATTTTTTAATTGGCACTCTGATTTCCTCCTTACTTCAAGAAATGGGTTATACCGATTCAAAGAATTCCAATTCTTTGCTCTCTGCGCTTAGGGACACGATAGCTTTCTTCCAAATGGAAGTGTAACCGGAGTGTTTGCCATAACGTTTTGGCTTAGCTGGCATTCTCAATGTGTTTACATTTGTAACTTTTACTTTGAAGATAGCTTCAATAGCTTGTTTAATTTCTGTTTTGTTAGCGCGAAGATCCACTTCGAAAACATACTTTTTGTTAGCCATTAGGTCGCTTGTACGCTCAGTGATGATCGGGCGCTTGATAATGTCGCGTGGATTTTTCATTGTGCAAGCACCTCCTCAACTTTCTGTACAGCCTCTTGTGTTAAGATCAATTTGTCATAAAGCATGACATCAAGAACGTTAACTCCATCAGCAGCAACAAATTTCACACCTGGGATATTACGAGCAGACAAAGCAACATTAGAGTCGTTAGCAACGCCCACAACTAGTACTTTGCTATCTACTTTCAGGTTGTTCAGAATAGCAACGAAATCTTTCGTTTTCGGAGCATTCATTTGAAGTTGATCCAATACGATCAAGTTGTTATCGATAAGTTTCGAGGACAAAGCGGATTTGATCGCTAAGCGACGAACTTTTCTAGGCAATTTGAAACCATAGCTACGAGGTGTCGGCCCGAATACGGTACCGCCGCCTTTCCACTGTGGAGCACGAATACTACCTTGACGCGCACGACCTGTACCTTTTTGTTTCCAAGGTTTACGACCACCGCCGCGAACTTCCGAACGACCTTTTGTTTTGTGTGTTCCTTGACGCACAGCTGCTTGTTGCAAAAGAACAGCTTCGTGGATCGCATGAACGTGAGGCTCAATTCCGAAAACAACGTCAGACAGTTCAACTTCTCCTACCTGAGCACCTGTTACATTATATAAAGCTACTTTTGGCATCTGTCTTCCTCCTTTCTTACTTTTTCACAGCAGACTTCACGCTAACGTAGCTGTTTCTAGGACCCGGAATGGAACCTTTAACTAGCAACACGTTACGCTCAGCATCTACTTTAATGATTTGCAGGTTTTGCAAAGTTACTGTTTCGTTACCCATATGTCCTGGTAATTTCTTACCTTTAGGAACGCGGTTTGCTTGAATGGAACCCATGGAACCTGGTCCGCGGTGATAACGTGATCCGTGAGCCATAGGGCCTGTGGATTGGTTATGTCTTTTGATGTTACCTTGGAAACCTTTACCTTTGGAAGTACCCGTTACATCAACGAATTCGCCCTCTGTAAACAGATCTGCTTTCAGTTCTTGACCAACTTCATAGTCACCCAACTGAATGCCACGAATTTCTTTAACGTAGCGCTTAGGCGTTGCCCCTGCTTTTTTCGCATGGCCAAGCTCTGGTTTAATGATTCTGCTAGCTTTCACATCATCAAAACCGATTTGGATCGACTCATATCCGTCGTTATCCACATCTTTCTTTTGCAGTACCACACATGGTCCCGCTTGAATGACAGTTACCGGAACTACATTACCCTCCGGAGTAAACAACTGTGTCATCCCAAGTTTTTTTCCTAAGATACCTTTCATCGTTGACACCTCATTTCCTTCCTAAACGTTCATTCTATAGTTGTTTTACAGTTTGATCTCAATATCAACGCCAGACGGTAAGTCTAAACGCATTAGAGCATCAACTGTTTGTGGTGTTGGATTCACAATATCGATAAGACGCTTATGCGTACGCATTTCGAATTGCTCACGCGAATCCTTGTACTTGTGCACCGCACGAAGAATCGTGATGATTTGCTTCTCTGTCGGAAGCGGAATCGGACCGGATACACCTGCACCGGAACGCTTGGCAGTTTCCACGATTTTCTCAGCTGATTGATCAATAATTCTGTGATCATAAGCTTTCAAACGGATACGAATTTTTTGCTTTGCCATGATAAGTCCCTCCTTCTATCGCCCAATTTATTATCGGACATACTCCGCGAAAATTCTCCAACAACCATCCCCATGGCAAAGGGGCCAGGTGTGTCGGCAACCTTTCGCATCATCGCAACGTCACAGACCAACGTTTTATATTATATAAAATTTGAAAACGAAAAGCAAGCGAAATTTTAGGCATATGCATAAAAAAACACTCACCGCCTAAACGATGAGTGTTTCTTCTATATAAAGGTATTACTTTTGAATTGTTGCAACCGCGCCCGCACCAACTGTACGTCCGCCTTCACGAATCGCGAAGCGTGTTCCTTCTTCGATTGCGATTGGGTTGATTAGTTCAACAGTAACAGTGATGTTATCACCAGGCATAACCATCTCAGTACCTTCTGGAAGGGAGATGATACCCGTTACGTCAGTTGTACGGAAGTAGAACTGTGGACGGTAACCTGTGAAGAAAGGCTTATGACGGCCACCCTCTTCTTTAGTTAGAACGTAGATTTGTGCTGTGAAGTTCGTGTGTGGTTTAACTGAACCTGGTTTCGCAAGTACTTGTCCACGCTCGATATCTTTACGGTCTACACCACGAAGCAAAGCTCCAATGTTGTCACCAGCTTGAGCGGAATCAAGCAATTTACGGAACATCTCTACACCAGTTACGATGCATTTACGAGTTTCTTCAGCGATACCAACGATTTCAACTTCTTCTTGTACTTTAACAGTACCACGCTCAACACGACCAGTTGCAACTGTTCCACGACCAGTGATTGAGAATACATCCTCAACTGGCATAAGGAAAGGCTTGTCAGTTTGACGCTCAGGAGTTGGGATGTAAGTATCAACTTGCTCGAACAACTCGATGATTTTGTCAGCCCAAGGACCTTCTGGGTTAGCAAGAGCTTCACGAGCTGCACCACGGATGATTGGAGTATCATCGCCTGGGAACTCATATTCGTTAAGAAGGTCGCGAACTTCCATCTCAACCAATTCAAGCAACTCTTCGTCTTCAACCATATCACATTTGTTAAGGAATACTACGATGTAAGGTACGCCTACTTGACGGGAAAGAAGGATGTGCTCGCGAGTTTGCGGCATAGGGCCGTCAGCTGCGGATACAACCAGGATCGCTCCGTCCATTTGAGCAGCACCAGTGATCATGTTTTTAACATAGTCAGCATGTCCAGGGCAGTCAACGTGTGCGTAGTGACGGTTAGGTGTTTCGTACTCAACGTGAGCCGTGGAGATTGTGATACCGCGCTCGCGCTCTTCTGGTGCTTTATCGATTTGGTCGAATGCTACTGCAGCTCCACCGTATCTTTTGGACAATACAGTTGTAATAGCAGCTGTCAAAGTTGTTTTACCATGGTCAACGTGACCGATAGTACCGATGTTAACATGCGGTTTGTTACGTTCAAATTTAGCCTTTGCCATTTTAAACGATTCCTCCTTAGAGTGACTAATAGTTTTATATTAAGCGCCTTTGCCTTTTGCAATAATTTCTTCTGCAATGGACTTAGGTACTTCTTCATAATGTGAAAGTTCCATGGAGTAAACACCACGGCCTTGTGTTCTCGAACGAAGCGTTGTGGAATATCCAAACATTTCGGACAAAGGCACCTTAGCACGGATGATTTGCGCGCCATGACGGTTATCCATACCTTCAATACGTCCACGACGGGAGTTAAGGTCACCCATAACATCGCCCATGTACTCTTCTGGTACAGTAACTTCAACCTTCATGATTGGCTCAAGAAGAACCGGTTTACATTTTTCTTTAGCTGCTTTAAGTGCCATGGAACCTGCGATTTTGAACGCCATTTCATTGGAGTCAACATCATGGTAAGATCCATCAACAACTGTAGCTTTGATATCCACGAGCGGGAATCCTGCGATTACACCGTTTTTCATGGACTCTTCGATACCAGCTTGAATAGGTGCGATATATTCTCTAGGAATAGATCCGCCCACTACTTTGCTTTCGAAAATGAAACCTGTGCCAGCTTCTTGAGGTTCGAACTCAACCCAACAATGTCCGTATTGACCACGACCACCGGATTGACGAACGAATTTACCTTCAACTTTAGCTGCCGCACGGAATGTTTCACGATAAGCAACTTGTGGTTTACCTACATTGGTTTCTACTTTGAACTCGCGAAGCATACGGTCAACTAGGATCTCAAGGTGAAGCTCACCCATACCTGCGATGATCGTTTGTCCTGTTTCTTCGTCTGTGGAAGCACGGAAAGTCGGATCTTCTTCAGCAAGTTTTTGCAATGCGATACCCATTTTATCTTGGTCGGCTTTCGTCTTCGGTTCAACAGCAAGCTGAATAACCGGTTCAGGGAAGACCATTTTCTCAAGAATAACTGGATTTTTCTCATCACAAAGTGTATCACCAGTCGTTGTATCTTTCAATCCAACGGCCGCGGCGATGTCACCAGCGTATACAATGCTGATTTCTTGACGGCTGTTCGCATGCATTTGCAGAATACGACCAACGCGCTCACGTTTGCCTTTTGTTGCGTTAACAACGTAGGAACCGGAGTTCAAGGTACCAGAGTAAACACGGAAGAACGTAAGACGACCAACGAAAGGATCTGTCATGATTTTGAATGCAAGCGCTGAGAAAGGTTGATCATCAGCAGACTTACGAACCACTTCAGTACCATCGTCAAGTACACCTTTAATGTCAGGCACATCAAGAGGTGATGGCAGGTAACTAATTACCGCATCCAACATCAATTGAACACCTTTGTTTCTGTAAGAAGACCCTACGATAACTGGGAAGATTTTCACTTCGCAGACACCTTTACGTAGAGCTGCTTTGATTTCGTCAACAGAAATTTCTTCGCCTTCAAGATACTTCATTGTAAGCTCTTCATCGAGCTCAGCAACTTTCTCAATCAATTCCAAGCGAAGCTCTGCAACTTGATCTTTGAACTCAGCAGGAATCTCGATTTTCTCGATATCCTTACCAAGATCATCTTTGTACATATAAGCAACTTCATCAACCAAGTCAATGATACCTTTGAACTCATTCTCAGCACCGATTGGAAGTTGAATAGCTACTGCATTTGCACCAAGTTTTTGACGCATGGATTCAACAACTTGCAAGAAGTCTGCACCGATGATGTCCATTTTGTTTACGTAAGCAATCCGTGGAACGTTGTATTTATCAGCTTGTCTCCAAACTGTTTCCGATTGAGGCTCAACGCCCTCTTTCGCACTAAATACACCAACTGCTCCATCCAACACACGAAGGGAACGCTCTACCTCAACGGTAAAGTCAACGTGTCCCGGGGTATCAATAATATTGATGCGGTGACCTTCCCATTGCGCAGTTGTAGCGGCGGAAGTAATCGTGATTCCGCGTTCTTGTTCCTGTTCCATCCAGTCCATCGTAGCAGCACCTTCGTGCACTTCCCCGATTTTGTGAACTTTACCAGTATAGTACAGAATGCGCTCTGTTGTTGTCGTTTTACCAGCATCGATATGAGCCATGATCCCGATATTACGTGTGTTTTTTAAGGAGAACTCTCTAGCCATAGGTCGTTATGTCTCCTTTCTGAAATTGATTTAGAATTCTACCAACGATAGTGAGCGAATGCTTTATTAGCTTCAGCCATTTTGTGTGTATCTTCACGTTTCTTAACGGAAGAGCCTGTGCTGTTGCTAGCATCGATGATTTCATAAGCCAATCTTTCTTCCATCGTCTTCTCACCGCGTAGACGTGAGTAGTTTACCAACCAACGCAAGCCTAATGTCGAACGACGATCAGGTCTTACTTCGATAGGCACTTGATAGTTTGCTCCACCAACACGGCGAGCTTTAACTTCTAGTACTGGCATAATATTTTTGATAGCAGCTTCAAACACTTCCATCGGCTCTTTACCTGTACGATCTTTCACGAGGTTAAAAGCGTTGTATAGAATGGTTTGTGCTACCCCTCTTTTTCCATCAACCATAATGCGATTGATAAGACGAGTAACTAGTTTGCTATTATAAATTGGATCTGGCAATACGTCTCTGCGAGTAACTGGACCTTTACGAGGCATAGTTATCCCCCTTTCTTATAAGAATCATCCCTGATTATTATCTCTTATTTTTTAACTTTCGGACGTTTAGTACCGTATTTGGAACGGGATTGCTTACGGTTGTTAACACCGGAAGTATCCAACGCGCCACGCACGATGTGATAACGTACCCCTGGAAGATCTTTAATTCTACCTCCACGGATCAATACAACACTGTGTTCTTGCAGGTTGTGACCGATACCTGGAATGTAAGCTGTCACCTCTACGCGGTTCGTTAAACGAACACGTGCATATTTACGAAGTGCGGAGTTAGGCTTCTTAGGAGTCATAGTACCTACACGCGTGCAGACACCACGTTTTTGAGGTGCACTCAAATCCGTTGCTTCTCTTTTCAAAGCGTTAAAACCTTTTTGCAAAGCTGGTGATTTAGACTTATCCACCTTCGCTTGACGACCTTTACGTACTAGTTGGTTAATTGTTGGCATATCGCCACCTCCTCCCTACATTCATAACATGATGATCTTCTTGCAAGCCCACAGATCCAGGCGAGTCATAAATGAGCAAAGAGAAAGTCCTTGCCATGGATAGCTGCAAAAAGTTACTAGAACTTAATGTCGCCTATAGCCACTAACAAAAACGTCTTTAGCGTTTATTCATTTACAACAGCTGCTACCGCAGCTCCAACTTCAATTCCACATGCTTTACCTAGCATCTTCATAGAATCTACATAGGTGACAGGTACACCCTTCTGCGTACAGAGAGTTACCAGATTTATCGTCAATCGCGGATCTGCATCTTTGGAAACAAAAACTTCGACTGCCTTACCTTGTTCGACTATTTTTGTAACTTTCTTCGTACCTACACTTATATTCTTCGCCTGTTTGACTTTATCATAAGACATAAGGCAACCCCCTTCAAAGAAAAGGAAAGAATATCGACTTAGGCACACTACGATATATTAGCACTTTGAACTTCAGGTGTCAAGGATTAACTTCTAATATTTTATTATTCTTACTAGATTAGTAAATGTATATCAAAAGGGACAGCACACTTCATAATAAAGTGGCTATCCCTCCTGATTACATAGCGAATCTATTCAACAGTGACAGTTTCTTTTTCAAGATCCTCGTCTTGTACAAGCACTTCGTTCGGATCCGTAATACGGATATTCCGGTAACGAGGCATTCCCGTACCTGCAGGAATAAGTTTACCGATAATAACGTTCTCCTTAAGACCAAGTAATTGGTCAACCTTGCCTTTAATGGCTGCATCCGTCAAGACACGTGTCGTTTCTTGGAAAGAAGCCGCAGATAGGAAGGAATCGGTCTCTAGGGACGCTTTAGTAATACCGAGCAAGATAGGTCTTGCAACAGCAGGTTCACTACCAGCGAACAAGGCTACTTTGTTGGCAGCTTCGTATTCATGAATGTCTACGAATGAACCTGGAAGTAACGTAGTATCACCAGCGTCAACGATACGGATTTTCCGCAGCATTTGGCGAACCATAACTTCGATATGTTTATCGTTAATTTCTACCCCTTGGTTACGATATACGCGTTGAACTTCTTGCAGAATGTAGTTCTGCACGCCGCGAATACCTTTGATGCGGAGCATTTCTTTTGGATCGATAGATCCATCAGTCAGCTCATCTCCAGCCTCGACCTGTTGATTCAGTGAGACACGGACACGTGATCCGTAAGGAACCGCATAAACCTTGGATTCCGCTTCCCCTTGGACTTCAATCTCACGACGGTCCTTAGCTTCACGGATTTCTTTGACAGTACCATCGATTTCGGAAATGATCGCTTGACCTTTCGGATTCCGAGCTTCGAAGAGCTCTTGAATACGCGGCAAACCTTGCGTAATATCATCTCCGGCAACACCACCGGTATGGAACGTACGCATCGTCAACTGTGTTCCTGGCTCACCAATGGATTGAGCAGCGATAATACCAACTGCTTCACCAACCTCAACAAACTGGCCAGTAGCTAAGTTACGACCGTAACATTTTTTACAAACACCATGATTGGTGCGGCAGCTAAGGACGGAACGGATTTGAAGTTTCTCGATACCTGCTTCAATAATTGTATCTGCAATACCTGATTCGATGAGCTCATTGCGTTGAACAATTACTTCACCTGTTTTCGGATGACGAAGGGTTTCATAAGCATAACGACCTTCAATACGGTCATAGAGATCTTCAATAACCTCTTTACCATCTTGAATTTTGCTAACCATGAAGCCTTTATCTGTTCCACAATCATCTTCGCGAACAATAACATCTTGCGCAACGTCAACGAGACGGCGAGTCAAGTACCCTGAATCCGCTGTACGAAGTGCTGTATCGGCAAGACCTTTACGCGCTCCGTGCGTGGAAATAAAGTACTCCAAGATTGTTAAGCCTTCACGGAAGTTCGATTTAATTGGCAACTCCATAATTTTACCGGATGGATTCGCCATCAAACCACGCATACCGCCAAGCTGTGTAATCTGTGATTTATTACCACGGGCTTTGGATTCAACCATCATGCTAATAGAGTTGTATTTATCAAGGGATTTCATCAAAATATCTGTGATTTCATCCTTTGCTTTACTCCAGATCGCAATAACACGGTCATAACGCTCTTCATCTGTAATCAAACCACGGCGGTATTGGTTCGTAACTACACGTACTTTCTCTTCACATTCTTTGAGGATTGCTACTTTTTCAGTAGGAACAACAACGTCAGAGACAGCTACGGTAATACCCGCTTTGGTGGAGTACGTGAATCCAAGCTCTTTAATTTTATCAAGGATCATGGACGTTTGAGTTGTGTGGTATTTACGGAAACACTCGGCAATGATAGAACCGAGATATTCTTTACCTACCGCTTTGTTCTCATCACGTTCCAACATAATAGCTCTAAGATCAGCACCTTTTTCGAAAACAAAGTGAGAATCTGGGATACCATTCAATAGGTTCGTTTTGGTTGGTTCATTAATGAATGGGAAGTCGCTAGGGAAAATCTCATTCATAATGATTTTACCGATCGTCGTGATCAAGATCGCATTTTGCTGTTTCTCAGTGAAACTAACTTTGTTCAATGCTCTTGCAGGAATAGCAACCCGTGCGTGCAGTGCCATTTTGCCCGATTGGTAGGAAGAAACTGCTTCATGCACCGTTCTAATAATAGAACCAGCACCTTTAGCGAATTTGTTGTCTGTTGTTAAATAGAAGCTTCCCAGAACCATATCCTGTGAAGGCGTAACAACAGGCTTACCGTCTTTCGGATTCAAGATGTTACCTGACGCCAGCATGAGCAAGCGAGCTTCGGCTTGAGCTTCTGAAGACAATGGTACGTGAACGGCCATTTGGTCACCGTCGAAGTCAGCGTTGTAAGCTGTACAAACGAGCGGATGAAGTTTAATAGCGCGACCTTCAACCAGAATCGGTTCAAAAGCTTGAATACCAAGTCTATGCAGCGTAGGGGCACGGTTCAGAAGAACCGGGTGCTCCTTAATGACTTCTTCAAGAACATCCCAAACATCTGGACTTACGCGCTCAACTTTACGTTTTGCACTTTTGATGTTATGGGCCAAACCTTTATTTACAAGCTCTTTCATCACGAAAGGCTTGAACAACTCAAGTGCCATTTCCTTCGGAAGACCACATTGGTACATCTTCAGGTTAGGACCTACAACGATAACGGAACGACCAGAGTAGTCAACACGTTTACCGAGCAAGTTTTGACGGAAACGTCCTTGTTTACCCTTCAGCATATGGCTGAGGGATTTCAATGGACGGTTGCCTGGGCCTGTTACAGGACGGCCGCGACGACCGTTGTCGATAAGAGCATCGACAGCCTCTTGCAGCATCCGCTTCTCATTTTGAACAATGATATCCGGTGCGCCTAGGTCGAGCAATCTTTTCAAACGGTTGTTACGGTTGATAACGCGGCGATACAGATCATTCAAGTCAGAAGTCGCGAAGCGGCCACCATCGAGCTGTACCATCGGACGAAGCTCCGGAGGAATGACTGGAAGTACATCCAGAACCATCCAACCCGGTAAGTTCTTCGAGTTACGGAATGCTTCCATAACTTCCAAACGCTTAATCGCACGATTACGACGTTGACCTTGCGCTGTTTTGAGTTCTTCTTTGAGTGTATCTACTTCACGCTCGATATCAATATCGATTAGAAGCTTTTTAACGGCTTCCGCACCCATTCCCGCTTGGAAAGCATAACCGTACTTCTCGCGATAGCTGCGGTATTCTTTCTCGGAAAGCAGTTGCTTCTTCTCCAAAGGTGTATCCCCTGGATCAGTTACCACGTAGGAAGCGAAGTAGATAATTTCCTCCAATGATCTTGGAGACATATCTAGCGCAAGTCCCATACGGCTTGGAATACCTTTGAAGTACCAAATGTGAGATACCGGAGCAGCAAGTTCAATATGACCCATGCGCTCACGACGTACCTTTTGACGTGTTACTTCAACGCCGCAACGGTCACAAACTACGCCTTTATAACGAACTCGTTTGTATTTACCGCAATGACATTCCCAATCTTTAGTAGGCCCGAAGATCTTTTCGCAGAAAAGACCTTCTTTCTCAGGCTTTAAGGTTCTGTAGTTAATCGTTTCCGGCTTCTTTACTTCCCCACGGGACCAAGAGCGAATTTTATCGGGTGATGCCAAGCCGATTTTCATAAACTCGAAGTTGTTAACGTCCATCAAGGAGCAACCCTCCTTTAAGAATTTAAACCCACTATACAGTGAATCGTTCTCGATCTATTGTGGTGTTCTTTATTCGTTGACTCCCAATTCAGAGCCCTCTAAGTTTAGGTTTAATTTATCGCTAGTGACTTCGTCGTCGTCATCGGCTTCTCTCATTTCGATCTCTTCTTCGTCGCCGGAGAGGATTTTAACATCCATACCTAAGCTTTGAAGCTCTTTGATCAAAACTTTGAATGATTCCGGAACACCCGGTTCTGGAACATTCTCGCCTTTAACGATAGACTCATATGTTTTCACACGGCCCACAACGTCATCGGATTTCACTGTAAGAATTTCTTGCAGTGTATAAGCAGCTCCATAAGCCTCGAGCGCCCATACTTCCATCTCCCCGAAACGTTGTCCACCGAACTGCGCTTTACCACCCAGCGGCTGCTGAGTAACAAGGGAGTAAGGTCCTGTTGAACGGGCATGGATTTTATCATCAACCATGTGCGCCAGTTTAATCATATACATGACGCCAACAGTGACTTCGCGTTCGAACGATTCACCTGTACGGCCATCGTACAGAATCGTTTTACCGCTGCGCTGCATACCTGCTTCTTCCATCGCATCGAACACGTCATACTCACGCGCTCCATCGAATACTGGCGTTGCAGCATGGATACCTAGGTACTTGGAAGCCATACCTAAGTGAACTTCAAGCACTTGACCGATATTCATACGTGAAGGAACCCCTAGTGGATTCAATACAACTTCAACCGGTGTACCATCTGGAAGGAACGGCATATCTTCTTCTGGAAGAATACGTGCTACGACCCCTTTGTTACCGTGACGTCCCGCCATTTTATCGCCTTCGGAAATTTTCCGTTTTTGTGCGATATAGACACGAACGAGTTGGTTCACACCAGGAGGCAGCTCATCGCCGTTCTCACGAGTAAATACTTTCACATCAACAACAATACCGTCTGTACCATGCGGTACGCGAAGGGATGTATCACGAACCTCGCGAGCCTTCTCACCGAAGATCGCATGCAGCAATCTTTCTTCCGCTGTCAGTTCTGTTACACCTTTAGGTGTTACTTTACCAACAAGGATATCGCCTGCGCCGATTTCGGCACCGACACGGATAATACCGCGCTCGTCAAGATTTTTCAGTGCATCTTCCCCAACGTTCGGGATATCGCGAGTGATTTCTTCAGGTCCCAGCTTCGTATCACGAGCTTCGGACTCGTACTCCTCGATGTGAATAGAAGTGTATACATCTTCTTTCACAAGCTTTTGGCTAAGCAAGATCGCATCCTCGTAGTTGTAACCTTCCCAAGTCATGAAGGCTACGACAACGTTACGTCCAAGCGCCAATTCACCTTGCTCTGTTGAAGGTCCGTCTGCAAGAATATCGCCCGTTTTAACCAATTGGCCTTTTTTAACAATTGGACGTTGATTGATGCACGTACCTTGGTTGGAACGCATGAATTTGTGGAGTTTATATTTGACGATGTTGCCGCTAACCAGCTTGCCATCGACCAATTCTTGGCGACGCAGCCAAATTTCATTCGCAGCAGCTTTCTCAATAATTCCATCGAATTTGGAGACAATACATACTCCTGAGTCTTTAGCGACCTTATGTTCCATACCTGTTCCTACAAGGGGTGCTTTCGGGATCAAAAGCGGAACCGCTTGACGCTGCATGTTTGAACCCATAAGCGCACGGTTGGAGTCATCATTTTCAAGGAACGGAATTAACGCCGTTGCCACGGAAACAACTTGCTTCGGAGAGACGTCCATGTAATCGACACGTTCTACCGGAAGTGTTAAGTTGTCATCCTTATAACGAACGATAATAGCATCTTCAACGAATTTATTATCTTCCGTCAATTGTGCATTCGCCTGAGCGATAACATAGTTATCCTCTTCGTCTGCAGTCAGGTAAGCGATTTGGTCAGTTACTAGTCCTGACTTTGGATCTACCCAACGATATGGCGCCTCAATGAAGCCATATTCATTAATACGGGCAAACGTAGACAAGGAGTTGATCAAACCAATGTTCGGTCCCTCTGGCGTCTCAATTGGACACATACGGCCATAGTGAGAGTGATGCACGTCACGAACTTCCATACCTGCGCGCTCTCTCGTCAAACCGCCGGGCCCGAGTGCAGATAGACGTCTTTTGTGCGTCAATTCAGCAAGCGGATTCGTTTGGTCCATAAATTGAGAAAGTTGGGAGCTACCGAAGAACTCTTTGATCGATGCGATAACAGGACGAATGTTGATTAACGCTTGCGGTGTAATCACATTCGCGTCTTGAATCGACATACGCTCACGAACAACACGTTCCATACGGGAAAGACCAATACGGAATTGATTTTGCAGCAATTCACCTACAGAACGAAGTCTACGGTTACCTAAGTGGTCAATATCATCCGTATTTCCGATACCGTGAAGCAAATTGATGAAATAGTTAATGGATGAAATAATATCGGCAGGCGTGATGTTTTTGACAGTTTTATCAATAACACCGTTAGAGATAACTTTAACGACCTTGCCCTCTTCTGTTGGTGAATATACGTTGATGCACTGAACTGGAATCGTATCCGCGCCCGTTACACCTTTAGGAATCGTAAATTCTTTATACCCTGCACCTTTTTCAATAAAAGGAAGGATTTCATCTAAAACACGACGATCAAGCAATTGCCCAGCTTCTGCAATAATTTCTCCAGTCTCGGAGTCCACTAGTGTTTCAGCCAAACGTTGATTGAACAATCTGTTTTTGATGTGAAGTTTTTTATTGATTTTGTAGCGACCTACATTCGCCAAATCGTAACGCTTCGGATCAAAGAAACGAGCAACGATCAAGCTTCTAGCATTATCTAATGTAGGAGGCTCGCCCGGACGAAGACGCTCATAGATTTCGATTAACGCTTTTTCCGTAGAATCCGTGTTATCTTTATCGAGCGTATTACGAATGTATTCATTGTCACCCAGCAAATCCAAAATCTCAGCATCTGTACCAAATCCTAAGGAACGAAGAAGGACAGTTACTGGAATTTTACGCGTGCGATCGATACGAACATAGATGATATCTTTCGCATCAGTTTCAAGCTCCAACCAAGCTCCACGGTTCGGAATGACGGTTGCGGTATATGTTTTTTTGCCGTTTTTATCCACTTTCGTGCTATAATAAACACTGGGTGAACGAACGAGCTGGGAGACGATTACACGCTCCGCACCGTTAATAATGAACGTTCCCGTGTCAGTCATGATAGGGAAATCCCCCATGAACACTTCTTGTTCTTTGACCTCGCCGGTTTCCTTATTAATCAAACGGACTTTGACTCTTAACGGCGCCGCATAGGTTACGTCGCGTTCTTTGGATTCATCAACTGAATACTTAGGCTCGCCTAAGCTATAGTCAATAAACTCCAGTACTAGGTTACCTGTAAAATCCTGGATCGGAGAGATATCCTGAAACATCTCGCGAAGTCCTTCTTCCAAAAACCACTCATACGATTTTTGCTGGATTTCAATCAGGTTTGGAATGCCCAGCACCTCATTAATTCGTGCATAAGTCCTGCGTTTACGTCGTCCAAATTGAACAAGATGTCCCGCCAACTTTCATTCACCCCTCAACTCTACTCAATAAATAAAAAGAAGAAGAAAAACTTCTACCGACGTACACTCAGGACGCCTCCGTTAGTGGAGCCCGTCCGAATTAAGCGACTGTATGAAGGAAGGTTTTTCCCTGTAATCAATAAGACTTTTCCAAATATTTCTTCCCATCCTGTTAGAATTTCCTAAAATTCAAACATTATACGTTACAAGTTCAAATTTTATGCATTCCGGAAGAAAAAAACACTTGACATTTTTGTTAACTAAAGACATGTGTCCCATCTTAATACTGACATTTTTTAATAATACCACATGTGAAATGTCAAGTCAAACAAATTTCCTCGATTGTCAACAAAGACTTCATACCGTTTCAATAAGCTTTCGATTACTTCGTGGCTTTGAGTATTTTGTACCCTTTATCTTTAGATACCTCAGTAACTTCACTGTACAAAGACTCGAGTTTTTTCATGGCCGATGGAGCACCCTGCTTTTTTTGAATAACAACCCAGATAGACCCGCCATCAACTAAGCAATCATAAGCATCTGTAAAAATGCGATGAACGACTTCCTTACCGGCACGAATCGGCGGATTGGTTAAAACCGAGTCAAAGCGCAGCCCCTGTACTTGTTCCAAGAGATCACTTTGGAGGATGGTCACATTCGTAATTCCGTTACGCTTCGCATTATCAACAGAAAGCTCAATCGCTCTCTCATTGATATCGACCATTGTCACATGCCCCTTGGGGCACATCACAGCTGCGCTTAGCCCAATTGGACCGTACCCACACCCTACATCAAGAACCTTAGCATCCTCGCGCAGTTCCATAGTTTCAATTAAATGCTTACTACCATAATCGACACCTTTTTTCGAAAAGACTCCCGCATCCGTCAGGAACGTATATGTTTTGCCACGCAGCACTTCCTGCATAGTATGAACATCTCGTTTAACAGTCGGTCGCTCCGTATAGTAATGCTCTGACACGTTATGAATTCCTCCTTCACTTTTACCTTTAGGAAAATCAAATAACGAGAGCGTTCCTAAGGCTTTCCTAAGGGTAAAAACCTCATCTTATAACGGTTAAAAAAACCTCTTGAAGTCAAGCTTCAAGAGGTTTCCTATTGAAAGATTACTTAACTTCTACGGAAGCGCCAGCTTCTGTAAGCTTAGCTTTAACAGCTTCTGCTTCTTCGGAGCTAACTTTTTCTTTAACTGCTTTAGGAGCGCCATCAACCAAGTCTTTCGCTTCTTTCAGGCCAAGACCTGTGATTTCGCGAACTACTTTAATTACGTTGATTTTGGATGCGCCAGCGCTAGTCAAGATAACATCAAACTCAGTTTGAGCTTCTTCAACTGCTACTGCTGCGCCACCGCCAGCTGCTACTGGAGCTGCTGCTGTTACGCCAAACTCTTCTTCAATTGCTTTAACCAGGTCGTTCAATTCCAAGATTGTCATGCCTTTGATTGCTTCTAGGATCGTTGCATTGTTGCTCATGGTTAAACCTCCATTATCATTCATATATTTTGTGGTTGTTGTTGTAAAACAAAATTAAGCTTGACCTTCAGCTTCTTTTTTCTCTGCAACTGCTTTAACAGCAAGTGCAAAGTTACGAACTGGAGCTTGAAGAACGCTAAGCAACATGGAGAGAAGACCATCTCTGGATGGAAGTTCAGCAAGTGCTTTGATTTGATCGTATCCAACTACGCGGCCTTCGACCACGCCGCCTTTTACGCTCAATTGATCATTCTTTTTCGCAAATTCAGTCAAGATTTTCGCTGGAGCGACTAGATCGTCATTGCTGAAAGCAATAGCAGTTGGACCTGTTAGGTACTCATCCAATGCGCTTAAATCAGCATTTGCCGATGCGCGTCTAGCCAACGAGTTCTTGAGAACTACGAATTCAATACCAGCTTCGCGCAAGGTTTTGCGCAGCTGCGTTACTTGAGCTACGTTCAAACCGCGGTAGTCTGCTATGATTGTAGAAGCACTAGCTTTAAACTTTTCAGTTACTTCAGCTACTGCCTGTTCTTTCTGTGCAAGAATTTTCGCGTTTGCCATAGTACACCTCACTTCTTATGCATTTATCTTTCAAGATCGCAAACAGTAGGAGCATCAGCATTCCTTATCTAAAATAAGAAATGCCTTCGTAGACGCTACGAAGGCATGATGTGTTCACTTTTTCCCTGATGTACAAAGAAATCGCTATATATATCATAACACCTCGGTAGGAAATTAAGCACGTTGGCACCTACTGTCTACGGTTTGCATATTCATTTTTATGACCTTTGATAGAGTATCACGCCCAGCAACCGAAGTCAACTGGTAGCTTTTACTTATCTGAAGGATTGCAGGTTCACACGAACGCTTGGGCCCATTGTGGAGGATACAGCAATGTTTTTCAGGTAAACACCTTTAGCAGCTGCTGGTTTCGCTCTTACAAGTGCATCAACCAATGCTTTGAAGTTTTCGTTCAATTTATCAGCATCGAAAGATACTTTGCCAAGTGGAGCATGGATTTGGCCTGCTTTGTCAAGACGGTACTCGATTTTACCTGCTTTGATCTCTTGAACAGCTTTGGTAACGTCGAAAGTAACTGTTCCTGCTTTAGGGTTTGGCATTAAACCTTTACCCCCGAGGATACGACCCAGTTTACCAACTTCGCTCATCATGTCCGGAGTAGCTACGCAAACGTCAAATTCGAACCAACCTTGTTGAATTTTGTTGATCATGTCAGCATCACCAACAAAATCTGCACCAGCTGCTTCAGCTTCTTTCGCTTTCTCGCCTTTAGCAAATACAAGTACACGTTTCGTTTTACCAGTACCATGTGGAAGTACAACGACACCACGAACAGCCTGATCTTGTTTTCTTGGGTCAACACCCAGACGAACTGCAACATCTACAGTTTCATCAAATTTAGCAGGAGCTGTTTTCTTAACAAGCTCGATTGCTTCTGACGGATCATACAAAGTTTCAGCATTTACAAGCTGAGATACTTCGCGGTATTTTTTACCGTGTTTAGGCATTTAAATTTCCTCCTTAGTGGTATTAGCGGATAATCCTCCCACCGAGCGGCTGAAGAGTTTTCGTAGAAAACTCACTTCGAAAGCAAGTGCTTACCGTTTAACCGCATTCCTTGCGGAATTAATCTTCGATAGTGATTCCCATGCTGCGAGCAGTACCTTCAACCATACGCATTGCAGCCTCAACGGATGCAGCATTTAGGTCAGGCATTTTTTGTTCAGCGATTTCGCGAACTTTAGCGCGTTTCACAGTTGCAACTTTCTTTTTGTTTGGTTCACCGGATCCTTTTTCGATACCAGCAACGACGCGAAGAAGAACTGCAGCCGGAGGCGTTTTAGTGATGAATGTAAAGGAACGATCCTCGAATACAGTGATTTCAACTGGAATGATAAGACCAACTTGATCAGCAGTACGAGCGTTAAACTCTTTACAGAAAGCCATGATGTTCACACCTGCTTGACCCAATGCTGGACCGATCGGTGGTGCTGGATTTGCTTTCGCAGCTTGAACTTGAAGCTTCACGATTTTAATAACCTTTTTTGCCATGATAGACACCTCCTTGCTTTTAATATGGGATCTCATTGCCATCCCACTAACGAAGGTCTATCCCGAGGAATAGACCTGGTAGAAACCCTTGGTTTTCTTGTTTTATAGCTTTTCCACTTGGTCGAAATCGAGTTCAAGCGGGGTTTCTCTACCAAACATGTTGACATGTACCTTAAGTTTACCCTTGTCAGCAATAATTTCTTCAACAGAGCCGACAAAGTTTGCGAAAGGTCCCACCTTGACGCGTACGGTTTCTTTGAGTTCGAAGTCGATTTTCTCCTTCGGCTCTTCCATACCCATATGCTTCAGGATAGATTCAACTTCCTCAGGTAATAATGCAGTCGGCTTAGAGCCGGATCCTGTAGAACCTACGAATCCAGTTACTCCTGGCGTATTACGCACGACATACCAAGAGTCATCCGTTTGAATCATTTCTACGAGGACATAACCCGGATAAACTTTGCGCATGACGACTTTTTTCTTGCCGTCTTTGTTTACCAGTTCTTCTTCCATAGGCACAAGCACACGGAAGATCTTGTCCGTCATTTCCATAGATTCAACACGTTTCTCTAGGTTGGCTTTCACTTTGTTCTCATACCCTGAATAGGTATGTACGACGTACCATCTTTTTTCCATGAATAAATTCACCTATAGTCCTGTTTATTTAAAAACAAGGCGCAGCAACTCAGAAATTCCTAGATCCAGCACAAAAAAATAGATGGCAACAAAAGTTACGGTACCAATAACGACAAGCGTATAGGTAGTCATTTCTTTGCGACTTGGCCACTTGACCTTTTTGAGTTCTGACCAACTGTCGGTGAAGAAGGAAAAAGTGGATCCGAAGCTTTGTCTCATTCTAGCCAAGAACGCCACAAACTACACCTCCAAAGAACTACCTAGTCTCGCGATGAGCAGTATGTTCATTGCAAAATTTGCAATATTTCTTCAACTCAATACGGTCGGGATTGTTGCGCTTATTTTTAGTGGATGCATAGTTTCTTTGTTTGCAATTTGTGCACGCTAATGTGATGATGACCCGCATGATGTACACCTCCTACAGACACTTTCTAATTAAAGCCCTTCTAAGCGCGTCAAAAAGAAAGCGACTTTTAGGGCTACCTGAAATACTTTATCACAACCCGTAATAGGGTGTCAAGGCAGAAGTCTCATAAATGCGAGAGTATCATCAGTATAGACCCTCTAGACAATTGTTAAACATTCTCCCAAAGAAAAACACCCGCACAGCTTAAGCGGCGCGGGTACCTCCTACAAATCTCGGACTTCTAGATAACGTTCAAGTTTGCGTTTAACACGTTGAAGAGCATTATCAATAGACTTCACATGACGATCGAGATCAACGGCAATTTCTTGATACGATCTGCCATCGAGATAGAGCATCAGCACCCTGCGCTCTAGGTCACTTAATATCTCTCCCATTTTATCTTCAAGGCCCGTAAACTCTTCTTGATTGATTACAAGCTCCTCAGGATCTGTAACCCGGGAACCGCTAATAACGTCAAGCAGCGTACGATCAGAATCTTCATCATAGATAGGCTTGTCCAGTGACACGTAGGAGTTAAGAGGAATGTGCTTCTGACGCGTTGCTGTTTTGATAGCCGTGATGATCTGTCGAGTGATGCACAGTTCAGCAAAGGCTTTGAATGAAGCAAGCTTGTCTCCTCGGAAGTCGCGAATAGATTTATATAAACCTATCATACCTTCCTGCACAATGTCTTCTCGGTCTGCACCTATCAAAAAATAAGAACGTGCTTTGGCACGTACGAAATTCTTATATTTATTGATAAGGTATTCCAACGCTTCGCTACTGCCTTCACGAACTGCTTCGACGATGTCTTCATCTGGCTTGAGGTCATAATCATACATTCTCAGTTCTTTGAGGTCGACACTCACCAACAATCCCTCCGGCCTGCAGGACTACCCAGATTCACTATAAAAGTTTAGGTTAAGTATACATGAAGAAAACTCACACCGTCAACGGGGAACCGCACCATTTCTAGCATTTGGAGGATTCACTCTCCTCTTCGCCACCGCTCGAACTGCTCTTTGAGCTCATGGCTCAGTTTACTTTCGAACGGATTACGCTTGGATGAGGTTTCGGGATGAATACGTTCTCTCACTTCTTTGCGATTCTGTTTGATTTTGACTAGCAGTTCACCAGCGGGCATCCGAAGAGCTCCTTTACCGAATATGACATGCTGCTCAATCATATCCGAGGTGGCTACATAGATCTGCTTACGCCTTCCCATCAGATTCGTGACCAGGCGTTCGATCCGTTCATCTGCCGTTTCCTTCTCTTTGGTATAGAGTACTATAAGCTTACTCTGCACATACTTCTTACCAAGTCCTGGTACCATATAGGCATCAAAAACAAGATATACCTTCATACCTGAGTAGGATTGATACTCCGCTAGCATATGAATTAACTGATCGCGAGCGCCCTCCAGATCCGTGTCTTTCAGCTTACTCAGCTCCGGCCAAGCGCCAATAATATTGTAGCCATCAACAATCAGAAACTGTTCCATTTCATTTAACTCTTATTACGCTGTCTAACCACTTCATACATCAATACCCCCGCGGCAACGGACGCATTCAAAGAATTCACATGCCCTGCCATCGGAAGCTTAACTAAGAAGTCACATTTCTCTTTAATTAATCGACCAACACCTTTACCTTCATTGCCGATAACAAGTGCTATTGGAATACTAAAGTTGGCTTTATACACGTCTTGAGCAGCGGTTACATCCGTTCCAGCGACCCAAACTCCCTGCTCTTTCAATTTCTCAATCGTCTGCGCGATATTCGTCACACGCGCAACGGGAACATATTCAACAGCCCCAGCTGAAGTCTTGGAAACTGTAGCTGTAAGTCCGACGGAACGCCGTTTGGGAATAATGACGCCATGAACACCTGTACAATCTGCTGTTCGCAGAATTGAACCCAGATTATGCGGATCCTCGATCTCATCAAGAATCAGGATAAAAGGTTCTTGCCCAAGTTCTTTAGCCTTAGCTAGAATATCTTCTACTTCGACATACTCATAGGCTGCAACTTGCGCTACAACACCTTGGTGTTGCAGACCTTCAGCCATTTGGTCCAGCTTACGCTTATCCGTAAACTGAACGATAATGCCTACATTCTTGGCTTCCGCTACAATAGGACCCGCGAATTGCTTCTGAGCACTCTCTGCGATCCATATTTTATTAATCGTCCGACCTGCACGAAGCGCCTCCAGAACGGAGTGCTTCCCGCCGATATATTCTTCATCCATTCCTGTTCCTCCTAAAAGTTTTGCTCAAACAATACAATCATCGTTAGCTTAAGCTACTTGTTCTGCTTATAAGTAATCGCAAAATCTAATATTTCCTTCAATCTCTCAAAAGATTGTTTATAGTACAAATATCCGATTAAGCACTCAAACGCGGTGCTGTGCCGGTATTCCAGCACCTCCGCGTTTTTGGCTGTAGTTCCTGATTTGGCATTGCGTCCCCGCTTTACCATGTCTACTTCTTCTTCCGACAGCATCGGCATCAAAGCCTCCAACAATTTGGATTGCGCTTTGGCTGATACATATCCCGTCGATGCTTTGTGCAAATGGTTCGGTCGATGATTAGCTCCAGAAATAACATATTGCCTGATGTACACTTCATATATAGCATCCCCTATATATGCCAATACAAGCGGATTCAGTAAATGGGGACTTTTAGATGGCGGGAAAATAAAAAGGTTCGCAGCGTCATGGATCGACTCGCTCATTTACGGCGCCAACGTATTCCCTGTGGTGTATCTTCTAGGAATATCCCTTTCTCTGTGAGCAGATCACGGATTTCATCCGCGCGAGCCCAGTTCTTCGATTTACGCGATTCAGTCCGTTCAATAATCAACTGCTCAATCTCTTCATCCAACAACTCATCCGCTTGCTGCGAAAGAATCCCTAAGGTTTGGTCGAACGCTTGCAGCTGATCTAAGAAAAGCTGCAGCGCGGCGGCATTTACCCGCTCCTGTTGCAGGTACAGGTTCGCTTCAGCAACAAGGTCGAATACCGCTGTAATTGCATCCGGAGTATTGAAATCGTCGTTCATCTTATCGTCAAACTGGCTTGCAATCGCAGCCAGGCGATCCGTTAATGTTGATTCTATTTCACTAGTCGCAGAAGCAGTAGTAAGTCGATGCTTCAAGTTGTCATAAGCATTCTGAATGCGTTCTAACGCGTTAGAGGCTTGTTTCAAGCTTTCATCGCTGAAATTCAGCGGATTGCGATAGTGCGCGGATAACATGAAGAAACGGAATACTTGCGGTTTGATTTGTTTAACGAGATCACGAATAAGAATTCCGTTGCCAAGTGACTTGGACATCTTCTCATTGTCAATGTTAAGGAATGCATTGTGCAGCCAATAATTAGCCATCGGATGCCCTGTTACAGCTTCCGTCTGAGCGATTTCACATTCATGATGCGGGAACGTCAAGTCTTGTCCGCCACCGTGAATATCAATCGTTTCACCCAAATATTTGCGCACCATGGCGGAGCATTCGATATGCCAGCCTGGACGACCTTGGCCCCATGGACTATCCCAATAAATCTCTCCCGGTTTGGCCGCTTTCCACAGAACAAAATCCTGAGGACTCTCTTTGCGATCATCTACTTCAATGCGGATACCGTATTGGAGCTCTTCCAAATTTTGATTGGATAACTTGCCATACTCCGCAAATTTGCTTGTTCGGTAATAAACGTCACCGCCGGCTTCGTAGGCGAAATCTTTCTCAACTAGGGCGACAATGAAATCTATAATTTCCTGGATGTTCTCCGTCACACGCGGATTCAAAGTAGCATCGTGAACGCCAAGCGTTTTGACGTCATCCAAAAAGGCTTGAATGAATGTTTCTGCAAGCTCTGGAACAGTAACAGCCAACTCCTCAGCTTTACGAATCATTTTATCATCCACATCGGTAAAGTTCGTAATATAAGTCACTTCATACTTCTGAGATTCCAAATAGCGACGTACAACATCGAAGAAAATAACCGGTCTGCCGTTACCAATATGAATATAGTTATACACAGTAGGCCCGCAAACGTACATCTTCACTTTGCCTGGTTCAATTGGAACGAATTCTTCTTTTTTCCGCGTTAGCGTATTATACACTCTGAGTGTCATGTTCTCTCGTTTCTCCATTCTTAAGGCGTTCTTGTTCAAGTTGCCGTTTTAAATCATTAATCTGATTCTGTAATTCCTGAAATATATCAACAATAGGATCAGGTAAGTTCCCATGGTCTAAACGATTTACACGAACCCCGTCCCGTTTAACAAGTTTAGCAGGGATCGTGACGACGGTGCTATTGGAAGGAACTTCCTGAATGACTACCGCATTAGAGCCAATACGTGAATTTTCGCCTACGAGGAAAGAACCAAGAATTTTGGCACCCGAACCAATAACTACATTATTGCCAATAGTTGGATGTCTCTTACCTTTTTCTTTCCCCGTTCCCCCTAAGGTTACCCCTTGGTAAAGGATGACATCGTCACCAATCTCACAGGTTTCCCCGATAACAACACCCATGCCATGATCAATAAACAGTCTTTTCCCTATAGTTGCACCCGGGTGAATCTCAATCCCTGTCATGAACCGGCTCCACTGCGAAACGATACGAGCGATCGTATACATTCCCCGCTTGTAAAACCAGTGACCGATTCGATGGGACCAAATCGCATGAAGACCAGAATACGTAAAAACAACCTCAAACCAGCTGCGTGCAGCCGGGTCGTTATCGAATACGGCGGATATATCAGATTTGATCGTTGCCCACATGTTCTCACCTTCTTCGTAGAAATCATACAAGGATTCTTCTAAAACAAAAAAAGCCCCCGCAGCCATATGGCTGCAGAGGCGTAGTTATCGCGGTTCCACTCTGCTTGGTGACTCGGAAGTCTCCCAACTTAAGTTCCCGTAACGTGGGTATTCCGGCTGCGCCTACCCTACTCTTACGAGTATTCGGCGCGGCAGCTCCCAGGTGCATTTCCGATTACAGGAATTGGATAACTCACAGCCAAAGCCTCGCGGCTTCGATTATCCTCTCTGATAAATCCCTAGTTAAGCGTACTCTCCTGATCATTGCATTCGATATTGAACTAAGTATAGCGAAAAGAAACCCGCTTTACAATAAGTTCCTTAGACGTGATGCGACTTTTTCTTTGCCAAGTAAGTAAAGAGACACATTTAAGTCAGGTCCGTGCACTTGCCCCGTTAGCGCAGAACGAATGGACATGAACAGTTGTTTCCCTTTGAAGCCCGTATCCTTCTGCACTTGTTTCAGCAAAGCGGGGATGGCTTCTACGGTGAAAGCTTCCGCTTGCTCGACTTGCGTGAGAAAGCTAGCTAGCACAACAGGCACATGCTCCTCTTTCAAAACAGCAGCTGCCTCCTCATCGATAACCAACTCTTCCTTGAAGAAGATGCTGGATAGCTCGACGATCTCTGCCGCGAAACGCATTCTCTCTTGATTGAGGCCTACCAGAGCCGTTACCCACTCTTGAGCTGCGGCATCCAAATCACCTTGGATGTATCCAGCCTTTTGCAGATGAGGCACGCATAACTCGACCACTCGGGAGAGCGGGGCCTTTTTCAAATAAGCATTGTTCATCCAATTCAATTTATCCATATCAAACACAGCCGGACTTTTGGATACGCGATCCAGGTCAAACTGGGCAATAAGTTCTTCTTTTGTGAACATTTCTTCTTCGCCGCCAGGAGACCAACCGAGAAGGGCAATGAAGTTAACAACAGCTTCAGGCAGATAGCCTAGCTCTTTGTACTGTTCGATAAACTGAATGATGGATTCATCCCGTTTACTCATTTTTTTACGATCAGGATTCAAGATAAGCGCCAAATGAGCAAAGTCAGGCACAGGAAGTCCCAGCGCTTCATACATGAGGATTTGTCTTGGTGTATTGGACAGATGCTCCTCACCGCGAATTACCAGATTGATTTTCATCAAATGATCGTCCACAATGACAGCAAAATTATAGGTTGGAATACCATCGGTACGTGCAATGATGAAATCACCAATACCGTTTGATTCAAATTCAACATGCTCGCGAACTTTGTCCTCGAAGCCGATAATCCGGTCTTCTGGAACACGGAAACGGATGGATGCCTTACGTCCTTCAGCTTGATAAGCAGCAATCTGATCAGGTGTTAAGTTACGGCATTTACCTGAATAACCGCCCATTTCTCCGCGTGCTTCTTGCTCTGCCCGCTCCTGCTCCAAATCCGCTTCAGAGCAATAGCAATGGTATGCGTGGCCGCTCTGAACCAATTGATCGAGATACGTCTGATAAATATCCAGGCGCTCCATCTGACGATAAGGACCGTATGGACCTCCGATATCTACGCTCTCATCCCACTCTAAACCAAGCCATCTTAGGCCATTCAGTTGATCCTCGATACCAGACTCTTTATGACGAGTTTGATCCGTATCTTCAAAACGAACAACGAACGCACCGCCATGGCGACGTGCCAATAAATAATCAAACAGTGCTGTACGAGCACCGCCAATATGTAAATGTCCAGTCGGACTAGGTGCATAACGCACACGTAAAGGTTGATTCATGTGTGTACCCTCTTCTCCCCAATATTACCTGCTATTCTAGCACATCTCGAATTAAACAAACAACCGATTGCGCAGCAATACCTTCGCCTCGACCCGTGAAACCAAGCTGTTCCGTCGTCGTAGCCTTCACATTGACTTGATCTGGCTTAGCGTCTAGCGCCGCTGCAATGATTTCTACCATCTGCGGGATGTACGGCGCCATTTTGGGCTTCTGCGCAATGATTGTGGAATCCGTATTCCCAAGGTGATAACCTTTGTCCTTAGCCAGCTGCCATACCTGCTTCAGCAGTACTAGACTATCCGCATCCTTGAACTCTGCAGCCGTATCTGGGAAATGCTTCCCGATATCGCCTAAGCCCAGTGCGCCTAAAATAGCATCGCTAATAGCATGCAGCAGTACGTCCGCATCGGAGTGACCGAGCAACCCTTTTTCATAAGGAATCGTCACGCCTCCAATAATGCACTTACGGCCTTCCACCAACTGATGAACATCAAATCCTTGTCCTACGCGAATCATAGCTATCCCTCTCCCCTTACGTTGTGTAGTATCCATTCTGCCCATGGCAAATCTTCCGGTGTCGTAATCTTAATATTATAATAGTCCCCTTCGACCACATGCACCGTCATTCCTATTCGTTCAACCAACATCGCATCGTCCGTCCCCATGAAATCATCCTGAAGAGCCCGTTCGTGCGCTTCCTGTAGAAGAGAAAGCCGAAAAGCTTGCGGCGTTTGGATCGCCCACAAGCTTCGTCTATCGGGTGTAGATTGAATTCGTTTCTCGGTATCTACGATTTTGATCGTATCTTTAACAGGAACGGCCAGTACAGCTGCATCCTGTTCTTGCGCTTTCACAAGACAATCGAACACATGTTCCTTTTTTACGAAAGGCCTAACACCGTCATGAACGAGTACCCACGTTGTATCCCTCTGTAAGGAGTCCAGACCCCGTCTAACGGAATCTTGACGTTCGGCGCCTCCTGCTAGCACATGAGTGACCTTGGAAAGAGCGTAGTCCTGCACAAAGCCTCTACAGCGATCTACGTCAGTTCCCCCAACAACGAGAATGATTTCATCCACTTCATGTATGTTTTGAAATAATTGCAAGGTATGTACCAGAATTGGCTTATGTCCCAGTTGTAAGTATTGTTTACTTTCAGCCGTTCCCATTCGCGAGCCCTTGCCCGCTGCCACGATGATAACTCCTAGCTTCCCCATAAGACCTCCAACTAAGTGCTTTCTGAAAGAAAGCTTTCTTCGTAAGCATAGGCCCATAGAGCTATGTTACATCTCCTTATCATACTGGTTTTACTGTGCTTTTTCCAATAGTTTCGGTTTAGCGAAAATCATACGTCCCGCCGATGTCTGCAGAACACTTGTGACCATCACTTCGAGTGTCATCCCAATGAATTCGCGCCCGCCTTCCACCACGATCATCGTACCGTCGTCCAGATAAGCTACACCTTGTCCATGCTCCTTGCCATCCTTAATGACTTGAACTATGATTTCTTCACCCGGTAGGACAACAGGCTTTACTGCATTCGCGAGGTCATTGATATTGAGTACAGAAACACCTTGCAGTTCACATACTTTGTTTAGATTGAAATCATTCGTAATCACTTTGCCTTGCAGTACTTTTGCCAGCCGGACTAGCTTGCTATCTACTTCAGATATTTCCTCGAAATCTCCTTCGTAAATGAGCACTTTCACTTCAAGTTCCTTTTGGATTTTGTTCAAAATGTCCAGACCGCGTCGACCGCGATTCCTTTTGAGTAAATCCGATGAATCGGCAATGTGCTGCAGCTCTTCCAAGACAAATTCGGGAATAACGAGGGTACCCTCGATAAAGCCTGTTTTACAAATATCTGCGATCCTGCCATCAATAATGACACTAGTGTCGAGAATCTTATGCTCCTCATAAGGACGATGTGTCTGCTTCTCTGGGCCTGTGGATCGACTCTTTGCAATGATCTGAACCAGCTCTTCCCGCTTGCTGTAACCGATACGGAACCCCATAACAGCTAATACCGCAGACACAATGAACGGTAAAAAGGGACTAGCCCACTTCGCCTGCTCCAGTACAGGGAACACCAATACTGATATAAGCAGCCCAATGACTAAGCCTAACGTACCTGAGAGTAAATCAGACACCGGGATATCCGCTACATTCCTTTCGCCTCTCATAAGCAGTTTCATTCCCTGACTAGCAACCCATGACGAAAGGAAGAACATACCTACTGCGCATAAACTATTAATCCAGATAACTTGTCCCGCATCACTCATTAACACTGTCTTTCGAAGGATCGAATCACTCCAACTATACCCTAAACTACCACCCATGATGGCCAAAATGATTTGTACCCATTTCCTCATCACAGATTCACCTCCTAAATCAAACTTGTTTTAAGCCTTATTACAATTATGTTCCAATTTCTCCAACGTTAATCACTTCTTTACATGGAAAATTGAAATATTAGAGGGCTTCCTTTATAATGAAATTAGAAGTTACCAACACACCCGAGGTGGATGGAATGAGCTCCTTGACTTTAAAGCAGTTTCAGGATCAAGTATCTGAATTGTTACTCCGTCACCGAAGTCTGCTTGACGTCTTATCCAAATTTCAACAGTCAGGCGCAGCTACTAATCGTTCCGTGGTGAAATCTATTACGGAATGTGGATGTATTCAGGTTCATGCAGCCAAGCAAGAGTATCATCCTGAGATGACTTTGGATGAGGCCAAGGATGTACTCGGCACTCATGTATCTGGTCACTTATGTGAACAATGCATTGAGGTCGTAAGTACGGAACTGGGTAGAAATCTCTTCTATATGTCTGCACTTAGTAACATCCTAGACGTTAATTTGGAGCAAGTCGTTGAGAACGAATCGAAGAAATGCACAACATTGGGACTTTTCAACATGTCATGAAAACGAAAAAAGCATTTATTTTCTCTCTGAATCATCAGAAGAAAATAAATGCTTTTTATTTTCGAAACCTGTGTTAAACGTCCGATTTCACTGAATTTGTGTCGTCCATGCCGCGTCTTTTGTTCTTTCTCCGGAGACGGATGAAGAACCCATCAACGTTTTTTTTTAGGCCATATAGCGCGTACGCTAACAGGGGTACGAAAATCATTTTAGAAATAGACTCTGGCCACTTGATAGCGATCAAAATAGCTACAGCAACAATAATTGGCGTAATCCAGATCGCTGCTTTCGGAATACCCGCTTTTTTGAAGTTTGGATACTTCACTGTACTTACCATTAAGTAAGACAACAGGATAGTACTCACTAACAACACATATACATTAATTTCGTTCACAAACAAAGCTAGTGTACAAAGAACTCCGCCCGCGGCTGGAATCGGAAGACCGATAAAATAGCCAGGCGTACCGGCAACGACATTGAAACGAGCTAAACGGAGCGCTCCACAAATCGGGAAGATCGCTGTAACAATCCAAGCAAATGCCGGACTAATTACATTCGGATCATTAAATGCAACCACATACATGATAAAAGCGGGTGCTACACCGAATGAAATGACATCGGACAGCGAATCTAACTCTTTACCGAACTCACTCTGTGCGTTCAAAGCTCTGGCTACACGTCCGTCAAGTCCATCAAGCAACATAGCGACAATGACAAGTACTGCTGCAACTCCATGTTCACCACTGAAAGCAAGAATAATTGACAATACACCTAGGAATAAGTTCCCTACTGTAAAAAGACTGGGAATTGATTTCGTTAACATATGTTTTTGTCCACCTCTGGATTTACTATACCCTTATCTCGACTTAATAAAACCTCGACTGCATAAAACTGCCTTGCCTTAACAAAACCTCAACAATGATACTTTATGATTGTATCTAGTTTAAATATGTCTGTCAATGAACACTTGTTCTTGAATTCTTTTGAGACCTTCCTTAATGGCGCGGGCTCTCACCTCTCCAATTCCGTCAACTTCATCCAATTCTTCAATTGTCGCCATCATCATGTGAGGCAAATAACCAAACTTTTCGACCAGATTGGCAATAATGATAGACGGTAGCCGCGGAATTTTCCCTAAAATTCGGAACCCCCGAGGGGACACCGGTTCTTCGGCAATAGAATTCGTATGCGGATATCCAAGCAATCGGATGATTTGGTGCGGCTCCAGCAGTTCATCCGAGGATAACCGCTTTAAGCCTGCTTGCATTTCTTTGACGCGGTCTTCCGATAAATCACGTACATAATCTTTTACGATCAAACGCGCTTCAAGTTCCGCATTCCCAACAAGTTCTTCAAGCTGCATGCTAATGAGGCGGCCTTCATTCCCAAGCTCATTAATGTATCGGTTAATCTCGGCCTTAATGCGCAGCACCATCTCAAACCGAGCAATGACATTGGTAACATCGTGCAATGTTACCAATTCCTCAAACTCGGATGCGCTTAGATTGGTAAGCGACTGATCCAATACGACTTTGTAACGCTCCAATGTCTGGATCGCTTGATTCGCCTTAGTCAGGATAACACCAATATCTTTCAGCGCGTAACGCAAATTACCTTGATAAAGTGTTATGACGTTACGCCGCTGAGAAATCGAAACAACCAACTTATTGGTTTGCTTCGCAACACGTTCGGCAGTCCTATGCCTGATTCCCGTCTCCGATGATGAGATAGAGGAATCTGGGATTAATTGTGTGTTCGCATATAGGATGCGTTTGATGTCCTCACTAAGGATAATCGCACCATCCATTTTGGCAAGCTCATATAAATAATTGGGGGAAAAATCACAATCTATGGAAAAACCGCCATCGACGATTTCCGTTACTTCTGTACTATATCCAACTACAATAAGTCCACCCGTTTTGGCGCGTAGGACATTCTCTAACCCATCACGGAACGGTGTACCAGGTGCTACCATTTGCAGCAGTTGGCTCATGACGTCTCGCTTTATCTCTTCTTTACTCATCATTTTCCTCCTGAAGGCTTGCAGGTTGAATGACCACGAGTTAACCCAGTGCCGCTTTCAATGCCTCTGCTACCGTGTTCACTCCGATAATCTCCATACCGGCGGATGAGTCCATCCCTTCGAACTTTTCTCCGGCATAATTACTCTACGGAATCCAAGCTTTCCGCTTCCTTCACACGTTGTTCAATCCGTGATACACCGCTGACTTCTCCGGTCAACCCGATCTCACCGAACAAGTCCCGTCTATAATCTTCTTCTAAAAACAATCCCTCTACATATATAATACATTCCGCATTCGAAATTCATGCTGCTTTGATATAACCTAACATCCTTAATCCGAACTGTACTACTGGATGGAGTCCATTTGCTAAATCCTTACAACTAAGTATAACGGAAAATTCATTCCTTTAAAAGAAATTGTATATAATGAAAGATCAGTTTCAAATTGGCAGGAGTCGATATAACGCTCAACAATAGATGTTGTCTAATTATCTTCCTCATCCCAAGGTGCTTTCTCCTCTTTGCCTTTGGAAGAAGCGCCAAATACAGAGTGGATGACTTGGCTTAATGTCTTACATGGGATTACCTTTATTGTAGAAAACGTAGTTGTGCTTTTCAATCCATTGAGCGCAACATAGACACGTTTGAAACCCATTCTTTCAAGCTCTCTAATTCTTAGTTCTAACGTAGGCACTTTTTTTAATTCACCCGTTAATCCAATATCTGCGATAAATACAGTATCATTGGGGATACCTTGATTCTTACAGGAAGATACAATGCTCATTATCGCGGCTAAATTTGATGATTGTTCTTTTAAACGAATACCGCCTGTCGTTTTAACAACCACGTTCTTGTCATGAAGAGGGATATTGGCTCTTTGTTCCATGATGCTGATAAGTGTATTCACATGGTCCTTTTTTAAACATTCAGCAATCCGGCTTGGGTATGGCATGAACGTGGTTGATACCAAACTTTCTATTTCCAAAATGATGGGTCTTGTACCTTCTTTAACGACTGTTAATGCACTTCCACTAACTACATCATTCTCGTCTCTTTGTGTCATAAAGAACTCTGAGGGATTATCTATAGGTGTCAACCCTTGCTCACCCATTGTGAAAAATCCAAGCTCTCCTGTGCTGGCATAGCGATTTTTAGTCGAAAATAGCTGTTTTAGCTCCTCGCCTTCCTCCCCCTCGAGAACAAGAACAGCATCTACCAAGTGTTCTAATGCTCTTAACCCAGCTAATTCGTTATCTTTGGTCATCTGCCCAACCATTATAATGGCTCTTGGTCTCTGTGCATCTTTTGCGACCTTTAAGAGAGTATTTGCACATTCCATCGTCTGCGTGGGTGAACCAGGTCTTTGCGGATATTCTTCTAATACAAAAGTTTGAATACTATCAATAATAATGAGGTCAGGGTCTACTTGGTCAATACAACCTAAGACATTATTCAAGCTATTATCAGAATAAACCCAAACGTTTTTATGAATATCTTGCAAGACTCGCTCTGCTCTTCTCTTTATCTGACTATCACTTTCTTCACCTGAAGCATACAGCACTTTCAATCCTTGCTTTGCCACATCATCTGATATTTGCAATAAGAGTGTGGATTTTCCAGCACCTGGAACAGCTGTAATAATCGTAACAGAATCTTTAACGATTCCTCCACCCATTACGCGATTAAATTCATTGTACTTGGTAATAATCCTATCACTGTTTTGGGATACGGTATCTGTAAGACGGTTTATGATAACATTCTTCTTTTTGTTTATGCCCTTCTGACCACCATTAGGAGCGTTTATAACATCATCTTCTTCAAGAGTATTCCACTCACGACAACTGCTGCACGAACCTTGCCATTTTGGATGCTCTTGACCACAACTGGTACATTTATATATGGTTTTCTTTTTCATAGTTAAGATTCACTTCCCCAATTAATCAAATAGTTCTGCAAACTCTACCAATAACTTAATTTTTTCCATTGGAATCGTCTGTTGCTTTACTCTTCTTGCTTTATTTCAAGTTCTTTTCTCTTGTTTATTCTGCATCCACGTTCTATCATACATTTTTTTATGCATTTCTTACATAGTTATCAAAGGTTATACCATTTGAGATACATTATTTATTTATTTTAACAAACTTTATTACGTTCAAAGTAGCCTCATTTGATAGGGGCTGTGATAAAAAAAAAGCATTTTGCTGCACCCTAGACAGGATGGAGCAAAATGCTTCTTTGCTTTCATTATTTTGCGGCTACGCCTTCGCCCTTCAGGACGACAAGTTCGCCATCTTTCTCATCAATGGTTAAAGAGTCACCTTTGGCAATATTGCCTCTGAGAAGTTCCTCAGATAAGCGATCCTCGATATGCTTCTGAATCGCTCTGCGAAGCGGTCTTGCGCCGTAAGTCGGGTCGTACCCTTCTTTGGCAAGGAACATTTTCGCTTTGTCTGTAAGCAAGAAATCAACCTCCTGCTCTTTCAAGCGTTTGCGAAGATCGTCCGCCATCAAAGTGACGATTTCTGCGATATGCTTCTCATCCAAGGAGTGGAAAACAATAATTTCGTCGATCCGGTTAAGGAACTCCGGACGGAAGCTTTTCTTGAGCTCGCCCATGACTTTATCCTTCATATTGGTGTAATCTCTACCTGCATCGACAGCAGCCGTAAAGCCAAGTGAAGAATTTTTCTTAATCATATCCGCGCCAACATTGGATGTCATAATAATCAATGTGTTGCGGAAATCAACCGTGCGTCCTTTGGAATCTGTTAAGCGACCATCTTCCAGTACTTGCAGTAGAATGTTAAACACTTCTGGATGTGCTTTCTCGATCTCATCGAGCAGTACGACCGAATATGGCTTACGGCGAACTTTCTCCGTGAGTTGACCGCCCTCTTCGTATCCAACGTAACCCGGAGGCGCCCCTACTAATCTAGAAGTCGAGTGCTTCTCCATGTATTCCGACATATCAATTCGAACTACTGCGTTATCATCACCGAAAAGAGATTCTGCTAATGCGCGTGCTAATTCGGTTTTACCAACACCCGTTGGTCCGAGGAATATGAAGGAGCCCATTGGACGCTTCGGATCTTTCAGACCTGCTCTAGCGCGGCGAATGGCACGGCTTACGGCTTTAACAGCTTCTTCCTGGCCAATCACTCGCTCATGAAGAATATCTTCCATTTTGAGCAGACGCTCTGTTTCTTCTTCAGCAAGTTTACTTACCGGAATTCCTGTCCAGCTCGCCACAATTTGCGCGATATCATCTGGCGTTACTTCTGTGTCCAAGCGACCTTGCTTCTCTTTCCAATCATTTTTCGTTGTATCCAACTCTTCGCGAAGCTTCTGCTCCGTATCACGAAGTCCAGCTGCTTTCTCGAATTCTTGACTTTGAACCGCTGCATCTTTCTCCTTACGGATGTTATCCAGCTTGCTCTCAAGTTGTTTCAATGAAGGCGGTGTTGTATAAGAACGCAGTCTTACTTTGGAACTCGCCTCATCGATCAAATCGATCGCTTTATCCGGTAAGAAACGGTCCGTAATGTAACGATCGGAAAGTTTTACAGCTTCTTGGATCGCAGCATCCGTAATTTTCACACGGTGATGAGCTTCATACCGATCACGTAATCCATAAAGGATTTGAATAGCTTCCTCAGGAGATGGTTGATCTACTGTAATAGGTTGGAAACGACGCTCTAAAGCCGCATCTTTTTCAATATACTTACGATATTCATCCAACGTTGTAGCACCAATACACTGCAGCTCGCCTCTAGCTAGAGCCGGTTTCAGGATGTTGGAGGCATCAATTGCGCCTTCCGCTCCGCCTGCGCCAATTAAGGTGTGAAGCTCATCAATGAATAGTACGATATTGCCCGCTTGACGAATTTCGTCCATGATCTTTTTGAGACGATCTTCGAACTCACCGCGATACTTAGTCCCTGCTACAACAGAGCCCATATCGAGCGTCATTACCCTTTTATCCTTCAACGTTTCCGGAATTTCATTATTAATAATTTTCTGAGCAAGGCCTTCAGCAATCGCTGTTTTACCAACGCCTGGTTCACCGATCAGTACCGGATTGTTTTTCGTTCTGCGGCTCAATACTTGAATGACACGCTCAATTTCTTTGCTGCGCCCAATCACAGGATCCAGATGACCCTCTTTGGCATACGCCGTCAAATCTCTCGCTAAACCATCCAATGTAGGTGTGTTTACATTCGGATTACTACCATGACTTGGTGACACGGTCTCACTGCTTCCAAGCAATTGAAGGACTTGTTGACGTGCTTTATTCAAAGAGACACCTAAGTTATTAAGGACTCTTGCAGCAACACCTTCTCCTTCGCGAATAAGCCCGAGTAAAATATGTTCAGTCCCCACATAAGTGTGACCTAATTTTCTCGCTTCATCCATCGAAAGTTCAATGACCTTCTTCGCTCTAGGTGTATACGCAATGTTGGTAGGCTGTTCTTGTCCTCTGCCAATCAGCGACTCAACTTCGTCTTGAATTTTCTCAAGACCTAAGCCCAAAGCAACAAGCGCTTTAGCCGCAATGCCTTCCCCTTCACGAATAAGACCAAGTAAAATGTGCTCCGTACCAATATTGTTATGCCCTAAACGAACAGCTTCCTCTTGAGCAAGAGAGAGCACCTTTTGCGCACGTTCCGTAAATCTTCCAAACATCATAGAGAACACCTCCAAAATTAGTATATCTATAGAAATCCTAAAGGATGAATCTTATCTTTCTTAAACCCTACCAAATCTTTCGCGAATCAACTCAGCCCTGCGTATATCTCGCTCTTCGGCATTTAATTTCTCACCGGCATATTGTTGAAGAAAACCAGGTTGCGTCATCACCAACAATTCATTCAAAACATTCGATGAAACGTTGTTGATAATTCCAAGGTCAATGCCAAGTCTCACATCTGATAAACGCTGCGCGGCTTCTTTCGAATCCATGATTCCCGCATAAGATAGAATTCCTAATGAACGGTTCACACGATCTATTATCCGCATTCGGGACTCTTGAATCAGCTTATGTCTCGCAGCACGTTCATGCTCTATAATTTGCCTTGCTACACTGTGTAAATTATCAATAATCTCATCTTCGGATTGGCCAAGCGTAATTTGATTCGATATTTGAAACAGATTTCCTAAAGCTTCGCTACCTTCCCCGTATAATCCTCTAACTGTCAACCCAACTTGCGTAACAGCTGATAAAATGCGATTAATTTGTTGGCTAAGCACCAACGCGGGTAGATGCATCATCACCGAAGCGCGGATCCCGGTACCGACATTTGTAGGGCAGCTTGTTAAGTAACCCCTTTTTTCGTCATATCCGTAATCCAGCTGTGTTTCAAAAATATCATCGATTTGGTTCGCCAAATCCCATACTTCTTTAATCTGAAAACCGGGACATAAACATTGTATGCGAAGATGATCCTCTTCGTTGATCATAATACTGATGGATTCATTTTCGCTCAAAATAACGGCACCATTCCTGGACTCGTTAGCTAAATTAGGACTAATTAAATGCTTTTCTACCAGAACCATTCGCTCAAGCTCATTCAGATCCGACAACGGGATGAGCGAAAAATTGCTTATCGTCTCCAATTCATCATTCTCAAGCACCCCGGACAAATGATCCAGTACTTCTTGTGATTGTTGATTCGTCGCTAGCATTGGATAAGGGTAGTCCCTAAGGTTACGAGCAATGCGGATCCGACTACTGATGACGATATCCGATTCAGGCCCTTCGCCTTTCATCCATTCGCTTAATGCATCTGCTGTAAACCGCTGTGATGTCACTGGATTCACACCTCCTTACAAACTCACATACCCGCAATTTTCTTCTCAATTTCACGAATTTGATCACGAATCTTTGCAGCCTGTTCGAACTCTTCTTGTTCGATACAGGACATCATATCCTTCTTGAGCGTATCAATTTCCCGCTTACATTGGATGATGCCACCACTTCGCTTAGGCACTTTCCCAACGTGAACGATATTTCCATGCACTCTTTTGAAGAGAGGATCTAACTTTTCTGAAAAGCTTTGATAGCATGATCCGCAACCAAAACGTCCTAATTTACTAAATTGAGAATACGTAAGGCCACAGCTCTCACAACGGATCGCCTGAGACTTTGCAGCGGATAGAGATGATGGTTCGAAATCAAGTAATCCTGACAACAGATTGTGAATCGAAAATCCGTTGGATGTTCCGGGAATCATTTCGCCCTTTTCACGAGCGCAATTCTCACAAATGTGGAACTCGTTCTTGTCTCCATTCACAATCTTCGTAAAATGAAGAGTCGCCGGTCGTTTCCCGCATTCCTGACAAATCATTTCATATGCCTCCTCATCTGCTAAGCAAGGATATCAGCATTGCTTTAAGAATCTTAGCCCGAATTTCATCGCGCAGCGGGAGCTTGAAGGTCAACACATCTCTCGAAATTGCGGCCCGAATCAGGTTAGCTTCTCGTGTTGAAATATAGTGACCTTCCTGCAGTTGGTATACGAGTCCTTCTGAAGTAACTTGATCAATGTGCGTATGAATCGTGCGAAAGATGTGGTCTAAAATGGACCCGTGACTCTTGAGCTCGATTTTCTGGATACGAATGTATCCGCCACCGCCGCGCTTGCTTTCAACAATGTAACCTTTTTCCAAGGTAAACCTTGTACTGATCACATAATTGATTTGGGAAGGTACACATTGGAACTGATCAGCTAGATCATTGCGTTGAATCTCAATAGCCCCTTCGGAACTCTGCTGCAGGACATGTTTTAAATACTGTTCAATAATTTCTGATACGTTGCGCATCAATTCGTCCTCCCAGATTGCCAGAAGTAAATTGACTTTGACTTTCTTTGACCTTAACTAGATTATAATCATTTCCTTTCTTTTTGACAAGTACTGCTCCAAAAATCCAATCCTTAATGATCCGATAACCAAAAGTGAACCTTACTATTGTTGACCTTACCTACAGTTTTATTCGAAATAAAAACAAAAAAGCCTTCCTGAGATTACTCTCAAAAAGGCTTTATCTTGTGCTTGGCAACGTTCTACTCTCCCAGAACCCTGCGGTTCAAGTACCATCGACGCTGGAGGGCTTAACGGTCGTGTTCGAGATGGGAACGCGTGGGT
>NZ_LMRY01000029.1:0-83201 GCF_001427935.1 Paenibacillus sp. Soil724D2
TTGTCATGTTGTTCACCCAAGAGCAGAACAACGCGGGTAGTTTGATTGTTAAACGCCGATGGTGTATGTTTAACGGTTTCCTCGATTATTTCTTGGATAGTTTGATCCGAAATTGGTGATTCTTTGCTAATTCCATAAATGGAGCGCCGTTCGCGTAGTGCAGTGAATAAATCTTTCTCCAAGTTTTCCATGATACCTCTCCTTATCATATTTTTCGATTTTCAATCTTCCAAATTCCTGTGTCCACGGGAGACAAATTTATTATAACCATTACAAAAAAAAAGTTATGTGAAGTAAATTACATACTTGAATCGATCTTAGTGTGTAAGGGAAATTTAGTTTAATTTAATCAGGGAACAGGAGCGATTTAAGACAATACGTCACATGGTTTTTCGCCGTCAAGGGCTACACGACTGCGCCGGATCATCGAGCTAAGCATCTCAAGGTGCTGCTCGAGGCGAACGTCGTCACGATGGAGAAGCAGGCGAAGCATCGCATCTATCGACTGAATCCGGTGGCGATTTCCAAAGTGGAAGAGTGGACCAGAAAGTATCGATTGATGTGGAGCCGCAAGTTTGAAAAGTTGGACATTTTGCCCCAGGAGCGCATGAAGAAGCTGAACCGCAAACCAAATGAAGTGAACGAAGAACGCGCGAGCAAGGCCGGCATAACGATGAATCTGATTCCTGTCTTTACAGCAATTACTTCGGTTATCTTGGGGCATGCTTTGGAGATGTCACAGATGCTCGGGGGACTCATGACGATTGCCGGTATGTTATTGATTGCAATAAAACGGAAACAGGTATCACAGATTAACGCTCCGTCACTCAACAATAAGACCTAAAGGTATGCCGAAATAATCAGATAAAACACTACAGTCTTCTGTAAAGTAAATTACATACGGGATTCGATCCATATGTTAATTTATAAGAGGAGAATCACCTGATATAGGCATGAAAATGAAATTGTTAAAATGATAAGGGAGCGATGGAATTATGTCACAATATCAAAGCTTAAAAGATGAACTTGAATCATTACAAAATCAGGTCAATGGAAATAACCCTAATGCTGCGGTGGCATTTGAGAAATATATTCAGTATCTTCGAGATCAAGGTGTCGGGAATGGATTGAAAACCGGAGATAAAGCTCCCGATTTTAGACTAGAAGATGCTTCGGGAAAGTTAATTACTCTATCTGAAGAATTGGTCAAAAGCGCTGTCATTCTTATATTCTACCGGGGCGAATGGTGTCCATTTTGCAATTTGCAATTAAAGGCATATGAGCGCATCATGAAAGATATTAAAGCTGCCGGTGCTCAATTGATTGCCATTAGCCCACAAACACCGGATCATTCGCTCTCGACGAAAGAAAAAAATGAACTGAGTTTCTTCGTTCTTAGCGATACGAATAACGAAACAGCGGAGAAATACAACCTTAAATTCAAGATGCCTGATTTTATGCATGCCAATCTCACTATGCTCGCCCAATATAATGGTGACCATTCCTTTGAACTTCCGATTCCAGCCACCTATGTCATCGATAAAGAGGGATTCATTATCGGATCATCCTCGGATATAAATCACAGAACGCGAATGGAACCGTCCGAAGTATTAGAACTAGTTCGATTCTTGAATCAAGGTTGACTATATCGTAAATCCTTATTTATGCAAAGTAACGACTTGTGGAAGTTGTGTAGTCAAATCATTTTCTCGTATAAGTCGTAAAGTCATTAGGAGGATTGATAATTCTGATGAACAAGCTATGGTATTTATCGCAAATAAGCATTTTTGAAGAAATGACACATCAAATTGAGTAAATAGAAGGAAGGTTGATTTAACATGATAGGAACGGAGAGTAAAAAACAAGAAATTTTAAAAGCTTACCAGTTGAGACGTGCTTGCAAGGCATTTGATACCAACAAAAAGATTTCGGATGAAGATTTTCACTTTATTTTGGAGACTGGAAGATTGTCTCCAAGTTCATTTGGCTTCGAGCCGTGGAAGTTTGTCGTGATCCAGAATGCAGCTCTTCGCGAAAAATTAAAACCTGTATCTGGCGGNGGCCAGAAGAGAAGAAGGCTTACGGCCTGACTCGGTTCACGTGAACAAAATGTGGAAAGACATTCATCATATGCCTGAAGAAGTTGTGCAAGATTGGTACGATTTCTACAAATTTTTCGTCGAAACAGAACTCGAAGATAATGACCGTCTCATTTTTGAATGGTCAATCAGACAAACCTATATAGCATTGGGAAACATGATGACAGCCGCGGCTCAAATCGGTATTGATTCCTGTCCGATAGAAGGTTTTGATAAAAAGCAGGTGACCGTTATTTTACAAAATGAGGGTATCATTAACGGCGACGATTTCGGTGTAGCCTGTATGGTCGCTTTCGGATATCGCCAAAAGGATCCTAAACGTCCACAAACAAGACAACATCTCGATGAGATTGTTGAGTGGCGATAAACTTAAGATGATATTTCTCAGCATCAGGGGACATGTTTCACTAACAGGTACTTGAGTTTAAGAATGGGGGTTGCTGCGGGTGCGGCAACTCCCTTTTTATGGTGCTAACTATGATGAAAAAACATTTTAGTACAAGAATGAAACGGAGGCGGAAATGTAGAACTTCTTAGGGTTTCATTTGAACAGAAAATAATAAGGAAGAGCGTGATAATGATGTTAATGAACATGTTCTTTCCGATTATAAATATTTAGTCCACTACTGGACAGTAGAAGGGCGACATCCCTTCTTTGTTATGGTATCCGGGAAGCTGGCTGGGTTTGTTTTAGTGAGGGAAATCAAAGTTGATCCTGAAATATTCATAGCCACGGAGGACCGAGTTAATGCCCGATAAGGGCTCAGACGCGACGAAATCATGCGAATTAGTGGTATATGTCAGATAGACCGTTAAAACCGAGGGACGGGCAGTAGAACGTAACTGAACACTGTTTTCTGTTACATACATTTCTATCCAAGTGGGTAAATTACAAAAGGGGTGAAAGCTCCAATTGCCCCGAAAAACACGATGAGGTTAAGAAGCTGATCGCTGACCTACACGAATAATCTGGAACATTCAGATTACAATAATTGCTGGACATAACAAGCAAATATCAAAGAGGTGAGGAACATCGAATGGTGGTGGACGGCCGTATCGGCGGTTGGGGCTTATCTTTATCTGCATCTGATTTGCCGAATCCTTGGTCGCAAGGTATTATCGCAGTTCAATTTCTTTGATTTCGCTTCGGCCATTACCATTGGCGCACTGACTACCCTAGTAGCGATTCCAACGAATGAGTGGAAAAAGGCTGCCGTCGCACTCGGCATTTTCACCGTTCTTACCTTAACGCTGGATTACTTCATCCAGAAGTCCCCTGGTTTCCGTAGTTTCGTAAATTCCAAGCCCAAAATGGTCATATACAAGGGGCAAATCGATTCCCAACAGCTACGCAAAGCAAGGTTGACCCTTGATGAGCTGCTAACAATTCTTCGCCAAAAAAATGTATTTCATCCAGGCGATGTCTACTGTGCCATACTTGAGACCGATGGACAGCTATCCGTCCTGCCTAAATCCGACAAGATGCCACTCACTCTGGGCGATCTGAATCGTAAGCCTCCGGAGAAGGGGATGATGAATGATGTGATCAAGGACGGTAACATCATTACTGAAAACCTCTGCCATGCCGGATATGACGATAAGTGGCTTCAAAAGAAGCTCCGTGAGCAAGGAATTCAGAGCATCGAGGAAGTGTTCTATGCAGGAGTCGACGGCCAAGGAGCATTGTACGTTTCGATTCGAGATAGGGCCGGCATTGAGAGTGGTAATATTTATATTCAATAAAAGTCGGCCTTACGATAAAAACGTAGGGCCACACCCACACCCTCCAAGTTGTTAGACACATTCTAACAACTTGGAGGGTGAAGTTTTTTTAGGATAGGGGCCCGAAAGGATATAAGTTCTTGTCTTTTATCGATATATGTTCTTGTCCTCCGACAATCAGCAATTTAAAAATTAGATGTTACTGCCAGCGTAAATAATACATACGTACATAATGGCAATTTACAACATATGTCCTTAAAGTAAAAGCAAAGACCACCGGAAATCCGGTGGTCTTTGCATATCAATGTGTAGAGTTTCGAGGAATGCTCGAGGTTAAAATATATCGCTTAACGCGGTCGCCAAACGCTTCCACGGCGATTTTGGCGTCTTGGGGATTAAAGCAGATTTGATCGTAGCGATATCATAATGACAGTTGGAAATTAGACGAGTCAACGGGTCGAAATATTGTCAGTAATCTACTTTATCTACCGTTTTACACAACTTCTAAAAATATAAAATGGAGAATTGTAAACTACATTACATAACTCCAATTTTTTTATAATTATAATCAAGCTATCATTCGATATTGGAGGTTTCAGAACGATGAGCAACTAAAATTTAACCGAACAGCTGGAAGCGGCCACACAGCAGTTTTTGAGGCAGACGCAGGCGGTTATCGACAGCGTAATGGCCGTGATTTACTCCGGAGAGATTGCCCCTTATTGGGCAAAGTAAGGATAGAGGACCGGTACGGCGAATGCCATCCGGTCCTCAGTAAAAAGAGAGCAATAAAATCATCATCCAATAAAAGGGAGGTCGTTCTCTATGAAAAAAATGTTATGGGTCATCCTCATGATGTCCACCGGAACTTCCTTTACGTCGCCTTTATTTCCGCTATTTCAGGAGCAGTACCGATTAAGCAGTCTGCAAATCACCATTTTATTCGCTGTGTATGCGGTCTTCCTATTGCCCTCTTTGCTCATTGTCGGCTCCAGAGGAAGCGGTTGGGGGCTGAAGCGGGTTCTTCGCATCAGCATCCTGTTGTCGATCCTGGCCACCCTTCTCTTTATGGCAAGCCAGCAGGCCTGGCTCGTTTACGGGGCGAGAATACTGGAAGGAATCGCTTATGGAAGCTTTACGGCCACCGCAGTTGGGTTTTTGCTGAAGCAAACGTCCGAAGAGAAAGCGGGCAAAACGATTCTGTTATCGGGTATGGCCGTTTCATTTGGTTTCGGTCTAGGACCTGCCTTTGCCGGTTTGATCATCCAGTATCTGCATCTGATGCCGCTGCGCGCGCCGTTTTGGCTTTTGACCGTTCTGTTGCTGAGCGCTTGGGTCGGCCTGGAAACGTTGCAGGACGAGGATTTTCAAGCCCGGAAGGAACACCGTCGAGCGGCGTCAGCATCGATCTCGCTCGGGGTGTCTACTGACATTAAGCCTCATTTCTGGTCGTTCAGTGCGCTGCCCGTTTTCACGCTTTTTACCTTGAACGGAACCGTTCTCTCCTTGATTCCTTCGTTCGTGAAAAACGTGATTCACACTTCCAACCTTGCCGTTTCCGGTCTCCTGATTCTGCTGCTTATGGGAGGCGGCACGATGATGCAAATGCTGCCTTGGTTCAAACAGCCGGTCGTACGCCTTCGGATCGGTATCGCTTTATTGGCTTGCGGAGCCTGGCTTGTCGTTCTCTCTGGGACGTCGGAAAGCATAAGCCTAATGTGGATCGGGGTGCTCGTTCAGGCGCTAGGCAGCGGTTGGACGTTCCAGATCAGCCTGCGACTGGCCGGCGAGCTTCCGAATGCATCGGAGCGGCCGAAGGTGATCACGACTTTCTACTTTGCGGGTTACATCGGATTTATTGTTCCCATCGTGGGAGTCGGTCTCCTAAGCTACTTATTTGACTTGTACGTGTCTCTGATCGTCCTGAATGTTCTCGCTTCCCTGGTGGTTCTCTACATGTTGTGTTATTCCGTAAGGTTTGCCCGGTACTATGCCGCCAGAAACGGAACGCAAGAAGCTCAGGCGGAAAGTCTTTCATCCAAGGCGGGTTCGCAGGCCTTGCAATCCTGACGGATGAGGGGGCGGTTTAATTGCCATGCCGATGGGAGAAGGCCATTCGAACGGCCGGATCAACACCTTGAATGGGAGATCGGACATGAAACAAGTTATTCAACATTTGCTGAGTTTCACACCGACGAGGATCGTGCTGGCGCTTGCTCTTTTTGTCCCGTTCCTGTTTACCGTGATCTGGATGACCGGTTACCATAACGCGACACAGCGCCTCGGCGTGCTGCAGATCGCCGTCGTCAATAAGGGGAGGGGTTGACGGAGAATCCTCCCCATAGAGTACAGCCGGCTATACGCCTCGGCCGCTCCGGTAGAGCAACAGATACAATTTGGATTCAGCCGATCTTCCCGGTTTGCGCAGCCAATTGTAATCTGGTTTACAGATAATAAAAGAATTGGGTCGTAAAATAAAATAGGAATGAACGAAATTTGTATTAAGGGAGATGCTCGAAAATGAGTTATTTAGCCTTATCTGGAAAAACAGCACCGGTCACTGGAGGATTTTCCCTATAAACGTTCTGAAAGCCACCTTGAAACATTGAGCCAGTAGTGTCCGGTCGGTTCCATTCCCACAATTGCTGCGGTTAAGTTATGGGTGCTCTGTAACCGCTGGATCCATTGCTGAAGGTTGTGAAAGCCATCTTCATCGTTTGAAAAGGATAAGGGATTACCGATCACAATACCGCGAAAGTTGACTTTCAGGCACCAAACAACGGCTCAACCAAAATTTAACCAAACAGCTGAAAGCGGCCACACGCCAGTTTAAGCCCAATTCACCGATTAAATCGCAGATCTAGATCGGTCAAATGTTCGTATTTGAAAATATATGGAGAACTGTAATCTACTTCACAGAACTCCGCTTTAATTTAGAATTATAATCAAGCTATCAATCGACATTGGAGGTTTCAGAACGATGAGCAACCAAAATTTAACCGAACAGCTGGAAGTGGCCACACAGCAGTTTAAGGCAAATGCGCCGATTGAAGCGCAGATCAAGATCGGTCAAATGATTGAGGAACTTCAGAAATCGGGGATCGCTTCCGGGAAGCAACCAGGCGAAAAGGCGGTGGACTTTAAATTAACAAACGCGCTAGGCCGGGATGTAATTTTATTTGAAGAGCTCGCGAAAGGACCGGTTGTGCTGGTCTTCTATCGCGGCGGATGGTGTCCTTTTTGCAATATGCAATTAAAGGCTTACCAGCAGATATTGCCGGAAATCCAGGCGGTAGGAGCGCAGCTTATAGCGATTAGCCCGCAAAAGCCGGATCATTCGTTGTCCCTTCAGGAAAAGGAAAAATTGGAATTTCAAGTCCTTAGCGATCCGAACGGCTTGGTAACGGCCAAGTACAATCTGCTCTTCGAAGTTCCGCCGGGAGTAAGGGAAGTCACGGAAGGTATCGGACTTGATCTTGCGGAGTACAACAATACCTCGAAATGGATTTTGCCGGTTCCTGCTACTTTCATGATCGATGAGAGCGCCATTATCCGCTCCGCTTATGTCAATCCGAATTTTATGCAGCGTCAAAGCCCGGAGGAAATTTTGCGAGAGCTAAAAAAGCTGTAACGATTTTTGCATCATTCATATGTGAGCAGAATAATCGATTATGGGTAGAACAAGTCTGAAGAAGCGAGGCTTTATTATCACATGTATAATTATCTTGCCGTAGGATAAGACCTGACATAACCATGTATGCTAGTGATACGGGAGAAGCTTATATGGCTGGCTCCGTACGGAGAAGGAAAAGCTGGAGATCACATCAAATGCTTACCTATTGCTACTTTAGTATAGCTTTAATTGACATCAATCCTCAAAGTGGTTGTGATTACAAGATCGGTTATCAAAGAGAGTAAAATAGAAGGAAGGTTGATTCCACATGATAGGAACAGAGAGTAAAAAACAAGAAATTTTAAAAGCTTACCAGTTCAGACGTGCTTGCAAGGCATTTGATACCAACAAAAAGATTACGGATGAAGATTTTCACTTTATTTTGGAGACAGGAAGATTGTCTCCAAGTTCATTTGGCTTCGAGCCGTGGAAGTTTGTCGTGATCCAGAATGCAGCTCTTCGCGAAAAATTAAAACCTGTATCTGGCGGNGTGAGGATATGGTGGAATTTAAAGGATTTTGGAGACAGGAAGATTGTCTCCAAGTTCATTTGGCTTCGAGCCGTGGAAGTTTGTCGTGATCCAGAATGCAGCTCTTCGCGAAAAATTAAAACCTGTATCTGGCGGTGCCACGGGACAACTGCCCACTGCCAGCCATTTTGTAGTTATATTGGCCAGAAGAGAAGAAGGCTTACGGCCTGACTCGGTTCACGTGAACAAAATGTGGAAAGACATTCATCATATGCCTGAAGAAGTTGTGCAAGATTGGTNAATTAAAACCTGTATCTGGCGGTGCCACGGACAACTGCCCACTGCCAGCCATTTTGTAGTTATATTGGCCAGAAGAGAAGAAGGCTTACGGCCTGACTCGGTTCACGTGAACAAAATGTGGAAAGACATTCATCATATGCCTGAAGAAGTTGTGCAAGATTGGTCCGATTTCTACAAATTTTTCGTCGAAACAGAACTCGAAGATAATGACCGTCTCATCTTTGAATGGTCAATCAGACAAACCTATATAGCATTAGGAAACATGATGACAGCCGCGGCTCAAATCGGTATTGATTCCTGTCCGATCGAAGGTTTTGATAAAAAGCAGGTGACCGCTATTTTACAAAATGAGGGTATCATTAACGGCGACGATTTCGGTGTAGCCTGTATGGTCGCTTTCGGATATCGYCAAAAGGATCCCTATCGTCCACAAACAAGACAACATCTAGATGAGATTGTTGAGTGGCGATAAACTTAAGATGATATTTCTCAGCATCAGGGGACATGTTTCGCTAACAGGTGCTCGAGTTTAAGAATGGGGTTGCTGCGGGTGCGGCAACTCCTTTTTTATGGTGCTAACGGGTAGGATTCTTTGGGTGACTGAAACAATGGAGTCATCCCAATTCTACCCATGGCGACAAAAATACCTGACACAATAAAGAAGCTGCTTTAAGATTGGCTGCAAAATATAACAACGCTAAAAGAAAGAATATGTCATTTATTTGGGATTTCATCAATTTAAGAAAAGGGAGCGTTTGATTTAACATGGCACAAGTTCTATACATTACTGCTAATCCAAAATCAATTGAAAACTCAGTTGGTCATCGAGTAGGACAAGCTTTTCTTAAAGCATATTGCGAAACTCATGCAAATGATAAGATTCAGGAAATAAATTTATATGAAGAGGAATTTCCAATCGTGGATCTCGATATCCTTACCAGTTGGGAGAAAATGCGTCGAGGGGGAATGCCATTTTCAGAGTTGAGTCAAGTCGAACAGCAAAAAATCAATGCTTTAAATCAATTTATAGATCGAGTAACGAGCGCTGATAAATACGTATTTGTATCTCCTATGTGGAACTGGAGTATTCCACCACGATTAAAAGAATTTATCGATTCCATTGTGGTGGCCGGAAAAACATTTCATTACACCGAAAATGGTCCTGTCGGACATTTAATAGGTAAAAAAGCCATTCATATTCAAGTTAGCGGCGGTATTTACTCGCAAGGACCTTTGACGAAAATGGATCATAGTCACCCGTATTTAAAACAAGTGCTTAACATCATAGGTATAGATAATGTAGAAGTATTATATGTAGAAGGACATGATTTTGACCGAGAGCGAGCAGATGAAATTATTCGCAAAGGTATATCGGATGCAGAAAAGCATGCGATGACTTTTTAATCACGATGTCGATTTCGCCCCCAGCTCGTGGCGCTGTTTCCGAGTGCGGAGCACTGCTCGTCGTCGTCGACCAGAAGGGATTTTTCGAACGGGAAATGGTAAATGCCCCTGCTTTGCACGACGGAGCCGGTCCCGCTGCCATTAGATGATCCAGTCCGGATGCTCGTCATGGTGCTTGGCTTGTTCATGGATAATTGACGACAACTGAGATTACAAAGTAGTGGTTTTACTCAAGCGGATAATCATAGCGAATGAAACCTTGTAATTGGCAACCTTGTCATAGAGCAAACGAGCTGTGGTATTGTCTTGACGAGTATGCCAGTAGAATCGAGAAGCGTTATTTTCTCGCGCCGATTGCGCTAGCCGTTCAATGAGTGCCCGAGCCACCCCATGCCCACGGGAAGCCTCGTCGACGAATAGATCTTGCAGATAGCAGGCATCTTCCATCCAGATAGTGCGATGGAACTGGTAGTGGGCTATACCGACTAAATTTCCTTGTAAGTGCGCGCCAAAACCGTATATACCATCAGCATTCAACAAACGGTGCCACACCTCATCATATATTGAGTCGTGGAGATCAGTCTCGTAAAAGGTTTTATAACCTCGAGCCATGATGTTCCAGCTGTTACGATCCTCTGCTCTCAGTGGTACAATGTCAATCGAGATTTGTTTGTTCGATATTCCTGCCATTTTGGCTCATCCTTTCAATTATAGTAAGAGTAGCAAAGGGTAGTATTTATAAATTTATTTTAGCTTATTGGGATAATATATAAAATACTAATATCTTGAATTCAGCGCACGAGTCTGCATCAATAAATAAGGCACAACTCGAAAAATAACACTCGTAATGTGAAATATTTCGCAGAAGGATTCGTCTCATTCGGTTAAGATAAGCTCATGAAACATACATCACAACAATAAGGAGTGTTCAAGCATGAAAAAAGTAGCTATTATCGTACATGCCACGGAGAATGAAGGGGGAAGAGTGTCTCATGCCCTGCTGTATGGCCAAGAGCTGCACGAGGCTAACTTCGATGTCAAAATTTATTTCGACGGCCAAGGTACGACCTGGGTCAAAACGCTGGAGGATCCATCCCACATGTTCAATCCTCTTTACAAAGCTGCTAAAGGGCTGGGCCTCATCGCCGGAGTTTGCAATTTCTGCGCGAACGTATTCGGAGTGACCGAGGATGCCAAATCCGCCGGCCTCCCGACATTCGCGGATGTGGAAGGACACCTCAGCATTTCGAAATTGATTGCGGACGATTACCAAATCATCACCCTTTAATTTCGAAGCGGAGTAAACACCGTTTGACAACAGGAGATGGGCTGGTCAAGACACCTTGATCAGCCCGTTTTCGCTTTCGCTTGACTCTCTCCCGTTTCGGCCATCATACCGCAGGAGTTGTTTAAAATTTACTCCTTACTAAGTAAATAGTTAGAATACAGTCATGGAGAGCAGAAAAAATCAAAATGCAAGCGGATTTCGAATCGATGCCTGAGGCGCTGCAGCACAAAGTAAAAGAAGTGAGCGAAAAGGAACTTTTTATCCTGATCCAAATTCTTAAAGCGATTCAGGAAGAAGGCGGCATCGACTCTGCAGCGGAAATCGAACCGCTTGCGATCATGATATTGGCAGGCGGTAAAGGGATTTTACAATATCACTGGGTATTCGGAAGGAAATTATCCCATGTTTTTTTCAAACAAATCAATCGGCTTATTCAATAACCCGGCCGTAACTGGGTTCTTATGACTTCAGCGGGAGCAAGGGGGAGATGGAAATAAAGAATGTCTTATTGTATGGAGCCCATCATTGCGCCGCATGCGCCGAAGCCATAAAGTTCTTTCAACAGGAAGGAATTCCTTACCAATACAAGGACGTCGGAACCGACAAGGAGGCTTTCGCCGAAATGCTTCGTCTCGGCGGTATCGCGACGCCGTTGATCGTAGCCGGTACGCACGTATTTCATTCGTTTGACCGCCAGAAATTGAAGGAGGCATTGAAACCGCATGGATAAGCTTTGGTATTTATCGAGAATCAGCATTTTTGACTCTCTCTCTCCGGAGGATTTTAAGGAAATCGATATGATGGCTCCGATAAGCCATTTTAATGCAGTTCCCAAAGGCACGCTTATCCAAACTCCTGAACATCATCGCGACGGCTTGTTTTTCGTAAAAACAGGCACACTCCGGATGTACAAAGTGAACGCCGAAGGCAAGCAGTTTACCGCTGCGATCCTGGGGAGCGGCAATATGTTCGGCGAAATCGACTCCTTATCCTTAGGAACGCACGAAATGTACATCGAAACGATCGAAGAGACCTTGATCTGCTCCGTTCTGCGCGAGCATTTCGAAAAGTTCCTCCTGAAAAGACCGGAGCTGGCCATGCGATTTCTGAAGGTTTTAAGCAATCAGCTGAAGGAGAAAGAGGAGCTACTTGAAAAGCTGGCCATCGGTAATATCGAAGATCGCGTGCTGCATTTGCTGCTTAAATTATCCGAGCAGTTCGGCACGGAAAATGACGGCTTCGTCAAAATCGATTTTCCTTTGACCCACCAAGAAATTGCCAATATGATCGGCGTAACGCGCGAATCGGTGACCACGATTTTGAAGGACTTGTCCCAAAAAGGCATCCTCCGAACCGGTCGAATGCAGATCTCGGTTCATTCGCAAAAATTCAGAGCATACTTGAATCATGCTGAGTTTTAACAATAACGAGCGATTACATGCAAAACGAAACGGCCTAAATCCCATGGAATTCAGGACAAAACGTCCTGGTGTACCTTATACGGAATCAGCTTTGAACGTTCATCTTCAAGTTTCACATTTAGAAGTGAAGAATTGGAGTTGCCCTGGTTGACTTGTGGAATATGGCATGTGTGAACAGCATTTGCCCAATCCTCCTAATCATCTGATTTTAAATTTACACAAGCCGGTCGTCGGCTCTTTCATCACGTAGATGCTGCCTTCTTATGCAGCTCGCTTGCCAGCTTGATGCGCTGGCATTCCCTGCCCAAGAGCGTGCTGAGCGGTTGACCGAGTGTGATATAATTCAGCCCGACATCGCTCATCGCCTGGAGTTTGCCCACAACAGAATTAGTTCGTGACAGGCAAAATCAAAATGAATTCGGAAGTTGGACTCTCTAATACTTATCTTTCATTTTCAAGACGTATTACCCATACAAACACAGATACACTAAACGGCCAAATTAACTATTCGGCTGAGAGTGAGAGCCCTCAAGGCTCATTTTCTGCATGCCACAAGGCACGCATCTTTAGCCGGTGAAAGTCGGTCGCGGGAGGGGTCAAGCCCCGCGTTGCTAGGAGGCCTGCGTATGTCGAAATCCATGCGTATGAAGTGCATCGACGAAAGTACCGATCGGAGACTGAGAGTGCGACAAACCAAGCGTAACAGCTAAAGCTTCTTCATGATAAAAACGAGTTTACAATCACTTCAATATTCATCAGATTTTTTAAACCGCTAGTTAAGGCGTTTCTAACATAATGAACGCGACTCGTCATCGAAGCGTTTTCAATGACTGGATATTTGACAGTAAGTTTTGAATAGCCGCGATAGTGTTGGCCAATTGTAATCTGGTTTACAGATAATAAAAGAATTGGGTGGTAGAATAAAATAGGAATGAACGAAATTTGTTTTAAGATATTCGGCTATTTCACACATGGTAGAAGGCGGTGGATAATGGTGGATAATTAATATAGGACGAATGTTTGATGAACACCAGGTGAGTTGTGGAAGTGAGGGAAAGTCTAGACAACGACGCACACAGCTGCAATTATTTAACTTGTATGCAATATAGTTGTTGGCGAAGTAAATTGATGATCTTGGTATGATTCCCTCGTGAGTTTTGCTTAAAATTTATTTGTAAATAATTTAAATGCTCCGTGATATGGATGAAAACAGAAGAGGAGGCCTTCCTATGCATTATAAAGCGATTATTATCGGTACAGGTCCGGCCGGTCTAACGGCGGCGATCTATCTGGCAAGAGCGAATGTTGCTCCACTTGTTATTGAAGGAATTCAACCTGGCGGCCAATTGACTACAACAACCGAGGTCGATAACTTCCCGGGGTTCCCGGACGGGATTATGGGTCCTGAGCTGATGGATAACATGCACAAGCAAGCGCTGCGCTTCGGCGCTACGATTCAGCCGGGACGGGTGACGGAAGTGGACATGTCCAAGCGGCCGTTCACGCTGTTCTTGGAGGACGGCGGTCAATTGACGGCTGATTCGTTGATTATTTCGACAGGGGCATCGGCCAAGAAGCTGGGCATCCCCGGCGAAACCGAGAATATCGGCAGAGGTGTCAGTACCTGTGCGACCTGCGACGGCTTCTTCTTCCGCAACAAGAGAATCATCGTGATTGGCGGCGGAGATACCGCGATGGAGGAGGCGCAATTCCTGACCCGGTTCGCGTCCGAAGTTCGGGTCGTGCATCGCCGCAATGAACTGAAGGCTTCGAAGATCATGCAGGATCACGCGCGCGGCAATGAGAAGATCGCTTGGAGCCTGAACCGGACACCGCTCGAAGTAACGACGGGGCCGATGGGCGTAAGCGGACTGAAAGTGCGTAACAACGAAACGGGCGAGGATGAGCTGCTGGAAGCCGACGGGATTTTCCTGGCGATCGGCCACACGCCGAATACGGGTTTCTTGGGCGGGCAGCTGCCAACAGATGAGCTCGGTTACCTGCAAGTCATTCCGGGCACATCCCAAACCGCCATACCTGGCGTTTTCGCCTGCGGCGACGTGCAGGACCGCATTTACCGCCAAGCCATTACGTCGGCAGGCAGCGGCTGTATGGCCGCACTGGATGCGGAACGGTTCTTGTCCGAGCAGCACGCTTAATATTTTCGCATAACGAATCAACCAATCATTCCTAAGGGAGGACATATGCCATGTCAGTTCAACCGATAACAGATGCTACTTTCCAAAATGAGACCGCAGCGGGCACTGTGCTCGTCGATTTCTGGGCGCCTTGGTGCGGACCTTGTAAAATGATCGCTCCGGTACTGGACGAACTGTCCGCCGAGATCGGCGATAAAGCCAAAATCGTAAAAATCAATGTGGACGATAATCCGGAATCCGCGGCCAAATACAACGTCATGAGTATCCCCACCCTGTTAATATTCAAAGACGGGCAAGTCGTGAACCAACTCGTCGGGGTGCAACCGAAAGATCGATTGAAGGCGGCTATCGAGCAGGCCTGAGTCTGAACAATCCTTTAGGTGAACCTATTACTTGTCTGAAGAGTTAGCTAAAGGCCCGGTCATTCTTATTTTTTATCATGATGAATGGTACCCGTATTGTAACATGCGGTTAAGGGCATATGAACGTATCATGGGAGATCGAGCATTTGACGCCAGTTTGATTAGTCCGCAAACTCCCGATCATTCTCTTTCCATGAAAGAAAAACATGAATTATGCTTTCATGTCTTGAGTGATCCAGGTAATAAAAAGGCAGAGCACTTTAATTTGAAATATAAGTTGCCAGATTACATGCATGAATTTCTTCGTAACGTGGGTATGATACTTGAAGAATTTAATAGTGACGATTCGTTTGAGCTGCCTTCTATGGCAACTTATATAATAAATCAAAACGGCGTAATCACAGCCGGCTATGCGGATGTTTTACGATTATGGCTCCCGGGGCGATAATCGGAGCGGGGCTTCCGGAAAACGGATAGGCGAAGGATCTAAAATCAGGGGAATTGAGGATACTATATAAATAGTTACCTAGGTAGAGACTCAGTAAATTTAATTTGTCCGGCCAGCTGTGGATCATTATAATGAAGCATGTTTTTTCTTAAATCTTCGTCATCTTGAATATTGAAGTATGGGGTGTGGAAATGAACGGCATAAACGATAAACATAATGAATTGGCAACTTTCGCTGGAGGGTGCTTCTGGTGTATGGTATCGCCGTTTGAGGAAATGCCGGGCATCATCAAGGTCGTTTCCGGCTATACAGGCGGTCACAAGAATAATCCTACGTATGAGGAGGTTTGCTCCGAGACTACGGGACATAGGGAAGCGGTGCAAATAACGTTTGATCCGGAGGTTTTTCCTTATGACAAGCTGCTGGACATTTATTGGCCACAAATCGACCCGACCGATCCGGGCGGGCAATTTCACGACAGAGGCGAATCCTACCGGACAGCTATTTATTACCATAATGAGGAACAAAAGAACAAGGCGGAAGCATCGAAGCGAAAAATTGCCGAGAGCGGCCGATTCAATAAACCGATTGTGACGGATATTTTACCGGCACAATCGTTCTATCCTGCAGAAGATTATCATCAGAACTATCATAAAACCAATACGCTCCGCTATAAAATGTACCGCAGTGGATCCGGCAGGGATCAATTTATTGAACAGCATTGGAAGCTCAGGAAGGATCTGGATCAATTAAAGCAGAAGCTTACGCCGATGCAATATGAAGTGACCCAAAATAACGGTACAGAGCCGGCATTTAATAACGAATATTGGGATCATAAACAAGAAGGGATATATGTGGACGTTGTTTCGGGAGAGCCCCTCTTCATTTCGCTGGATAAATTTGATTCGGGCTGTGGATGGCCCAGCTTTACCAAATCGATCGGAGATTCTCACTTGACGGAAAAGCTGGATCAAAGCCATGGCATGATTCGTACCGAGGTGAGGAGCCAGGAAGGTAATTCCCATTTGGGCCATGTCTTTGCCGATGGACCACAGGATAAAGGTGGGTTGCGTTATTGCATTAACTCGGCAGCGCTTCGCTTTATTCCGAAGGAGGATCTGAAGAAGGAAGGATACGGGGAATACCCTCACTTGTTTGAAAATGATTCTTTGAAGAACTAAGTTTTATGAGATCCGCAGTCCGCAGTATCCCAAAAATAATGAAAAGGGTGCGTGAAGAAATGGAATCACGATTGAACTTAACACACAAAATTGGTCAAGGGATTTCACCTCAACAGTTCATGGATGACATGCAGATTCGGGCGATAGAAAACAGTAATATCCCGAATACCAAAGAGCAGTTTATCTCCGTTTACGAGAATTTCACATGGAAGCAAGAAGACCAGAAAGCATTCTTTACCGCTTTAAACAATCGCTCCAACCTGCACTGTTTGATTCTATGCACGGATTGGTGCCCGGACGTCATCTGGAACGTCCCCATACTATTTCGAGTGATGGAGCAGAGCCGCATTTCGACTGAAGTGTTGCTCATGGAAAAGCATATGGAAACCATGGATCTCTTTCTCACGGATGGCGGGCGAGCGCAGCCGATCGCGGTTTTCTTGAATGGGACCGGAGATGTTCTAGGCAGATGGGGAGCGCGTCCAGCCTATATTCAGGCCGTGATGGATCGGTTTAAAAAGAACAATCCANCCGGAGATGTTCTAGGCAGATGGGGAGCGCGTCCAGCCTATATTCAGGCCGTGATGGATCGGTTTAAAAAGAACAATCCAGATAAACAGGAAGCCGGTTATAAGGAGAAATTGAACCAAACATATCGGGAGATCGGCGAGCTCTATCATGCTAGCAACGAATATCAGGAAGTTATGCTTCATGAATTAAGAGATCTGTTTACTACCTTTCCTTCGTGAATTTTCACTCTATCTCGAAACAGGGATGACCGGACAGCAGTCATTTCACAATTATTGATTGTTGTCCGCATCAAACCTGAAGAGCATCATCGGCACAGCACCATACATTGATGTTTCGGGGGCTTTTTGCGATCATCCTAGTGTTAATGCAAACATTAGGTATAAACATGAGCAGATCGCCGAGACTGATATGCTCCCCTTAAGGTAAACAGGTGAAATAATAAAAACCTGCTACTGAAAGGGGAGCTTTATTTGTCCAGACGACAGCATTGGATAAACTTACTATACTTGGAAGTGATTTCATTGATCTGCTGCTTGAGAAGGCTCATGTCTTTGGTGGGGAGGTCGGTTTTAATGCTGTAGGCCTCTGACTCGAAGTTTTTCTGTGAAGTGATTCGCTTGGTGTATCGTTCTAAGAAGGAATCACAAACTGATACTAAACTTAATGATCAGGAGAAGGCTATTGCCACAAATGCATATCGGCTACTTAATGATTGGAAAACCCCAAGGTAATGAAGAAAGATGGAAGTTTCTCGGAAGAAGAACCAAATGCAGAAAACTGTTGCGGAGGACCTGCACCTTCTGGAACGAACGCGTGCTGCTTAGCTGACGCAGATGCAAAGGCAGTTGGGCATGAAGGTTGTGGCTGTGATACTAATTCAAATGCTACAAAATCTGTATCAAATTCCTGTTGTTAATAATAGTTTGGAACAAATGGCCGTGAATAAACTTCACGGTCATTTGTTTAGATGTTGTTTTAAATACCAGATGCTTCGATAAAATTAAATTACTTATAACACAACAACTTCTACAATTAATCCTTGCTCAAAATTTCTTATTAATTTCTGTTTCACTACACGCATTAAACAGATGGTCGGTATACAGTTCCACCTGAGGCAAGAGCTTCAATTAATGTTCACTTCTCATGAACAAACCTCTAAAATTGATAATTAATTATTCGGGAGGAAATGCTACAAATAATCGACCCGAAAATATTTATGAGCTGCAAAATGATACACTGAAATAAGGAGATGACAGAGATGAGTAATAGCAACATCCAAACCTTAACATTAGGTATGGGTTGCTTCTGGAGCACTGACGCTTTATTCGGACAAATTACAGGCATTATCAGAACGTGTGTAGGCTTTGCAGGAGGAACTAAAGATAATCCGACCTATGAACAACTCGGAGACCAGACCGAAACGGTCGAAATGGATTTCGATTTCTGGTATCGTGAGTTTAGAAACCATATTGGATGTGTTCTGGAGCAACCATAATCCTGTAAATATAAACGAATATAAAGGTCAACAGTATAGATCCTTGATATTGTTTCGTAATCCGTTACAGCATAGTGTAATCCTAGAGGTCCTGAGAACCATTGAAGAACAAAAAGGAATACTTGAAACCGCGGTTGCTCCGTATACCGGTTTTTTCTCTGCGGAAGATAGACATCAGAAATATTACTTGAAACGATATCCAGATGCAATAAAAAAACTGCGAACCTTCTTTCCAACTGATGACGAACTAACGTATTCAACCTTGGCTGCACGTTTAAACGGCATGGCTAGAGGTTATACCAATATAGAGAAAATTATAGACGAAATCCGGACTTGGCAGATTAGCAGGAAGGAACAGGAAGAAATAATCCATCTAATCAAGCGGAAAAAATGGTAAGCATCAGAAATAATCTCTAAGAATGATATTATTTCTGATGCTCTTCCGCATAGGCGGTGGGATCAGTTCCTGATGTCCCTCGTCCCATTAACCGGAGTTACGGATCTAAATTAGGAGCCGCATCGCTTACGACAAGCAGCTCAGCTTTTACATGGTACATCATTCGTATTATGAGATGGAAGCGATAGACGCCTTGTGCAATTACAAGGTGAACAGCAGCATTCTTGAAGATTTGTTTCTGTACTTCCATAATGATGCAAATATTTACTCATATCGCAGATCAACGAATGTGCATATTGCATTCGGAGATTTGTACCACTAAGGTCAAGATAGAGCCTACCTAAAAGGTAGCCTCTTTCTTTTGGCTGTTTCCCTAAAGGGAAGAAATGATGGTTAGTTAAGCCATCACAATAATATATTACCCCAATCTGTTTAATTTACACATAAAAAGCACATTCAAATAAATGTATGTTATGTCATGTTACTCTCACTCTCCTAAGGTTTAGTACGTTTTCATGGACGTTTTCCATCCCGCGATCACATAGGTAGGTTCTAATTTCATCGGCGGGGAGAAGGAACAGCCGAAGAGTTCCAATGCACCTTTGTTTTATAAACTGTCTAAGTTCAGGGAATACAATGTCGACACAGCGGTGGATTTGATTCAACAGCATTCGTATTTATTTGTTTTTGTGCCGTCGACTATACGATTCCATTCTTAACATGTTGGCAATAAACAGAACATCTCTGAAGAAATAATTAGTTGAGTTTCTTAATTCACGAATAAACATCCTTTTTTATAAGAATATTATAATAGGAATATTAAATTAAAAGGGGATTATTATCGATGGAAAAGTTTCTATTGAAATCATTGTTCGTAATTTCGTTGTCTGCCGCTCCATTCATTTTGAAACGTAAGAACTTACTTCTTTATTTAGTTGTTTTCTTTTCAAAATGTGTGTTATCAACATCCCTTGATTCTTATTTCATAAAAAAAGGGAAAATATCATATCCCGTCCGACCGCTACCAAAAATATTCGATACAAATATTTTATATGATTTAATGTTCTTTCCTCTTTTAAGTGTAGTATGGGTAAGATGGTCTTACCAAAGTAAACCACTTGAACTCGTGATCAAAAGTTTAATTTTTACTGTACCTCTCGCTTTCGGTCAATATATTCTTGAGAAGAAAACGAAATTGTTCAATTGGAAATCATGGACTATTTTCCACACATTCCTGTGCTGCAATATTACATTGTTTACAGTTAGGGGCCTTGTAGGTTTACTCAAACAAGTTCTACCTGAAAATCAATTAACAGAAGTTAATATCAAGAAAAATAATAGAAGCAACTTACCTGAGATGATTAAAATTAATACTGCTACACAACCACTTAAAATCAAGACTAGAATATGAACAAACCAATATTATCGAAAAATATTATATGGAGCATAGCACTTCCACGAGTGTTCAGTTTTTAAATGGAGAAATATGTAAAAGCTCCTGACATAGATTTTATGTGAATTTATAGTAAAATTTAAAATAACTTGCTTTTTGGCCTGCGACTCGGGTCCACAACCCGACGTGTTATCCTTTTCACCACGATCTCCATGGTGGTCAAAAGCGGGCTCGAACCGCTATGCAGATGGAGGCAAGATGCACCTTTCTTGCCTCGAAATCCTGGTTTATTAATTCAGGGATTTGAAACCACTCGAACCGCAAGGTTAGCGAACAAGCTCTTGATTAACATCGAGCCTATTTGCGTGGCATGTATGTTCGCCAGATTCGCACTAGATATCATTACATCCTCTGGTGCGAGAATGAATGAACTGCTGCAGATCAGTTATGATAAAGACTGCTGTGTGGTGACAGTTGATAAGAGCGTTAGTCCACCGAGAAAAAACTACATCTTCCGTTTTAAAGGAAGGGAAGAACCTGAGAACTATTATATGCCGGAAGAAGTTTTCAAGTTTATGAACGAAATTTTGAAGATGCTAAAAGAGTCGATTTTCAATGTTCCAAGCTGCAAGGGACACCATCTACTGCAAGGGGCTTCATAATGTCTAGATTCTAGAACTCTCAGACATTGATGGATTTTTAGTTCAACAATTGGCGCTGGTTTTTTCTAAATATGATTGCGATTTTGTTTGGTTAATTAGTCCTCCTTAAGTACATGAATTAATTATAACCATTGCATCAAGAATGACAGTACCCTTGGCAAATTCTTCAGATAAAGTAATCAACTTTCCCGAATCATCTTTCAGTGTAAAATCGGAAGCCTTTTCATCAGTGTTCAATCCATTCCCAACACCTTGATCTATCGCAGAATCCTAATGCCAGACTGTTGCAAACCGGAATTGAAGACGGTCACGAATTTTAAATTGTTTCCTTTAGGCCTCGCTGTTGATTGACGGGACGCTAATCTGTGATACCTGTTTCCGTTTTATTGCGATCAATAACATACCGGCAATCGTAAGGAGTCCCCCGAGCATCTGCGACATCTCCAAAGCATGCCTGAAATAATTGCTGTAAAGACAGGAATCAGATTCATCGTTATGCCGGCCTTGCTCGCGCCTAGTATCTTAACGCCTTGATTCCAAAAGATAAACGAACCGACTGACGGGAACACTCCCATGTATATAACCCCTATGATCCCCAAAGAAGTGATTTTGTCGGAGTGAATCGGCTGGAAAAATAAAAAAGGAATCATCAGAATAGCAGCGACCATCGCAATCATCGCAACCAGTGTCACAGGCGGAATGCCTTTTGCTTTCTTTAAAAGCAATGAATAAGCAGCCCAACATAAAACGGCCAACAGCATGATCGCATCGCCCTCGTTATACTGAGTATGAAACAACTGCAGCAGGTTGCCTTTCGTCAACACAATCAGAACACCAATAAACGAGGTGATTAATCCAATGAACTGAAAGGCACTTACTTTTTCTCTCAGGAAAATCAAAGAAAAGAGCATAATCAAACCAGGCGCAAGGGTAGTAATAGAGCGCTGTTCGTTGCAGATGTGAACTGCAATGAAGCATATGAGAGATAGGTGTAGAGCACAATGGATAAAGTAGCTAGCAAAATGATTAACACCCAGTTATTCCTCCATATTTGATCCCCTGAAGGCTTCTCAATAAATTGGGCAATGGGAATAAGGAGAATCAGTCCGACGACCCACCTTAGAAAGACTGTCCATTCAGCAGGTAATTCAGCTACAATCAATTTTCCAAAAATGATATTACCGGCCCAAAACAGATTAGCGCCGATCAGAAATGTCCATGCCTTATATTTCACCATATTTTTCACCTTCACTTTTTTTGTTTTGCAGATTAACTTGTCKTTAGCTACAATAGCTCTAAAATCGCTAGATCAGAACGAATGGAATCGTGAACTTCGAGAAGTGGAACGTATACGAATCAATGGGCTATAGCTATTGCCCATCGAATTCTTTAAAAGGGGTTTTTGGGTTTCTGTGTTGAAGCTCTCACCCGAGATGACTTTGTTATCAGTAATCACAGTGGACGATTCGGGTTCGCCTAGGGAAAAGGGAAAACTTCAAGGTCAGTTCCAGAGGCCTTCAGGCTACAACTATCTCAGTATCTGGAGTCCCGAACGAACAATGACTCTGCACTATTTACTTCGAACTATAAGTGAAGAGTGTCAGTATACTCAATATAACGATTATTGACGAATTGACGTTCACAGCTTCATCATGTCGATTTTCGGGAATTGGCCGAAGCTAGCGCGGATATCCTTAGTTATATAAAATGGGATATCATGTTATTAAACAAAGAGACTGTCATTGAGACAGCCTCAAGGTTAAATTAAATTTCTTTTCACCTGCTGCGGCAGACGGTTTACCGAACGGCATTTGGGCAATCAGTTTCCAGCTTTCCGGCAACTTCCATTCTGCTTTTACCCGTTCATCAATCAATGGATTGTAATGCTGTAGGTTTACACCCAGCCCTTCAGCCTCCAGTGCCATCCAGATCACCAATTGGTGCATTCCGTTTGTATGCTGTGACCAAATCGGGAAGTGTTCTTGGTAAGATGGATATTGTTCCATAAAACTATCAATAATTGACTGATCTTCAAAGAAAAGCACTGTACCGTATCCGTTCCGAAATCCGTTCATTTTTTCCTGAGTAGAAGAAAATTGTTCGGCAGGAACGGCTGCTTTGAGAACTTCGGTCGTAATATCCCATAACTTGTCATGTTGTTCACCCAAGAGCAGAACAACGCGGGTAGTTTGATTGTTAAACGCCGATGGTGTATGTTTAACGGTTTCCTCGATTATTTCTTGGATANTTGTCATGTTGTTCACCCAAGAGCAGAACAACGCGGGTAGTTTGATTGTTAAACGCCGATGGTGTATGTTTAACGGTTTCCTCGATTATTTCTTGGATASTTTGATCCGAAATTGGTGATTCTTTGCTAATTCCATAAATRGAGCGCCGTTCGCGTAGTGCAGTGAATAAATCTTTCTCCAAGGTTTCCATGATAAATCTCCTTACCATATTTTTCGATTTTCAATCTTCCAAGTTCCTGTGTCCAGGGGAGACAAATTTATTATAACCATTACGAAAAAAAAGTTATGTGAAGTAAATTACATACTTGAATCGATCTTGTGTTTAAGGGAAACTTAGTTTTAATTTAATTAGGGAACAGGAGCGATTTAAGACAATACGTCACATGGTTTTTCGCCGTCAAGGGCTGCACGACGGCGCCGGATCATCAAGCTATTAGCAACTCACGCTACGGAAATTTGCGGACATATTCAGATCAGCTCTCCTGCGGTGTCGCAGCATCTCAAGGTGCTGCTCGAGGCGAACGTCGTCACGATGGAGAGGCAGGCGAAGCAGCGCATCTATCGACTGAATCCGGTGGCGATTTCCAAAGTGGAAGAGTGGACCAGAAATTATCGATTGATGTGGAGCCGCAAGTTTGAAAAGTTGGACATTTTGCTCCAGGAGCGCATGAAGAAGCTGAACCCCAAACCGGAGAACACGATCATATATTTGAATTATTTGAAACGCTAGACAACCAGTTCTATAACGGACTCAGTGAAGACCTGGAATTGAAATTAGAAACTGTTGTAAAACGAATTAATCAAAATTGACCATTGAACTAACGGGTAACGATAATTGAATAAAACACAAAAGGCTGCCGCATGCAGCCTTTGTGCTAACTGGCAGTATACTTCTACATTTTCACCCATAAGAACAAAAAAAATTATAATGGAGTTCAAATGACATGAAAGAGATAATTCTCTGGTCGTTACTGATATTACCTTGGGCGTCCTTGTTGTTTTTGAAAATGGATACTGTACGCAGATATATGCCTGTCGCTTTGTTTATGACCATCATCCATACATTGGCTTATCAAGCAGCTTACCATTACGGATGGTGGGAAGAGTCAGGTTCCAGTCTGTTCGGGTGGGATAGAGTCATCCCGGTTCCTTGGGTGTATGGAGCATATTTGGCTATTGTTATTTGGGTATTCCGCTTTACTTTCGGGAAAATATGGCTATATTTGGTTGTCAATGTCCTTTTGGATGGGCTATTTATGTACATCGTTTATCCGATATGGCAACGGATGGGGCTTGTTTCGAGTGAATCGACTTTGCCTACAATAGCTGTTGTTGCTATGATGGTCGGTTTTGCTTTGATCATTTATCTGTATCAAATGTGGCAAGATAAAGTGTTTAAGGAGCAGAAAGCAAAGCACACAAATGACCAAAAGTTGAATTGGCGTCCCCTACATTGGAGGAAGAAAGCGAGGTAATCGAAAACATGAAGTTTTAGATTTCCTTTTGAGCAGAAAATATACATCAAAATATAAAGACAAAGCCACTCCCCATAATGGAGTGGCCTATTTATTTAGGAAAAATAATGTATTATAAGCTAACAGATAACGATAGTTCAAAGGGGGAACTTGCTATAAAACAGCGTTTTTCTATTGAAAAGTCGGAATGATCTAATACACGTGAAGAAGGTTATAAGAAACAGAGTTATGACATCGTAATTATCGGTTTTGGGGCAAAATTTAATTGAAAATAATAGAGTCTATGTAATAATGGATGGCGAAACGATTGAAGTTGTGGAACCACAGAGAAATAAATCGTTCTGGTATGAAGCGTATTTAGGAATAAGGCTTTTGCAAAAATTCTATTTGAAGGTTTTCAAGGATGGTAGAGTTGAATCGCAAGAAATCAATGTCTAACAATATATATCTTGGTATAATGCTGATCTCAACAAATGAAGGGGATATAAATGAACAAAGAAGATGTTAAGCAACGTATTAAGGATTACCAGCAGGCAGAAGGAGTGCATTAAACACGAGAAATTATACCCTAAGGTGCTTGAACAAGGGTTGGTACTTCTTTGCCCAAATTGCAATTACACTCAAACATACATCCCGGATCTTTTTTTAGATGATGGTTTTTATGAGTGGCTGCGAGGCATGAAGAGCTTAATTTAAGTCGAAGGCGGTAAATAATTTTGAAAAGGATACTTACAGTAGCGTCAGCAATCTAATTCTCAAACAGCCTGGCTGTGTTGTAAAACACGGCAGGCTGTTTTTATGTTAGAATTCCTGATCTTGGCAAGATCCACGGACTGGTTCGGAGCTTGATCAAAAGCGCTGCAGCATCATTTTGGATTATTTTGTTTAAAAAGGATAGTACTAAAGTGCAGCGTTAAACTAAAGGGCAGTAGTGCGTGGCGGAATGGCTATTTATTATCGCTAACTATTAGTGATACGGGTCACTGTAGTGTAACTAAACACAAAGTTCTGTTTGACCATAAGAGTTACATTAGTATATAGAGATAAAGCCACTCCTGACAACGGAGTGGTTTCTTTAATAGAACTTCTCTTTTATTTTAAGCATAATAGCCACCTTCGGAAGGATAAATTTATTCTCCAAATAGTTTTATATATCTTGCTGAACGCTCGATTTGCCAATGATTGATTATACAGGCACCTTAGGTTTCTTCATTTAAGTGTTGTTCATTGCGGCGGCTATGGGGTTAAGTGTATGATATCGCTTGGTGATATAAACTATTATAAGGCCCGTATCGTCTAATTAATGACTTCCAAATGAACGGAGTGCTGCTATTGTTGAACAAAAGAGGTATGCTTATATTCATATCCTTTGCATTCATGCTTGTTTCCTGTCAAGGAAATCCGGGTCAAGGACCGGAGGGCGGCGATTCTCCTGTGTCTGCCGTTAAGCCGTTGAAGGCCGATCTGATTCAACCAAATGGGACAAATGTGGCAGAACGCATTGCTGTGCCCAAAGGTTTCGAACGTATGCCTGTTGAGACAGGATCATATGAAGAATATTTACGTCAGATTCCGCTTAAGCCTCATGGCTCCAAGGTTCATTTATTTAACGGTGCGTTAAAGGCGAAAGAGGTTTACGAGGCGGTATTGGATGTGGATGTGGGGGAGCGGGATCTCCAGCAATGTGCCGATTCGGTGATGAGACTGAGGGCGGAATATTTATACGGTAAGGGATGGTATGACAAGATACATTTTGACTTTACCAATGGCTTCAAAGCTGATTATGCTACGTGGACGAAAGGAAATCGGATTGAGGTTTCAGGGAATAAGGTTTCCTGGGTGAAACGTGGAGCCAGCTCCAATAGCTATGAGGGCTTCCGCAGCTATCTGAACATGGTGTTTGCGTATGCAGGTACTCTATCCTTGGCAAAGGAGATGGAGCATATAACTCTATCGGAAATGCGACCCGGAGATGTTTTCCTCGAAGGCGGATCACCAGGACATGCGATTGTAGTAATGGATATGGCCCAAAATCCAAAAAGCGGCGAGAAGCTCTTTCTCCTGGCTCAGGGATATACGCCTGCACAAGAGATCCACATTCTGGAGAACCCTGCTAATGGTAAGGGAAATCCCTGGTACAATATCTCCTTTGGTGATAAATTGCAAACACCGGAGTGGAAATTTACGAATGAGCAGCTGTTCCGATTCTATAATTGAGGCCTAAAGGGAGAATGACGTACATATTAAACGGAATAAGAGGGCATCTTGCAGCCAAGGGATAGACTGAAAGTGGAACTTACAAGATGGAAAAGAGGCGGCCAGCGCCGCCCCTTGCGTATGTCGGGTTCCCGTTTCTATCCTAGAACCGAGTCGATATATCGATAGTGCTTCTTTCTGTTAAATCCTACTGTTGATTTTAACATTGAACTAACGGAAACAATAGTAAAGGAGCTTGCTTCGTGGCAACTCCTTTTTTGTCCATTAAAGTAAACATAACTGTTAGTGCTAAGAATTGGACTTTGAAAGAAAAGGAGCACCTCGGTATGATGGGTTTGTCAACTGGTTTAACCTAATACCATCAAGGAGGCGCTCGCATTATGAAGTTTAAGCAATCTGACGGTCAAAATCAACGGATCGAACGAATTTCCACGACTCACCTCATTGTGGGAATCGATATAGCGAAAGAAACACATGTCGCACAAGCAACAAATTTTCGAGGAATCATACTTACTAAGAGGCATCTTTCTTTCTCAAAAAAGAACGTCATAATCGGTATGGAACCAACGGGACACTATGGATATAACCTTGCTAATTGGCTTGCTGACAAGGGCAAAGATGTTGTCATGGTGAAAAAATGATTTCGAGTATAAATGGTCAAATGGAAGAAGAAGATGCAAAGGTTATATTTGAAAGCATTGCAGGTGCTGGAGTAGATTATTTACACGTAACTGATTTATAATTCAATAGATCTTTAATGGAGTTAAATTCACGATTTTGCATAGAAACTAAAGCAAGTAGGGGGCAGGCTCGTAGATAAAGCGGGTCTGTTTTTTTATGAGCTTTTGAAGGTTTTCGAACTAACGTAAGTCATGCATACTCCTGACCATCAAGGTAAATATTACTTCTATCATAAAAACTTGGGTCTTTATCCATTGAGCAAAAGTACGCAGGGGAATGGGGGAAATGGAATTGGCGCAGGAACCAATAAGTACTTCTGCGGTTTTGAACCTGGAAAGAATTAAAGAACGTTATACCGAGAATGAACTGCTCATTATCAGAGACCTGTGCCATACGGATTCGAACTGTGGTGCCTTCATCGTCTATTTAACGATACTCGTGGATGAAAAAAGATTAAATCAACAAATCATCCGAAAAATTAACGTGGATTTATTGCAGTACAGCGGGCCGGTAGAAAAAACGATATTAACATCGCTGTACTCTCTAGGCGACGTAAAAGTACTGTTGGATATGGACGAAGTCGTAAGTCATATTGCCGATGCAAATTTTGTTATTTTCATAGAAGGAAATGCTGAAGTATATGCAATGAATTTGCCAGGCTACGAGACGAGGGCAATAGAAGAACCGCAGCTTGAACTTAACGTGCGCGGACCACGCGAAGGGTTCACTGAAGACTTGCAAAAAAACTTGGGCATGGTTTTTCGGCGGATGAAATCATCGAATTTAAAAGCGAAAATGTACAATCTTGGACAAGAAAGTCAAACGAAAGTGATGATTCTATATCTTGCGAACCGTGCTGACACTGAAGTGTTAAAAGAGATCAGTAGAAGAATAGAGTCTATCCATCTAAATGCTCTTGTAGATAGCACACAAATCGAAGAATTGATCCAGGATAGCAATTTTTCGCCATTCCCTCAGATCCTGAATACAGAAAGACCTGATCGTGTTATTACAGCGGTGAATAGAGGGAAAATCGTCATTATGACAGACGGGACGCCAAACGCCTTAATTGCCCCTAGCACATTCTTTGAAATGCTTCATCCCAGTGAAGATCTGTATGAACGGTTTTATTTCGCTAATTTTATGCGTTTTATACGAATAATCACATTGTTAATTTCTTTGTTTGGTCCTTCGTTATATATCGCGTTGACTACGTTTCATCTGGAAATGATTCCCACACCTTTGATGATGACCTTTCTCTCTGCGAAAGCGGGGATACCATTTCCGACCTTCATTGAAGCGCTGATCATGGAGGTGTCTTTCGAGGCGCTGCGAGAAGCGAGCTTGCGTCTACCTCGCGTTGTGGGACAATCGGTCAGCATCGTTGGAGCTCTCATCATAGGAGAAGCGGCCGTACAATCAGGTATTGTGTCACGTCCGATGGTCATTGTTGTAGCGATGACAGGAATAGCTTCTTTTACGGTTCCGTCTTTTAGCACAGCTATATCTCTACGCATATTACGATTCCCGTTAATGTTTCTGGCGGCCCTTAGCGGCATGTTTGGACTATCAGTGGGCATGTTTCTGATCATTTTTCACTTGTGTTCCCTAAGATCATGTGGGGTTCTGTTTCTTGATCCACTTGGATCAAAAGGATGGAAGTATATTTTGAAAAAAGTTTTCCTTCTTCCGGTTAATTACAGAAACGCCTCGCAGCATGCGGTAGTACTGGTGGACTCATCTAAGAGCCAGTCTGATTATTTTCCTAGGAAAGAATGGGATTAGCATGAACAAGGCTGCTCGGTTTCTACTATTGTGTATATTTGCGGCTATGATGGAGGGCTGCTCGCCGGACGTTAATGAAATCAGTGATATTGCTTTAGTCACGGCCGCTGCGATCGATTACGATATGAAAACAAAAAAATATACATTTACTTCCTACTGCGTCATGCCATCAAACACAAGTAAGGAACAATCCGGATCTCTTACTCAATGGGTGTCAAGTGCATCAGGGAATACCCTATTTGAAGCAGTCAGAAAAATGCGATCCCATGCCGGTAAAAATTTAATATTTCAGCATAACAAATTTTTCATTGTTAGCGAAAACGCAGCGCGTCACTCCTTGTACGAGGTGGTGGATTTCTTATCCAGGAAACGTGAAATCCGCGTTACTGCCTACCCGATTATTACGAAAGGTCAAGCTTCGGATAAACTAAAACTCGGTGCTGAGTCCGGAGATCTGGTCTCGAATGACTTATTGGGTCAAATCCGGAATAATAAGCTTTTGGGTCAGAGTGCTACTTTAACAATAAAAGATTTTGCAAACTTATATTCGAATCCTGACCGCGGCTTTGTGTCCGGGCAATTGATATTGAAATCATCATTAAAAAACGCCGATAAAGTTCTTCTAATGAACGGAGGCGCTGTGGTATACAAGGAGAAATTTGTGGGTTGGTTGAAGGGAAATGATGTTTTGGTTGTTAACTTATTATCTAACAGAAAAAGTTGGGGAAATCTCCAATTTCCTGAAAGTATTAAATCAAAATCGGACCTAAGATTTTCTGCTATATTTCATGTAACGGGCTCAGAGATCCACAGCGGCTTTAATAACGGAAGTCCCAAGTTAAACATTAACCTAACATTAACTGCATCCGTGGAAGATGTGAACCATGCAACGGAGGTTACCAATTCGGGAACCATTGTGAAGATGGAGTATGCAGCTGCTAAGCAAATAGAGAAAAAGATAAGGGCTAGCTTAGATCATTTTCAAAAAGTACTGAAAGTAGATATTATTGGGTTTTCGGATTATTTTTATGAGCATCATCCGAAAGAATGGAAAACCATTCAAAGGGATTGGGAGAATATTTACCCTTCAATTCCAATACAAGTCCATGTCTCAGTCAAAATTGAAAAATCGGGTATGATTACGTCCGTAAAGGAGAAAATCGAATGATAAGTATAGCTATACTGATCAGTTCTCTATGTTATGGAGTCTTGTTTTTTTGTCGCTTACGCAAACAATCCTCGGTATCTGATGCCATTTTGATGTTGTTATTATGCGGATTTATTGCGGGTTATTTCGTGCCTCGTGTCGGAGAGAAGTGGCCCACAGTTGAATCTCTGAACAACTATTTATTTACACCGGTATCCGATTACATCTTTCACCTATTGGAATTGAGAACGGGGGAAGGTTAAATGGCAAGGCTAGAAAAAATATCGCATATTCAGCTCGGCTGTTTATTATTTGGATTTATCTCTGGATTCGAAGGTTTATTTTTGACGGAAGCCAAAATATTAAAACAGGATGTTTGGATCGCATATCTCATTAATATCTTATTAGGCCTTGGAATTTTGTGGATCATTTACTACGTTCAACGCCAGTACCCTCAACTAAATATGGCTGATATCTGTGAAAAACTGCTTGGGAAGTGGGTGGGCAAAGCCATGCTCATCGTTTATCTTCTTAATAATCTTGAGTCGACGGCAGGAGGTTTCCGGGCGTTAACTATGTTCTACACGACAATTATTTTGCCAAATACACAATCGGATGTACTGATGTTAATTTGTGCAATTTGTTCTACTTATGCCGTATATGTCGGCTTGGGTGCTTTAGTGCGAACTACGGTAGTTGTTATTCCGTTTTTTTTATTCGCTTTTCTTTTTACTGGTCTTTATATTTTTCCTGAAATTCAAACCAACCCCTTCCTTCCTCAACTTCAAAGTAAATTTCCCGATGTGGTTCTCGCAGTCGTACACATATTTACCTTTACTTTTAAGCAAATGATTACATTTGGATTTCTAATGTCACGGGTAGAACATACAAAGAAAATATACTCAAGCTGCTCGATAGCTGTAATAATGGCTGGGATTTATATCACCATAAGTTCTTATTTGACTCTTGGCTCACTAGGGCTGAATTATATTGAGACGTCAACATATCCTTTTTTTGCAACGATTCAATTGGTAAAATTCGGAGAATATTTGGAAAGAATCGAGACCATCCTTATCGGGATATGGACGGTTTTTACCTTGATCTATATCATTGTCATGCAATATGTGTTTACGCTTGTGGTCGGACATGTCTTTAAAATAACAAAGATGAGACCCTTTGTCTTTGCTATCGGTCTTCTATTTTTTGCGCATTCATGTAGAAGCTTTATCCGAACTGCGGATCACTTCACATATGGAACTAGAATTTATCCCATTTCCTCGCTGCTCCCATGCATCGGCTTGCCTATCCTTTTAGCGGTTGTGACAATGATCAAGAAGCGGCGTAAGGCATCCTTATGAAGATTCATAACTTTAACACAATTATTACTTTTTGGTTACTATATAACAAAAAAGTGTGTACTTTTCTTTTTGTTACTTTTGATCCATACTATCATTTATACGATGTTCTTAAATTTATTTGATGATAAATGACAGTTAGAACATCTATACCAAACTAAAATTTACCTTAAGGGGGAATCATAATATGGGGAAGTTTGATGGTAAAGTAGCGGTTGTAACAGGAGGTACTAGCGGTATTGGTCTTGCAACAGCGCAACAGTTTGCAAAAGAAGGCGCGCATGTTTTTATTACAGGACGCAGACAGAGTGAACTGGATACAGCGGTGAAGCTGATTGGGAAGAATGTAACTGGTATCCAAGGCGATATTTCAAAGTTAGAAGATTTGGACAAACTGTACGAAGCAGTGAAGCAAGAGAAGGGAAAATTGGACATCCTCTACGCAAATGCTGGGCTTGGTACCCTGCTTCCACTAGGTGAAATTACGGAAGAGCATTATTACAAAACATTCGACGTTAACGTAAAAGGAACGATATTCACGGTTCAAAAAGCATTACCTTTGTTTCCGAACAAAGTAGGTTCAATTATCCTGACCGGGTCCACGGCCGGTTCGATTGGGGATCCAGCGTTCAGTATCTATGGCGCATCAAAAGCAGCAATAAGGCAGCTAGTTCGCAACTGGATACTTGATCTAAAAGGTACTGAAATTCGTGTAAACGTCGTTAGTCCTGGATTCGTTCATACACCGGCTTATGATGACTTATTTGGAGCTGGGGTCGAAAATGTCCTTGAGCACGCCAAGTCCGTAACTCCACTGGGCAGAGTAGGAACCGTTGAAGAAATCGCAAATGCTGTCATGTTCCTTGCTTCTAATGAAAGCAGCTATGTAAATGGAATTGAATTGTTCGTGGATGGCGGAGTTGCACAAATTTAGTTCGGAAATTTACCACTAGGATTTCATAAAATAAAACTAAGGGGTGTACGACAATGTCGACAAATTCAAATCAAGTTATTCTAAACATCCGTTTCAAAATAAAACCGGGTATGAAAGAGACTTTCCGCGACAGTCTCTTTGCAATGATAAACAATTTCAGAAACGAGCCTACCTTCGTAACTGCCATTGTCTCTGATGATATCGATAGTCCGAATGATCTTGTCATTTATGAAATCTGGCAAGGTACTAGAGATAGTTGGGTACAGGAAGAGTTTCCAAAGCCTTATCGCAAAGAATATGAGGACACACTTACAAGCTTAATTGATGACAGAATTGTAAGCTGGCTTGAACCAGTCGGAGAATGGGGAAGCCAACTGACGAATGTACCTCGCTAATTAAATGATGTGGGTAAAAAGTTCGTTTAAAAGCTAAGCCAGCATGATACACCCTCGTATCATGCTGGCTTTATTAATACCGTTCTAGAGGCTCAAAGATAAATATAACCACTTGAAAGAGGTTGATGAAAGATGAGCACAAAAACATTAAATGAAGCTAATTTTTTCGAAATTGTAAAAGGAAGGCGTTCTGTCCGTGAATATGATCCCTCCTTTCAATTGACAAAAGAAGAAGTAGAGGAACTCATTCAAGAAGCTGCGTTGGCACCATCTGCGGGAAATCTCCAACCCACACGTTATTTCGTCATACATGACAAAGAATCAAAAAATCAATTATATCCGATTGCAAATAACCAAACACAAGTCTCGACAGCTTCAGTTGTGATTGCAATTCTTGGCGATCTCGAAGGACATAAGAAGGCTGAAGAAATTTATGGTAAAGCCGCAGAGTTAGGGTACATGACAGAAGCAATTAAAGAGCAGTTTGTTAAAAACTTTGCAGCTCTTTTTCCTCGATTCAGTAATCAGGATATGAGGGAACTTGTAACATTTGATGCGGGGCTCGCCGCAATGCAGTTGATGTTAGCAGCCAAAGCAAAAGGATATGAGACTAATCCAATGAGCGGGTTTGACAAAGCTAGATTCAGTAAGGAGTTTGGAATCGAAGATCGTTATGTAGTGATGGCGTTAGTCACCATTGGCAAAGGCGTTAAAGAAGGACATCCTACAACTCGTTTACCGGTTGAAAAGGTTACTTTTTGGCACAATAAATAAAGCTAATAAGAAAGGAAGAAGTACATTGACAATCGGAATTATTGGAGCGGGAAGAGTTGGACGTGCATTTGCAACTAAGCTTGTACAAGCAGGCTATGATGTTGTAATTAGTAATAAAAGCGGGCCAGAAGCGTTAGAACCCTTTGTGAATAAATTAGGTAAAGGAATTAAAGCGGGAACTATTGAAGAGGCTGCAAGGGCCAAAATTGTCATGGTTGCCATTCCGTGGATTAAACTTGAAGAATTGTTATCTAAACTTCCCAACTGGGAAGGACGGATTGTTATAGACGCCAATAATGCCTTTTTAACGTATGCACCAGATTACCAGGTTGCTGATCTTGGAAGAAGAACATCAAGTGAGATCTTCGCGGAGTGGGCACCGGGTGCACGTATCGTAAAAGCGTTTAATACTCTTTTTGCTGACTATATCGAGGAAAATCCAATGGTGGGCCCAGGAAGACGTGTACTCTTTTACTCAGGCAACGATAAAGATGCCAAGCAGGAGCTTGGACAACTATTTGAAGAACTAGGTTTTGCTCCAATCGATCTAGGAGATCTTGCAACAGGTGGGAGAATGCAGCAGCTCGGTTCTCCTCTAGCAGGACTTAATTTGCTAAGACTATAATAGGTGTTTGCACCAAAACTAAAGGGAGACCAATATGACAACAACTACGGATCAAATTGTAATTTTAGTACGATTTAAATTAAAACCAAATTCAAAAGAAGCTTTTTTTGGAATTTTAAAACCCCTATTTGATACAATGTCTCAAGAGCCTACTTTTGTGAATTCAATTGTGCATGAGGATCTGGACAACCCTGATGATGTTGTGTTTTATGAAATTTGGAACTGCTCAAGAGAGACTTGGTTGGCAGAAGAAGCAACAAAGCCCTACCGCAATGCGCCATTTGAACAAGCGGGGCCGATGGTAATTGAAAGAACGTTGAACTGGCTAGTCTCTGCTGGTGAATGGGGAAGCCGTCTGACCTCAGGCAAGCATCATTAAACTTTATAGATCAGAAAGACTAGTAAGATTTGATGTTCGGAGGATTAAAGAATGGGCACAGCTAATGAGCTAATGCAAAAACATTTCAAGATTTGGAGTGAAACTGATTTCGAAAGTAGAAGAAAGGCAATCGATGAGGCTTACTCGGAAAACTGCCGTGTGTATGATCCTTTCTATGCAGATGTATTTGTTGGTCGCGATGCGCTCATGACTTTGATCGATGAAGTACAAGGTAAGTTTCCAGGGTTTGTTTTCACTATTATTCCTGGTTCTTTAGATGAGCACCATGGCCATGTAAGGGTTAGTTGGTATTACGGACCGTCTGACAAGCTTCAAACGATAACCGGGCAGGATTTCATGCTCATTGAAAATGGTTTGATCCATTCCGTGTCCGTCTTTATTGACACACCTTCAGAATAAAATCGTTCTTTAATAGAAAAAGTTAAAAAGCTGGCGCCTGTTTTCACAGAGCGCCAGCTTTCAGTTATTAAGGAAGATCAATTAGGATAAATCTTGTATGATCTACTGCGGTAAGTTGAAGAGATGAGATATTTGTTATTCGAGCTGTGTCTCTTTTATTAAGAAGCTCCGCTTCATTAAATTGTAACGAACCTTCTACGATGAATACAAAGATGCGACGGCCTTCCGGTTGTTCAAACTTCAAAGATCTTCCTGCTTCCAGATCGGATAAATAAATCGTGAGATCCTGATGGATATGTGAAACATTAACCGATGAATTTTTTGAAACAACAGGCAATAATGCGTTTTTCATGAGTAGAGGATCATATTGAGTGGTCTGATATGAAGGTTCTAAGTCTTGTTCCTCTGGATCAAACCATAGTTGAAGGAAATTTACTGTATCTTCGCCTGGATTCATCTCAGAATGTACAATTCCAGTTCCAGCTGTCATGCGCTGCACGCCGCCAAATGTGGTCTCCGCAGTATGTCCGGTACTGTCTTTGTGCTGTAATTGACCCTCCAGAACAATAGACACGATTTCCATATTCCGGTGAGGGTGCATACCAAAACCACGTTGACCTAATACAAAGTCATCATTTAAAACCCGCATGGGTCCGAAACTCGTCGTTTTCGGATCATAGTAATCTGCAAAAGAGAAACTCAGGTTACTGACTAACCAGCCAAAATCTGCATGGTGCCGAGATGATGCCGGAAATAGTTGAATCATTGTCACACCCACTTCAGTTTATTATTAATGCTTTTACTGTCTGCCATTAAATGATATTATGAATCAAAAGTAACAATAATAAAAGTACACACTTTTTTGTTACATAGTGACCAATAAGTAACAATTGTAATCGGGAGATGTTATAAACAATATGAAAACTTACTACTGCGACCTAGAAGTTACTATGGAGGTTATCGGAGGGAAATGGAAGGGGCTTATCTTGTACTATTTGATTAAAGGCCCGAAACGGACGAGCGAGTTAAAGCGACTTGTGCATAGTATTACTCAAAAAATGCTTATTCAAACGCTCAGAGAATTGGAAACTGACGGACTAATTAGTAGGAAAATGTACAATCAAGTACCTCCAAAAGTCGAATATTCAACAACAGAACTTGGTCAATCGCTTGAACCTATTTTGAGAGCACTTTGCGGTTGGGGTGTAAATTATGCAGAGAAATCATTCGCTGAGGGTGAAGTTCAAATTTTGCATTTAAATTAAAAATATCATAAAACGATGTACTGATGTCTCCAAGCTCCTGTCATTCAATGATGACATGCTTGGGGACATTCTTTTTTATTAGGATCAGGAGCAATTTATGAACTCATTCAAAGCTCAATAGGGGATACTTTGTTAGAAACGAGTATGATCTAAAGCTAACAATTATATTCAGGGAAATTGGAACTCCGAAAGTCGAGTATTCAACTACTGAACTTGGTCAATCGCTTGAACCTATTTTGAAAGAACTTTGCAATTGGGGTGGTAATTATGCAGAAAAATCATTCGCTGAGGATGAGTTCGAAATTTTGTATCTGGATTAATAGTAAAATTGAACGATGTACTGATGTCCCCAAGCATGTCATTCAACAAATGATATGCTTGGGGACATTCTTATTCTTTTATCTGAAGAAAATGGTCATAAATTCCAAGCGTAGTCCAGGATACAATGACCAATAATAATATAGTTAGGATTTCCGGAGTGGATGAAGTTAATGGCGAATGGGTCACCAGTCCCAGAAATATAAATTTTTATCTCATTAAAAATCGAAATATTCGGTAAGACCACCCCAGTCAAAACACAATTATCACTATTTTGTTACTATATAACTAAAAAGTATGTACTTTTCAATTCGTCACTTTTGATCCATAATGACTCTTGTGTGATGCACGGAAGAAAGTAATGATGATTCAAAAAAAAGTTAAGGGGTGTGTGACTATGTCCACAAATCAAGTTATTCTAAATATTCGTTTCAAAATAAAACCAGGTATGAAAGAATCTTTTCGCGACAGTCTCTTTGCTATGATTAACAATTTCAGAAATGAGCCCACTTTTGTAACGGCTATCGTCTCCGATGATATCGATAATCCGAATGATCTTGTCATTTATGAAATCTGGCAAGGTACTAGAGATAGTTGGGTACAGGAAGAATTTCCAAAGCCATATCGCAAAGACTACGAGGAGACTCTTACAAGTTTAATTGATGACAGAATTGTAAGCTGGCTTGAACCAATCGGAGAATGGGGAAGCCAACTAACGAATGTGCCTCGCTAAATAAATGACGATTTCTCCGGAAATCCTCGCCGGCTTGACGCTGGAGTTTTCCGATCGGGAAGACGGGTATCGAGGCATCGAGAAGTTGTATGGACTTCATTTTGCCAATCTTAAGCGAAGTTGCGTTACGCTGCAATCCGATCTGGAGACATTAATCTCGTCGATGCGTAGCACGCTTTCCAAAGGAGTACTTCCAACCAGCGCAACTTGGTGTAAAACCAACCATCTGCGCAAGTATCCGAGATTCCAGATCTAATTTGGAGGGAAGCAACATGCAAGAGGTATATCATGAGGGCGAACTGATAGTTCAAAATCGTACGGGAGAAAGTTCGATTGCTGCTCAGAATGCAAAGATGGTCGGTAACCGGTTTTCGAATGGGATCATTAATTTCCTCATAACTCAACAGTTTGCGGTTTTATCATCCACGGATGGTAAAGGAAACGTATGGGTAACATTTTTGACTGGAGAACCAGGTTTTGTCGAGGAGCTTGATGAACAGAGAATGGTGATACGGGCTGGATTGATTACAGGTGACCCTCTTGCTTCGGAGTCTAAAGAACAGAAACAAATTGGGCTGCTTGTTATCGATACGAAACGCCGAATCAGACTGCGTGTTAACGGAACAGCTATTATGGAAATGGGACAATTCATTGTGACCGCGCATCAGATTTACGGGAATTGTCCGAAGTATATTCAGAAAAGATCGCTTTGTTCAGAGAAAGACGCCTATAGAATGTTAAAGTCGGAACAGCGAAGTAAGGAACTGAGTCAGCAGCATGTGGAGTGGATTACGCAAGCAGACACGTTCTATATCGGCAGTACTAATGATCGGGGAGAAATGGATGCCTCACATCGAGGAGGGAATCCGGGTTTTGTTCACGTAGTCAATGCAGAAACGTTAATGTTTCCCGACTATTTCGGCAACTCCATGTTTAACACATTGGGAAACATCCAATCGAATCCCTCATCGGGTCTGTTATTTATCGACTATGATCATGGTCATTCGCTACAGCTGACTGGTTTGGCTGAAATCATTTGGGATGAGGCGGCGATTGCGTCCTTTCCTGGTGCGGGACGAGTAGTGAGATTTGAAATTAGGGACGTCGTTCAATTGAATAATGCCACTGAACTATGGTGGGAAGATACAGAGATGTCGCCATTTAATCCGAAAGGCTGATTGTATTACTATTATATTTAGGAGGAATTAAACATGAGTACTAATAAATATTTGATCATTGTTCAAGCCAATCAGCAAGATATGGGGAGAGCGATGCACGGACTGCTCTATGGATAAGAACTGCACGAGGCTGGGATGGAGGTTGAACTCTATTTTGACGGTGCGGGAACGCAGTGGCCAAATGAATTCAGCAAACCAGATCACATGCTTAATCCATTATACAAGCAAGTGATGAAGACTGGTATTATTAAAGGCGGCTGTGGAGCGTGCGCCGGATTCTTTGAAGTCGCTGAAGAAGTGCAACAAGCAGGAGTTAAACTGGTCGGAAACGACTCCAGCAGCGGCCATTTAGCGTTTGCTCAATTTATGAAGGATGGATTTGTGCCTATCGTTTTGTAAATAAATTGCTTCATTTAACCCCGCTTTTAAGGGAGGCCACAGAAAAGTTCCTTAACTACATCAAAGGGTACAGCCACTCAAAAAAATTGAGGATGCTGTACCTTTTTTTCGGTATGATTATGAGAATTTTTGATAATCCAACAGATGACAATAAAGCACTTAGTAAATACGTTGATCAATATGTAAGCAGGTTGACTATATAAATTCTAGTTTCTAATAAAAGGCGGTGTGTTTTTTTGATGCTGCGCCTCGGGAATGAGATAAAGTTCTTGTCATTTATGGGATAAAGTTCTTGTCATCCGACAAAAATCTAGTCGTGATAGGCTAAATGTGTCATAGATATCTGGTATAATAAAGAATTCATTCAAAGGAGTGATGGTCATCAAAGGAAACCTCTTTACTTCATATTACAGCCAATTCGAAAACCAGCTTACCGAAGCATTTCTAAAAGTACTTATGCACGGCACTGCAGAGCTAACCGATGCCTTTTTAGACTTTGTCGGTGTTCAGGGGGAGTATGTCGGTTACAAATACGATTTTCAGTTTGGAAGAGCAGTACAAATGAGTATTGATCGTGCCGTTTTAATTGGCATTGCTGAAACTGAGATTGTGCATCCAGGTACTGCAACTCCTCAAGATGAGGAAGACGAGGAACAGGAGGGGATCCCGGACGGATATTTGTACGCATCTCATGGTTCATGCTGCCTCAACATAAAGAGTCCGCAATCAGAGGTCAGAAAGAAAAACAATGCAAGCAGCGGCAAGGACTCGATGAACAAGAAATTCATTTCATTTCTGCTACACTTAGCAAATCACAAATTTACAAAAGAATTGTACAACTCACGATATATGACAAATACCAGTCAAGAACTGTTTCGGGTGTAGTAACGCGCAGCAAGCATGGAGAATTTCGTTTGGACACCGTTGATCCGTTCACCGGGGTAGAGGATTGGGATTGGATCAGATTTCAAGATGTACTGAAGGCGGAGCTAAGTAAAGAATGGACAGAAGATGAGATGATTGATCTGTAGAATATTCATTAAATAATTCTCACTTCAACCAAATTGCAAAGCGCTTGGGAATATGCAACCACATCCATAGGAATTAGAGAAACTAATTATCTACAACTAATGGATAATTGTGTTAATTTATCCTTAAATCCAGAAACGCTGGTGAACAAGCCCGAGGGAAAGCATCCCTTGGGCTTGTTTTTGTTTTAATTTCGCATTTGCGCTGGAAAACATTCGATTCGCATCATTAAGTAGTTAATGTGTTAGACATAAAAAGTTGTAGACTGGGGGTGGCGTTAAACTAAACCGAGGGACGGGCAGAATCGTTTAATTTAATGATAGAATATTGTATAGAACTAATAAGGGGGTATTGAAGTGCGAATGTATGCCCTACTTGAAGAGCGTGTGGAGAACGTTAAAAAAATTATGGTTTACGAATCTGAGAGTGGAGTGTATGTCTTTTTGTATGATACACAAGAAGATAAGAGTTGTGTTGCTGACTTATGGTTTGAAACGCTCGATGAAGCTGTCGATCATTGCATTCAAGAATTTAATGTTATACAGGCACAGTGGCTGGTAATCAATGACCCTAAAGAAGGGGAATATCACGATATTATTCATTAAATCAAAAATGGAGTTAAGCTAAACCGAGGGAAGGTGAACTATAGTTGAATGATGAAGCTGCCGGCACGGTCGGCAGTTTCATTATGTTTAACAAGCAGGATAATGGAAATTGTTTGAAGAACTAAGAGGATTAAGTAGTAAATTACATCGTTTATTGTGAGGTATGATATGCAATATTTCATAGGTATTGTCCCTCCCGACGAATATAAAGAGCAAATTGCAGCATTTCGTAATCGCTGGGTTAGTAATCGTTTAAAAGATGTTGTGGAGCCCCACATTACAGTAAAAGCACAGGGTGGACTTACGGAAGATACGCGTTGGCTAGATAATGTTAGGGAAATTTGCACATCAATTAAAAGCTTTCGCTTATCAATGTCAGGGCCAGCAACATTTGGGAGTGCAGTAATATTCCTTGGTGTTGAATCTGAGGAAATATATGTATTACACAAGCTACTGGTGGATAAAGTATCCCCTTCACCAGAGCTGATCGATCGTTATTTTGAATTGGGTCGCTTTCATCCTCATTTAACCTTAGGGCAAACCTATTGGGGTATGAACGAAAATGAGATTGCAGAAATGAAGTTAGCAGCAATTCACGACCTAGCTCCTTTTCCGACCTTTCAGGTCAATTACGTACGGATATATAAAGAAATTGAGCAAAACAAGTACGAACCATTTGAAGATATCCAATTTGTTCGCTAACCAAATCCAGACCCTCACCAGATTGGTGTCAAATGGTACCGCAATTATACTGAGGAAAATGAAATTCAACTGAGCAAGTCGTTGCACTAAATGGATACGCTTGTTAAGTGATGAAATGGCTGCCGGCGTGGTGGCCCTTCGCTCAACTATCTGGCAGGATACTGGAATAATATGTAGAATAATTAAGTTAAATTATCGTTTGAATATCGGGTTTTAAAGGTGGATACAAAAGGTGATTGCTCAGGCTATAATTATAAAAAATCAATATGTGCTTATGGTTAAGCAATATGTTGAGCGGGGAGATATTGTTTGGAATTTCCCTGGGGGCAGCATTGAACAATATGAAAGTCCAGAACAAGCCTGCATTAGAGAAGTAAAAGAACAAACAGGTTATGACATTTGTATCAATGCTTTGTTACATGAGAAAAACCAGAAATTCAGTTTTACGGCTGAAATTAATGGAGGAGAATTGTTCCTTGATGTCAATAATAAGGATAATGACGACATCATTGATATAGCATGGATTTCATTACATGACCTCGAAAAGTTTGATCATATTACATTGCCAATACTTGAACTTGCCCGAAAGTAACACTGCCTTTAATATACTAAACCGCATGAAGCTGCCGCAAACCAAACGGCAGCTTCTTTAAGCTATCTGGCAGGATAGTTGGGAAATAATACCGAATAAAGATATAAATATGGACATTAAAGGGGGAGAAAAGGTTGCCTGAGAGTTCTTGTTTGGGGTGTCAATTAGCAAATAAAGAAATTGAAACAAATACAATTTATGAGAATGATTTAATGACTTGTATTCTAGATATAGCACCACTGAATGAAGGACACATACTAATACTACCTAAACTACATTACCATGATGTCGATGACTTAGATGAATTACTGCAAATGAAATTATGAAGACATCCAGATTGCTCGCAAGGTTACTAAAATCCCATTTCCAACCCGATGGGGTAACCATTCTTCAAAACAATGCGAAATTTAATGATTTAACGCACTATCATATGCATATCTTTCCGCGCTATGATTCCGATGGTTTTGCTTGGGTAGAACCATTAGACTCCACAAATGCAAAGGGACGTCTAAAAGAAACCACCGCGAAGTTCGTTGATTTGATTAATCAGCAGTCTCTACACTAACGGATACAAGAGTTAAGTAAATGTAACATAATTGAAATCTTATTTTCATGTGGCATTAATTAATCAAGCCTATAATAAAAGTCGACCCCCCTTTAAAATATAAAACTTAGACCCTCAGCCCGTTGCTGTGGGTCCTTTTTTTGCTATTCAACTAAAGGACACTTTGATGCAATGAATCTCCTAAACGGAAAACAAAGATGGTATAATATTCCACGCCGGTACAATATGAGAACGGAAGTGAAATGGATGGAAAAAATACGACTTCGTGCGTGCGCAATGATTATTAAGGATGGATCAATTTTACTTATCGAGTACGAGAATGATAATGGTGACGGTGTCCATTACAACCTTCCCGCAGGTGGTGTTGAGCCAGGTGAAACCTTTGTTGAAGCTGTGAAAAGGGAAGCAAAAGAAGAGGCGTGTGTCGACGTGGAAGTCGGTCCTGTTGCTTTTGTTTACGAATATCAACCAACTAAAAGCAATTATATTTATGGCGATACCCATTCTGTGGGTATTACATTTGAATGTGAATTAAAATCAGGGTCATATCCTAAACTTCCACAAAAGCCAGATCCTAAACAAACAGATGTTAAATGGATCCCGATTTCGGAGTTGCATTTGATTCAACTGTACCCAGAAATTAACCAAGACATTGTTGATTATTACAACGGTAATAAGTATCGCAATTATGTTGAAGAACAAGAGATACAACAAAAGCAGTTACGCTAACGGATACGTTTGTTCAATAAGAAACCAAGATGAGGCTGCTGGCATAAATCGGCAGCCTCGTTGAAGTAACGGGCAGTTATCCGCGATTACAAAAGCAGGAAAATAGATCATCTTTATCGAAAATTATTTGAATTATAATTAGAATTATTTCTCTGAACCGGAGGCAATTTAAGTTGACTAAATATATTCAATTACTTTTCGTTGTTATTCTTCTCTTCATCTCAGGCTGCAACAGTAGCACTACATCTTCCGAGGCAACCCCGACCAACGTATCGTCTGCCGATTCGACAGTATCACCTGAGGTCAAAAGTGTGCCTCCATCCTCGTCTCCACCCACAGAACTTGCAGCACCAACTTCGACTTTATCGTCAGCCAGCCCTTCAAAGATGACTCCTTCTGTCCCCCAAAAAATAGACTCTATTATAGGGGAACCACTGAAAGATCAGTCATTTCAAGTCAATTTTGAAAATTTTGGGGAATCTGAGTTTATAACCACTAAAGAAAACGTAAAAGGCAAGAACCGGCCGCATCTTTACTTCAAAAGTGGGGAGTCGGTTGCCGAGTTGAAGCATGAGCTTGAATCGCCGGAGTCATTCTATACCGTTTCTGCGGTCTCCTTTCGAGATGTAAGTGGTGACGGAAAAAAGGACATAATCGTGATCGCGGACTATACAACAGGATTTGGGTATATGGGCGCAATCCCTATTTCGCAATTAATAATCTTCAAGCAGACCGAATCTGGGTTTAATGAGGATCACTCTATTGAAGACAAGGCTCGCTCCGGAGTTCCATACCGAATCTTGACAGTCCCGGATGTGATGATCGGCTTAAAAACTGACCCTAAAGAAAGCATACCTAATGCTTGGCAACGCCTGCACCCTGGAACCTATAAATTGGAGGGCTCCGGTGAACTAGGTGGCTCCACGCTGACCATAAGAAGAACTTCTGGTGATGGTCTATTATTTAATCTCGATGCTTTTTATGCTGCAAATAAAGAGGCATTAAAGCAAGGAGGAGTTAATGTCGGGACCATTGACTCGGCTAAAGCTACCCCCTCATCTGGAGAAATGATTTTCAAGGATAGTAATTATGAATTATCCTTCTACATGATATCCAGCGGATCTTTATGTCCGGGACAATGGCCAGCCATACTTTGGACTTAACGTGTACGTAAATGGAATCTACACTCCCAAATGATCCGAAATGATAATAAGTACATAAAGCAAGTTGTACAACTACGCTAACGGAAACTATAGCTAAATATCAGAAGGGGCTGCCGTGTGGCAGCCTTTTGCTCAACGCGAATAATTCAAGTGCGGATATTATATTTTAGTGAGGTAAATCATGGGCTATTATTATCGAGGTATTCTTACTTCAATATGAGTCTTTAGATTGTATTAGAAATAGGTTTAGGAATCTCTAAGCGATTCAATTATACAAAAACTTAATAACCATACCAATTACAGATGAACTATACGATGAAATAAATATGAACAAAGCAGTTCCTTTAAGAATTATGAATATTTGACTGATTTAATCGGTATATTCTGCTTGGAAATTTCCAAAGTCAGTAGAACTGCTTATATTGAGGCAGAATATTTTGGTGGAATTGGCACACAGAGCGGGATTGTTTGGGATTCAGAAGTCGTTATTTAGAGGAAACTTTAAGTGATAACGCAATTAATAAAGCACTTGAGCATTTAGGAATTACAAAGACTGATGGTAAGGATGAATTCGATACTGTGAATCTAAGAAGACATCGATTCATTGATGATTGGATAAACAAAGAATCATTTATAGATCCCCTCAAAGGTCTTTGCCATCCTAATTGACGCTCAGGTTCAGCCTTTGGCCATTAACCTAACGGAAAACTATAGTTGAATGAGGAAGCTGACGGCACAATCGGCAGCTTCACTACGTTAATTGGTAGATTAATGCAAAAAAGGTAAATATAATTGATGTAAAGAATTAAGAATCAGGATCAGCATTTAATCTGTGAGGTGTAGAGTTTGCTTAATTGTCCATATTGCAATATTTTCGATGATAACAGCCATGAAGTAATAATGAGCAATGAAAGGTGCATTTATACTTTGCTTAAAGAACAAGAGATTAAAGGGGCTGGTATTATTGTCCCGAAAGAACATAGGGAAACTGTTTTTGACTTAACTCAAGATGAATGGAATGAAACATATAAGTTACTGCAAGAAGTTAAGCTGTATTTGGATCGGAATTACAAATCAGATGGCTACAATGTTGGATGGAATTGTGGTCATGTGGGAGGACAACATGTCTTTCATTCACACTTACATATAATTCCTCGATATGCTGACGAACCAATGGCTGGAAAAGGGATTCGGTACTTGTTTAAAAGTAATCAGAAAGTCGATTAAGCTCTAACGAAGAACTATAGTTGAGGGGCTTGCTTCGCGGCAACTACTCTTTTTTTATTAAAGTAATGGGCCTGACCATTTGTAGTCTGCAAAGGAAGCATTCGTCTTCAAGGATGTTCTGCGCAATACAATCAGAGGGACGCCGATCAAGTTCTCTACGGCTAAGAAAAAGTGACGGTTGGGGTAAAAAAAGTGCCCGAGCCAAGGTTTTGTACCTTGGTTCGGATCAATTGCTGTGTGATGGACCGTATTGCCGGCTCCCACGCGCTGTGAACGCTTCGTGAATGCCGATAAAAATCGGCATCCACAGCCAAACTCATCCTTGTGAGGCCCCGCGAGCAAGTTCCTTGTGGACGATCGGAGCGACCTTAGTGCCGAGTAGTTCGATGGTGCGTAGCAATTCGCGGTGTGGCATCGTGCTGACGTCCACGTGTAAGAGGAAGCGCGTTAGGCCCAGGTTCTTGCGCAGCAGCACGATCTTCTCCGCGACATACTCGGGATCGCCGACGTAGAGCGCTCCGCGAAGGCTGCGGGCGGCGTCGAACGAGTCACGGGTGTATGGCGGCCAGCCGCGCTCGCGCCCGATGGTGTTCATCTGGGCTGCCGTCGACGGGTAGAACAAATCGGCGGCCTTCTCGGTCGTATCCGAAATGAAGCCGTGTGAATGCGTCGCGATCTGCAGCTTGCTTACGTCGTGTCCGGCCTTCGCGGCCGCTTCCTTATAGATGTTGACTAGAGGAGCGAACCTCTCAGGCATGCCTCCGATGATCGCAAAGACGACCGGCAACCCTAGCATTCCGGCGCGAATCGCGGACTCCGGATTGCCACCGGTTCCGATCCATACGGGCAACGGCTCCTGTACGGATCGCGGATAGATGCCCAGGTTGTCGATGGCGGGGCGATGGCCGCCGCGCCAGCTTACTTTCTCCGATTCGCGGATCGCGAGCAGAAGCTCCAGCTTCTCCTCGAATAGACTGTCGTAGTGATTCAATTCGTATCCGAACAACGGGAAAGATTCGATAAAGGAGCCGCGGCCCGCCATAATCTCCGCCCGTCCATTGGACAGGCCGTCCAAGGTAGAGAAAGCTTGGTACACGCGAACTGGATCGTCCGAAGACAACACGGTCACGGCGCTAGAGAGCCGGATTCGTTTGGTCGTGGAAGCGGCAGCGGCGAGAATAACAGCTGGCGCCGAACTCGCGTAATCCGCGCGATGATGTTCACCGATCGCATAGACGTCCAGACCGACTTGCTCGGCCAAATTAATCTCCTCTACCGCGTGTCGGAGTCGTTCGGCGTGCGTGACGCCGCCGGCTCTCGGAGCAGCCTCGAGAAATGTGCTTAGTCCTATTTCAATTGAAGAAGTCGTAAGATCGGACATAATGATTCTCTCCCTTCTAGATATCCTTATTATACTTTATATTTTAATGTAACTCAATAAAAGTAAGTGAATAAAAAGCAGCCCACTGCGCAGCTGCATTGCTGGTAAATCAAGCCATCGTCTCAGCTAACAGGTGAAATTTACATTCAATATTTTATTTCACGATTATCTCGACTCTGCTGCGCTTTACGGCAGCTCCTCTATTTGTTCATTCAAGTAACGGGTAGTATAACGGGACAATAACAACCTAAATTATGGTAGAATGGAGCACAAGACTGTGAAATGAAAAGAGGGGCGTGGCAGGGTGAATGATCAGGTTGTTCAGAAAGCTGGAGCTTTTGTAATAACCAATAAAAGAATGGCGTTTATGATGGGACCGACTGCGGATCAATCGGAACTTGCTATTGTTAGACTTGGCGGGCATAGAGAGGGGGCTGAAACGGCTTGGGAATGTGCCCAACGTGAAGTTCTTGAAGAGTCTCAGATGCGAATAACTCCTTTAACGCCTTCAATGACTTTTTATTGTCCCAATACTAGGTTTGACATTGATATAGAGTTGGAACCTATTGATAAATTTCAAAATGCAAGCATTGAACCACGTCCATTGATTGTGGGACATCAGAATTCAGTACAAAGCACAACTCCTATTTTCCTGGCATCATCAGACGACGAACCAGTACCCAGTATGGAGACTAAAGCATTAATGCTCTTAACTCGTAAAGAAGTTATTCGTCTATGCTCCGAAACAATAACTTTAGATGAATTCCAAATTTTGGGTGGAAAGGTCATACTTGCACAACATATTGATGGGAATTTACCATTCAAACCATTTGGACATCTACGTATGCTTTCAATTATTCTAGAGCACTATCCCAATGTAATTTCAGCCTCAATATTTTGTTAAAAGCTAAACTAACGAAAACGTTTGTTCAATAGACACGAAAAGACGGCAGCCATTAATGACTCCCGTTTTCTATATAATTTAAGAATTGTTGAAATATGGTAACATAATGAAATAATTAAAATTGGACTGGAGTGGGATATTTATGAATTGCCTCGGTTGTAGAATCTCTAACGGAATTGAGCCTAACTTAAATATTATTTTCGAAACCGAACTTATAACCTGTGTTCTTGATATCGCTCCATTTAATGAAGGACACATTCTTATAGTTCCGAAAAAACATTATTGGGATATTGAAGAAATGGATGTTGAAACTGCACATACTATCATGGATGCATCAATAAAAATATCAAAAGTATTAAAGGAATTGTATACTCCAGATGGGATTTCAATATGCCAGAATGGCGGGGTCTTTAATGACTTAACGCATTATCATATGCATATCATTCCAAGATTTAAAGGGGATGGATTCTCTTGGAGTGAACCGCTACTCCCTCACGGGGCGGAAAAACGCTTATCTGAAACCAAACATAAAATCGTGAACGCACTCAGGACATCTTAAGCTAACCAGAAACTATAGCTCCACGACAACAGGCTACCGAGATTATCGGTGCCTGTTCAACTAAAGGGCAGGATAATGACAAAAGAGATTGAAAACTAAAGTAAATGGTTATATAAATAAATTAGTTGATAAAAAAAGTAAAACGTGGGGGAAGAGATAATGACAATATGGAGAGAGAAGGCTTATACGATTTCCACAGTGAAAGAAGACTTAGATATAGAAACGATATTTAATTTTCTTAATCAAGATTCGTATTGGGCAAAAGGGGTGCCAAGAGAAGTAGTAGAAAAATCGATAGAAAATTCTCCATTATGTTTTGGGATTTATAAAGAGGACGTAGAAGGAACCTGTAAACAAGTGGGCTTTGCAAGAATCATTACTGACTTAGCGACATTTGCATACCTTTGTGATGTATTTGTCCTTCCAAATTATCGTGGTTTAGGATTATCCAAATGGTTAATCGATGTCATTACGAATCACTCTCAACTTAAAGGGGTTCGAAGAATGATGTTAGCCACCAACGATGCCCATTCTTTATATACCAAATATGGTTTTGAACAGATAGATAAACCTGAACTTTTCATGCAAATTACCCGTAAAAATGTTTATAAGCAATCCATTGGAACAGACAATTAAAATAGGGAAACCATTTATTTTTCATTATATTTAATAGTTTTTGTTTAACTAACGAGAAACGATAGTTGAGGAGTTTGCCACGGCAGCTCCTTTTTTCGTTTGTTGAACGGGAAGCATAGTTGATTAACACATCAATTAATAACCAGCTGAAGATCGCTTAATTACTCTGGTAAAAATAATAGTACCACTACGTCCTACATTTATTTTAAAGTATTTGATGTAAATATTCCTTTGGATGAAACGTCTAAATTATCCTGCTGGACGTTTCCTGAGCAAAACTTGGCACGTTATTGTGGCTGTCGATCTCGTATGCACTGACGGCACATACCTACGAGATAGCGGGGCTGTTGACAACCCAGGTGCTCTATTTGGTGGTGTAGAAACGGGGAAAACGCAACCGACATGGACGAATACGAGCTAACTTAAATTCGTCCGTATATTGATTAAATGTTTGTCCTTTTTTAGCAATAGAAAATCCCTTCCATGTTGCACTCGTTTCCTTATGGTACCATAAGGTTTTTTTGAGTGTCTACTTAAATGGGATATTACAAAATCGTAGGACTTTTACTTTTGACCGGGCTTATCTGAAATTGAATCGATTTCAGAAAACTGGATAAACTATCCTCGGTACCTGAATTTTTAAGTATATCGATTATCCTATTATAACGAGTACGTGGAGGCATAAAGCATGTTAAATTTATCAGAGCTCGAGAATGTCCATGCAGATATTGAATCCGTTAACGAGGTCGTCCAATTTTTAAAAGCAAGAATAGATGGCATATATATTGGAATTCACATTCTTAAGAATGGGGAGGGAAGTTACTTTTATGAGCTCAGTCATTTTTACAGAGGCGCAGATAATGCCGGACCTCTTGCCGCAATGGAAAACCATTATAATACGTTAGAGGAAGCGGCAAAGGGGGCACTCCAGGCTGCAACGATGTGTTACCGAAGCACAGATGAAGGTGGGTCTTGGCTTAGAAACGATTCCTTTCTTCAATAAGAGATCAACTTTGGGATGTGGCCTTTTCATTAATGCAAGGGTATTTTAATGGAAAATTATTAATAGGAGAGTGTGCCCTTGTATCATTTGTATACTCATAATGATCTGGATGGGGTAGGTTGCGGTATAATAGCTCGATTAGCATTTGGTGAAAAGGTAGAAATTCGTTATAACTCTGTCGGAGGGTTGAATCTACAAGTAAAACGCTTTTTAGAAAAATCAAGAAAAAAGAGCCATTTGTTTATCACCGACTTATCCGTGGATGAAACGAATGAACATGGACTTAACGAGTTTGTAAAGTCGGGTGGAAAATTTAACTCATTGACCATCATAAAACCTCTCTCCATTTAAACAAATATCCATGGGGAATGATTCAGATCGCGTATGAAAATGGAAAACTTGCATCTGCAACTTCTCTATTTTATGAGTATCTGATCCAGAACGGATTGATGAAGCCAATGGAGGGATTAGGTAAATTCGTCGAATTGGTCCGTCAGTATGATACATGGGAATGGGAACAGAATAAAAACATGGTGGCCAAACGATTAAACGATCTCTTTTATCTAATTTCCATCGAAGAATTCGAGGAAAAAATGGTGTCGCGCATTCAGCAAAGCGAGCACTTTGCGTTCGATCCCTTTGAAGAAAAAATTTTGGATATGGAAGAAGAAAAAATCGAACGCTATGTGCACCGAAAAAAGAGAGAAATCATCCACTCTCGCATAGATGAGCATCATGTAGGCATCGTTCATGCGGAATCTTACCATTCTGAACTAGGAAACGATTTGGGCAAAGAAAACCCTCATTTGGATTACATCGCAATCTTGAATTTGGGCAGTAAAAAGATGAGCTTTCGAACGATTCACGAACACATTGACGTCTCGGAAATTGCGGGTCTTTATGGAGGAGGAGGCCATGCTAAAGCTTCCGGTTGCTCTATGACAGACGAAGCCTATCAATGTTATGTCGCGAAGACATTTCAGATGGAACCGATTCGCGCAGATGCGAATAAAAATACATTTAACATGAAAAATTCCGTTTATGGATCACTTTACGAAAATAGAAATGAACAACAAGTGTTTATTTTTCCATCGGAAGGCAGATGGGTAGTCGATGTGGACGGGGTCGAATCCAATCAGCTTTTTTCTACATTCGAAGAGGCAGAGCGTTACGTCAAAAGGGATTATGCAGCATGGTTAGTTCGAGATGAAACGTATGTTTCATTTCTTATGGAACATATGGCCGCACGAAAAGCAAATACCCTTGAGAATTCGTAAGTAAGCTTTCGTAACTTGTAAACGCGGACAAAAAGAGCAGAAGGATCCTGTTGATTCAACAATACAGGCTTCTTCTGCCTTTTTTAATAATACTATTAATGATTTGAATAAATAGAATGGGATATATAAAGTAGATTGTAGAAGTAGTTTTTCAATTTCCGCTCCCTATTCAATGCGAAATTGAATCAATATGAAGTTTTTCGATCAGCTCACGCAAATACTGAGTGGAGCAGGCAACATACTCGATCATCGAGCGTAACGGATTAATTCCTGAGGGTGCCAGAGCTCGAGGGAAAGCCACCCCTCGTAACCAATTTCTTTCACGGCGGTATTAAATCCTGGAAGTTGATACTGCCGGGGCTAACACCCCTAGGTCTGCCCGAGGAATTTCGGTATTTTTACCCGATTACGCTAACGGGGAACGATAGCTCAATCACGACATGACGGCAGCCGCACACGATCGGATGCCGATGCCGTTGTCCGTTGAAGTAACGGGCAGTTTTCTTCAATAGCCCGTGTTAAAATATGGATATATGGTGCGCAGGAGGGATAAATGGAAAAGCCAGTGGTGATTGAAGAATACAACGAAGAATGGTCTTTCAAATACCAGCAGGAGGAAAGGGGAATAAAGGAGATATTGGGTGATATAGCAATTGCTATTGAACATATAGGTAGCACTTCTGTTCAGGGACTAGGGGCTAAACCGATTATTGACTTCATGGTCGGAATAAATGATTTAAAAGAAGTTGAAAAATTTATCGAACCTTTAGCGAAGATAGGTTATGAACATGTCTATCATAAAGAATTCCTAATAGAAGATTCTTTAGAAAAGGTCAATGGAGAGCAGGAACGCATCATTTACATATATACAATTATGGAAGCGAAGAGTGGAAAAACAATATTTTATTCAGAGATTATTTAAGAACCCATCCAGATGTACTAAAGCAATACAATCAATTGAAGAAAGAACTTGCTGAAAAATATCGTAATGATATGGTTGCTTGTACCAATGCCAAACATCCATTCATCATTGATGTGATTCAAAATGCCAAATTGAGTGAAAAAAATAAACTCGATTGATTACGGAATACGATAGCTCAATAAACTGCAACATGAGGCTGCCGCGGGATCGACCGCGCAGCCTCGTTAAGCTATCGGGCAGGATAGTTCAATAACGTAAAGGGATTAGGTTGCTGTATCTCGAATGAAATATCATCAAATAAATTGATTCATGCATTTACAAATATGATTTGAGGTGTGCTGCGTCTTGATCAAACATAGTAGCATAGTTAACGGAGAAATCCTAAAAGAGTTTAAAGACATAATGGGTATTAACTTAATGAATAATGCGGCTAATACATGCACAATTGAGCAGCACTTGTCTGTTGCGAGTGTTTTTTGGCCAGAAATAATTGAAATAGGCGACTATATTTTTATATCTAACTTTTTCAATGGTGAAGAAAGTCTAAAAGAAATCAAGGAGAGATTCAATAACGATAGAAGACAAATTGAGAAATGGGTAAACAGTTGGTCTATCGGAGATTTTTTCTTAATGTCTTCGGATGAATCGGTTCGAAACGAAATTGTTTTCATGGAGTTTGCTAGGGTTCTCAAGTCTTTATGGGAAATCAGGCTTAAACATTTATTTCCTGAACGTAAAATAGTTGTTGAACTAGATTATGGATTAATGGGCGAGTTAGGTCTAACAATTGTGGTTTACCAAGAATAATTGTATGTATTCTCCCAATACCTTTAATGACATGGGCAATTATATTTATTACTTCATTCAACTAACGGAAACGAGAGTTGAATAAATAACACGTAACGAGGCTGCCGGATTAAATTAGGCAGCTTGTTCAGTTAACGGACAATTTAGCACAATAAACGAAGTTAACGGACAATTTAGCACAATAAACGATTGTTTGGGAACATGCATAACTAAGTCTTTAACCAAAAGTGGTAATATAAGGATGTGATACATAGATTAAATGGTCGGATTGATTGTTAATTCAATCGGTTAAGGTAGGCATAGTGTCTTGAATAGAGATGTCTATTTAGGGAGGCGATGATTAATATGGGGAATATCGAGCAACTCATTATGAATATCATCATGTTTCTTTTTTCCAAGCATAGGCGTTTAGTGTTTACTGCATTCAATCAATCGAAATATTATGATGCGGTAAATAAATTAAAAAGTCATGACATTTCCTATCGCAGCCGAATAACAAGTCATGACACGGGTACAGTGGGTTCAGGCAGAAATGATAACAGCCAATACGACATCTATGTCAAAAAGGATGTCTCGCGGAGAAGGCTATAAATAGCTAGCGGTTTAATAATAAAAAATGCTGTTGTACGGCAGCATCTCGTTGAGCTAACGAGAAACGAGAGCTCAATAAGGGAATTCCATGGTGAAATCTAACTTCATTATAAGTTTTCTGTTTTTAATACTAATTTCTTTTTGTAGCGGATGCTCAAACAACGAATCTATTCCAATCAATGAGAAAATCAGTTCAATCACTATTACTGATACTCAATTGCAAAAGGTTTATAAGAAATTGGCGCAAAGAGAGATTTTGAAAGTTTACTCATAGAAGCATAGGAGGTTACTCATATCCCAAATAGTAGAGTAAAGACCAGAGTATTAAATCACAAATTAAATATTGGCGTATCATCCGTATCATTGATTGTAGCATTATACTTGATTTTTTTTATTGTGCCATATGCAGATAAGAATGGTTTTTTTAATGAGAACAATGTGCCGAATTATGAAGAAGTTAAGAAGTATATCTTCTTATGTATCCCTGTCGTTATTGGTTATATTCTGTTTTCAAGTATTTATATACGTAAGACCTCTTTTTTGAAAAGCCTTATTTATCCATTATTTATTGCAAATATTTATCTTGGTTTTTGGTTAAGCCTACTAGCAATGGGAGGCGCAATATTATGGTTAATGATTCCGACAATAATTTTCCCAATTATTGCGCTGCCAATAAGCTTTCATAAAGGCAGAATGAAGGACATTCAATATAAATTTAAAGATGAATGATAAATAGATTGTTTGATAATTCAAAGGAGACGCCAACATCTTATAAAACCATATTCACGCTGCGTCGACTGACGGCTCCTTGGTCTGCCCGAGGAATTTCGAGGAAGTGGATTCGGGCAGACAACCCTGCACCACCTAACTGCATATCATCATTAAGCTAACGGATACTTTAGTTAAATATTCAAGGAGCTGCCAAGTGGCAGCTTTTATTCAAGTAAAGGGCAGAAATCGATAAAATCATTCTTTCTATTGACCGCATACACGATTGAATTTAGATTTAGTTACAAAGGGGTGATTCTATGGTAATTGTAAGATTATTGGAACAGCAGGAATACGATTTTTTCATGGATATGCACTATGAGTCAATTTATATATTAGAGGGCAAGCCCTCCAAGCATGAACTTCTAAATGCTCCTAATATCAAGAAATACAGTGAGGAATGGGGAAGAAAGGGAGATAGGGCTTTAGTTGCTCTCATTGACGAAAAACCAATAGGAGCTGCTTGGTATAGATTATTTGACGAGACAAATAAAGGATATGGATACGTTGATCATAAAACTCCTGAATTAGGCATTGCTATATTACCTGATTTTAAACGAAAGGGAATAGGTACGATTCTTATGAAAGAAATCATTCAACACGCTAGAAACGATGGTTATAAATCACTTTCTTTAAGTGTGGATCCAGATAATCATACAGCGGTTCGGTTATACGAAAAACTCGGATTTGAGTATTTTGGCATGTCAGGAACTTCCTGGATTATGAAGGTAACCTTCTAAGACAAATTGTTAAACTAACGCAGAACGTTTGTTCAACATGAACATTAACAGGCCGCCGCATATCAATAAGAAGGAGTGTGGAAAGTATGTTTCATGTAAAAGATATTTTATCCGATCAGTTATTAGCAAATGCTAATGACCCTAGTTGGTACCTACCATTTTCAGACGCAGTTGAAAATTTGTCAGAGGAAGTAGCGTTTTGGAAACCTAGTGAAGATAGTAATAGTATCGCTGAAATTGTGCAGCATTTACTTTATTGGAATGAAACTTGGCAAACTAGATACCAGAAATCTCATGTCAATGCTGTGCCTTCCATAGGAAATAATAATAAAAGTTTTATAGTTCCCAAAGATCAAAATTTCACTGACTTAAAAGAACGATTATTAGAGGTGCTTTTAAAATGGCAAGATCTACTTACTGAAGAAAAAGTCGAAAGTGATGTGAATGGTTTCCCAATGGCTGCCAAGTGGTGGGAGATACTCGGAAATGTGTCAACTCATAATGCATATCACATTGGTCAAATCTGTTACATTCGGAAGCTACAAAAGAGCTGGAGAGTAGATGCAAACTAAGAAAAATTACCTAGAATAATTAGTGAAGGAGCTTGCAACGCGGCGGCTCCTCTTTTTGTTCATTCAAGTAACGGGCAGTAGAGCGTGGTGTCATCGGAATGCTTTTGTGGAATTATTAGGAAAAATAACGCAACGATATAGAATGTTTATACGTCTAATATGTGTAGAAACGGGGTGTATGCATGATACGAACAAAGATAACGATTGGAGTGCTTATTGGAATCATCGGGGTGTTGGTAATGATCATAGTTATTAATTTAACGACTGACAACAAAAATGCACTTGAAAGAAACGATATTATCCTTCACCATTTCAATAAGGTGGATGTAGACCGTTTAAATGAGATGGTTCAGCGTAGTAGTCCACAGTCCAGTAATGTCGCTGGTTTTATGATTATTTTCCCAGTTCCAGCAGGCATTACTGAAATGTGAGTGAGCCGTCCCATTTGACAAACAAGAGTTTTTAAGATATTTTATATGCTATAGCATGTATTGATCTTATAGAGAGGAGAGCATATATTATGGAGCTAAATAATCTCACTGGTTTTCTTGTTCATCGAACAGATGTAAAAATGACTAATTTTTTCACGAAATTACTTAAACAATATGAAGTAACTCCTGAACAATGGGGGATTATCAATATACTTGACGCGGAAAGAGCAACGAGCCAGAAAGAGCTTGCTGAAGCCATTGATAGAGATCAAACCACTGTTGTGAGGATGATTTATTCACTTGAAAAAAAAGAAATAGTAATGAGAATACAGAATGATTTTGATAAACGATCCCACAACTTGTTCCTTAGCGACAAAGGAATGAGTCTCAAAACAAAACTTTTGCCAATTGTAACGGCTGCTCACGATTATGTTACCAAAAATTTGAGTAAAGATGAACTGCAACAGTTACATGAGCTACTTAGCAAACTGTATTCAAGCGTAAAAGATGAGTAGTGCCTAGGCATCTTGAAGTGCGTGTTGCAATTCGAGATGCAGACACAACGAATTGAAGAGACCCAACTCAATTATCCATGTACTCATATGAGTCCACCATTTATATGCTATAGCATATAAAATGTGAAAATTAAAACTAGAAAGAGCGTGATTACGGTATGTTAGTTATTATTTTCCAAGTTATATTGGGCATTTTCTTCATGATAACAGGAACGAGAATAATCTCAGGTAAAATGGCAAATGAATTTAGTCGATTTGGTCTTCCGTCCATATTTAATTTCTTAACAGGGTTTATTGAAATAATATGCTCCATTGGAATGATAGTAGGGATATGGTATCCTATCGTAGCTTTGTTATCTGGATTACTTCTAGGAGCGACAATGCTGGTTGCAGTCTTTACTCTGCTTGTGATCGCACGTGATCCATTTAAAAAAGCGATCCCAGCAATAATACTGTGTCTGCTGTCTTTTACGATTGCCCTTTATCATTTAGATCTCTGAAATTGAAACGGGAGCTTGTACGGGAAACTATTGCTCAAACAGAACGAGACGAGGCTGCTGGTACAAACGGCAGCCTCCATTACCTAGCCATTATTCTTGGGTAATTTGATGATACCAGCTTTGCAGTTCTTGTCCGATGTAATGTGGGTTTTCCTCCACTAAATAATACCGTTGCGGTGGGTCACTTTTTTGTTCATTGAAGTAACGATAGTTGTATTTGGATACCGCGGCAGCAGGGCCAGAACGATCAGCTGCTTTTCGTTGAACTATTGGGCAGATTAGTTAAATCGCATTTGTGGTAAAATGTATCTGGAAGGTTGAAGAAGGGGGATCGAGGATGATTGATCGAAGACGAACAAAAACGTTTGGTCATGAGGTTGAACAGGAATTACTAAATGTGACTGATACTTCAATATTGATTAATTTTAGTGCTGCTCTAACGAGCCTTTATCCTCATTTGGTCCCCATCCATGCATTCGCTTACGACGCTTGGGATGATATTGTAATCCCATTGTATTATGAAATGGTCTACCAATCCTTTTCCTATAAGTACGGAATAATTATTACTTCAAGTGAAATGCACCCATATATGTATACTCTTCCTTGCTATCGTGGGTTGCACCACATTGAATGCACATTGAAAAAGTCTTTCATTGAAGCATTCATTAACTTCGAATGGGTTCATGTAGAGAAACAAGATCTTGAGAATTACTTAATTATTTTTAAGTCGTTCGGTGATGGTTCCAATTTTTTGACTGGCGGTATAACCAAAGAACAAGCTTCCGAAGTCCATTTCAATTTTGTTGAGGTCGAAATCGTAAGTTCCAAGACTAGAAGTTCAATAGATGGCAACAAATATAAAACCATGTTTATACGTAAGGAAGATTTACATTTCGAATTTGTAGCTGAAGAGAAGATTTAATGGAATTGTTGAACTAATGGAGAAAGATAGCTACAGCCGGCTATGACGATCGGCTGCAGCTTCTGCGCTAACAGGAGGATAATGATTAACACAAGGAGAAGACAATTCAATAACCAGGGAGCAGATCGCCGCGGCTGGCAGCTACTCCTTTTTTCGTTGAAGTAACGGGCAGGCGTACCGCTTTGACTTGAAATCATAACCTTATATAAAGAAAGAGCCGTATTTGTTGTCAAATACGGCTCTTTTTGGTTTTCAACCCCTGGTCATTCCATGGATGGCCCGAGAGACTCGTTCTCCAAGCTCGGCAGACGCCTTGTACAGGTAGCCGAGCACGATGTTTTGCGTTTCGCGCGAGACTTGGACAAGATCGCCGGTTAGGTTCGCAACCAAATGCTCTTGCTGCAGTGGCGCAAGCGATCGGTAGAACTCACCAGCCTGCATGAAGTCATCCTGCTTCGGGATGTCCGTACGCTCGAGGCGGCCTTCCACGAATCTTCCGTTGCCGCTGGTCACTTGGGAGTCCGGCGACCAGTGCTGCTGATGATTGATCGGAATGCTGCGGAAATCCGGACCAAGCCGTCGCCGCTGCGAATCCCAGTAAATGTTAGAGCGCCCTTGCAGCAGTTTATCGTCCGACAGCTCTGCGCCTTTCAGCAGGTTCGCAGGGGAGAAGGCCAGCTTCTCGACCTGTTCGCTATAGTTATCCGGATTGCGGTTCAAGACCAGTCTGCCGACCGGATGCAACGGATACTGCCGCTCATCCCATATTTTCGTATCGTCCAGCGGGTCGAAGGGGAGGGTGGCCTCGTCTTGAGGGTTCATCAGCTGCACGTAAAGGCCGTATTCCACCCCTTTGCCCGCCTGCAGGGTATCGAACAAATCCTTAGCGGCATAATCGGGATTCTCGCCTGACAGTCGGGAGGCTTCTCGCTGATCGATGTACTGAATGCCGGCAAGAGGCATCCAGTGATATTTGACGTAGGTACGCATGCCTTGTGCGTTTTTCCAGACGTAGGTATTGACGCTGTGGCCCGGGATGTGGCGAAGGCTTTTAATCGTGCCGACGTCAGAGTACAGCCAAAGCACGAAGTTGGTGGCTTCCGGCGCCCGGGCGACGAAGTTCCAGAACCGCTCCGGCTCGGTTAGGTTATTGACGGGTGAAGGCAAGAGGGAGCGGATAAACTCCGGAAAGCGGATGGCGTCCCGGACGGCGAATACCGGGATGTGGTTGCAGACCAGATCGAATACGCCCTGGTCCGTGTAGAACTTGGTGGAGAAGCCGCGCACGTTGCGGGACGTATCCGGCGTACCCCGATTGCTGACAGCAAGCGAAAATCTGACGGTGACGGGGACCTGCAGGCCCGGATTTTGCAGGAAGCACAGCTGCGTGTAGGCCGGCATCGCGTTAACGGTCTGGAAGTAGCCGAAGGCGCCGCAGCCCTTGACATGTACGGGTCTCTCCAGCGGTTTCTCATGGATAAACGTCTCCAGTGTTTCGTGGAGTATGCTATCCTGCTCCAGCACGGGGCCTCGACTTCCAACCGTCTGCGAGTGTTCAACATCCGGAAGCTCCCCCGGCCAGAGGCGATTTCCTGTATTCTCGTTCATCTCTCTACCTCCCAAGCCGCACTATAAATTGTATGGACATATTAAGGTATGAGGCGCTTGGCTATGAATATGACAGTGATCAAAGCATGAAAAAGGCACCCCGTGTGGGGTAACTTACGTTATTCCGCCAGAACATGAAAACGTCCAGTTGAATGTAATTTCCTAAATTGACGGCAAGTCTTTTTTTAAAATGGTTAAAGGAAGGAAATGGAAAATTTACTATTATTATAAGGGGGGGCATTATAATTGAAACAGTCCATTTCAAAGAACAATACGATTTCGAACCCAAGCTTGTCTAAAACGACATCGCCAACGGCTAGCAGTTTTGGAATGATGAATACGAGTGCCATTATGCAATTGCAGCAAACAATTGGAAATCAGGCCGACATGAGTATGTTACAACCGAAGAGACCCGCAAAACGGAGAAGGGAATTAAGACCAATACGAAACGTTTCAAGATAGTGGCAAGGAAATAATGGGGTGGTCGGGTGTTAAGCTAACGGGAAACGATAGTGAAGTTACAAGCCTCAAGGTAGCTCCTTTTTTGTTCATTCAAGTAACGGGCAGAAATGTCTAATTTTTACATTTAAAAGGATATTCAAGGTAGATAGCGAAAAGGGTACATCTTAGAGCTTTCCAAATTGAGGTGAAAAATGCCAAATATTAAATTCTTGAAGATTTGCACATTAATTTTGCTCATACTCTTATTTTTGTCAGCCTGTCTTAATAATAAGAATAACATTTCTGCAGATGAGCAAGAGGAAGTTAAAGAAACTATTACTAAATATTTAGAAGCCGTTATCAACAAAAATTTTGAGACAGTGTATGACTTAACAGAAAGTAATCAAAAAAAGTACGATTCATTAGATAATTTGAAGGAAAAACAAATGGGTATTAAGAGCCTGGAAATTAGCAATTTAAAACCGTATCACGGGCTTGATTTAAACGATTATACCCCAACCAGATTGTTTAAAGTTGAATTAAACATCACTCCAAATGATTATGGTTCTTGGAATGATGGGATAAATCCACGGTTTATTTGGGGGGTAAAAGAAGGTGGTGTATGGAAGGTATCTGGTTTTGCCGAATCCCCGTCAGGGGAAATAAACGATTATCAGAAAGGACTTCAAGAATCTGCGCTTTCTTTTCGTTAACGCAGAACGTTGAGCTAACGGGAACGATAGTTTAATACAGAATTTTACTTTTATTTCCTTACTTGTGCTATTCTATTTATATACATAACTGAAACAGCTCTGGTATTTCACAAAGGAAGGATGCTTTTTATGGTGATCTTTTGCATAATGATTGTCTCTATTTTTGGTGTATTTATTGTTTTGGATATGTATATTTCAAGGGTATGGGATGTTTTCTCAGCGAAAAGCTATGATATGTTGAATATGGTGGCCGGTGATCGGAAATCACATCCTTCTTCTATCCTTAAACGAGGTGAAGAATACACTAATAAAACCCGCTTTCTTCGAAATCCATAACGAATATGAGATGAAATTGACGAGATTAAGATCCTGTGACCCATTTCTTGCCTTGATCGAAGAATGAATTCGATAAATAGGTAAATGGGGAGTTTGGGTCTTTTGTTATTACTACTCTAGATATAGCGAATCATGGTCAGGAGCACGCCGCAACTCAGCTGATGTTTTAAACACTTTTGCTCGACATCCGCAGTTTACCTATAAGCATACTTTGCGAATTATGACTTCTTTGCGAATGATCATTGATAACTCCCAGACAGTATTTATTCATGAAGAAGACGAAAGGATAGCACAGGTTCTAGTATCGCTTTGTGAAAATGGACATTTATTTTTCGAAAATCTTTTCATCTGGTTTGATGATACTCACTGTAATCTTGAAACATATATTGACAGCATGCAAAGAAGAATTACGTGGAAAAACCTGTATCGCTCTTTGCTAGTACAACTTTCCCGCAAAAAACTATTTAGTTCATTTGATGATCCTGATAATAAACTAGTACAAGAGCAAAAAAGTTCGAACCATATGGAACGTGATCTAGGAGGCTGAAGATTGCCATGATTAAAAATATATATGAAACTCATTTGCAGGTCTCTCATTTGGAAAACTAAATTAAATTCTATAAGAGCCTAGGAATTGAACTGGCACATAGAATTGAACATAGAAAAGTTGCGTTCTTTTATATTGGTGATAATCGTCAGATGTTAGGGCTATGGGAAGTGCCAAAGGATAAGCCAATTATTAAAAATCATTTCGCATTTGGTGTAGATCTTAAAGATCTACTTCAAGCTGAGAATTGGCTTAATGAAAGAGGAATTATGCCAAGAGGTGATTATGGGAAAGAGCCACTAGAACCTTACGTGCTAGCTTGGATGCCAGCAGCAAGTATCTATTTCAATGATCCTGATGGAAATAGTCTTGAACTAATAGCTCTATTGAAAGAGGTATCTCATATTTTTTGATGAATTATTATGCCATTTTATATTAACGAAAGAGAGTCGGAAGAATGATTAGAGAATGCAATAAAATAATATCATGGGTTGAAGATATCAAGGAATGTAATCACAGTTCCGCATCAGCGATAATAATAATAAAGAATGATGAAGTAGTATTGGAACATTACAGCGGATATCATTCGAATACTTTGGATTCATTACCTGTCGCAGAGACCTCCCAGTTCAATGTAGCCTCTGCGAGAAAAAGTTATTTAGGGCTAGTTGTGGCTTATGCACTACATGAAGGTAAAATAAATAGCTTAGATGATTATGCAACAGAATATTTTGAGAATTTCGATGAAAAACTGCTTGGTAAAACAACTTTGAGGCACTTAGTGACTCATTCCCATGGCTTGCATTGGAATAAGGAAGGAGTTTTATTTAGAGAGTTTGAACCAGGAGAAGGATGGGCATATAGAGGAATCAATATAGAAATGATGACTTGGCTCATAAATAAACTATACAATAAAAGTTTTCCGAACTTTCTCAAAGAGAGAGTTTTTATGCCATTAGGGTTCAAAGAAACAGGCTGGCAAACAAAAGACAATGAAAAACTTGTAAAGATAATTATGAATCCAAATGAAAAAGGAGCCTCAACAGTAGGAAAATCAAGTAATGGTATGGAATCTAATCTTTATGTTTCCACCAGAGAATTCGCTAATTGGGGGTTACTTCACTTAAAAAAGGGATTCATAAATGGCAAGCAGATTGTGCCACAAGAAGTAATTAATTTATCAACTCAGGTACAAAGTCCTGCCTATTATAATAAAGATTTCCCTCAAAATGGTTTGTTTTGGTATGTACAAGATATTCCAAGGTTAAGAAGTGAAATTGGTGAAAGAGTACCAGCAGGTTCCTATCAAATTCTAGGAATAACAGGTCCAACAATTTTAGTTATACCCGAATACAATCTTGTTGCTGCGAAAATGTATAATAAAAGGTATAACTACGGTGGCGATAATTATCTTCATTATTTAAGAGAGTTCAGTAATTTAGTTGCTGATACATTTAAATAAAAGTATAAGTATTATTGAACTAACGCGAGAACGATAGTGAAGGAGTTTGCCACGCGGCTGCTCTTTTTTTGTTCATTCAAGTAACGGGCAGTTTAGCTACATAGTAACGACTAATGCGGAGGACGGAGGTTGAAATGGGAAGTCTACAAGCTGGATATGGGCTAGACCGGAATGGGTACATCTTGAGTGACGTCGCTTTGGACAAAATTGATAATGCCTACTTTCCGTGCATGCAAGAGTCTGTCGAGAAGCTAGCAAGGTTGTTTTCACATCTATTGCACAGTGTCTATGTATATGGCAGCGTTGCAAGGGGTGAAGCTGTGGCGGTTAAGTCAGATCTGGACATTTTAGTTATATTCAATGGTATGCTGAGTGCCGAAGAATTGGCAGAGTTAAAGACCCTTACTAAAGCATTGTCTCGAAAGTATCACTGTTTGGTTCGCGATGTTGGCATTGCTGTTGCAAATTACGACTATGTGGTTGATCCTGAGAATTACTACGAACAGGCATTTCTTAAGGAACTCTGTGTTTGTGTCCACGGAGAGGATCTTCGAGAAAGATTCGGTCCTTACAAACTCACATCAGAGATAGCGATAAGTTTTAATGGAGATATTCGCGAAGTTCTTGCTCGGACAATAAGCAGGTTAGAATCAGCTTCCAACGAGGAGTTTAAAACACTTCTACAAAGCTTTGCTCGTAAACTCATTCGAACATACTATTCAATGGTGATGGTGCGATCCCAGATTTGGTCGACAAGACTTCACGAGCAGTCTGAGGTTTTTATCAACCATTTTCATCAGAAGGAACCTATTATTCGCACTTTGCAGAAATGGATAGAAGAGCCAATTGCCAACCGAGAACCAGTACTAGAGCTCCTTCAGAGCGAGGGTGTTTGGGTTACTGCTAACTTCGAACGTGAAGCCAGTATCACTTCTCAAACATAGGGCGTTAGTACAATAAGACTTATTCAGCTAACGGAAACGTTAGCATAATAACCAGAGAGCAGATTGCCGCGGCAGCTGCTCCCTGTTCCCGTTGAAGTAAAGGATAATGGAAAAGAAAAAGATAGAGATTATATGAAATAATGGAATTTTCGTAAGTGTTGAACGTCTAAATTAGAGGTGGAAACAGTATTCAAGAAACCAAGCAGTTTGTTTTCGCGTTTTTGGCATATTCGTCGCTGGTTTCACAACTATCTATAATTTAGGGGGACGATGATTATTATGGGGATTATCTGCATTTATTTTTCCTAAATGTTTGGAATAGAAGACTACATAAAGTGAATATAAAATAGAAGACTCAGATTTACAAAAAGTATATGAGTATAGTTAGTAAATACAAAATGAATCGTTGAAAAAGTAAGGAGGGTGATTTTCCCTCTGTCTGCACAATACTTAAGTTAGTGGTTTTGCTAGGTGAGAGAGTAAAAGAAAGTAGAAGATAGATCAACCCCTGAACGCAGAAAACACATAATGAGGCTACCGCGAAAATTAATCGGGTGGTCTCATTAAGCTAAGCGTAAGAACGTTAGTTTAATCAACAAACAGGGAGCAGATTGCCGTGGCAGCTGCTCCCTGTTTCCATTCAAGTAATGGGAGTAATATTTGGTAATTAAAAAGCTTGACTTATGGCCACGGGATGGGTTATTACCTGAAGGGCTGCCGTGGCGGCTCTTTTTTAATTGGAATACGAGAATAGAGTTTACAAATGGATACTGATCGGATATTAGTATTATACGTAATTACTTAATTAAATAAAATGTAAGCGATAGCCAAGGATCTTGCTTGGCAAACATCACCATTAGTCCGGGAAGGGTTAAGATTACCTAGAAATAATAAAAGTAAATAGGACTAAGCCTAATTGATTTTCAGTGACTTTTTCTATTTTCTGCAACTACAAACACGCTCCTTACCCCATAGAGATCTTACCAAGAATTGACTTTTTGTAATTGATTTATACGTAAAGTCTTATACAAGTTGGATCCATAAAAGGGGTAAGGGATTGGTGTTTAATCTCGAATCTTATTTGGATGATGTCAATTTTAAATAATAACGGTTAAATTTGACTGAATAAATCAATACATAGGTAACGATTAGTACGGCAACCGAATTTAGAATAATCAAGGAAAAGTTCAAACTGAAAAATTTAGTCAGCACTCCGACTCCGATAGGAGGGATAACGAATCCGGCGTAAGCACAAAAGTAAAATGCAGAAATGACACGCGAACGGTCTTCCGGCTTCGGTAATTGACTGGCAAATCGTAAAGCAGATTGAAATGACCATCCAGCGCCTATTCCTTGAATAAGCATGCCAGCCCACAGTAAAAATAAACTCTCTGACTGTCCCGAATAAACAATGATCCACGGTCCAATGGCCATACACACGACGCCAATTCGCATCCGCGTAACGGGATTTTGCACCCAAGGAAATAACTGCATCAAGGCTGCCACGCCTAAAAGCATAAACGTTAGCAATCCTGCTATAGAGAGATTATTAGAGTGAATGACGGTTTTGACGAAAGACGGGATCAAAGATAAGACAACTCCGCCTATCATGAAAAAAGTAAAGGCCGGAAGTCCGATAATAGAAAAAAAGTGGGATCGAATATTATCGGGAACACCAAGCGAAATTTTTGTATGTGCCGGTTTCTGTGAATCTTCGTGCTTTGGTAAGATTTCGAGAATAACCAAGGAACTCAAAAGCATAACGAGCAGAACCCAAAATGGCATACGAAGCGGTTGTGCGTGCACATATTGCACGACTAAACCAGAAATGGCAGGACCCATGCCAAAACCAACCAACGCAACAACACCCGAAAATTTGATTGCAGTACCCAGTTTATTTTGAGCGGTTTGTTTTAATAAAAAAGCCGTGGCGGTACCTGTAAAAGCACCATAGGCAATGCCTTCCAAAATCCTTGCCGCATAAAGCATCCAGACGTTTTGACCTAATATAAAAAGCAACGTCGACGCGATGGATATCCATATACTTATGCGAAGCACCTTTTTCAAACCCCAGGTGCTTCCTTTGGCTCCCACAATAAGCAAGGTTGGTAGCAAGATAGCGGCATATACGGCAAATAAGATGGTGATTTCCAGACTGCTTAGCTGATAATGCTTTCCATATACAGGGAACAAGGAGGAAATATAAGTAGCCCCGCAGGACATCATAAGAATAACCCAAAGCATTCTTTTCATAAAAACACACTCCTTTATCTAAGTGATATTACTTATTAGTAGATAAGTGCCACAACTCATCTATCATTTCATAACTAAATTTCCAATGTAAAGCTCTTTCTATGCGTCGGTCATCCTCATTAAGACTTTAACTTACTAGTTGGTAAGTGTCAATGGATTACTCGAAAGAAATTCATATCAATGAAAAGCTTCGCACAAGTTGACTCCTTACTAGTTGGTCAAACGGGACACGTTATGTGGAGAAGAGCGTTACGGTTTTACTGAATATGCTTGTGTATAAAAACAAGCAAATGAATGCTGCATTGTTATGTTTATCCATGCGTATTAAACTGCAACAATAGATCTATTTTAATCGTTTGAATATTGTAAGTACTCAAACATATAGGAGAGAAGGTATTACTATGAAAAGTTTAAGTAAAAAAACAACGGTACTCCCAATGTTAATTGTGAGTATGCTTATGTTCACAGCATGTACATCAACTGAAAAACCAGCCGCGAGTGCAGCTGCTCCAATAGCTAGTAACACACCAAGCTCAGTAATTGAACCTACATCAACGCCCTCAGCTGCAGCTAGTGCAACTTCAACTACTTCAACAAAGCCAGCATCAACGCCTAGTGGCAGTACCAATATACAACCAATATCATCAGAAACAACGTCCGTTACAAAGCAAATTAAAGATATTTTTGAACTAGCCAAATTAGGTAAAGTAGCTGGCATAGAATTTGCTGCAGAAACAAGAGTCATTGAAGATGTTGAGAAAGCATGGGGGAATGCGGATCATAAAGAAGCGGTGGGAAGCGGAATATATGCGACCTACACCAAGAAAAATGCAGTTATTGGCTTCAATAAGGGTGAGCAAATCATTGATATTCGTTCCAGTGATCCAAAGCTACAAGTACTAACATTGAATCAAATTGAACAAGCGCTAGGAAAGCCAGTGGATACGAAGGTAAACGGGGATGACATGATTTATATTTATAAAGCAACCGATGTGTTTCAACTTAAATTTATTATTCCCAAATCAACCGGAAAAGTAGACCACATTTCTGTTTTTGATACCAAACATTCAGTCAATAACATGGCTGGCTAAATAGAAAATCAAAGGGGTTCACCCCTTTGATTTTTTTTGTGTGTAAACAACAATTTTGGAAGAAGTAAATCTTAAAAAATTATGTTAAACCTTTAAAGAGTCATTCTTTATGGTGCGGTAAAAGAGCCGATTATAATGGATCTTCTACATTTGTGACTGAAGCGGGTGGTATCGAGGATTATATGGAATTTGAAGCATTATTTGAAGAAGACCGCTTTGAATATGTTGAGCCGATTCGTAAAATTCGTCATCTAGGCAGGATCTCAATCGATTCAGCTGTTTTTCTGCGGTAAATACAACAAAACTTCGGGTATCAATTCTTCAGGATAACGTGCATCTGATTCGCCACAAGCCTTATTCTTTGTCGTCCCGTCGCCAGAACGGGTTCCCGCTTAATGGTAGTAAATAAGAATCGTCTATACAACTGCATTTGCAATTCCCAGAAGGCTCACCTCTCCTTATAGTGAAGATTGCTTCAATTACCATTTACCCTCCAGTAGAGGCGTTGGAAGCGAATCGCGTTGAGGTTAAACATAATGGCCTTGCATATTTAGATTTGAACAGTGCGAGGGTTGGGAATACCATCCGAATAATAGAGATAACGTGAATGATTGGAATTTCCTGGTAAGTGCATCTTAGAGCTTTCGAAAGCTCAAAATGAGGACTTCGCCAGGCGATTCTAAACGTCGTACTAGTACCCCACCCCAAAGTGGGTTCCGGTCAAGTAAGAAGAAAAATACAGTCACTGACTTTCAGCATTCAATCGACAACATTGACGAATTTTCAGAAACGTAATGATCGAACAAATGGATATTACTAGCCAATCGCGTCGGAATTTCCTCGAAAATTTTGGAAGAACATAACAAATTTATCGTAACCATGGCTCATATTTTGGGGGGTCCGTATCCTTGCCTCAGAGAGTATATTAGAAGCAGTATTATATGAGTTTCGTTGAAGGATAAAGCTGATGCCGTTATAAATTCAAAATTAAGGGGCTTTGTATTTAAAGAAATATGGGACTCAGAAATTTGAATTAATTCTCTTTCAACAGCAACCGAGTAATAAACATAAACAAAAGGAGAATCCAATCCACCCTAGATGATGAGCAGGTCTTCATTACGCTAACGGATACAATAGCTCAATAACCATCAGGAGAAGGCTGCCGATAACATTGATCGGCAGCCTTCTCAGCGGGCAGATTTGCATGGAAATAGGAGGGAATCAAAACCCGATAACAAATATTTTCTATTTAAAGCTAAAGAAGCCTTCGATTATTTTTATAAAATATTTTTTAAAGGTATGTCGATTTATTTGTATTCAGTTCGTCGATTGAATAGTGGCATGAATGAATGCTCCAAACTCACGTTAGAGGAGAAATGAAAATGAAATTTCTGTGTTTGGGTTACTTGGAGTCAGATAAAATGGATGCCCGCCCAAAGGATGAGATTGATACTATAATGAACGAATGTCCGCCCCATATGGAAAATCTATACAAAAGTGGGCAAGTGATTATCGATGCTGGTCTCGCACCCGAAACGAAATGCTTGCGGCGGGCGAATGGGAAAGAAAAGGTTATGGACGGTCCTATTATCGAAACGAAGGAGATGATTGGCAGTGCTTTTCTGATAGAAGCACGGGACATGGAGGAAGCGATCCAGATTGCTTCCTTACATCCAGCCGTACAAGTGGCATCGGGCGAGCAATTTGGATGGGAGATTGAGATCCGTCCGGTTCACTACTTTGTTTCAAGAGATTAGAATCAACTGTTTTACGGAAAAGATCGTTCACTGTATGAAAGTAAGGACCATCCCGCAAGGAGTGGCCTTAAAAACTTGCCGTTACAGTCAGTGCGGAGATCCGTACCATAGATGACAGGTGAGGTCATTACGTTAACTGGGAGACGATAGCTTAGTAAAAAGCACAAAGGCAGCCTGCGTGGCTGCCTTTTATTGCAATGTAAAGACGATGAATATCTAAGGCACTAACGATGGATCATGAACGTGATAAACAATAAGAGTCGGCGGGCATTCGACGTAGGCTTTGGGAATTTCTAAGTATACTCTAAGTATGTGTTCCACAGCTGCTAAAGCATCTTCTTTAGTGTCCCAAAAGCTAATTGTGCTGTACTCGTTGTTCTCAATATCGCTTAAAAAAGAATCCATTTAAAGCCTGAAAAATGAATTGTGCTTTTTCTAACAAATCCTCTAGAAGATACGTCGGCATGGTTGGTAACAAGCGAATCATGCAAAGCCTAGCGTACACCGTTTCCTCACCTTCATTGTTCATATTGAAAAAGTGTCGGGTGACAAGAATATTACCCCATAAAGAGCTGCTTAAATCGCAGCTTTTTTTATTTTATGACATCAAGTTCTTGTCACGAGCCAATGACAAGAACCTGATGTCATTCCCGACGGAGCAGCTCCAAGCAGACTTTGTTAAACTCCCTCGAAATGATTCCGTTTCCTCACTCAGACTCATGAATTCTCAGGATTTCACCCTGTAGTCAGAATGAAGAAGGGACAGAAGCAGCTCATCGATGAGGTCCACCGGTACATTCACTTTTACAACCACAAGCGGTTTCAGAAGAAATTAAACAACCTTAGTCCGGTGGAGTACCGAACTAAGGCTGCTTAATGCTCTTATTTCATTGTTGTCTACTTGGCGGGGCGCCACCGGCCTCCCGCCTGGGAAGGACCCAGTTGGGGCGCGGGAAGTGGCAGGTGTAGCCGCTCGGATAGCGATCCAGATAGTCCTGGTGCTCCGGCTCTGCTTCCCAGAAGTCGCCGACAGGCGTAACTTCGGTGACGACCTTCCCCGGCCAGAGATCCGACGCGTTCACGTCGGCGATCGTCTCCTCCGCCACCTTTCTCTGCTCGTCGCTCGCATAGTAGATCGCCGAACGGTAGCTTGTGCCGATATCGTTGCCCTGACGGTTCCGCGTCGTAGGATCGTGGATTTGAAAGAAATACTCCAGGATGCGCCGGTAGCTCGTCTCCGCTGTATCGATGACGATTTCGATCCCCTCCGCATGAGTGCCATGGTTGCGATAGGTCGCGTTCGGAGTGTCACCGCCAGTATAGCCGACGCGAGTCGAGACGACGCCGGGAAGCTTTCGGATCAAGTCTTGCATTCCCCAGAAGCATCCCCCAGCGAGTACAGCGCGCTGATGCATGTTTAACCTCCTCAATCTGATTGAGATATTTGCCGTAGCCCTCGCTCTCCATGTCGTCGCGATGGATGCAGTAGCATAGGCCACCGCGATTAGCCCAGCCATCCGGGAAGACGTGACCGAGATGGCTGTCGCCGTGAGTGGATCTAACCTCGGTCCTTATCATCCCATGGGAGGTGTCCCGCAGCTCGTTGATGTTTGCGGAAACGATCGGCTTCGTGAAACTTGGCCACCCAAAGGAGGACTAGACCCAAGCTGCATATCGGTGATCTCTCGAAGCTCCATGTCTAGGATGTCCCATATCCGCATTGGAAAGGCAATGTTTTTCTTACTAACTTAGATCTTCGTGAGATCCTCAACATTATACCCGCGGTATGCGTGAGTCAAACCTGTTGTTTTTTACTATTGAACTAAGCAGTACATTTGCCGCATCCTGACTTACCAGATCAGAGAGCAACTGGATACCTTGTCCGGATTTTGCGGGAGCCAACGTACTGCAAAAAAACGCGCAAGGCCTAGATACGAGGTTGTGGATAAATGAAACCGATCTCACCGAGAAAACAGTCAGGCGCTGGCATTGATGCCTCGTATTTAAAGTAGCTTCTTAGCGTAATTAGGTGTCGGTAGACAAGAACATTGTTCGATTGCCGAAAAGAACCTGCATTGAAGTCAGCTTGTTTTAACGGAGAACAATTGCTAACGGGAAAGAGATGGCTTAATAGAGATATTGACGGTGGAGCTGCCCCGACACTTGCAAATCACATATTTTGTACAGTCAGATGTCTTGGGTAATAATCGCTACCGTCACTGTAACTGCTACTTCTTTTATGTTCATACCTCGGTTATAACATTTACGCATTAGGGAATAGGCCGGTGTATTTTTTTGATTTCGAAATTTTGCGCCCCGCGGGAATGTGGAGGCCTTAGCTATTAAGCTAACGGGCAGGATAGCTGAATGACTTCGCGAATACTTTTTGAGACGGAATATTCAGGAAGTTCGTGAATATCACGTTATGCGAAATTACAGTAATATAATAAGTTAGCATTTCAAGGAGGATTATATGAAGACCATCATCTATATGGTTAGGCATGCTGAATCACCATACACTGAAGGAACCGAAAGAACAAGAGGACTCACCACTAAGGGCAAGAGCGATGTTGAAAAAGTTACAGAAGTTCTTAAAGAAGAAGGAATAGATGTTATTATATCTAGCCCGTATACCCGAGCAATCCTGAGTATTGAGGGGTTGGCACAAAACTTAGGATTAGTTATCAAAACATTTGAAGATCTCAGGGAAAGGTATTTTGCTGGAGAAATTATTGCTGATTTAATGTCAGTTATTAGAGAGAAATTTTATGATTTTGATTATTCTTTACCAGGTGGGGAGTCTAATTCTAATTGCCAGAATAGATCGATATCAGTGATAAAAAACATATTAAAAGAACACTCTGGGAAAAAAATAGCTATTGGAACACATGGGCTTGTAATGACTTTGATGATGAATTATTTTGATTCAAGTTATGGTTTGGATTTTTTAAATCAATTAAAGAAACCAGATATTTATAAATTAAGTTTTGAAAATTTAGAATTAAAAGAAGTAATAAGACTATGGAATGAGGATTTTGGATTAAGCTAACGCAAAACGATAGTGTAATAATCGCCTCATGTGTGGCAGTAGCAATAACGGCTGAGACGACTCCCTAAATCAAAAACGGAGCCCGCCGGCTAGGCTGTAAGCTCCGTTCCTGTATTATCCCGTTGAGGGGCAAGTGCCAAACGCGCTATCGTATAAAAAAATCGGCCCGATTCATAAATATTTCCTCAATCTTCTCCACTATGGGCCCGCTTTCCTCGGATTTGCGTTTCACCTCGATCCATTCCGGCTCTTGTCGAAACGCACCCCACAGCCGTTGCCGTTCCTCCATATCCTTATATTCCATCACGTAATACAACTTCGGAAGCCCCGTCTGATCGATCCAGAAATCGTACACCTTTATTTCCAACCGCTCGAAAATACTAAGTGTATGCTGGTTGAAACGTTGCAGAATCGCTTCCATTCTCCCCTCATGCATGGTATAAATGCGCAACTCGTAAAGCATGCCCATTCCCTCGCTTTCTGTAAATCGTAGAGTTTTTTCGTTGATCGTTGCCTACTCTCAGTTATTTTACCAGTAATCTTCGACCCTGGGCAATAAATGTTATAAATAATAACCCGACTAATGCATTTCATGTTAGATTGGGTGATGGTAGGTGGTTTGTGTTTGATCCTGAACATTATTTCTTTTCACATTTAAGGAATAACATTTTAAAATCATACGATTTAATCAATAACAAGGAATATGACCATACTGGCAAGTATATTGAAAAGAATAAGTTTAAAGCAGGTCATTTCGTAATTTATGAAAATTCAAAGGATTCTTCTATTTGTGATATGATAACTGATGATGTTATACATTTTTTAAAATACGAAGTAGAGCCTCTTTGGAAAAATAAATGAACGTGGAAAGAAACATGTCTCTTACTTTTGAAATCTTTAGTTATAGCATGAGCATGAATAGTATATTGTTACGCTAACGGGTACGATAGTTCAATCAATAAAGCATGAAGGTAGCCGGACTGTGATCGGCTGCCTTTTTGAACTATCGGGACGGATAATTCAACAAGAACCCCTAATGAAAAGTATTTATTTACCTCTGGCTATAAAAGAAAAATAATGTTTCACTATATCATGATTTATGTCATTCGGTGCATGAATAATGAGGATAGAGGAACGAGGACGATAAAATTTGATTGAATGGTTCTATAAACATGAAAAGGATAAATACGGTCCTTTTACTGCCGAGGAAATTAGGGATCTAATCAGTGCAGGGCAAATTAAGAGAGGTACGCTTCTAAGGAAACACAAGTTCGGAGAATGGTTAGCAGCCGAAATATATACTCAATTTGATTGGAATGAAGAAAAAACGCATGTTAGACCATGGCTCCGTTTATGGGCTAGATATTTGGATACTTTGTTGTGTGTATGTTTAATTCAAGTATTAGATAGTTTGTCCATGCCATTTGTTACTCAAGTTATGGATTGGATCATGTATGGGCCATTGTTAGTGCCGGGGACAGAGGAATACGTAATGGCAATGATTATTTTGCTGGGCTGGATACCTCTCGAATCTCTGCTTCTGTCCAAAGTGGGAACAACCCCAGGCAAATTTATATTCGGGGTAAAGGTAAGAAATCCAGATGGATCTAAGCTTTCTTTACGACAAGCTTGCAAAAGAAGCTTTCTTGTTTGGTGGCGTGGGGAGGCCGCTGGCGTTCCAATAATTTATTTAATTACGTATGCGTGTGGCTATCAAACATTGAAGAAAAAACTGCGACAGACTACATGGGATCGGGAAATGAAGGTTGTCGTATCTCATCGGCCTACTTCATTTTGGCTTGAAGCTCTCAATTTTCTTATAGTAGCTGGACTTGTGTACTACTACTTTTTCGGGTAATAGCGAGTAGGATAGTTAAGGGGGCTGAGAATGAAGCTTATTAAAGTGCCAATGATGTCAACACTCATTGTTTAAGGCTTTTCTTTGGTCGGTACTTTGGGTTCAAACAATATATGTTCTTGACCTCCAACAGGAATTATGTGTGACAAGAACATATATCGTTTGCCGAATGATGACAAGAACTTGTATTGTTATACGTAACTGAAAACCCTTCTCAACACCAGGTTAAATTAGAATGAAACGTAAGTTGTTAAGGGGCAACGATTAAGCTAAAGGGCAGGATAATGGGAATATTTGGAGAAGTATGCCACTTGAAGACAACCGCCTAGGAGAATCGGAAGAAAGTCTTGAAGTTTTGATGTAAAAGGCATTCACTCAAATGGGTGAATGCCTTTTTGTATATTGAATAGATCAAAGACTCAATAAGGTAATTCAGCTATTCTAGTGATAAATGAAAAATATATAACTTTATATGTTGTAAAATATAACATGCAAGGTATGAATTCTTGGAAAATGTCCAATTTATGTTAGGTATATTGACATAAAATTCCGATTTCCTTATTATAATTATGTAAGGTTCATGTTATTAAAAATTCCGATTGAGTAGTTTTTGTATGAATTTCGTCTCTTAACCGAAGTTCTGAATGCTGCGATATCGGTATTTTTGCGTATCAAACTATCTGAGGAGGTTGTTTCATGATTTTGAAGAAAACGGCTCTTATGATCTCAGTATCAGCGCTTGCCATGGGTTTGTTGGTAGGGTGCGGAACAAGCACAAGTACAAGTACAAGTACAAGCACAAGTTCAACTGCAGAAACGACTAAACCTAGCAGCGCAGTCACCAAGAGCGTCATCAAAATTGCGACCCAGTCCCCTTTGTCAGGAGGCAGCGCCGTTCAAGGGGAAGCTATTAAGCTAGGTGCTCAAATGTCTTTGGATGACCATAAAGCGGAATTTGACAAGCTGGGTTTTGAACTGCAGCTGGTCCCTTATGACGATCAAGCAGATCCAAAGAAAGGCGTTGCCAATGCCGAGATCATCAGTGCTGATCAATCGATTCTCGGTATCGTCGGACATATGAACTCAGGCGTAGCTATCCCCTCCTCAGTCGTTTACGAGAAGAACAATATTGTCATGGTTTCGCCGTCCAATACAGCAACGGAGGTAACCGACCGTAATCTGAAGGTCGTGAACCGAATTGTTGCAAGAGATGATTTCCAAGGTCCTGCGGCGGCTGATTATGCGTTTAAAACAGTGAAAGCCAAAAATATTTTCGTCATTCAAGATAAAACTGCCTACGGTCAAGGCTTGGCAGAAGCGTTTAAAGACGCAGCAACGAAGCAAGGGGCAACCATTGTCGGTTATGAGGGGATTACCATAGGAGAGAAGGATTTCAACGGAGTTCTTAACATTGCGCTTAGCAAGAAACCGGACTTTGTATTCTTCGGAGGATTATATGCCGAAGGCGGTCTGCTTATCAAACAAGCACGCGACAAAGGAATTACGGCTCCTTTCATGGGTGCTGACGGATGGGATACTCAAGGCCTGGTTGATGTAGCCGGTGATAAAGTAAAAGACGCCTTGTACGCTTCCATCTCAACCGATATTACCAAAACGGCAGATGGCATGAAATGGGCCGATCAATACAAAGCCAAATTCGGCAAAGCTCCAGACGGTTACTCAGCATACGCATATGACTGTATGACTATCATTCTTAACGGCATTAAAACTGCGAGCAGCGCAGACGGTGGAAAAGTGCCTGTCCGCGAAAAAGTTCGTGATGCGGTGCGCGCCACCAAAGACTTCCAAGGTGTTGCCACGAAGGTTTCCTTTGATGGCAAAGGCGACAATACATACGCTAAAGTATTTATCTACAAATTTGAAGGTCCGAAATATCCGGGTACCATGATTTCTGAAGTAGGGAAGTAAACCTAATTTCAACATCATTCAACTTAAAGTAAAGAGGTATGTGCTTTATTGATATACCTCTTTACGGTTTATCCACCTGCGAAAGGAGAAGTTTCATGATCCTAAACATCCTGCACTCACTCCCCCAAGTATTGATCGACGGGCTTGCTTTAGGAGCTATTTATGCGGTCGTTGCCTTAGGATATACCATGGTATATGGTATTCTTGAATTGATCAATTTTGCACATGGCGAGATTTTTATGACTGGGGCATTCGTCGGGACAGGGGTATTGTTCCTTTTTCAATCTACAGGGTGGCTTAGTGGTATGCCGGGATGGGTTGCATACGTTCTAATCCTCGCTATCGCCATGCTGTTTACGGGATTGTTAGGGGTGGGAATTGAACGAATTGCTTATAAGCCTCTCCGAAAAGCGCCCAAGCTGATTTCACTTATCTCCGCGATTGGTGTTTCCTTCGTGGTTCAAGATCTCGTTCGCTTTATATCCGAATTGAGAACAGGAAACTACATCATAAGCGGTATTACGTTATTCGATAAAAATTTGACCATCGGCACTTCTTCTCTTGGATCATGGCTCGGAGACGCTTCTTTGAAAACCAATACGATCATCATCATCGTAGTGGCTGTATTGTTGATGATCAGCCTTGATTTTTTTATCAATCGTACCAAATGGGGAGTGGCCATGCGGGCGGTAGCGCAAGACCGTGAAACGGCTTCGTTGATGTCAATTAACGTGAATAAAATCATTATTCTGACCTTTTTCATCGGATCAGCTTTAGGCGGTGCTACAGGGGTTTTATTTGCGCAGCAGTACGGTACGATCGATCCATTTATCGGCTATATATTAGGGTTGAAAGCGTTCACGGCCGCAGTGCTTGGAGGTATAGGAAACATTCGGGGTGCAATGTTTGGTGGACTGGTCATTGGGATATTAGAGATGTTCGCTTCTTCTAATCTTGGCTTACTGACGAATGGCAGCTTCGGTTCGGAGTATAAAGATGTGTTTGCCTTTATGATTCTAATCATCGTATTGATATTCAAACCCGAAGGTCTGTTTGGCAAAGCCGTCAAAGAGAAAGTGTAGGTGACCCATCATGGATAAAATGAAACAGGCATTAGCGCAAAACTCGAAAATGCAAGCCCTGATACTTGTCCTTCTTGTCTCGGTTACAGCACTAAGTGTATATATGACGGCTAAATCGGTAATCGCCTTTTTATTATTGCTGGCATCTTTGCTGTTGCTTTACTACACTTCATTCACAAGTAAAGTCAAATGGTTCATCGGCGGTATCCTATTAATTCTCATTATTCCGTTTGCTTCATCAGGAGGTCCCGCCTACGAATCTTATATGGAAGTTGCAACGCAGAGCGGGATTTATATCGCAATGGCGCTCGGGCTGAATATCGTGGTCGGCTTTGCTGGGCTTCTGGATCTGGGTTTTGTCGCTTTTTTCGCGATTGGAGCTTATACATATGGTATCTTCTCTACGGCACAGGCGAATCACTTCATTCCAGGTGATTTGTTTCCTCTTTCGGGCTCTGCGTTTTGGCTGTTTATTTTTGTAGGCGGCTTTATGGCTGCACTGTTCGGAGTCATTCTCGGTCTGCCCGTCCTTAGGGTGAAAGGAGATTATCTCGCTATCGTGACATTGGGCTTCGGGGAAATGATCCGCATCATCTTCAACAACCTGGAGAAGCCTGTTAACATTACGAACGGCGCAAAGGGCATATCATCGATCAAGCCTCCAAATCTGTTCGGATTTGAATTTACGCATCCTCATCAATTTTATTTCATTGTGATAGCGATCTTGGCTTTTGTGATTTTAGGAGTAAAGAGATTTGAACATTCTCGAATGGGTCGTTCCTGGAAGGCAGTTCGAGAGAATGAAATTGCCGCACAATCCATGGGGGTTCCATTAATTCGCACGAAGTTGACAGCGTTCGCTGTGGGAGCTTCCTTCTCCGGGATGATGGGAGTCGTCTTCGCAGCCAAACAAACGTTTATTGATCCTTCCAGCTTTACATTGCTTGAGTCCATTACGATTTTGGTCATGGTTGTTTTAGGAGGAATGGGGAGTGTTCCTGGCGTTATACTTGGAGCTGCACTTATTACGATTCTCAACCTGCAGGTGCTTACGGAATTTACCAATTGGTTAAATCAATTAACACTGCAAGGCGTAGTCCACATTCCATCTGCCTTATCTCCATCCAAGATGCAGAGGTTTATTTTTGGAGCCATTCTCATCCTCTTTGCCGTCTTTAGGCCAAACGGATTGATTTCGGTGAAAAATCGCAGAGTGAACGAAAAGCTGATTCAGGAACGAATTTCATCAGCTTCCGTGCAGAAAGTAAATCCTCAAAGCGGAGGGATCGCCCAATGACCGTTTTGCGTGTTAATAATTTGTTCAAACGATTTGGCGGATTGGTTGCCGTTAACGGAGTTCAATTTGAGTTTCAAAAAGGTGAAATTTCTGCTGTTATCGGTCCGAACGGTGCCGGAAAAACGACGTTTTTCAATATGATCACCGGCATTTATGCGCCTGATGAGGGTGAAATCGAATTGGAAGGCAAATCAATTGTGAAGATTAAGCCTGATCGAATTACTGAAAAGGGCATAGCCCGGACCTTTCAAAATATTAGACTGTTTGGGAATATGACTGTTCTTGAAAATGTGATGGTCGGCATGCATATTCATTTAAAAGGAGGAATATTAAGCACTTTACTCGGACTTACTAAAATTCGACTTGAGGAACAAAATGCGATGGATGAAGCATACCGACTATTGCAATATGTTGGTCTCGAGCCTCATCTCAATGAAAATGCAAACAGCCTTTCTTACGGAGCGCAAAGGCGGCTTGAAATCGCGAGAGCGCTAGCGGTTAAACCAAAAGTACTGCTGCTGGATGAACCCGCCGCAGGAATGAATCCGCGTGAAACAAAAGAACTAACCGAGCTTATTCGAAGCATTCAACAGGAGCTGGACGTATCGATAATATTGATTGAGCACGATATGAAACTCGTTATGGAGATTTCTGATCACATTCTAGTTCTGGATCACGGTGAAAAGATAGCTGAAGGATCCCCATATGAGATTCGTTCGAATTCGCGTGTGATCGAAGCCTATTTAGGTAAAAATGCCCTAGGTCAAGAGGTGAAATCATGAGCTTACTGCAGCTTCAAGAGGTCCATGCTTACTATGGAGGTATTCAAGCATTAAGGGGAATTTCACTGCATATAAATGAAGGGGAAATTGTCACGTTAATCGGTTGCAACGGAGCGGGAAAATCCACAACACTTAAATCCATTTGCGGTCAGGTAAAAACGGAAGGCTCCATTTTATTTGATAGGCGTAATATTTCGGCTTGGCCGCCTCATCAAACGGCGATGGAAGGCATTGCTCATGTCCCGGAGGGCCGGCGTATATTCCCAAAGCTAACTGTTAAGGAGAATCTGGAGATGGGCGCATTTTCAGTTAAAGATAAAAAAGTGATAAAAGAGCGTATGGAACAGTCATTCGATTACTTTCCACGTTTGAGAGAACGCTTGCACCAAGCGGGTGGCACCATGAGCGGCGGCGAACAACAAATGCTTGCCATAGCCCGTGCACTCATGATGAAACCTAAGCTATTGCTGCTCGATGAACCATCGATGGGATTGGCTCCCGTCATCGTGGATCAAATCTTTGAAATCATTCAGGAGATGAACCGAATAGGGATGACGATTCTGCTCGTAGAACAAAACGCATACCAAGCGCTGCAAATCGCCCATCGCGGTTATGTCATACAGACCGGTGAAATTATTCTGGAGGATGACGCAAAAACATTGCTTGTCAACGATCAAGTAAAAGAAGCATATCTGGCAGGATGAAACCATTTCTTCCGATGCTTTACGGCATAATGGCATCATTTTTTTCTCCTTCTCTTTCATCATGAACCGGTCCATGGAGCTGTCCGGCGGATACTGGGTATGGAGCGCTTCGCTTCGTTATCTGTTCATGTTTCCTATCCTATTGTTGATTGTCTGGATTAGGGGAAATCTCCGGGCCTTGCTTTTTGATATGAGAAAGCAGTTAGGGGTATGGATGGGCTGGAGCATGGTCGGATTCGGATTATTTTATGTGCCGCTGTGTTTTTCCGCTGCCTACGGTCCTGGGTGGTTGATTGCGGCTACCTGGCAGGTAACCATTATTGCGGGTTCATTAATTGCTCCATTATTCAGCAAGGTAATAGTAACAAAGGGTGGGCCTATTAGGATAAAGGAAAAAACCCCGTTAAGAGGTCTGTTGATTTCTCTCATCATCTTATTTGGGGTAATTGTTATACAGACGGATCATGACGGCCACCTCTCCATAAAAGACGCGCTTTTAGGCGTGGTGCCTGTTCTTCTAGCAGCTTTTGCTTATCCGCTTGGCAATCGTAAGATGATGGAGGTTTGCGGAGAACGGCTGGATACCTACCAGCGTGTTCTTGGCATGACACTGGCCAGCCTTCCATTATGGATATTGCTTTCTCTCTGTGCTTTGGTTCATGCTGGCGTACCGAGCGCAGGGCAAATCGGCCAATCTGCTCTTGTAGCCGTTTGTTCGGGAGTCGTTGCAACAGTTCTTTTTTTCAAAGCGACAGAATTGGTAAAAAGATCCGCACATCAACTGGCTGCTGTAGAAGCGACTCAAGCCGGAGAAATCATTTTTACAGTCATTGGCGAATTAGTGATACTCGATGCGGCATTTCCTTCTAGTCTGTCTTGAACAGGTATTATTTGTGTCGTAACCGGGATGATCGTTCATAGTTTAATGTCTAAGGAAGGTAAATAGATTCAAATGAAATGGAGAACGATTCTCCATTTTTTGTGAATTAACGAAAGTATTAGTTTTCGGGATAGAAAAGAGTTCAGTTGTTCGAAAGCATTAAAAAACAAGTGATCACTCTGGGGTAAACATAATTACTTGTGATAAAAAAGATTTCGGGTTAGCTGACTAAATTTAACGCAGAACTTTAGTGGAGGAGCTGCTATGTGTGTATAGCAGCTCTTTTTTTGTTTGTTGAAGTAACGGAGGAGAGTTGAATAAATTATAGCAACTACTTCCCTTAAATTACGTCTATTTTGATGACTGAATTTTATTTGAACAATCTAATTGCAAGAACAGTTTAAAGGAAAAGGGTCAGCGTGATTACAATGATATTTAGAAAGTACCTCTTTATTATAATTGCCGTACTACTATTAGCCATAGGATTATTACTATACAAAGTTGAAACTATTGTGCCATCTACAATGAAATTTGCTGATTTTGGAGGTGCAAATACTTTTTACTTTTATGAAAGTGATATTTATTACAAGAACCAAGCACTCTTACAGAGATACTTTGAACTAAATAAGAATAAAAATGTTGAAATAATTTCCATTAAAGAAGCAGATTCAGCTAATAAGACAATTAGATTTGCCTATAATTCTGATAAGGGTAGAGACTTATTTGTTGATGATAAAGGAAGGATATTTTTTGTTGTATCCAAGCCAGAAATACGAAACAAATCAAGACTTCATTGGCTTTGGTGGAAGTTAGATGTATTTGATAATTACAATTATATTTATTATTGCACTGACCCAGACAGTGGTATTGAGCAATTAGTAAATCTAATCAAAAATGATATAGGAACAAACAGGTAACATTAGGTGACTTTTTTGTTGCAGTTACCTCTTTTAATTTTCTAAACTAACGTAAGAACGATAGCTGAATAAAGACATTGCGGCAGCCGGCCATGACGATCGGCTGCCTTTTCCACGCTAATGGGCTAATGTTCAATAGAGACAATATGAACTATAATAAGGCAATACTGTTAGTTTCGGAGGGGTAGTAACTTTGACATTACTAGTTGGTCAAATCAGTGAAATAAACCGATATCCTGTAAAATCGTTTGCAGGAGAGAGTTTGGAGACTTGCACAATTAATACATATGGGTTATATGGCGACCGTTTTTGCGCCTTTATTGATGAAACAAAGGATGGCTGGGATAGCTTCATCACTGCTAGAGATATCCCTAATATGCTCACTTATAAGGCTAAACTCGTCGACAAGGGAGTAAGTGTTACATCACCTAATGGAATAACCTTTAGCTGGAATGAAGAACTATTAGATGAAATTCAAAGATACTCCAAAAGAAAAATATCAATGACGAACTATAAAGCGCCGAACCCTGAGAACCCCGACCTTATGTCTGTTGACCTAGCAAGCGTCCTTATTATTACAGACTCTTCGTTACGAAAACTTGAAGCCATATGGGGAAAAAACATAGATAAACAACGGTTTAGAGCAAACTTAATTGTGTCAATAGACGAAAACACATTCAATGAAAACGATTGGATAGGAAAGCAAATATCAGTTGGGGATGCAGTATTACAAATTGAATCTTACTGTCAGCGTTGTTCAATAATTACGATTGACCCTGATACACTCATACGGGATACTTCTCTGTTGAAGAAAGTAAATGAGCAAATGAATTTATGCTTTGGCGTATATGCCTCTGTTAAAAATCCCGGGCAAATTCATGTTGGTCAGAAAGTTTATCTATCTGATTGAACAAAATGAACAAGTCCTTATTGCGCTAACGGAAACCAATTATGGCCCACAGCCCGTTGCTGTGGGTCACTTTTTTGTTCAGCGTGCCCAGAGGCACGCATTATCTAGTTGGTGCAAGTCCAACCACGGGAGGGACCAAGCCACCCTTGTAGCTAGGATGCTTGCGTA
>NZ_LMRY01000030.1:0-88879 GCF_001427935.1 Paenibacillus sp. Soil724D2
GATATTCTATAAAGCAATGTAACTGTTAGCACAAAGAAGCAATCTTACGAAAATTGGCTTTTTTAACGGGAAGACTCCAGAATTCGGGGGCCTAGCCGTTTGTACAACATTTCGAGCCCATCTGTTGCGAAATGGCCTGTATAGCTCCAAAATTGTTGTACATTGTGCAACAACTAAGGTTGAGAACCGAGATTTAAGCAGTAATTGTTGCACTTTATACAACATCATTCAAATGCGAATATGGATTCAATCATCCAGCAACCTCAATTGAGCATAAATGACGATTGATACCGATTTTAGCACCTCAATGCAGAGTAAGACTGGATGAATGAATCGACGGTCTCTTCAGTCTAATATTTTAGCCTGTCTAACGGGTATTGAGTCTATTCTCCTCTTATTGATCAATTGTTTCAAGCTGTCCAGATTGGCAAAAACTGTTCCTGTAATAATTGTTATCACCCCTATTGCCGATACCCAAGTGATCGTTTCGCCATACAATAGCACTCCGAAAGTGAGGGCAATCGTCGGCGAAATATAGAGCCATGTAGTCGGAAAGACAGGATTCGTTTTGGCGACGAGCCAATAGAAAAGACTATGTCCTACCATCGAGCCGATAACAATTAAGTATAGAAGAGACCCGATCGCCTTTGTTGTCAGCATACTCTTCATGTCCACGTGTTCCGTGAATAAAGACAGAATAACAAGCAGCAGGCCTCCATAAATCATCTGAGCCGCGTTAAGCGCAATGGGCGATGCTTGTGGGAATCGTTGAATGACCCGTTTGGAATATAAGGCACCCGAGGAATAGAAGATCTGCCCCACCAAAATCGCGACGCAACCGATTATCCACCTTATATTAGCGGTTATTGTAAGGTGTGGAAGCAATAACAATACAATTCCTACGAATCCTAGTATGCAGCCGAATACAGATCGTGCCGATGTCTTCTGCCGCAGGACAAGTGTTTGCAGCACAAGCATCATCATTGGAGCCGTAGCCGATAAAACGGCAGCGAAGCCGGATGAGACATATTGCTCAGCCCAGTACAATGTAGAGAATGTGCCGAAAGTCAAACCTATTCCTGTTAGCAGCATTTCTTTGTGAATTAACAACGATAAGTTGGCCTTTTTCTTCCATACCATCCAAAAGAACAATATCAAACCTGCAAGGAAGAACCTAATTCCCGCGGAGAAGAAAGGCGGCGTTGAAGCATCGACACCTACCTTAATCGCTAAAAAAGTTGTTCCAAAAATGAGACATACGAGCAAATAATTGAAAATAATCATGGATGTTCCCCCTCTTGATATGTATTATACAAGGAAGGTAACAGAACAGATGCAAGATAGCAGAACAGATTGCGAAAGCTTGATATATAATAAGTGAATAAAGGAGTGAACTAGGTATGAAGAATATACACTCATTGACGAATGATACCAAACTACTTTTTAGACAAACGTACGATTATATCATCACCAGGATCGAGCGTGGAGAGTTAAAGGCACATGACAAGCTGCCTTCGATTAGGCTGCTCGCCCAAGAGCTCCGGGTACACCGGCTAACAGTGTTTCGAGCGTATCAGTTGCTGAAACAAAACGATAAGGTCTATGTAAAGGAGAAATCGGGATATTATGTAAGTCCTGACTTCACGGAACATGTTATTTCCGAGTATACGGATAGAAGCCCTATCACCTCTTCCGGCCATTTGAAAAACTCCTTATCCGAAATTCAACAGGTACCCGTTGTTTATCAATTTTCCCAATCATTGATCGATCCCAATTTACTGCCGAATCTTTATCTATCTGAATATGTTAAGAAAGTTTTCGACATCTATCCGAAATTAATGGGAACCTACTCCAGTGTACAAGGGGATGAAGAACTGCGTGAATTCCTTTGCCAGTACATGAAACGCCATCACAGTATTCAACTGACAGTAAGCGATCTATTGATAACGACCGGAGGGCAGCAGGCAATTGATTTAATTTCTCGGGTATACATCAGACCGATGGATTTTATCTTGGTAGAAAGGCCAACATATAGTGCCGCGCTTGATATTTTCCGCCAACAGGGTGCACGGTTTATTCCTGTCGACATTTCCCCCAAAGGCTACGATTTGGAGAAAGTCGAAATGCTAATGAAACAGCATAGACCCCGTATTTTTTATATGAATCCTACTTTTCATAATCCCACAGGGTATACGGTTCCTTCAGACCAACGTAAGCAGCTTGTCGAGCTAGCTGAACGATATCGCTGTTTACTAATAGAAGATGATGCCATTCACGAGATGTATTTTGACCAGCCGCCTCCTCAGCCTATTTTTTCTTACGATACAGATGGTTGGGTTGTATATCTCCGCAGCTTCAGTAAATATGTGGCACCAGGACTACGCATTTGCGTCGTCATCGGTCGTCCGTCCGTTATAAAACCACTCATTACCGCAAAATCGTTGGCTGATAACGGAACTCCTTTGGTTAACCAGAAAATTTTTCTACACTACTTCGAGTCAGAACGGATTAGGCAACATTTGGAGAAGCTGCGCATCGCCCTTCAAATCAGAAAAGAAATTGTGGAGGAGGAATTATCCACTACCGGATGGAGTTGGGTCAGTCCAAAAGGAGGCTTCAATTTGTGGCTTAAGCTTCCCGAAGCACTTCCTGTAGAAGAGCTTTTGAAAGAAAGCGTCCGGCAATCGGTCTCTTTTGTTCCGGGTATCATCTTTGATCCTCTTAGAGAGATGAAATCTTGGATCCGTTTAAGCTATTCATTCGTCAATGAGGGGCAACTGCGGGATGGAGTCAGGCTTCTTTCGGATATCGCTCGACGATTTTGATCCCAAAACGCCAAAAAAGCCCATCCCCAAGATTAAGCTTGAGGGTGGGATTCATCATCGTTGGTTTATCCAGTCTTCACTACGTTGCCATAAGCGTGCCCTTTGTTCCCACTTTAACGTCGCGTCATTTCGTATACTTATCATGCAGATTTTGTTTGGATGGGTGACGCGCTGCATGATAAGGATGAGTAAAAATCGGATTCAAGTATTCTACACCTAAATTGAGAGCACCTATGACGCTAACACTGTTATTCTTTCTTTTTCCTCACCTGCCATAGATGTTTTCACATGTCATTGTTATGTTACAATCGAGTTAGTGGTTCTCCAAATCCTCAAAGGAGATTAGGCTAAATGAAAATCATCATTTTCGGAGTAAGCGGAACAATCGGAAAGGCATTAACTAAAACTCTAACAGGTAATCATCATGATGTTTATGGAAGTTATAATCTGAGTAAACCGACATTTTTACCTTCGGATCGCACTATTCATCTTCCGATAGGTGATCTTGATTTACTGGACAAGTTTTTAACGGAAGTCAATCCCGATTTCGTAGTTATGGCTTTGCGCGGAGATTTTGAAGAGCAGCTTAAGTTCCATATTCAAACTGCTGACTACTTAAGAAATACAGGTGGTCGAATGATTTTTTGCTCCACCTCCAACGTGTTTGATGCGAGTACAGATTCGCCTCATTTCGAAGAGGATCCTCCCCGCGCTGCCAGTGATTATGGACAATTTAAAGTGGACTGCGAAAGAGTAATGGCTGAAATACTACTCGACAAACTTACCATCGTTAGGATTCCAACCATTTTTGGTCATAACACACCGCGAACTAATGAATTGAGACAACAGCTTAAAGACAAAGAGTCAATAAAGATCTATACGAATTTGTATTCCACCCGGAACACAGATCAGTTATTATCGATGCAAATTACCTATTTAATGGAACAAGGGCTGACGGGCATTTTCCACCTTGGGACTACTGATATCATGCTTCATTCCGAATTTTTGAAAAGACTTTTGACACGTTGGGGTTATAAGGATGTAGTATTCGAAGAATTAATGCAGGAGACTTTTTCCTCAGTCATTCCCGAAAAATATTACAATTCTCTTTTAACCAATAATCCCTTGCCGAAAGAACTCCAAATAAACCACGAGCAGTTATCGAATATTTATCATAGCGAAGAAGGCAGCCGATCATCCTCTGAACGGCTACCTTCCTTGTTTCAAATATAACTCTCGTTCTTTGTTCAATAGAAAGTTGTTCTTTATCTAATCAAAATAATTATTGGATCTATTTCGAACTCTTATCTGCTAAGGGTCCATATGTAGTTCCCATTTACGTCGATATATCCTGAATCCGGGCCTTCTCCTTCCCAGCCGACACGAACATTCGCAATTCCGGCTGTGAGAGGCTCTGCCAAGTAATAAGCCGGTTTTATCTGGAACTCTCCTTTTTTATTCAAATAACCCCATTTCCAATCACCTACTTGAACGGCTGCCAGGCCTCCTGTGAATGACTTTGCTTTATCAAAAGAAGGTTGTATCTCTAGAGTCCCTTTGTAGTCAATAAAGCCCCATTTACTCCCTGTTTGAATGGCGGCAAGACCTTCCGAGAATGGCTGCGCATCTTCATATTGAGGCTGAATCTCCCACTCTCCGCTTTTGTTGATATAGCCCCATTTCTCACTGACTTTAACCGGAGCTAATCCATTATGGAAATCCAAAGCTTCGTCGTATTTCACGTCGATCACGGTTGTTCCCGATTTATCGATAAAACCGAATTTATCGCCAATCTTCACTCTTCCGAGCCCTTCCGAAAAATCGTATCCAAAATCATACTGATATTTATTTTAGTCGAGGTGCGAAATCGAAAGGTAAACATCCTGCTAGTGGTCCTCGATCGGCTTGAAAGAAACAGACTTGAGCAGCACCTTCGCTTCGCTGAAATTCTTGAATGGGCAGTCCATCTAATATGGAAATGTACAATACTACAATATACTTAGCTTTCTTCTTTAAAAAACAACGCTCTAATAGCAAAACGAGGCAAAATCAATTGTCTCCGCCATCTTGAAGGTTGATTTACTAATCGAAACAGCCATTCCAGCTGTAGTTTTTGCCAAATGGTAGGTGCTCGTTTCACTTTTCCAGCGATGATATCAAGACTTCCTCCAACGCCAATAGCTACTCTAACATTGAGCATTTCCTTAAACTTATAAATCCAACGTTCAGCTTTTGGAGCCCCTAGAGCAACAACTAAGACATCGGGACTCAATATTTCTATTTCTTCAATAATTTGTGCCTCTTCCATCTGATCATAAAAACCGTGATGTCTTCCCAGAACCGATACATTGGGGTATGTCTTATTGATATTTTCGGCAGCCTTTTTACTAGTCGTTTCATCCGCTCCCAGAAGGTAAAAAGACCAATTGTTTCGATTTCCAGTCTCAAGCAATTTGACTAGAAGGTCACAACCCGTAACACGCTCGGGCAAGGGATTCCCTTTTAAACGCGATACCATGACGATTCCGATTCCGTCAGCTGTGAGGTGATCGGCCTCGTCTATAATGGAACGCAGCTGTTGGTCGTGTTGACAAGACATGGTGATCTCCGGATTGAGCGTAACAATATGAAACAGTTCTGTTTTTTTCTCCGTGATAACCTCACTAATCAATTTAACGGTATCATCCATTGTTATTTTAGGAACTGGAATTCCCATGATATTCGAACAGTTCTCCATTTGAGTGCACATCCACCTTTGATTCATATATCCACATTTTAACATAAAGCCTTTGATTCATAGAAAATAAATAAAAGCCGCAATATTAGTGGCTACTAAGGGGATTTTATGTTGTTTCAGTTTATTGGGATTCATTTTTATTAATTTGATAGTGAAGCAGAACGATTCCTGACCTGAAATTTCTTTTTCTAACAGTTCAAGTTTAAATTCTTTGACATCTTCAAAAAGCGATTTTCCAGCTCCAACGATAACCGGAGTTACCACGAGCAAGTACTCGTCAATCAATCCTTCATTGGCAAGCTGCTGCACAATCGTACCGCTCCCAAATATCGTTATATCAGAACCTTGGTCCTCTTTTAATTTTCTTACTTCTTCTGCAAGATTACCATTCAACAACTTAGAACTCTCCCAGGCAACTTCCTTTTGAGTTTTTGAAAACACCAATTGAAACAGTGTTAAACATGACAACTTTTCTCATAAAAAAACATCTCTCTCTTCATTTGGAATGTTCCGACCCAGTAACGTTTTCAATCGCTCAGCCGTAGACGGTGATGCGGTATAAATCATAATTTTAAGTTCCGGATTGCTCGGTGGTTGTAAGGTCACATGTTCAAATTCCATCTCCCCAATAAAGGGATCGTTCCATCGTTTGTGGCAGTCAGCGACGGTCTGAACATCATGTTTTGGCCAAACAGAACGAAATAATCCACTTGTCTCCATAAAATCCTCAATTAACCCCTTAAGCTTTTCATCCTGTGAGAAAAGTGGGTAATCCGCACGAAACCGCGCAATCATGACCTTTGCTTTAGCTTCCCAATCCAAATTATTCTTTTGTAAAGACGAATCCGTCAGAAAACGTCTCAACCAATTTGGGCGCGGCTGCAAATCCTTTGAGAATGTCGGTAGTCGAAATACAAGTTCTGCCGCTCGATTCCACATCAATATATCCCAACCTCTTGCCAAAATGAAAGCTGGATTAGGTTCAAGAGCCCTCACCGTTTGCTCCAACCCGGTACTCACTTCTTGATCCTCTTCTACCTCCAGTTTTGATGGCATTGCAAGCATATGGAGATGGCGGCACTCATCAACGGATAATCGTAATGCTCCCGCTAAACTATTTAATACTTCCTCAGATGGATTTACTTCTCTTCCCTGCTCCAATGAGGTATACCATGAAATTCCAATATGGGCAAGTTGGGCCACCTCTTCACGCCGAAGCCCGGGCGTTCGACGCCGACCATAAGACGGCAACCCAACTTCCTCTGGAGTAAGACGTTCTCTGCGTGCCCGCAAAAACTCACCCAGCGATAAGCTGGAAGAAAACTCTTTCATTGGCTGCTCCCCCTATCCTGACACTGCCAATCCTACGTTTAACACAGGAAGGCAGCTGATTCCAGTTTCTGTAATACTGTTAGTATAGCATTGACAAAACCGAGGAGGTAATCGAAAATGAATGTTTTTTTAACTGGGGCAACAGGAAAAATAGGAAGCCGCTTTGTACCACGTTTGCTGCAGCACGGGCATAACGTTAAAGCAATGATCCGAGATGCTTCAAAGGCGAGTACGTTTCAACAGCTAGGCGTTGAGATTATTGAAGGTGATCTTTTACAGACGGAAAGTCTCGCAACTGCTTTGCAAGGCATTGACGTCGTAGTGCACCTGGCCGCTCAGTTTCGTGGTGTAGATGAAGCTACGGCGAAACTGTCAAACTTCGATGCCAGCATTGCTTTAGCAAGAGCAACCTTAGATGCAGAAGTTCCAAGATTTGTGTTTGCGAGCACCAATTTAGTGTATGGTTCTGGAGCTGGAGCTCGTAACAGACCGAACCGTGAAGAGGATGAATTACGTCCTGAATTCCCTTATCCTCAGACCAAAGCCGCATCAGAAGAAGCTTTGCTCCGTCTTCATCATGAGAAGGGATTGGGGCTTCGTATTCTGCGGTTTGGTTTTGTCTATGGTGAACATGATCCCCATGTCACAGAATTTCTTCCAATAATGAGCAAATGGAACCTCGCCAAACGGCTTCATATGGTACACCATGCGGATGTAAGTCAAGCTTTGTTGCTTGCCGCCTGCATGCATGGAATAGATGGCCACATTTATAACGTTGCTGATGATTCCCCCATCACTGTTGAAGAACTGTTTCGTCTTCATGGTCTTACTGACAACCATTTATCAGATGCCGTGCAGCAAGAGTTCAACCCATGGGATATGATCGTAGATACGACACGCATCAGGGAAGAATTAAACTATCGGCCAATCTACCCTTCGTTTTATTCAGCTAGAGATGCAGGAGCTTTGTAAGCTTAGCATTATGTCCACTTACTCTCAGCATCCTATTCGGTGATGACAAAATCAACCGGATGATACGACCAGCATCCCTATGAAAAAAAGACCATGTCGATGACATGGTCGAATGAACCTGAACGGAAGAGTCCTTTATTTATCATACTTGTAGAGATTAATTTCGTGCTTCACGTAATAAAGATCGCCATACTTATCCGTTGTCAGCAGGGTCACACCTGCCCCGATTAAAGTAACCGCGTCTTTGTTGGCAGAATTGGCGTCAACGGCGTACAATTTCCCACCAACGCTCACATAGACGTTACCGTCGTTGCCGACAACCATTTTGCCGCCTTGCCAAGACACGGGTATTGAGCTGAATTTGTCGGGATATACTGTCGTATGAGCAGCATCTGGATTATTCGGATCGATAATAAATAAATCTGCGGTCGTGTCATGGGACGAATTGCCTGACGAGTTCCCTTCCGCAAGTCCCCATATTTTCCCATCCGGACCAACAATGAGATCTGAGATGACTTTTCTTCCGGGGGCTGGGACGAATTGAGGAACTGGTGTCGAGTTGGCGCCAGTTGTATTCCAAACGAACACTTTTCCTTCCGTCGCATCAACCGTGCTGCTGATTCCCCCGTAAACGGATGTGCCGCCAAAAACTTTATTGTTCTTGTATGCAAGTGAAATAACACTTTGATGGTAGACAATATCGTTAATGGTCGTGACTTGTTGGGAAGTAGACAAGTCATAGACGGTGAAGGAGCCTTTATTATTCCCGGAACTCGCTACTGAACCGACATAAAGCCGATTCATTGAGGGTTCTGCTAACATGCCAAACGGACGATCCTGTTTGTAAGGGGCGTCGTCGATATCCTGGAACAGGAGCGAAGGGTTCGTAGTATCATTCCACGTCGATGTTGTATCGTATTTCTTGATCCACGCGCCGGGATAAATGCCTAAATACAGATTGTTGCCCAATGGCGTCATATTTTCCGCTTGGCCTGCGCCTTTAAAGTACGTTTCTTTGGATGTGTCCGGATTATAGACGCCCATCCCTCCAAGCAAATAGCCGCTTGTATAAATATTGTCGGCTGGCCCCTTGACCAGTGACCGAATTTTGGTCACAGATTCTGGAATTACGAACGATGTCGTCGTATCAATTGTAGGCGTTGCTGCGAGCTTATATTTCAAAATTTTTCCTGATTTAAGCGCAGCATACAGATAAGTGTTGCCTGCATCGGTCAAATAAGTATAACCAGCTGCGCTTCCTCCTACATCGCCCAGATTTAATTCTGCCGCTGATGAAATATCGTAGCTGTAAAGATTATTCCCTTTCGTGTAGAACACTTTGTCATCCGAAGGGTGTTTCATCGATACGCCGCGTGAGTCGACATCGCTTAAGGAAGAGGCAATCGCACCCGTTGTGCTATCCAATACCAGCGTTGGACCCGCCGATAGCTGGGCGAACACCCTCGACGCCGATCCGTTCGAAATATAATCGAGTCTATTCACAAACTTGCTGCCATAATTTGGCGGGGAAATGGTGGTTTGAGTTCCATTCGTCGGATTAAAGCGAATGATTGTCGCATTCGAGGTCGGTCCCATACCCATATAAACCTCAGTATCGCTCGCATAAGCGATTGACCTCACGAAACCAAGGCCATTGACGATGGGCAGGCCACTGTTTAAGACGACAGTCCCTCCGGTCGGATCGTACTGGAACGCTTTGCCGTCGGTGGAAGTTCCGCCGTAGACTTTTCCGTTGCTTCCCGCCGTTACATCCCAAATAACGTCCATTCCGGTTGGTAGGGTGATTGGCGCTAACGAGCTGCCAGTAATTACTTTTTGCCCATTAACCATGCTAACTGTGCCGGGGAGATACCGAAACATCGTTTTCTTGTTAGCCGTTCCCAAATAGACGGACTTATCAGTTGCCACCGTCATTCCCCAAACTGCTTCTATCTTCGTGTTATTCGGATCAACCATGAGATCTCGATCATCCAACAGCTCACCCGTTCGGGCATCGTAAACCACCAACTTGGACGGAAACCCGCTGGAACCGACATACATTAGATCCGTGTTACCGCTTGCATCTTTGCCGAATACAGCGACATCGAGGGGATTGTTCTTAATTTGAACACCAAGATTATATTCAATCGGACGATCCAGCGTCACATCATCGACGTAAGCGACCATCGACGTTGTGATCCCCGTTGTTAGATATACGGAGACAGATGCTGTGCCTGTAGGAGCAGTTGCGGATACAGAAACCGGGGTCCATTGTGCAGCAATACCAGTGAAATCGTTTGAAGCATCTTTAAGGACAAATCCATTGGAATTCTTGAAAAGAAGGTGGATGCTCAGACCGGAGCCGCTGGACGCGTAGATTTTGGCCGTAGCTCCGACTCTTGTGCCAGTAAAAACCGTTACATTCGAGCTTTCCGCAGTGCTAGCAGTGGTTGGGCTGGAATCGTCCAGTTTAAGACTGTAGGTTCCCCCCGCCTTCTGCACCGTCGAAACGGCTGCACCAGAGGACACTGTCCAAGTATTGCTTAACGAGTCTTCGAAGCCTGCATTTTTAACGGTTTGACCGATCGAAACATCGTCGATATAGGCTGTTGTAACAGTCGTTAATGAGCTGTAAACCATGACCGCTACTTGAGTTGTTCCAGCTGGAGCTTTTGCTGTAATAGATCTCTTCGTCCATTGATTGAGCGTGGGCGTAACGCCAGTGGGCCAAGCAAGCGTTTCCGTAGTACCGTTATAGAAGATCAGCCAAACATCAATCGATCCTTGCTCAATATAAGCAAAGACTGAAGCGGTGTACTCTTCATTCTGCGTAATGCTGACCTTTTCGCTAATCCGAGCAAGTGAACCCGAAGTACTGGTGTCCACCATTTTCATACTGTTCAAGCCAGTGTAAGCTTTCTCACTCGAGACGGTTGCTGTATTTTGGCCGTACGTGGGGTGTGTGTACCATTGTGGTATGCCGGTTCCGACATCCTCGAAAGAAGAGTTGGGGATAGATATCGTGATGCCAGATGCGCGAGCATCGAGGTTCTGGAAACAGCTGATAATAAGCAAACAACTAAACACCATACAAACGAGGCGAATCCACATGGGGCGAAACGTAATTGCTTTCATAATTACCACTCCTCACACAAAGTTTGGCTGCGGTCAATCGTGAAGCTGTCGTTACTGGTTTGCGTTTACGAACTCCTTTCCTACCCATTGGGGCCTATATTCGTCAAGTTCACCTCCCTTCCGTCTTTAACATTCGACTGGTTACAGTGATGGATCAACGAATGTCAACACTTAATATCCCGGATGATCTACTCTCATTTTAAGCCCACACGTGCGTTTAAAATATGTCATCATTTCTAGAAAATGTGGACAATTTCAAGAAAAAGTGTATAAAATTTCAAGATATACTTTACTGTACGGTCAATAATTATACAAAAAAAATAGTCTTTATTTTTTATTAAAATGATTCTCTTGCGTTATGCTCAACAATCTCATAATTTGTTCTATTTGATCTGTGACCCATTTGTCAGAAAGAGTTTGCTGATCTAATCTTCCTTCACCCGTAATGACCAAATCAGCATTCTCCAATTGTTTTCTCAGATTCGCACTCTGCATGACGAGTTCAATGCCATATAATAGGGTTGCATCCATGAAAATGGCGAATGCTAGCCCTTCACAGAACCTGCTGTAATACCTTCTATAAATTTCCTTTGGAAAATAATATAGATCACAATAATGGGTACAATGGCAATGGATACCCCTGCTGCAATTAGTGACTGATTAGATGTGTATTCACCAAAGAAATACATCATCCCGAGCGGTAATGTGCGATAAGCATCGTCATATACAAAGAGCAGCGGAAGTAAGAAATCGTTCCACGACCACATAAATTCAAATACCAGTAATGAGGTTAACGCAGGTATTGTCAACGGGAGCATAATATAAAGATAGGATGTGAAATGATTACAACCATCTATTTTTGAAGCATCCATCAACTCATCCGGTAAATCCTTAAAAAATGTTCGCATCATGAAGATCGCAAATGGCATGGCCAAGCCAAAACTCGGCAGGATTAGCGCCCAATAGGAATTAATCAAATCCAAACGCTGCATCGTGTAATAAAGTGGAATGACCATTGCTTGTATCGGCACCATCATCCCGAAGAGAAAGAAGAAGAACAAGACATCTCTGCCCGGGAACTTAAGCTTTCCGAAGCCAAAGCCTGCTAAAGAAGCCAATACAATAATAAAAAACACGCGAGGAACAGCAACAATCACACTATTCAACAAATATTTCCCCATTTTCCCTACGGTCCAAGCTTCTGAAAAGTTGCCGAAAGTCAAATGCTTAGGGAATGCAAACAAGTTTGTATTTAATTCACTTACTGGCTTGAGTGCAGCTAGAATGATCCAAACGATTGGCATGACCGATATAAGCAGAAAGGCAAGCAAGATCAAATAGGTTAAAGTTTGCTGTACATACGAGGACGAGCTTTTAGGAGCCGTCAGTTGAATTCTGATTGTATCCTTCATCAATAAACGCCTCATTTCTAACCATCCCTTTCTGCAAAACGCATATAGACGACAGAGCAAGAGGCAATAATAAGAGCCAACGTTATCGAAATTGCTGCTCCATAACCCACTTCGTTTAAGCGAAAAGCGCTGTCAAACATATACGTAGAAATCACTTCCGATGAATGATAAGGTCCACCTTTCGTCATCATATAAATGATATCAAATACTTTAAACGAGCCAATTAACGAATTTAAGATCAATAAAGTGATTGTGCTCTTCAGTAAGGGGATTGTTACACGGACAAAAGTTTGTATAATAGATGCCCCTTCTATCTTTGCTACCTCGTAGAAGCTTTTATCAATTCCCTGCATAGCAGCCATAAAGATGACCATACAAAATCCATAATAAGTCCAGTTCCCAGCTGTTGCCAGTGCGGGCATTACGGTATGCTCATTACCCAACCAATCTAATGCCAGACTGCTTAAACCCATTTTTTCTAAGGTTATATTGATGAACCCAAAGCTCGGATGATAAATCCAATTCCAAACGATACCAACCGCAACCAGAGAGATGATCGTCGGCATAAAATAAGTAACTCTGAAAACAATAGCTCCCCGAATTCCTTTGGATAGGACTAAAATAGCCAGAATTAAACCGATGAATATGGGAATCGTCACCGAACAGGCAATCCAAAATAAATTATTCCCTAACGCTTTCCAGAAAATAGAGTCATGCAGCAAACGCACATAATTATCAAACCCTACGAAATTCATGACTGGGCTAGCACCATCCCAATCAAACATACTATATTGAGCCGTCTGAATGATTGGCACAATCAGAAATAGGATATAAAAAAGCAATGCTGGTAAAATAAAAAACAATGCTTTAAATGGTTTTATTTTGGTGAGGATGCTCATATGTTCACCTCCAGTGTCTCTTCTGTTAGATAAGCATAGGGATAGTGCTAGAAGCACTATCTCTATGCTATCTTTTTCATCATGAAGGCTTAGTAGTTACCTTTTGCCTTTTCTTCTTCAAAAGCTTTTTGCTTATTCTTGACCACATCTGCGCCAGTCTTCTTCCCAGCAATCAATTCCTGCAAATCATTCATCGTAACATCATTAACCTTCTGTGGCATTAACACATCAATACTATAGGATTGACCAGCCGTTGATGCAGATAAACTAACGACTTCTTTAAAGAGAGAATTCGCATTAATCGTGTTGATATCAATTGACATTGGAGGAATAATGCTTGCCTCGTACCATGTTTTTGCGGTATCCGTCGAGTACATATAATCCAGGAATTTAACAGTTTCATCAGGGTGCTTGGTACCGGAAGAGACTGCAAACGTGCCGCCAATTCCACCTGGTGCCATGAGCGGTTGCTCCGGCTTAATGGATGGAAGTGGGAAGAAACCAACATCTTCTTTCAAGTTCTCAACCATACCGGATACCATCCAGGTACCCGTCATACGCATCGCAGCTTTACCTGTAAAAAATTCTTTATTGCCGTCTTCATAAGAAATCGCCAATGGGCTTTTTGTTGTATAGCCGTCTGTAATCAATTTCTTAAAGATATCTAATGATTCAGCAAAAATAGGTTGATCGAAGTTTTTTTGACCATTCAAAACAGCTTCAATTCCTGTTTTTCCAGCAACCGCTGTATAGAATATGCTTTCCAAATGGAGCGCAGGCCATTGGTCTTTATCATCCAAAGAGATACCTACGATGCCTTTATCTTTGGCCGCTTTACAAATGGCCAGAAATTCATCATACGTTTTTGGCACGTTTACGCCTAAATCCTTGAAGATCTTTTTATTATAGTAAACACCTAACATCTCCACTTGCGTACCAACGCCATAAATCTTTTTGTCGAACGTATTTCGCTCTTGGATCCAGGCTGGGAAACGTTTATTCCATCCTAAGCTTTCTGATTTCGCTGTCAAATCCATGAGTAAATTAGCTTTAGCCAGAACGCCCAGATAACCTGGGCCTGCATCATAAGCAAACAAATCCGGTCCTTCTTTACTCAATAAAGCCGGCTTAATTAATTTACGTTGATCGTCAGCTTTCATGGAAGATCTTTTGATCTTGATGTTTCCATTTTGTTTCTCAAAGTTGGCAATTATGGCATCCATAGCTTTAGATTGCGTTGTATCCGTATAGTTATCCCAAAAATTAACAGTGACCACTTCACCCTTTTTCGCATCACCAGCGGATTTGCTTTCTTGTTTTACAGGAGCATTCGTCGTACAAGCTGACAATATCAAACTGCTCATTAACATAATTGGGACCATGGATCGAATCCATTTTTTCATTTTTATCTCTCCCTCTCATTTAGGATTAATGCTGCAAACAACCCCGCAAAAATTGTAAAGTTTCTTGTAAAAGCTCTCTCCTTTCTTCGCCAATTCTGCATTCCATGGATAAATAGCCCTCATAATTAAGTCTTTTCAAGGTTTGAAAAGGTGTCCGGAAATCAGTATGTGCTTTACCAGGAAGCTGCCGATTGCTGTCAGCCAGATGAAAGTAACCCAAGCTGCTGTAATCGTTTTCAATGGTGCGTGAAATATCAGCTTCTTCAATATTCATGTGAAAAAAGTCGCCTAAAACCTTAAGATGCTGACTTTCAACCTCTTTAATCAACGAGGCAGCTTGCGATACGGTGTGCAGCATATGATCTTCATAACGGTTCAAAGGTTCAATAAATAGGGTCACTTGCAGCTTCTCAGCTTGCTCGGTTATTCGCTTCAAGGAATCTATTAATACGATGCGATCTCCATGTTCCTCTCGCGGTAATACTTGATGAGGTAATGATTTGGAGAACATGCCATATGCTGCAGGCGCAATAATGCCTTGGGCACCTAACTGTGCTGCGTATTTCAAAGATTTCTGAATATCCGAAACAGCTTCTAAGCGTTTTGATTCGTCGAAGTGCCCTATCCAGTGCCGATAACCACCGCAAATAGCTGTGAGCGGAATTCCCGTTGAATCGATTGCAGCTTGCAGCTCACCGGTTAAATGATCATTTAAGGGCTGCTGGAAAAGGTTTAATTCAACTCCGTCATAGCCAATCTCTTTTGCCATAAGAAAAACTTCTTTGTAATCAGATAAACCGGTTAACTTATCTTGAATAGCAAATTTCATGTTGTTCTCTCCTACATGTTCAATTTAAAAAATTAATTCTTTGTAAAATACCCGTCAATTTTCTTTTTATTGAGTTCACGATAATGCGATGGTGAAGTACCCACGTAGGTTTTAAACAATCTTGTGAAATTCGGTATCCCATTAAAGCCTAAAGATAGCGCAATTTCGGTAATGGATAATTGACTTGTTTTTAACAACGTTTTGGCATTGTGGATTTTCATTTCACGCTGCACCTGTATGGGCGATCTGCCGTACAATTCCTTGAATCGATTGCTAATGTAAGTAGGGTGCATATTCAATTCTTTAGCAAATTGAGACAAGGAGAAATCCTGCTCAGGGTGTTGAATAATTTTCGCCAATATCTCCATGAAGCTGCGCGATTGAATATTAGAACCTGCGTTCTCATCCATATGAATGGCGCTTTCGAGAACTAAGTAAATTAACTCAAGGGCTTTCGCTTTGCGTAAAATGGTTGTAGGTAAAAATCCTGTTTGCTGCTTAAGCTCATTGTATTGCAGGAAAACCTTCTCGAACTCTTCTGAATCCTTTAACTTAAATGTGTAAGGGATTTGAAAAAGCTTAAGCACATCAATGACCCCGCCAATTTCAAACGTAAAATGTGACCATAAAAAGATCGATTCATCTGCGTTCTCCTTGAAATGATCATGTACGACATTAGGCGGGATCAGAATGACTGTACCCGGTTCAATTGAAAATAATTCATCTCCGATCCTAAGCTTGGCATAGCCTTTCTTATGGTAGGACATGACGTAACAAGGTCGGGTGCGGTTATAGGTTTTCATCTCACGTCTGGTATGAATATCAAATTGTATAATATTAAGCACCGCATTTTGTAATAAGAGATCTAAATCCATGACACCGTCCGACACATTACCACCCCTTTTGGTTCATTCAATCCTTGTATTACGCCGTAAAGGTTACGCCTAATTTAATACTTTGTTCGGGTGTGCGATCTACATATTGCTCATATCCATCTGCCACTTCTGAAAAAGGAATCACAGGGTCAACAATTTCTTCGCAATTGACCTGATTAGTTGCCAACAAACCCCAACAAACCTTTTGAATTCGTTCCCAGCTCCAACGTGGATACTCCGGATTGGGCTCACTGCATGCACGAGAAAAGACAATTTTCGCATTATTGAAGTGTGCTTCCATCCCTAAATTTAACCCGCCTTTAAAGGGTCTGGCCCAGCCAACAAAAGCGATCGTTCCCCCATAAGCTAATCCTCGCAAGCAGGCTTGTAAAGCATGCTCGTTAGCGCTTGTCTCAATGATGACATCGACACCCAACTTGTTGGTCGCTTTTTTCAATTCCATACCTACATCCTGTGTAAAAGGATCAAATGCTTCATCTGCGCCTGCACGGATAGCAGCTTCTCTTCTCTTCAGGATTGGGTCTATGACGGCAACGTAGCTGGCACCGGCTAACTTAGCCATTTGTGCAGCAATTGCACCTATAGCTCCAAGGCCTGAAATAGCAACTCGATCACCTAGCTTAACTTGACCATCTCGAATGCCGCCTAAAGCAAATTGAGCAGGGTCAAAGCAGACGGCATTTTTCCAACACATATCTTCTGGCATTTTCATTAACCGCTTCGGGTTGATTGTGTTTACCACATGCGATTCACGAATGCCGCCATAACCGCAAAGTCGTTCGCCAACCTCATACCCTTGCACCTCTGGCCCGATTTCCGTAATCCGCCCTACCCATTGATTGCCAATATTCCATTTACCAAAAGGACTCCCTACAGCCACGTCTGGATTTGGCGGCATAAAGAGTTGCCAGTCGTTATCATATATGTCTTCCATTTGGTTGCGCTCTCCGCGAAAATCAGCTAATTCAGATCCATGCTTAGGAGACGCATAGTCCACTTTAACTCTAACTTGTCCTTGAGCTAATGGAGTCTCTTCATAGTTAAGTAACTCTGCTTTGCGTGGTGCAGTTGCGACAAGCTGTTTTGGCATCTTGAAACCTCCAAGTTATTCTATATGAATTTGTGATGTATTAAAATCAATTATCAAAAATAATTTATTTTGTTATACGCTTACATTTTAATTATAAAGGGAATTGAGATTTAATACATGACTCTAATAAATAGATATTTGTCACTAATACAGGTTATTCAATTTTCACCCACTGCTCCGTACGATGACTTTCCAGAATAGCATCCATGACTTTCATGATCTGATCGCCTTCTTCGAAGTTGGCAAATGATCTGGAATAGGTTGATTCATTCGCCGTTCGGTTTCGAATAGCGGAATAAAAATCAATCAACATATTTTTCAAAGCATCCGGCCAACCTTCTTGATGGCCTCCAGGATAATGGGAAAGCGCTGCTGCCGATTCGGTAAGCAAACGCGGGTCTGAGAATAGCTCATGATTCGCTTGATCTCTTCGACCAATCCATAAGGAATTGGGTTGTTCTTGATTCCAAGCCAGTGTCCCTTTATCCGCTGCAATTTCAAAAAACAGCTTGTTCTTGCGACCAGCACTCACTTGAGAAATGGTAAATACACCTTGAATACCACCTTCAAAATGGACGAGCACACTCCCATAGTCTTCCGTCTCCATGGGAATTTCCTCATAGAGTGTTTCCGAATGTATATCTATGGGACTCGCTTTTTCGTACGGCTTTAACCGGATAGGATGAACAACCTTCAAATCAGCAAAGACTTTAACAATTTTCTTGCCTAACACGTATTGGACCGTATCGCACCAATGTGATCCTATATCTGCTAAAGCACGTGAAGCACCATTATATTTCGGCTCTAGTCGCCAATTGTAATCTGTATTGTTTAACAACCAATCCTGCAAAAAACCGCCGTATACGAGGTTTACTTTTCCGTAAGTCTGCTTATGAAGTTGATGTTTAATTTCGGCAATCAACGGAAAATGACGATAATTGAATGCGACACCGTTTACTCCCGTACTATTTTCAGCCAATCGTGTCAACTCTTTTGTTTGTTCACCGCTAATCCCTAGCGGTTTTTCAGACAATATATGCTTACCTGCCAATAAAACCTCGCGATTAATGGTGTAATGCATATAGTTCGGCGTACAATTGTGAACAGCCATGACTTCGTTGTCTTGGATGAGTTCACTTTCATTTCCATACGCCTTAGGAATCCCATATTCTTTAGCAAACTCTTCTGCTCTCTCCAAACTGCTAGCCGCAATTGCTACCACTTGTAAATAAGGAATACGCCGAATAGCTTCTATATGGGCTTTTGCTGAAAAACCGGTACCTATAATCCCGATCGTAATGACCTTCATTAGAGCTTCTCCAAAGGTTCAGATTTGCCGAATTGCAGTTGAGGTCCATCCATTGGAGCAGCCCACCGTGCGGCATTCGCAATGACCTTCTTGATTTGTGGATGATGATCATGCGCCTTATGTCCCCACCAAACCAATACGTCCGTCTCACTAAGAACTTTATCCGTAAGCCCGTGTTCGACCTCATCTAGTGTGGCCGTCTTTACATTCACACCTTCTTGTTGCAAACCTTGTGCAATCACAGAATGAATGCCTTCAGGGTAAATGGCAGCCACAGCTTCATTTGATTTCTCATGTCGATACTCATTCCAACCAACGATATTCACTGCGTTATCCTCCTTTAGATTAGCTGTACTATAGACACCTTCCAAATTTACATAAATGAATAAAGCCCTTACATTTATTGTACGTAAGAGCTCGCGAATTTTATATGCCTCGAATAAACTATGATTTGTCACTTATACAGGAACACAAAAAAACCGATATACAATCCATGTAGGATTATTCACCGGGTTTAGGGTCTCCATTGTTTAACTTCAATTTTAGTATCATCTGCTCATTCGTTAACAAAGCTCTATCTCTGGAATTCCTTCCGTGCTTTCCTGAATGTCTTCAAACAGTCCATCAGCCCGCACCTTCGTGTAGTACTCATATTGTCCGATAACCCCATAGTCTCCTTGCATGACACCTGGATAGGCTCGGTTTACCGAATAGATTTGACTTCGATGTGCGTGTAGCGCACGCCCTTTTGTTTCACGTTGATTCACTATGTTTACTTTTCCAGTTATGGGGACTGCACCGGTTGGTGCTGAATCTGCGCAATAATCATAGTAGTGAGGAATCGATGCGAAAAACAAGGTGCAATACTGAGATGGCATCAATTTCTCCTCAGATTGAAGAACCGCTTGTTCTGTAGCTCGGGATATGGCTATATGATCTCGATGTCCAGTCACTCCGTTTGGAGGAAACGTTACGATGACTTGCGGTAGCAGCTGTACAATATGGGATTCGATTTTTGCGGCTATTTCGTTGATATCCTGGTTAATCAAGCTGCCATCCGCGTAATGAAGCAAATACAAGTTAGTTACGCCTATGACGTAGCAAGCCTGTGACAATTCCAGCTCCCGGAGTGTGGCGAGTTCCTTCTTGCAGGTTACTGAATACTCGCCAGACTTCCCCCCGCAACCAGAGGTTGCGCAAATCAAATGGACGTCGTGACCGGCTTCCCTATATTTTGCCATGGTGCCGGCGCAAGCGAATGACTCATCATCAGGATGGGCAAAAACGAACAACAGCCTTTTTTTCATAGGATCCCTCCACTAGACTAATCATCCATCATGAAATTTCTGATAGTGATCTAGAGCCAAAGCCATCATTCCAAATATAGGCTCCTTATTCTTGTTTTCGATTTGTCCAGATGGCGCAAAGGTGTTGAATTGGCTCGTTATATATTCCCTTACAAACGCATTGTTTTGTAGTACGCCGCCTTGCAAAATAATTTGAAAAGGTTGTCTATATAAATTTATTCGCTCAATGACGGCCTTAGCACAAGTAAATAACTGTTCGGCTGCTTGAATCATAATGGACTTAGCCACTTGATCGCCCTGCGTATGCGCTTGGGAGACGAGACTGGACAATTCAGCTACTTTTTCCACAGAATAGTTCGAGTTGTATGTCCAATTAAACAAATCCTCGGGATTTTTTAGATCCAAGTAAGGAAGAATATGATCAGCCAGCTTGTTGGGGGCCGTCCGTCCATCCCATGTTTTTAAAATGTGAATGATCGCTTGTTTACCGATCCAATACCCGCTTCCCTCATCTCCAACTCGATGTCCCCACCCTCCTGCTCTGGCAACAACGCCCTGATCATTAACGCCATAAACGATGGATCCTGTTCCAGCAATCATAAGAATGCCTGGTTGACCATTCGTTGCCCCCAGTAATGCTGCGAAGCCGTCATTTTCAATAATTAAACGTTTGGCATATATACGTAAATGCTGCAGCGCCTCTTCAACTAACGCCAGGATGATCCTGCGATCATATTCGGTATCCAAACCAGCGATCCCCAATGCCGCACAATCCGTTTCTAATTCTGTTTCGCCAACCTCCCCATTCCCTACTAATTTACCGTCCTCCAAAGCATTTCGAATCGCATGGATAAGCTCCCTCACAGCTGCTTCTTTACCGACCCCCTGATAATTGCAAGATCCTGATCTACCTTGACCTCGAATCTGACCATGCTCATCGAAGAAGTAGCACAGGCTTTTGGTTCCTCCGCCGTCCACAGCAAGAAATGGAATCTTTTTTGCTGACATTATGGGTTCCCCCACTCCCTCATGACTTCATCCAAAACCTGCAGAGCAGTACGGCTTTTATGATCCGACTCCGTTAACCATTGATCCAGAGCTAGTTGATCCTTACAACGCATCTGAATCATTCTCATCATCTCTTGGGGGCTTGGTCCTCCTGGCAAGGAGCGTATTTGAATAAAGTTCTCAGGGTCTAAGGCTTGTGCTAATGTGACTCTATCCATTATCAAATTACGACCGATGATCTCCTTAGCTTCTTCATTGACGAGTTCCCATGAAACTTCGTTCGCTGCTAATCCTTCCGACATCGCTCTCTTTACGACTGAACTTACGATATGGTGGGAAGTTCGGAAGGAGAGTTTGTCCGTTCTAACCAAGGTATCCGCCAGTTCGGTAACGGTAGCGAAGCTGCCTTCTGTGCGTTTACGAAGCACCTCTTTATTAACATCCATCGTCCCCACTACGACGGCTAGAAGTCGATAGATCTTGTCCATGAGTTCAAGAGATTTCCACGCGTAAGGCTGCATGTCGTCTTCGGTATCAACAATATCGCCGAAAGGCGTATTATGCATCATCGCAAGCACGGAATCCGCATTGCCAACGCAGCTGGAAAGAAGGGCGCGCATATGTTCTAGAGATACAGGATTTCGCTTTTGCGGCATGATGGAACTGATCTGAACATAAGGACTGGCTACCTTGATAACGGCGAACTCTTGCGTACACCAGAGCAATAAATCCTGAACGACTCGCCCCAGGTTGATGGCTGCAAGTTTAATAGAAGTTGCAACCTCTCCCAAATAATCCGCTCCGCCAATAGCGTCATAGGAATTCTCTACAAGCTCGTCGAAGGCTAGAAGCTCTTTCACTCGGTTCCGATCAATGGGAAAACCCGACGTTGTAAGCGCAGCTGCTCCCATACTACTGCGGTTACAATTATTGTAAGCGGCTGTCATCCGGCGGATGTCTCTCGTAAGCGAGTCAACAACAGCCATGATGTAGTGAGCCATGGTCGTTGGCTGCGCCTGCTGGGTATGTGTATAGCCAATCATCAGCGTATGAATATGCTCCTCTGCGAATTGCAGAAGCTGCTTACGTAACTTTAAACCGGATTGCATTGTGACCAGAAGCTTCTCCCTAAGTACCATACGGTAAATCGTAACACCCATATCGTTACGGCTCTTCGCTAGATGCAAATTTCCCGCAACATCGCCCGCGTGCTGCTGCAGCTGGCTTTCCACCTGAAAGAATAAATCCTCAAACTCACCCGAATAATTAGATTGGCGTAAAAGATCAAGGTCAAGATGTACAATAGCATTCGCAATCTGGTTTGCCTCATCTTGTGAAATCAACTGCTGCTCCTTCAACATAATCAAATGAGCTTTATTAATGGCCAACATGGCATCCAATAGATGCTGTTTGGCTTCATTGTAAGCAGGTTCTAGAACAGCCTCAGTATATGTTTTACCAGGAAATGCTTTACCTTCAACTTCCATAATCGACTCACGATTTCCCATTCAATTATTCACCTCCGTCTTTCATTACTGGTTTCTGTAACCAGCTTTCAAGTAATTGATGTAAGTTAGTAACTGCTTCTGCAATAATCCATTCCCCTGCTTCTAATGATGTCTGCCCAACATGACCCGTGTAGCCATCCCAACCTGCTGGACTGCCTTCCACTAATAGATAAGGCAGATTCGAAAGTGAATGATTTGCTGTTAGGTCTACGTCACTGTCACTTACGTGAACCAAATCAGGTCGAAATGCTTTGACAACCGACATTTCATAGGGGCCTCCATGCCCTCTACCAGTAGTCCCTGTAAAGATTCCAACTTCTTCGGTACTTTGCGTTGTTACCATTTGCCACCAGTTCACTAATAGAACACTAGCGTCCTTATAGGTTGCTGTAATGGCTTCTGCTACTGTTCTGGAAACACCCATATTCCCATCATGTGCGTTTAACAGCAGCACATTTCGGATACCCATCTGACAGATCCCGTCAACAATTTCATATAAGTAATCGGTGATGACAGACGGACTCACGGAGATTGTTCCTGGATAATGACGGGTCTTTCCAGGACAAGCCGTGTAAGGAACAACAGGATAAATAAGCGGCTTCAAAGCAGGATGGATACGCTCTGCAAAACCATTCGCTAGAATGACATCCGTTCCGAGAGGTGAATGCGGCCCGTGATATTCGATGGATCCAAGCGGTACCACTGCAAATCGGACCTCTTCTAATACAGTCTGTAGATCACGACCGTGTACTTCCCTAATATCCATGGGCTTGATTCCCCCGTTTGATAAATCGGGAGGCCCGTTCAGGCCTCCCTTTGTAGTTATTCCTATTGCTTTAAGCTGATCATGTTCACGAAGAGGCGAATAGAACCAGGGACCAGGTTCGGAATTTCACGATACCACACAAGTGAACTGTAGGTGTAGGTTCCCTTACCGTATTTAGCGCTTAAGAACGTTCCGGTAAATTCCTTCTCCCCTGCATCGCCGTTAGATATCAGCTGCGTGTACTCTTTGCCCCACTCAGCCGGGTTGTAAGCCGAGCGATCTTGAATCCAATTGTTCCAATCTGCATCTGTAATTTTATTAGGAGTTGTAAAGATCGGATGATCAGGTGCTAGCATCGTTACTTTGGAATTCTCATCCGTGACACGCCATTGAATTAACGGTTCACCAATTTTTATCGGATAAGGAGCAAGCTCAGGTTTCCATTTATCTTCCGGCTTATGATATTGAACGACCAGATTACCGCCGTTTTCCACATAAGAGAGAAGTCTTTGATTGCTCGAAAGCAGTTCTGGACGGAAACCATATGCCCGAATGCCCAATACAATCGTGTCATATTGAGATAAGTCAGCGGATTGGATCGCTTTCTCGTCGAGTTTCGTTACGTTCACGCCAAATTGGGTTAAGTACTGATCAATATTGTCGAATCCACTGGATACATATCCCACTTTCAGACCTGTAGGCACCTTCAAATCAAAGGCCTGAATCTTTAATTCTGCTGGCTGAATCAAATAGGTTTTACCGATATGTGGATAATCGATAATTTGTACGTTTTCCTTGCTGGTAACATCACCGCTTGTTGCTACCGCTGTTACTGTATATTTGCCAACAGCTGTTCCAGCCGGAGCTTTGACTTGGAACGTAACCGGCTTTGTTTCACCTTTTGCAGAGAAATTTATTTCTTGAGATGCAGGTGTTACATTCCAATCCTTAGGGACGTTCAAGGAAATGGACGTTTTGGCAGCTCCTGGCGAGTAGTTGCGAACCGTAACCTTGACCGGAAGAGGCTCTTCGGTCTTCAATGTGTTAAGTACCGTAGCCTCAGGGCTTAATGAAAGTGCGAACGCAGGGAGCACAGCCACTTGATTCGATGGGATAACATGTATTTTTCCAGAAACACCATTTAACTGATACAAGACATCTGCACTTACTACAGATGGTTGATACACCTGGAACTCTACAGCATCCTTAGGGACTTGAACCTCAAAAGTGGCAGAAACCGTCTGATTGTAGCTAAGTTGGTCAAATTTTGTGTTTCCGACTGCTTTTGTCGTCCACCCCTCAGGCACATTCAGCCCGAGCCCAACGTTCTTCAGGTTGGTCTTGCCGCCATTATAAGCGGAAACTACCATTTTTACCGTTTGACCTGCAACGATTTCGCCGGTTTCCGGTTTTACCTTCACAACCAACGACGATGCTTCCATACCTGCTTTATTCAGTTGAGCATCCTTCACTTGAAGGCGATACAGCAAATCGGTCTTGACACTTGCATCTAGTGTCGATGCCTTCACATCGCTCACGGCCGTTTCTACATGCGCCTTCATTTCTTGTACCTCTCGCGCCACGTCAGAGAAAACAGGGTATGCTTTAATGACTTCTTCCGCATCCTTTTGGAGGGCTCGTAAATCTTTAATCACATTATTATCTTTGCCCTTCGCATCTATCTCTTTGGCCAAATCATCAAAGGAGAAAGCAATGCCGTCGAAGAAATCATTCTCTTTTTCGGATTTAACCGATGAATTTAATTTGTAATAGTTGAAGCTTGGACCTTCATCAACATGTCTTCCCATCCCTTGACTCTTATGCATAAAACGGGATTCTTCTCCCAATTGGACATAAGAAGCGCCGTAAATTTCGTCGTAATCTCCTACAGGTACAGCCACGTTGTAATCCTTATCATTGGCAGGAAGATATAGCTTCTTTATTTGCCAAGGCTGCAGGCCGTTTTTCAAATGTTCTGGAAACACCTCAGGGTTAGCCGCATCCTTGAATGCACGAACGGTTATGACGTTAATGGCCCGATGATGACCATGTGTCGATTCTTCGTTGAGGAAAGAAGGAATGACTACGTCAGGCCGCAACTCTCGGATTTTCCGAATAAGTCTTTCATAGACCACCGAATCTCCCCACTTCTGCAGTGTTTCATCGGGGCTTTTTGAAAAACCGAAGTCAAATATAGGATCATTAATTTGCTCGCTTAACATACCCAAAGTGACATTCGTGATTTTGGAAGCTTCCTGCAGTTCGCGTGTTCGTATAATGCCTAACGCATTGCCTAGTTCACTGCCGATCTCATTCTGGCCTCCTTCCCCACGGTTTGCAATGACACTTAACGTATTAACCCCTCTTCCTAATGAAAGATAGGCAAGCATAGCGCTGTGTTCATCGTCAGGGTGAGCTCCTGTGTTCATAGCGCTCGCGATGGTCGTGAGAGGTTTAATCGATTTCCAGAGATCAACTACGCCTCTGTCAGCGCTGACTGGCTGCGCCATGCTAGGAAACAGCAAGGTACCTAATACGGCAATGCTAGTAACACTCGTAAACACTTTCTTCCATGTAGCTTTCTTCACTTTTACTCCTCCTTATAACACCTCTGAGAGTTGAGCGAGAAATACCAAATTCCCGCTAGTATCAAGCAGCGGTCTTGAACCCTCCCGCAGAATGATCATCCTTTACACAGCTGTACCCGCTTTGTCTCCGGTCAATTTTTTAGAAATAAAGAGAACAATGATAATAAGGATGATCTGAAGGACGCCATAGGCGCAAGCGGTTCCGAATTCAAATGCATACATTCTTTGGAAAATTTCCACCGAAATCGGGGCTGTTTTTGATGTAAACAACAGAATCGATGATACGAATTCACCAATGCCTGTTACGAAGGCCAATAAAGTTCCCGCTAGAATCCCGCTAAGCGACAAGGGGAAGACGATTCGACGAAAGCTGTACCACCACGAAGCTCCCAGATTACGGGCTGCCTCTTCGATCGAAGGATCCATCTGCATAAGCGTAGCCGACGTTGAACGGAAGACAAGCGGTAAATGACGCACAAAGTAGGCTAGTGGCAAAATCCAGAAAGTTCCCACAAGAACTTGCCCGAAACTGTAGGCAGACGGAGTACTGAAAGCAGTAATTAAATTAATCCCTACTACCGTTCCTGGTAATGCCCAAGGGAGCATAATAAATACATCAAGCAATGTCTTCCCTTTAAATTTAAGGCGAACGATCGCATAGGCAGCAGCCACACCGAATATCACATTGCCAACCGTTGCTACAAAGCTCATTTTGAAGCTGTTAGCAATAGGACGCCATGTTTTGCTGTCAGTAAACAATTCCACGTAATGACTAAATGTATATTCTGGCGGTAGAATTTGTGTTGTCCATGTACCATCAGTGGAAAAGGAAATGAGAATCAATACCAGAATAGGCAGGAGCAGAATGATGACGCCTATCGTGGAGAGGACCATAGCTGTATATTTCCCCCATACACTCTTGACCTCTGTCCGATGTACACTAACTCCTTTGCTCAAGTTCTGATAATTTCGCAAGCCTTGATACCAACGCATAATAATGAGAAATAGGATGGAAACAATGGATAATAAGGTAGATTGCGTAGCTGCCATATCCAAATTTCCGTTTGTTCGGGACAAATAGATTTGCATCGTCATCGTTCTGTCAATCCCGAAGATGAGAGGAGCCGTATAAGAAGCCATGGCAATCATGAAGACAAGCAAGGACGAAGCCACGATAGCTGGGGTGAGCATGGGTAATATGATTCTCCGCCAGATATAAAGACGTCCGGCTCCAAGACTTGCAGCTGCTTCCTCCAATGAGGGGTCGAGCCCCTTGATCGCAGCGGAAGCCGTCATATAGAAATAGGTGTACATCGTAAAGGTGTGAACCATGAGAACGCCCCATACACCTTTTAGTGAAAACGGCACGTGGTCCATCTCAAACCAAAGCTTGAGCGTCCGCGGAATAATACCGCTTTCTCCATATAGAAAAGTAAATGAAAGCACACCTACCAGCGGTGGCAGCGCCATCGGCACCATGGCAAGCACAGTCAGCGCTTTGCGTCCTGGAAACTCATAGCGTTCCAATAGAAAAGCCATGGTGACTCCGACAATCGCGCATGTCACTACACTTAGAACAGAGATATACACACTGGTCCAGAGGGCTTCCAAATTGGCGGTATGCTCCGAGCTGAAGAACCGTGTATAGTTTTTAAAAGTAAGATTACCTTCCATTTGAATGCTCTGAATGAAGGTCTGATACAGCGGAAAGAGCACATAGCCCAGCAGTATCAGAAACAAGGGAGCGATTAATACATATACGAAATGAGGCGAAGTAGTGATGGATGGTCGTTTGATCACTGGTTGATGAGATACTGGTTTCTTGAAGGTCATATTCTCATCCTCCGCCTATTCTAGAAAGTAAATGCTTTCCTTTGGTATATGCAACGCGAGTGCATCGTCACGCTGTCGTACTTGATGACCTTGATTGACGAACATCGCTTTCAAGGGCTTATTGGATACGTCCGTCAAATAATTGACATTCACCCCGGTGAATTCTGCGATGACAACTTTAGCTAGGAATGTGTTCTCCGATTGTGAAGATTCTGGTTGTGCCTCCCGTACTGCCTCAGGACGGATAGACAGAGTGGTTTGTGCGCCCACTGCCAGGTGACGATTAGGTGCCGAATGACTCACCAACCCGCATAGAACAAGATCGGGTGAAACTCTGACATAGACCTGATCTCCATCTATTCGCTCTACGGTTCCGTTCCAAAGATTAGACTCACCAATAAAAGAAGCGACAAAACGATTAATAGGTCGGTTGTAGATTTCCTCCGGCTTTCCAACCTGCTGTACAACGCCGCCCTGCATGACCATGATCCGATCCGACATCGCCATGGCCTCAGCTTGGTCATGCGTCACGTAAATGGTCGTAATGCCTAATTCAAGCTGCAGCCTTTTAATCTCCAAGCGTGTTTCTTCTCGCAGTTTGGCATCTAAGTTGGATAAAGGCTCATCTAGCAGTAAAATATTCGGCTCAATAACAAGTGCTCTAGCTAGTGCAACACGCTGCTGCTGACCGCCTGATAATTGGTCAATACGCCGATTTCCGTAACCTTGTAAGTGTACTTGCTGCAAGGCGCGTTCTACCCTTTGGAGACGTTCTTCTTTCGGTCGTTTTCTAACTTGAAGACCAAAGGCCACATTCTCAAATACCGTCAGATGAGGAAATAAGGCATAGTTCTGAAATACCATTCCCGTATTGCGCTTGTGAGGCGGCACTGTCGTTACATCTTGATTGCCAAATACGATACGCCCAGAGGTTGGATAGTAAAAACCGGCAATCATTCTCAAAGTTGTTGTTTTTCCGCATCCGCTAGGACCAAGGAAAGTAAAGAATTCACCGGGCTTAATCCGAATATGCACATCCTTAACACCCGATACTTTCCCAAATTGCTTGGTTACATGTTCTAGAGCGACTTCGATCACGTACAGTACCCCCTTACTTTGAGTTCGGGTAGAGGAGCTATCTCTACCCGAACGGATGTTTTGCTTATTTCCCGCCTTTACCTTTAATGCTCTCATCCCAATACTGCATCCAATCTTTCTCTTTATCAGCCATGACGGTCCAATCGAGATTCATTGGTTTCAATTCAATACCTTTCAGCCATGCTGGAAGTGAGTCTTTGCTAATATCCGTACGTGTAGGGATCTGGAACAATTTATCGGCAAGCTCTATACGAAGCTTCGAGTCGAAAAGAAATTCATAAAATTTCTTCGCAGCTTCTTTGTTTTTGGCATTTTTCACCATTCCTACGCCGTCTACTAGGATAGGTGCCCCGCTCGCTGGGTAAATAAAATCAAACGGCTGATTTTTCAAATGCTTCTGAATCATAATGTCCTGCAAATTCCAGAGCGAAAGTGTTCCTTCTTCACGGGCTAATTTTAAGTAAAGGTTAGTAGGATCCTGCGCATATTCCTTCGTATTGGCATCCAGCTTCTTCAGCCAGTCATACCCTTTTTTAGGATCAGCGGCACCTTCTTTGAAAATCATAGCGGAATAAATCGTTCTCATCGTTCCCGATGCAAGTACGCCCCGGATAATGATTTTACCTTTGTATTTCGGATCAAGAAGTGCATCCCAATCTTTAGGTGCATCCTCCTGCTTAAGTGCTTTGGAATTGTACATGATCACTTCGGGCAGCAGCATTTCACCATACCAACGATCCTTAGCATCTTTGTACAAAGCTGGTATGCTGTCTGCGAAACTTGGTTTGAAGCTTTCCAAGAGATCTTCGTTCGCTGCAGTCATCAGACCGGATTGGGTGCCGCCCCACCAGAAATCTGCTTGAGGGTTAGCCTTTTCTCCCCGCACACGCTCCAGAATCTGCTGTGCACCCATCGTTAATACCTCGACCTCAACTTCCGGATGCTTCGCATTGAATTTTGGAATAATTTCATCGACAACACTTTTATCCCTAGCTGTATAAATAACAAGCTTTTGCTTCTCTGCCGGTTTAGGTGCCTCCGTAGCTGCCGGTTTGTCAGAAGGCTTCACCGTGGGTGCTGGACTAGCATTTCCAGAGCTCGGCGCGGAGCCTCCGCAAGCTGTAATCACAACCATCATAATGCTCACTAGAGTGCCTACGAGCATTCTGGACACATTCCCCTTACTTGCTTTCATTCACATAACCTCCCGAAAGGTATATTTTGTTGGAATTTACTACGGGGAAAGCTTCTAGGACACTGTGAATCGCCCCGATGATGCCCGCTTTGTAGCCTAGAGCCGCCAGCTTGATTTGTGGTACGTACGGAACCCATTCCGTCAGCATACCTTGGATCTTCTCAACACCGCTTTCCTCGATGTCAATCATCTCCCCGCTTAAAATCAACAAATCAGGATCGAGTATACTGACCATATTCGCGATTCCGTAGGCCCAATGTCTGTAGATGTCATTTAATAATCGGCCTGCCTCTATGTGGCCATCTTCCGTATGACGAATTAGTTGTTTAATCACACCCGGCTCTTCCACAAGGGAAGGCAGCACTTTTCTGGCTTTTTCTTGGATAACTGGGACCGAGTAATTCCCTTCAAAAACGCCATATTCACCCCGGTTAAGCTTCTTTATCTGACCTACCATCATATATCCGATCTCTCCTGATGCTTCACGCGAGCCTCTATAAAATTGCCCATCTAGGATGATTCCCGCGCCGATACCGGTCCCTACATACATATAAACCTGATTCTTAACTCCGTTGCCGACACCCTTATGAAACTCCCCTAATGTCATCAAGTTAACGTCATTATCAATCACAACAGGTAGACCTAATCGTTCTTCGATCTCCTGTTTCACCGGTAACCCCATCCATCCTGTGCTTGGCGCATAACTCACGGTTCCATCACGACGCTGTGTAATTCCGGGTAAACCTAAGCCAATACCTAGTAAGCGAGATTTCTCGAACCCACTCTGGCTAAGCAAAGTCTGTAGACCCAATTCCAGACAACGAATTGCCATATCGCCATTCGTTGGTTGTTGCAAGCGAAAGTTGTAATCAACTAACAAATCTCCACTTAGATCAGCTATAGACATATATAGCGTGCTACCTTCAAAAATCGCCCCAACTACGCCATGAGCTTGAAAATTATATTCAAGCAGGATCGGCTTCCTTCCGCCTTTGGACTCACCTACACCAACTTCATGGATTAGCCCTTCCTTCATCATTTCATCGACCAACGCAGAAACGCATGGACGGCTTAGCTCTGTTAACTTCGCCAAATCTGCTCTAGAAACTCGCTTATTTTCCCGAAGCTTACGCAGAATCTCTTGTCTGTTCAATTGTTTAACGAGCTTGCTATTTCCGGTTTGATTGCGACCAAGCACCTTGTTCACCCCCTTTGATAGTTAGAATGACTAACAAAGTTTTCTAATACGATACTTATTAAGGATTTACCGAATTAAGTACAACTTCAAAAAAAAGTGAGATCGTAATCATCTATTCTCGCATGAATGGAAAAAAGGACTGCCATGTGGCAGCCCTTCTGAAATTGAAACCCTATTTCTAGAAAAACGTAATAAATCAATAACAAAAATTATGTTCTGTCAGCAAAATAACAGGTAAAGGAGAGATGTCAACATGAAAAAATGGATGTTACTATCATTAATTCTTGCAACTATGATGCTGAGTGCATGTTCACTATTAGAAGGAGCAAGTAACTCGATAGACTACATTAATCAAGCTACGCAGCACATAAATAAACTAAGTAACTTTGCCGAACAAGCACCGCAAATGATGAAAGATGCTGCTTTGAATCCGGAAACGAAACAGGAACTTGAAAATCAATTAAACGAATTAAAAACGGAAATAGAACAATTTAATCTGAAAAGTGTTCCTACGATTGCAAAGGATATTCATCAACAATTGGTAGACAAAAATGAAGTTTTGTTAAAAGAGATAAATAATGTGGTAGAGAATGGTCATTTGGCACTTGATAAACTTCAAAATTCACAAATCTTTACGACAATTAATGATGTAACAGGTTTAATCAATCGAATTAAAAATTTAGGCTCGTAAGTTCTTATAAATGCCGAATCATGTGCACTTGTTCCACAAATGTAGTAAATCCTAAACGCTCTAATACCCCAATGAGCTCTTTGTTGGAATCTCTTATGTTCATGGTCATACGCTTACAAGAGGAAAAAAATGGTGCGTATACTTCACTTAATACAGCCTTGAGGATATTTACTGCATCTGCTCGACCCGGAATCGATTCACATTGGTAAAGAGCGATGGTAGCCAGGTTACCGTCTTCTCCGAAAACGCGCTTAAAAAGTGCGTAGCCAACCACCTCATCCTCTTCATCTGAGATAAATATACATTCCCCATCCTTCATACTGGCCCATTGTGTTTGCCACGCTGATAAATGTCTGTAGAAAGACAGTCCTTTGACTTCCACAGGCAGTCCTCGTTTCGTAACATATCGACTAGGAGCGTTTGGCTGTAAGAGACTTGCATCCAGAGTTTCTGTATGTTGTAAGCAGATTAGCTGCTCGGTAATATCATAGCCGACACTTTGATACAGCTTTTTCGCTGCTTCGTTTTGAATGAGTGCCTCCAGCAAGGCGATATCCACACCTTGTTCACGATACAACTGGAGGTTTCTTTCCATTAATTTTTTTCCGATCCCTTTGCCCCTATGTTCCGCCGCAATGCCAGTACCCCCGTTCCATGCCACTTTCTTTCCTTCTATGACACGGAACCCATTCATCACGAAGCCAATAGGTTCACTATTTTCATACACGACTAAGGAGTGCTCTAGTGAGAGCTCTTCGTTGACAGTTCTTGAAAGAAATTTGTCCAAGTTCAGTGTACTATTTATGAAATATCCTTCGAATCCCTTATTCCATAACGAAACCATATCGTCAGCCGACAATTCGCTCATTTTTTTGAAAATCATAATCCTCTACCTCCATAGTGAATTATCCTATGATATATCGGAATACCTTTTTTTCCATCTCATTAATTATGGACTTATATTCGGTTTCCTCACCGCTAAGCATAAATTGTAGAGCAAGGCCATCTCTAACTGACCAGAACAAACGGGAAGCTGCCGCGATATCAAGATCAGAACGGAACTCGCCAGTCTTTATACCGCCCTCCATAATTTCCTGCATGAACAATAAAGCTTTACTCGCATACTGGTTCCATCGTTCCGTTAATTCTGGTTGGCGCGCTGCATACAGCATAAACTCCAAATGAAAAGCTAACCATTTACGCAGTTCGTCAAGCGATTGTCGACGGAATCGGTCAAACATATAGCGGATTTGATCCGCCGCGCTTGGCATATTTTTGAACTGCTCACTGGAGTTCTCCACCATCGCATTCATTTTATCGTCGGCCATTTGAATATACATCTCCTCTTTGCTGGAAAAGTAACTGTAGATAGCGCCTTTGCTCATCCCCAAATGACGTACGATATCATCAATAGTTGTAGCTTGAAATCCCTTTTCTATAAAGCAATGCAGCGCTCCCTCAAGGATAACCGCCCTTTTTTCATCTTTATAAGCTTGCGTAACTTTAGGTGACATTCAGCATCTCCCTTTATCCTGTTAGTACGTCAAAACACCCAATCTCCGTTACGGAACAGCGGTTCTTTTGCCCCATCCATCAAGATCCCATCAATTTTCATATCTGCTGATCCCATCATAAAATCAACGTGCGTCAAGCTTTCGTTTAACCCATGATTCTGAAGATTTTGTTGGCTCATCTCTATTCCGCCCTTCAGGCAGAACGGAAAAGCTCTGCCGATGGCAAAATGGCATGAAGCATTCTCGTCATAAAGCGTATTGTAGAAAATAAGATTCATGTTAGAAATAGGCGAGCGATGCGGAACCAAAGCAACTTCACCCAAATAGTGAGAACCCTCATCAATCTCAATGAGGCTTCTTAAATTTTCTTCCCCCTTCTCTGCCTTAAAATCAATAATCTCCCCATCCTTGAATGTTAATGAAAAGTTTTCAATAAGATTGCCATTGTAACTAAGCGGCTTAGTACTTTTTACGGTACCGTTTACACCATTTTTTAAAGGTGATGTAAATACTTCTTCAGTAGGCAGGTTTGCTATAAAAGAGATTCCATTGCTGTTGGTATTGCCAGCCGAAACCCAAATGTGATCATGCGGCAGACTCACTGTAATGTCAGTACCACCGGCGCGGTAATGAAGCGCCTTATATTGGCGTTCATTAAGTCTTTTTGATCTCGTGTTTAAAGCACTTGAATGTTCTTTCCATTCATGTACCGGATCATTACGGTCAACTCTTGTTGCTTCGAAAATGGCATTCCATAGGGCGCCAACCCGCTCTTCTTCGGGGAGTGATGGAAACACTTTATCCGCCCATGCTGGTGAAGGAACGGCGATAATCGACCAACTGACTTTATTAGTTAACCTAGCATCAGATAGTTCCCGCAAAGCATTATTGGATGTTCTACTCGCTGTTTGAATACGTTTGGGATCGATGCCGTTCATAAGATCGGGGTTATTCGCCACGACATACAGAAATGCAGCATTATTTTCTGCTAATTCCTCATATCCTTTTACACGCCACATAGGGTACTCAAGCAATGCTTCGTGCGGTGCTAGTTCATACTTTAACCGAGTAAGCTCATCGTCGAACCACTCGACATAAACGTGCTTTGCACCCACCTCATAGGCTTGCTTTACCAATCTGCGTACGAAATCCCCCGATATTATAGGTGCGAAAATGACCAATGTTTGTCCCGGTTGTACGTTGACCCCTAATTGGATGGCTAGTGATGCATATTTATCTAAATTGTTATGGAATGAATTCATTGAAATCCTCCTTCGAGATAAAATTCAAATAATAAAGACTGACCAGTCGTTTTATTATTTTTATTATTGTTCCATATCGTGCCAACTGTCAAGAAATAAAAAAACCGTCAGGGAAGATCATCCTGACGGTCCTTTTTCGTGTAAACCCATACATTTTGAGCACGGGGAGCGATGAATGTGGGGTTCCAACCGCTGTTGAAGTCGTGTTCTTTGAATTTATTATGCGGTATAAACACGACTTCAAAGGCGGCCCACCGCAAAGCGCCTCTCCACCCTCACACCCACCCCTCTTCTGTTCTACATTGTGCTTCCTTCCACGAAACGCGGGAGCCAGCACTGTTTTCATCTGCAACGATGAAAATCATCGTTGCAACGTGCGACAACCACGGCAGAGACATCTGTAACGATGTAAAACATCGTTACAAGCCACACACAGCGCGGCTGCCAGCACTGTTTTCATCTGCAACGATGAAAATCATCGTTGCAACGTGCGACAGCCACGGCAGAGACATCTGCAACGATGTAAAACATCGTTACAAGTTGCACGTAGCGCAGGAGCCAGCACTGTTTTCATCTGCAACGATGAAAATCATCGTTCTAGCGCGCAACAGACACGGCAGAGACATCTGCAACGATGTAAAACATCGTTACAAGCCACACACAGCGCGGGAGCCAGCACTGTTTTCATCTGCAACGATGAAAATCATCGTTGCAACGTGCGACAACCACGGCAGAGACATCTGTAACGATGTAAAACATCGTNGGGAGCCAGCACTGTTTTCATCTGCAACGATGAAAATCATCGTTGCAACGTGCGACAACCACGGCAGAGACATCTGTAACGATGTAAAACATCGTTACAAGCCACACACAGCGCGGCTGCCAGCACTGTTTTCATCTGCAGCGATGAAAATCATCGTTCTAGCGCGCAACAGACACGGCAGAGACATCTGTAACGATGTAAAACATCGTTACAAGCCACACGCATCGCGGATATAGCACTTATTAGAAAGGGGGTGCCCTCAAGATCTACGTCGAAACTTATACTTTCTATTATGTTAAAAAAGGAGACTTTCGGCTCCTATTGGTTTACATTTGTTTCAGTAAGTTTTATAAATATTTTCGCACTCTTTTCCTAATGGTTGATAAAAGCAATGCTTCTTATAACGCCCTACAAAAGGCTGATTATGCCATGTAGGAGGGCCCAACATTTCCGACCATCATCAAGCCAGGTTTGCCTTCACCTTCAGCTTCCGCACGAAGCAGCCTTGCCAAAAGTGCAACATCCTAATCCCTGGCTTTAACAACTGCCATATTTTCACCTCAACTGTTACTAAATCCATAGTCATTCGATAGAATCGAATCATTTCCCCTACAGATTTCCCACTATCTCCCGTAAAAAAGCGATGGACCGCTGCACGTCCTCAGTCATCGTACGCGCAGGGTTCGTTTCTGGCGGATGCCATAGCTCGAGCGCTATCCAACCTCCATAGTTTGCATGGGCTGCTGCTTCCAGCAAGACCCGCATGTCAATGTCCCCTTCGGTCACATCCTCGGCCGGAACGCGGCCACGTTGGTTGCGCAGGTGAAAGGCTTTGATGCGTTCAGGATATGAGCGCACCCAAGCAACCGGATCACAGCCTGCTACATGCGCCCAGCCCGTATCAACGCAAAGGCCAACTGCTTTGTCGGCGAAATGCACGACAGAGCGCAAATCAGCCTCAGCATTATGGCGATCCGCCGCATGATTGTGCAGCGAGAGCTGCAGTCCAAATGGACTTAGCTTGTCGGCAAGACGAGACAAGTTGTCTCCTTGTCGCTGGACAAGCTCCTCCGGCTTTGGCAGCGGATGCTTCCAATCGCCATAGGGGTCAGCGTTGACGAGCAGATCGGTACCGCCCGCAGCGGCGAGCCGTTCTGCATAAGGAAGAACTTCCGCTTCAAGATCTGCATACTCGCCATGCAGAGAAAGACCGATATAGGAAGCGGAAACTGTTAGTCCGTAAGTACGGACTAGTGCCAGCTTCTCAGGTGTTGCATCCGTCTCGACAGCGTCAAGACCCGCTTCAGCGCAGGCACGGTACAAATCGTCCCACACTGGCTCCTTACCATCTGACTTCCATCGTTCAAACCAACCATACATGTTGCTCGAAAAGCCGCGAATATTCATTCTGAAGCCTCCCTTGCATCTGTTGCCGGCGCTACAGTCACTAACTGCTTTTCTCCGGAATCTGCACATTTATATAAAGCGCCAATACATAGGAAATGATCGACGGCTCTTCGACCTACGTTCGCATGTGACGGCAAAGCGTTGACTTGGTTATAGAAATGTATAAGCGGGTGATCCATAACGGTGTAAGGTCCGCGTGGCCCCGGATCTACAATTTCTTCCACAACAACCCCATCATGGTCACTCCTGAAAAATACCGGTTGACGCGAGTCAAATGGCGTCCAGCGGAGAGCACCGAGTGTGCCCTCGATTTCGCCGATAAACTGCTCACTCCCGTGAGTGCACGTGCCTCTTTCGTAATGAATGGCGATTGGACGGGCATTTGAACGAGACCGAAACGTTAATTGCGCACCCACATGGTGCTCAACATTGTACACAACATCTTGAGGATCTGCGGCTGTTTGGGGCTTCGCCGTCCAAGCGCTGCTGACCTCAATTTCAGCAGGATCCAGCACATCGATTAAGGTGGCGAAATCATAGGGACCCCAGTCCATGAGAATGCCGCCGCCACTTTTGCTTTTGTCGAGAAACCAACGGCTAGCTGGCTGATACTCGATTCCTGCACGACTGCGCGTCCATTTGTTAACGAACGTAGCGTGATAGATATCGCCAAGCGCGCCAGATCGAATGACATTCTTAACAGCTTCGTTATGGAGCATGCCCTTATAACGTACACTGCAGCAGCCAAGCAGCTTTCCTTCTGCTTCTGCCAGAAGAAGCATCTCTTCCGCTTCTTCATCATTCATGGCGAACGGCTTTTCGCATAGCGTATGCCGACCAGATTTCAACGCAAGACGCGTCCCCTCCAAGTGGGCAAATGGAGGCGTAGCTACGATCACAATATCATCTTCAAGCGGCGGTTCAGAGGATAGCATTTGCTCAGCATCCGCAAACGTAATGCTTTTTGGAAAGCTGCTGAGAAACGACTTCAGCGCTTCCGCATTCGGGTCAGCTACCCGAAGCTCGACCGCTTGAGGAAGCTTGGCTGCTGCCTCAGCATGCGTGCGTGCTATGACACCGGCTCCAATTAAATACAAGCGCATAAAGATAACCTCCAATTTCGAATATGACCCTAATGTATCACATCACGAAATTGCGATTCTCTTCAAAATGCGCAGTAAACTTGTCATTTTGTCCACGAGCAGAAAAAGGTATAATGACTTGGGGGGGATTTGGATGTATGTGGAGCAGTTGAGGCTGACACGCTCTTTTGCCTTTAGCCGCGTATGGGGATCTGATGAGGAACACGATCTGCATGTCCATGATTGCTTGGAAATCGGCGTGCTGCTTGATCATGAGTTGGAGTACCGATTCGGCGATCGCATCTATCACGGTCAACCGGGAGACGTGTTCCTATGTCGACCTTTCGAACCGCACTGGAGCTATGCGAATACAGATCAACCATTCGAAGCGATCCTAGTGCTTTTTACACCGTCACCGGTTTTGAAGCTTCCCGATGGCAGCAGGCTGCTAATGCCGTTTTATGCTGGGCGAGGTATGTCCCCGCTCATTCCGGGGGATACGACTTACGCCAAGGCAATTGCAAAAGCTGCGCGTTCCGCTGCGGAAGCACAGGAGCAAGGGCAAACGGCATGGGTTACGCGTCAGTACATGCACTTGATAGATATTTTATTACAAGTGGACGGATTCTTTAGCGATCAAATGGATCAAGCGGCTCCGAGAGGAACGAACGCGATATCAGAATCCGTCGGATATATTCTTAGCCATTATCTGGAGGCACTTGATGGCGATGAGCTTGCCCGTCGGGCGGGTGTCGGGCGCTCGTTCTATTATCGCGAGTTTCGATCACTTACGGGCTTGTCGCCGCATGATTTTGTGAATCAGCTGCGAATTCAGTCTGCCATGGATTTACTGCGCACATCAGAGTATTCGATCATCGAAATCGCTGAAAGAAGCGGTTTTCAGTCATTGAGTTCTTTTAATAAGCAATTCAGAGCCTACGCCGGCTGCTCTCCCCGAGACTATCGAAATCGGTCTTATCTGGTGACTTAAGTATATAGAAAAAGGTCAGTCTGCTGCTGCAGACCGACCTTTTTCTTATTCACCAATCGTTCATCTAATTTTTCCTTTAATCCACTTAGGTTCCTCATTGCCGAACGAAACGTTCTGTCGAAATTGCATTTGCAAGCTTCCATCATTGAACGTACATACTACAGTCACGCAAAATGGCGCTTCCACGTATCTTAACGTTAACAAGAGCGTATTCGAATCCTGCCATGTTGCCGAGCCGACTGCCACATTTTCCTGTCTCATATGCAGCGTATACGTTCCTTCAAACCATTCGTTTCTACCAAAGCAAACCGTATGTTTTCCGGTGTTATTTTGAATCGTAACGTTGGCCGAATTCTCAGTAAAATCAATCGAAAGTGTTTGAATTTGTTCCTCATTTTCTTCTAACTCGAACTCGATTCCCGAAAGGCTTTTCTCCAGTGTTGAGCTTAAAAGAACTCGTGGCGGTTCCAAACTAAGGCCTTGCAGCGCATTGGTTAGTGACTCGGAGGCTTCCAGGTCCACAGACAGCACTTCGGATTTCATGGCAGGCAGCAAATGCTCCCAAATCGTATCAAGAACGTCTTGCATGTTATTCACTCCGGACGTTATCGCGATGACGGCATCCTGCTCCGGGAGAACAACGCAGAACTGCCCGAAAGCTCCGTCGCCTCGATAAGCGCCGTGACGGCATCTCCAGAATTGATACCCATACCCTTGAGCCCAGTCATTATTGGTGCTGGAGTCATTAGAAATTTGCTTCGTTGTCGCTTCTTCTACCCACGACTCAGGAATGAGCTGGTACCCAGCCCATTGACCTTTTTGTAGATATAGCTGTCCAAACTTGGCAATATCCTCTGTTTTGATCTTCATTCCCCAGCCGCCAATGTGGATGCCGCGGGGGCAGCTTTCCCAAGTGGCACCTTGGATATCCAGCGGTTCCAACAGTCGCGGCTGCAAATATTCCAGTAACGTTTGATCAGTTACTTTCTGCAAAATGGCCGAAAGCATGTAGGTCGCCCCGCTGTTATACACGAAATGCGTACCTGGCTCATGTTCCACGGGAAGGTTTAAGAAATTGTTAATCCAGTTTTCTGTTGACTGCATCTTCCCTGATGTATCTGCTGCATGTCCTGTACCCATCATAAGTAAGTGTCGAATGGTCATCACAGCTAGATGAGGTGAAACTTCTGGCGGCATATCCTCAGGGAAAAAGGAGATAACCCGGTCATCGAACGAGATTCGCCCTTCTCCCACTAACAATCCGATGGCTGTTGAAGCAAAGCTTTTACTTAAAGAAAACAGCATATGAGGACGTTCGGGCAAATAAGGTGTCCACCATCCTTCTGAAACAACGTGCCCGTGTCGGACGAGAATGAAGCTGTGAAGCTCTAGACTTCGGTCTTTAACTTCTTTTAAAAAGCTCGTAATTAAGGAAGACGCAATACCTTGACGCTCAGGCTGACTTCTTGGTAGGGATCGAATAGCACTCATTCATGTCTCTCCTTCTACACACCAGAATATGTAAATCAACAAGACTATTATATCACTTGCATCATCTACTTTTACAAATAATAGATTACAAGACTATTAACAACTTATTTGACCGCAACCTTTATTTTCAACTCATTTTTTGACAAAAAAATAAGCAGGATCGCTAACAGCGAATCCTGCTTATTTGTAATGCATCTGCTCATTCAATTCATTTTTTATACAACGTTTACCTCAACTTCGATATTTCCCTTGGTTGCTTTGGAATATGGGCAAAATTGATGAGCGGCTTCAACCAATTCCTTGGCAATATCGGCTTCGACGCCATTGACGGAAACATCCAATTTGGCTGCCAACTCATAGCCGCCACTCCCATCCTTGCCAATGGTAATACTCGCGGTAACTTTGGTGCTCTCCACTTGGACTTTCTTCGTCCTGATGATTAGCTTCAAAGCGCTATCGAAACATGCGGCATAACCGGCCGCGAACAGCTGCTCCGGATTGGTTGCATGTCCGCCAGGACCCCCTAATTCCTTAGGAACTCTCAATTCTAAGTCAATGACCCCGTCGCTGGAAGTGACTTTACCCTCTCTTCCGCCCTCAGCCGTTGCCGTTGCTGTATACAATTTATTCATATCAGTTCACTCCTTAGTAATTGGAAATATCACGAAATATTTATCTCCTACAATCCATCATCTTATACGAACTTCTGAAGATAAAAAAAGGGAATGTCCCAAAAGGGTTATGAACCCTTGAGGGACATCTAGTTTAAATCAGCTTCTCAGACTCTGTCGGCTCGGCGAGGACTCACTGAAAGCGCGGAAAACGCGCTTATTAGTTCGTACGCTCCAGAATAAGCGCGTTTTCCACGCTTATTCTGAACAGACGCGCAGGATGGTTTGCTGAGAAGTCGATTATCAGCTTCTCAGACTCTGTCAGCTCGGCGAGGTCTCACTGAAAGCGCGGAAAACGCGCTTATTGGTTCGTTCGCTCCAGAATAAGCGCGTTTTCCGCACTTATTCTGAACGGACGCACAAGACAGCCTACCGAGAAGTTGATTTCCGGCTTCTCAAACTCTGTTAACGAGTTTTGGCTCGCAGAGCTCTCGAGGAAAACTCTGGGACATCCCTCATTCCTTTTTCCACACTTAACGAATTTTGCAAGTATTACGGCCAAGCATTTGATTAATCGCACATTTTTGCGCAATGCCTGTAATAAGAAACGGAAGTGAAATCAATCCTGCTAATTTCCAGTAACCAGGTAAGAAGTAAAACAAAGACAATAACGCTACACCTAGAATAATACGAATCACACGATCAGTTCCGCCAACATTTTTCATATTCTATTACCTCCATATTGTATTGGTTTGTTTTATTGTGTTTCTGATTACGATCATAACAAAAGCGTTTAGATAGAACCGTAACTTTGTCACATAGCAATAAAATAAACGTTTGGAGGTAATATTAGCTGCATTTATTGTTCTATATATTTTTTCAAGTCCTGACGCAGTATATGAGAAATCTGTCCTCTGGATAATTGCAGCAGCCCTTCTTTCTCGAGCGATTTCAGCGTTCTGCTGATGACTTCGCGGGCCGTTCCAAGCTCAATGGATAGGGTATCATGCGTGATGGTAAGGTTATCGCGTCCATCCTCGGTCATCTCAACCAGATATTCCGCTACCCGGCCGCGGATTGATTTGAAGTTGATGCTATCCAGTAAGTTGGACATTATGATAATTCGTTTGGCGAACATTCTGAAAATAAACTGTCGAAAGCTTTTGTAACGGTCCATCCAATCTTTAAACACGTCAACTGGAATAGCAACTACAGTGCAAGGCTTTTCGATGCAGGCAGAAGCTTCATATTCGGTCTCGCCGAGAATGCTGGACATCATGAGGGGACAGCATTCCCCGCCATTGACTCGATACAAGGTGATCTCTCTTCCGCTTCCGCTGATTTTATACATTCTTACAGTACCTTCCAGAATTAGAACGGCATGCTCCAAGAACTGACCCTCTTCAAATACAAAGCTAGGCTGTAAATCTAACATTATAATTCCCTCATCGCTCCAGTCCTGCACAGAAATATCGGACAAGCTGGGGAAGCACGATACAATATGCGGGACTTTCTCAAGCATAGCAGATGACATTGGTTGTATCCTTCCTTACGAAATGGTAGGTTTTAACAAGCACAGTATACCATTAACCAATCAAATGATCGATCTAACTTCATCTGCAAATGAAAAAAGTGACAGCAGTCAATATCTGACTAGCTGTCACTTCTTATATTCCGTAATTAACTAGTTAAGCCTGCTTTAATCGCACGAGCTACCGTTAAGAAAGAAACATTACATAACTTGTGTTGGTTTTTGACCCTTTTTGAATAAAGAATCAATTGAGATGACATAACTGCCATTTAAGAGAAGATAAATTGCAGCCGCAATCATGGAAAGATCCAGTTCGTATCCAGCCATTTGGCCATTTCCGAAGAATCCGACGGCTAATTTTACTTTAAAAGTAGCGACTAGAAGGATGATAGCCATTAATGCGGATATAATACGTGTACCGAATCCTAGTATTAGTGCTAGGCCCCCTATCACTTCAATCGTTGCAACGACATAAGCCATAAAGCCTGGTATACCGATACTTTCAAACCAGCCTGCTATATTGCCAATACCTCCTTGATACTTATCAACCCCATGAGCAAAGAAGGTAATTCCTAACAGCACTCTTAGTATCAATGCGCCAATATGAACATTATTTTTCACTCTTATTTCCCCTTTCATTACTAACTTTTTTAAAGTCATAAACTTTATGTTCGTATAATACTTCAATATACTTACTTATGTCAAGCAACTAAACATAATATATCATCATACTTATTATGGTTAACGCAAATAATCACGCCTGCTCATAGCAGCCGTGATTAAATATAGCATTGATCATATTATAAAACCTTGCCAATCAAGCATTTTGCCGATGTTCCATCGATTACTTAGATTTTTTCTTGGCAGCAGATCTTCCTTGTTTTTCCGGATCATTTGAAGGTTTCTCCGCATGTTGAGACCCGTTAGGTTTGATGTCACCTTTGTCACCCATGTAAATTGCTCCTTTCCTTAGCATCTAGTTTAATTATTTGCCATTAGGTAACGAATTATGCCGTAACTATTAACGCCAATTCTCATAACTTGCTTACTTGGAAGTAACGATGTGTAAATCTTTAATATTAGTGCTCATATGTCTTTTCGTTTTTTCATAGTGAGAACTAGCCTTATTTAGTTGTTCGTTGGTTAATAGATCCATTGGAATAATCTTGAATTTCCGCCAATGAAGATCATAGTTGTAAGTCGGAAGAAAGCTTGGTTTGCTCAATTTAATAATCGATTTATCTGCCATTTTTGTTTTGACAACATCAATGGATGCCATCCCTCCAATTTTTGTATCTAACTCATTCTGAGCAGATAGAAAATTTCCGAGTGAATAAAGAACTAAGGTCTCATTTTTATTTTTCCCTTTTACCCATGCCGGGGGTTGTAAAACGTGCGGATGATTACCGATGATAATATGAACACCAAGATCCGCGAGCTTTTGGGCTAGTCCAACTTGAGCTTGGTTCGGGAACCGTTCATATTCCTTGCCCCAATGCACAGCAACCACAACGACGTCGGATATTGTTTTGGCCTGTTCCACATCTTTACGAATTTGGGTCTCATTCATCATATTTACCAAATAAGACTTTCCTTGAGGAATTGGAATTCCGTTGGTCCCATAAGTATAACTCAAAAATGAAAATGTAATCCCATTCTTGGTTATTGTCCTAATCCTGTCATGATCTGTTTGTGATTTGAAAGCACCTGTGTAAGGGATCCCAAGCATGTCCCAGAATGTTAGAGCACTTTGAATAACCTTCTCCCCTCTATCAAGGGAATGATTGTTAGCGACGGTGACTAGATCCACTCCAGCATCTTTCAGAGCATCACCAACTTCATGAGGACTGTTAAAAGAAGGATAGGTGGAGAGTCCAAGTTTTTTGCCTCCAATCATCGTTTCTTGATTAGCAACAAGAATATCGGGAACTTGTAACATCCTCTGGACTTCTGCAAACATATTTTTGAAGTTGTAGGTCCCATCTTTTTGTTCTGCGTCGGCGTAGACACGATCGTGAATCAAAATATCACCAATTGCTCCTAAAGTAACTTTGGTTACTTCCAACTCTTTATCACTAGGTGAGATAGGTAGATGTGGTAGGATAGGTGGCATGTTCTGGTCTGATTTCTATTTTATTACGTTGGGTTTTGTGAAGCTATTCAAGCAGCCGGGAGTCAGAAACAGGATTGTAACAATCACAGCAATGCGTATCATCACGATGAACCTCTCCTGTTGGTCGAATGGTGATTGCCCTGTTAGTATTCCCCCACCGCCGCGTAGTCCATGTTCTGACTAAATGAGAAAATGAGAAAACCTCTATCGAGGCCATTCAAAGATGAGCGACCGCGTTTAACAAGGAGAGACTTTGATCTACGACCAAAGATCCCTATATTAGGTTTTATCGCCAATAAGAAAGCGGTTTTCGTGATCCGAAAACTTATACTTTCTTATGTGGTAAAAAAGCTTATTCCATTTGGAATAAGCCCAAATTACCATCCAAGTTATCTCCCGAGCATACGGTTTTAGACAGGTTTTTGATGGTTGGTGTAAACCCCGATTATAGATAAGACCGCTGCTACGCCATTAGCAATCGCATTCATCTCATCGTCTTGAATAATATCTAATCCGTAAGCGTTCAATATCAATTTGGCTGCACCTAATAAGCCCAAAGTTAACGTATAATAGTTCACTTTCATTTCTCTCACCTCCTATAAAAATAGGATGATATATCCTATGTGAGAGATTAAGAGTCGGACATAACCAAATGGTATGGTTCCAAAAGCACAAAAAAAGTGCTGCCACCCTTGTCAGAGTTAGCAGCACTTCATACTTTACACTAGATCAGTCCGAATTCCTGACCAACCTTCTGCAATCTATCTAAGGCAAAAGATAAGTCTTCCTTTGAATGTTGAGCCGTTACAATAAGCCGTACTCGACCTTTATCCATAGCAACCGTCGGATAAATGATACCTTGAGCGAACACGCCTTCTTCCAGCAAACGATCCGAAAAACGCATGGTTTGTGCGGGATCACCTATAATAATCGGTATGATGGGTGTCTCACTTGCGCCGGTATCAAAGCCTAAACGTTGTAGAGCTGCTCGGAATCCATTCGCATTGTCCCAGAGCTTTGTTACTAAATCAGAGCTTTCCTTAAGTACTTGTATAGCGGCCAAACAAGTTGCTGCAACCGCAGGTGGTTGCGATGTACTGAACAGAAACGGCCTTGCGGTATGAATCAAATGCTCTTTCAAGAGCTGGGCACCGGCAACATAGCCACCAACGGCTCCGATTGCTTTGGATAACGTGCCTATTTGGATATGCACTCTGCCATGAAGACCGAAATGGTCCGTCGAACCTTTACCATTGGTGCCAAGGACCCCGCTCGCGTGAGCATCATCCACATAAACAATAGCGTCATAGGCTTCTGCTAGTTGAACAATGTCGGGAAGCGGCGCGATATCGCCATCCATACTGAATACACCATCTGTTACAACGACGCGTTTACGATGCTTTTGCGTTTCCTTCAAAATGGCTTCAAGCTGATTCATGTCCTTGTGAGCGAAAATTTTGCGGCTCGCTTTCGTCAAGCGGATGCCATCAATAATACTCGCGTGATTCAGCTCATCGCTTATCACCACGTCATCGGCTCCAAGAACAGCTGACAATGCGCCTTGATTCGTTGTAAAACCGGACTGGAACACAAGGGCCGCCTCAGTGCCTTTAAACTTGGCTAGCTCGATTTCGAGTTCATCGTGAATATCGAGTGTTCCCGTAATCGTTCGCACAGAACCGCTGCCAACTCCATACTTCTCGATAGCTGCGATCGCAGCTTCCTTGAGCTTTGGATGATGGGTCAAGCCCAAATAGTTATTGGAAGACATTTGAAGAACTTTCTTACCGTTTAGGTACATCCAGGAGTCGGAACCGCTTTCCCATACTTTAATGGAGCGGTATCTTCCTTCTCGCTTCCACCCTTCGATATCCGCTGCTAAATCATTCAAATAGTTGTTCATGCGTACCTCCTAAGAGTTTTGCGGAGCAAAACTTACTTCGTAAGCATCCGCTTTTGAGTTTTGCCCTAATGTGTAAATACAATTTTGCCGCATTGACCTTGATCCATTAACTTGAAGGCTTCCTCATACTGATCTAATGTAAATCTATGCGTGATAACCGATGTCAGATCAATTCGCTTCTGGTTCAGTAATCCCTTCATTTGATACCAGGTTTGGTACATCTTTCGCCCCGTAATCCCTTCAACCCGCAGCCCTTTAAAAATGATTTGATTCGTTAGGTCCAGGCTCACCTCTTTGGTTGGAATACCAAGCAAGGACACTCTGCCCGCGTTAGCCGCAGCTTCGAAGCCGTCTACGATGGCCTGAGGATTGCCGGACATTTCAAGAACAACCTCAACGCCTTCTCCATCCGTCATTTGTCGGAGTGCCTTGGATATTCGGGTTTCCATCGCGTTAATCGTAAAATCCGCACCCATTTTTTTGGCGAGCTCCAAACGGTTAGGGTTAATATCCGCGGCATAAATTGCTCCTGCACCGCAGGCTTTTGCTACTTGAATGGCCAATAAGCCAATCGGGCCTACACCAATAATGGCAACCGACTTTCCTACAATGTCGCCGGACAGAACTGTTTGCACAGCGTTGCCAAGCGGGTCCTGCAAGCAAGCGATTTCATAAGGAAGGTCAGGAGCATTATGAATAATGTTGGTTGCCTTCACAACGGCAAATTCGGCAAAGCAGCCAGGCGCCGTAATCCCGAAACTTCTGGTATTCGGGCAAACATGCGCATTACCCGTTCGACATGCTTTACAGGAACCGCATACCATGTGGCCTTCTGCAGAAACATAGTCACCGATTGCAATACCCGTGACTCGTTCCCCGACTTCCACAACAATGCCTGCGAATTCATGACCAAAGACGTTCGGCGTTATCACGGTTTTGTCTGCCCAAGCATCCCATTTATAAATATGTAAATCTGTTCCGCAAATCGATGTTGCTTTAATACGAACAAGAACCTCATCGGCTCCGCAAGTCGGAATAGGAACTTCTTTTAATATAGCACCAGGTCCTCTGTGCTCTTTGACCAATCCAATCATGGTAGCGCCCATCATCGTTCCCCCAAGTTTAGTTTAATATAATGCACAAACGTGCGTTTTACCATCTATATATACCATATTATACAAACGTATGTTATATTGTAAATAGGCATTTTGACAAAACGGAAAATAAATATTGGAGGGCCTGAAATGAACGAACCGATACATAAAATGGTGGGTCGAAAGCTTTTAAACATTCGCAAAACAAGAGGATTAAGCTTAGATCAAGTCGCTGATCTGACTGGTGTCAGCAAAGCGATGTTGGGGCAAATTGAACGAGGAGATTCGAATCCGACGATTTCTGTACTTTGGAAAATTGTTAGCGGCTTACAAATTTCGTTTACAAGTCTAATCGAAGATACCGAACCGAAGATTACAGTTGTCCGCGCAGCCGGGCTTTCTCCATTTGAAGAGGAAGATGGGCAGTATCGCGCATTCCCGCTCTTCCCTTTTCACCCTCAAAAGAGCTTTGAAATTTATACGGTCGAAATGGATCGCGACTGCAGCCATGCCTCCGAACCTCATAATGAGGGCGTTGAAGAATACATTCTCATGGTGGAAGGAAGTCTGGATCTAACCATCTCCCAGGAAAGCTATACGCTCAAAGCTGGCGATGCCATTCACTTCACAGCAGATCGGCCACATACGTATACGAATAGATCTGACGCTAAAGCCGTCTATAAAACCTTAATTTACTATCCGCCTTCTTAACATTAAGATTAAGCTACGGACCACCTATATCTATTAAAGAACGCAAGCAGCCGAATACCGTGGCCGCTTGCGTTTTTTTCTCATTATACCCTAACTAATGTTTTGTAAAATTGTTCGATTTCAATCGGCTTTCCGCCATTCACACGCGATTCCTCTGCGGCAAATGCCATCAAATGGCTTCGCACAGAAGCAGCTGCGGATGAATCACTTTCTCCCCCAGCATACGTACGAACCTCGCGAAGAAAACTGCGCACGATGCCCACATCGCCGCCGCTGTGCCCTTCTTCGGATGCATGAACATGAATCGCATTCTGCTCATTCGTCACAAAATCATGTACAGTGAATGTATGCTCTTCCATGTTTCCTCTAATTTCACCCTTCGTTCCCATGACTTGCACAATGCGCGTATTATCCCGCGTAAACCCGCACATGCTGAACATCGCGGTAGCCCCGCTGGCAAACTCCATATTCACTACCTGATGGTCAACGACATTGTTATCGCTGCGGTACACGCATTTGCCGTATGGTGTTGTGCGCAGCGACTCAAGTATGCCCTCTAAGCTAGTATCCGTTGTGAACTTAGCTGCCCACCCCCGGCCAGAGCCCAAATAATATTTGGGCGCGTAATATTGGCAGCTGGCTTCAGCCGGACAGCCGTCGAGACAACGTGCAGGCGCACCTTCAGGTGCGTTCTCCGCATTAAAATGCATAAGTGATCCAAATGAGCTCACACGCTCGCAAGGCTCGCCCATGATATACGATAAAATATCCATATCGTGGCACGATTTGGCCAAGATCATCGGACTTGATGTGTCCGAGTTATTCCAGTTGCCGCGCACAAAGCTATGCGCCATATGCATATTGCCGACATTCTCATTGAGTTGAATGGAGACAATTTGTCCAATCTTCCCTTCATCGATGACACGTTTCATCGCCGTCCAGAACGCCGTATAACGTAGTACATGACAAATCGTCAGCAAGCGATTATGCTTTTTAGCCATACGCTCCATTTCTACGCATTCCTCTGGACTTGGAGACATCGGTTTCTCAAGAAGGACGTGATAACCAAGCTCAAGCGCCTTCAGTGTCGGCTCGTAATGCATTTGATCCTGCGTACAAATGATCACGATATCCGCCAGCTTCGGCTGTGCCAAGAGCTCTTCCCAATCCACATAGGCATGCTCCTGTGAAATTCGGTGAGCAGCCACAAACGCTGCCCTTCTATCTTCATCCGGCTCCGCTACCGCGATAATATCAAGTTCGTGAGGGTAATTAAGCGCATAAGGCGCATAAGCATGGGCACCGCGACTGCCGGCTCCCAACAGAATAGCTGTAACTTTTTGCATAGTTTGGTCTCTCTCCTTATACTGTCTGTTAGGACTTACTGCCTGTAAAGGCAATCCCTTGAATAAATGAGCGTTGGAAAATAAAGAAGATAATAATCATAGGCAAAATAGCCATCATAGAGCCTGCCATAATAATCGTATAATTCGTTTTGTGCTCCCCTTGGAGGAACGCAATGCCTGCTGACAGCACCATTTTGTCGGGTGAGCTATTGACAATGAGCGGCCACATCAGATCGTTCCACGACCATAGCATGGTGAAAATAGCGAGAGCAACCATCCCCGATTTGGCTAAAGGCAGCATGATCTGCCAATAAATGCGAAATTGATTGCAGCCATCAAGCTTAGCAGCTTCTTCCAGCTCGTGCGGCAGCGTCATGAAAAATTGGCGCAGCAGAAACGTGCCGAAAGCGCTGAATAAACCTGGAACGATGAGTGCTGTAAGCGAGTTGAGCCACCCAAAGTCTTTCATAATCATATACTGCGGGATGAGGAATACTTGACCCGGCACCATAAGAACGGACAGCATCAGAATGAAAAAGAAATGACGCCCCGGAAAGCTAATTCGGGCAAAAGCATAAGCAGCAAGCGAGCAAATGATTAATTGGCCGATTACTTTTATCACCGTTGTAATAAATGTATTCCAGTAAAAAGTGAAAAATGGCAAGTTCAAAAATACCTTCGTATAATTGCTCCATTGAAACGTTTTAGGAAATAGTACCGGAGGTATCGCTGTTGACTCTCCTAACGTTTTCACCGATGTAAGAAACATCCAGATGAAGGGAGTGACCATGATGACAGCACCTAGGATAAGAATAAGATGTATGAACCCGGTCTGAACTGATTTTCGTTGATGGATTCTGGTGTTCATGCAGCCGCCCTCCTCATTCGTAGTGAACCCATTTCTTCTGAATTTTCATTTGAATATACGTAATAATCATAATAATGGTAAACAGCAGGACAGCGATCGAGGACGCGTAGCCCTTGTTATTTTTCAAGAAACCGTATTTATAGTATAAGAAGACAATTGACTGCGTGGATTCCATGACGATATCTCCTACCATCATATATATGAAGTCGAATACCTGAAAAGCGCCAATCAAAGAAGTAACCAGTACGAAAAAAATGGTTGGCGTCAAAAGAGGTATCGTAATACGCATAAATTTGGTTACAGCTCCCGCACCGTCTATGGATGCAGCTTCATAGTAGGAAGATGAGATACCTTGGAGTCCTGAAAGAAATATAATCATGTGGCTGCCAATGGAACACCATATAGCAACAATAATAATCGATAATAACGCCGTGCGATTATCCGTCAACCAGTGAGGACCAGGAATTGACAATAAACCTAGTAAGTAATTGATCAAACCGAAATCAGAGTTGTACAGCCATTTCCAGACCATAGCAATCGCGGCCGGCATGGTTACAACCGGAAGAAAATACATTGTGCGGTAAATGGACAACCCTTTGACCTGCTGATTAAGCAGAACAGCCAGCAGAATGGACAGGATGATCCCGATCGGCACAGCGAGGACGATATAAATGCTTGTATTCCGGATAGCATGAAGCAGCTCTTTATCCGTAAACAACATCTTGTAATTCGCCAAGCCAGTCCAAGTGTATTTGCCGAAGGCCCCCCACTCCGTAAAGGAAAAATAAAAGGTTTGGAACACAGGCCAAATATAAAACACCAGCAAGCCAAGCATTAGTGGCATAATCATGATATATGCCCACTTCCAATCGGATAAACGCTTCGAGCTGAATCGCATGTTTACTCACTCTCCTATGAGTGGAATTGGGAAAGGAGATCCGTTTCGAACGTTGGTTTCGGAAACGGATCTCCTGAACCTTATTTTTCTGCTGCTAATGCTTGGTTCATCTTAGCTCCGAGCTCTTTGGCCGCATCAGCTACCGGTTTATCTCCCGTCCATGCATTTTTCAAAATTTCTGTTTCGTAAGTATTCCAAACCGAAGTATTTTTGGATACAGGGTACGGGGTTGCATACTCTGCCATATCAATGAAAGCTTTCGCTTTGTATTGCGGGAAAGTAGCTAACCAGGAAGTCTCGCTGCCCTTGTAAGCAGGAATTGCTCCACCTTGCTTCGCAGCAATTTCAGCCGCTTCCTTGGAGCCAAGGAACTTAACGAATTCCCATGCTTCTTTCGGATGCTTGGAGTTCGCGGATATGACATGGCCCAGACCGTGAATGACAACACCCTGCTTTTTCCCTTTTGGCAGCACGGCTACGTCTGCCTTGTTTTTCATATCAGCGTTTTGATTAATGGTAAACGCTGCCCAAGAACCGTCAAAATACATGGCGAGCTTGCCGGAGGTGAACATATCGGCAGGAGCAGTTTCCGTCATTTGAGCCAGTGTTGGAGATACTTTATGAACTTGAATCAGATCCGTTAGAAATTTCAAACCTTCAATCGCTTCCGGTTGGTCAAAGCCTGATTTCTTATGGTCATCCGAAATGACATAGCCGCCAGCCTGAAGAATCGTATTGTAGAAATCCTCCTGATTCATCATTGGGGCAGCGAAGCCGTAGACGCCTTTGGCAGGGTCCGTTAATTTCTTAGCCGCTTCGGTCAGCTTGCTCCAATCCCATGTGCCGTCCGGATAAGGAATTCCTTTATCATCGAACAGCTTTTTGTTGTACCATAAGCCAATCGTGTCAAAGTCTTTAGGAATCCCATAATTTTTGCCGCCCAGACTATAAAGTGAAACCAGCGAGGTTGGATATTTGGAGAGATCTAACTGATCGGTCTTGATCGTCTCTGTCAAATCCTTTAACATGCCGTTGCCTGCATATTTGACAAAATTAGGACCATTCATCCAAAGTACATCAGGCATTGTCCCGCCTTGAGCGGCTGTTTCTAATTTGGTGAAATATTGTTTGTACGGCGTATTCTCCGCTTTTACTTCAATATTCGGGTGACTCGCTTGGAACGCTTTGATGACATCGGTCATCGTGTCCATACTCCAGCCGCCATAAGTAATGGTTACTTTTTCCGCAGATGCTGTAGCCGTAGCCTTACCATCGGTTTTGGGAGCTGTTGTGGATGTTGAACTAGACGAACCAGAATTACCGCAAGCGCTTACAACAACCATTGCCGACATGAGCGTTGTGATGAGAACAACCTTTTTTGTATTGTTGACCATTTCGCTATCACCCTTTTTTTCATTTTTTTATGATCGAAATGCAAATATGACATACGCCGAAAACCTATTTCACCCCCCTTCAATTCGTTCAATATAATTGGCGCCAAACACTGGACAACGTTATCCAAGGGACCAAAAAAAATTAGTTTCTAGTATATACCGAAGATTGTCTCACAATAAGCCGATGTGGAAGCAGCACTTTGGAAAGCTGCGGTTGCTCGCCATTCAGCATATCCAGCAAGGTTGAAGCTGCAGTTGTGCCTATTTCGACTTTTGGTACATGAACAGACGATAACGGCGGTGTTGTATATTGGGCAAAATCAATATTATCCATCGAGATGAAAGCAATATCCTCTGGAATGCGTAATTGGTTTTCAATGACAGCTCGCATAGCTGGAATCGCTAATTGGTCACTCGCCGAAAATATCGCCGTAGGTCGTTCCAGATCTGTACGCTTCAAACGCTCCATGATACTCTCATAACTGCGGTCGATTTCCCACCGGGTGTCTATCACCCATTCTTTATTTAAAGGAATACCCGCGTCATACATGGCAAATTTAAAGCCCTGAAATCTCTCTTCACTGTTTAATTCACTTGTATGACCTGGCCCGCCAACAAAACCAATCGATTGGTGCCCTTGTGTAATGAGGTGATCGACAGCTGACTTCGCGGCGTGAATACGGTCGTAATCAACCATGGTAATTTCCGTACCGTTCGTACAAATGCCGATCAGTGCTAGATCCTCCACTTTTAGCAAATAGTCAACGATCTCGGGGCCTACTTCACCAACGATAATAATGCCATCGACTTGTATGTCATGTATGCAACGGTGCAGAAGCGCTTCATCTTTAAGCTCATCTGAGGTATGCATGAACCCCAGAGAATAGCCGGATTCCAAAATTTTCTTGGTAAACGCAGTAATGATCGGAGAGTAATAAGGGTGATCGTCGTTCAAACGAGCCGTTTGAATGATGCAGCCAATTTGCTTCGTCAGCTTTTTCTCTACCTTTTGTTTGTTTACAAGGTGTCGCGCCGATTCATTAGGTGTGTAATTCAATTGACGCACAGCCTCCCACACCTTCGCCTTTGTCTCCGGGTTGATGTGCCTGCTGGTATCATTTCTCACTACACGTGAGGCTGTTGAAATGGAGACTCCGACTAAATCTGCAATATCTTTGAGAGTAGGCAATTCATACAGCTCCTTCTATCTAAACCTATATCCAATCATTAGCCAAACGTTATCCTGATGTTTGGGGCAAACGCTTTCTTACAGAATAGTTCATCACTTCACATGTTGTCAATATGTTTGACACCTTAAATCACAAAAAAAATGCTGCCACCTTTACTTCAAAGGTTCGCAGCACTTATTTAAAAGCTAGACATTTATTTCGAAGCAGCTGGTTCAGCTATTACCTTATACTTGGACGAAATATACGTGACAGTTTTGGCTTCTGTAATCACCTGAGCATACATCATGTCAGGTTTCGGCTCGAGCAGTGTATACATAATGACAGCCTGACCATCTTCGTTAAACTGGATCGCATTAACTTCAATACCGTAGCCAGGGTTAGGTTTATCACCTCTGGACAGCGTTACCTTGTTAACATCATCATTTACTTTCTCAACCTTTACCGCTACTTCTTCTGTAGGAGCAGGTTTTTGAGTATTAGCTTCCATCACGCGAATAGCGTTATAGAGCCAACTAGCCGCTTCTCCACGCGTTAGCTCACTTTTTGGACTAAACTTACCGTCCTTATCAAGGTTAGTAATTTTATAAAGCAGCAGTCTCTGTAAAGTGCCTTGATAATCAATCGTGATTTGATCCTCATCCTTGATCGTGATGAACATTTTGATCAGCGGGAAATTGCCTTTCTTTTCTAAGGCACGAACTAATAAGTCCCCGAATTGTTCGCGAGTAATCGTCGCATTCGGGTTCACATCCTTAGGAATCTCCAACCCGTGATAATGGGCTATGACAAAAGCGTCCGCATACCAGGCATCATTCGAGATGTTCGCATACATGTCCGTTGCTACCGGCTGTTTTTTGAAACGCATTAAATCTAAGTTCAGGTCCAAGCCTTTTACAATCATTTGCACACTTTGCGCATAGCTAATTTTTCCTTTCGGAACAAAATGCTCCTGATCGATCCCGCTTACGACGCCGCGGTCTTTTAAGGCCAGAATGGATTCTGCTTGTCCTTCCTCTAAATCAGAAAAAGCAAATGCTGAACCGAATGTCAAACTACTGCACAATAAGGTTGTTAACGTTAACGCGGCTATTTTTTTCATCAGCTCTGTTCTCCTTTGGGTATGTATTTGTATAACCCGTTTTCTGAGTTACTTACATAACGTTGAGCAGTCAAATTATGTTGCAGATGATTAACCAAAACAAATAACCAGCAGCCTCAGGCTACCGGTTTAATCGAATATTTGATATTACTGGGAATTAAATTCGTATCTTTACAACGTCGGAGCATTCAAAGCCGTCTCAATGTTCTTCAAGTCGAATTGAATCTGCTCCTTGATGTTCCACGGATGATACCAGCCTTGTTCCATCATATACTTCACTATTTTCTCATGCGTATCAATCGCTTCATCTAATTGCTTGGAGAGTGTCGCCTTGATCTCTGGAGTGCCCGCCTCCGTTACAGCCATCGCGTAATTTCGGACCCCGCTCTTCGCAGTAATTAGAAAGTCCATCGCAATCACTTGATCGGTCATCGTATGCATTCCTGTCAAATGTTCAAGAATGGTGTTCATGCTTTCACCTCCTATACGGTCGCTTTGGTTAGAATTGCCCCAAGCTCCTGCAGCTGCCGCGTCGATAACTCAACGTCTTGCAGTAAAATTTCTTTCAAAGTCGGGTCCGTTACTAAGAGCTTCATCGTCTTCGCCTTGGTTAAACAGACTGTTTTGAAAGCTGCTATTTCATGGACCTCAAGGGTTTCGTGTAGAGCATATGGCATCTTCTAACATGCACCTCCAAATAACTAGATTCACAATTACGGTTTAAGAACAACTTTAATACAATTTTCCTGTTTGGTATCAAATATTTCATACCCATGTTTGGCTTCGCTAAGCGGTAGGATGTGTGTAATAACATCGCTCGGATCAACCTTGCCCGTATCAATCAACTCATACATAAACGGCATATAGTGAATGACGGGTGCTTGTCCAGTACGGATATTAACATTTCTCTGGAAAAGGTCGCCAAGTGGAAAAGCATTGTACCGTCCGCCATACGCTCCCGTAATCTGGATCGTTCCACCCTTACGTACAGCCTGAGAAGCAATGACAATACCGCCCATCGCACCGCCGTGCAGCTTAAGTCCAGATGCTATCGATTCCAACGGAGTCATTTTCCCGCTCATTCCCGTGCAATCGATGACGACATCTGCTCCACCTTTCGTAATTTCCTTCAAGTAATTCCCGATATGTTCACCGTGCTCAAAGTTAACGATTTCGACCTTGTTCGTACGTTTCGCATGCTCTAAACGGTAATCGAGATAATCAACGGCAATAACTCGCTTTGCTCCTTTGAACCAACTACATTTTTGCGTCAGTAGCCCAACAGGTCCGCATCCGAGAACGATAACCGTATCACCTTCCTTTACACCAGCATTATCAACACTCCAGTAAGCTGTTGTCATCGCATCCGCAATCAAGCAAAGTGTCTCATCCGGATGCTCGCAGCTTTCTGGGATTTTGAAGTGAGTGAAGTTCGCAAATGGTACCCGCAAATATTCAGCCTGTCCACCCGGATACCCGCCTGTTGTGCCGGAATATCCGAAGTAAGCACCCATATCCCCATTCTCGTTCGAGTTATCGCACTGGCTTTCGAGTTGATTTTTACAGAAAAAACATTCCCCGCAGCTAATATTGAAAGGAATAATGACACGATCGCCTTTCTTTAACTTCGTAACGCCAGAACCGACTTCTTCCACGATGCCCATAGGTTCGTGTCCGATTACAGAGTCTTCCTGTAAGTTGGGTATCATTCCGTGAATCAAATGCAAGTCGGAACCACAGATTGCCGTAGTCGTCATTCGGACGATCATATCGTCGGTTTTTTCAATCTTCGGATCGGGAACTTCTTTCACAACGACATTCTTGAGGCCCTGGTACGTAACAGCTTTCATGCTTAATTTCCTCCAATAATGTTATTGATCTGGTGTCCGATCAAACATGCCTTTACGCGAGGTATCATCTGGGAACAGCTTCATTTGAGCCATTTGAACGGCATTGATAGCACCTAGTTGATCTAATTTATATTGTTCATTGAGTTCATAAGGATGGAACCATTTCTTCCTCATCATAAGATCGGATACTTCTTGATGCAGAGCAATGCCTTGATGAAGCTGGTTGCGAAGGATCGCTCTTGCTCCTTCCGACGCCGTTTCCGTTAAGGCAATCGCCGTATTCCTGACCCCTTCTTTAACTCGGATGAGAAAGTCCATAGCGAATGTCATGTCAGCCATCTCTGGCATATTGAGAGCATTACTCGGATCTAAATAATCATAGTCTTCATTCATCTATTATCACCTTCAATTTATAATGGGTGTCGGACGATTGGGGATAGGGGCTTGGAATGGCGCTTTCGCATAAACTTTCTGCAGATCAGCTATGGCTTGCATGGATTGCTCCACGTCTTTCTGCATCAATGCTTTTAATTCTTGGTCGAAAACCAAGCCTTGCATCATCTTGGATTTTAACACGCAAAGTGTTTTGAAATTAAGGGCTTCATGCAATTCCAGGGACTCGTGCGCTGCTAAAGTTGGTTGATTTACCATTGGCTCACCTCCAATGGTATCTTGTCCTTGAAATGTGGGGTTATTCATCAAATTACCTCTCATATTAATCAATTGGGCCGAAAGTGCTTTCAATGTAAAGAAGTGATAAATTTACCTGTCAAGGAATTATTGCTCATCAAATTCTAACGAAATTCTAATAATGCGAATTATGCTAGGAAGGTTATGGTTTTCGCCTCTAATTGGTAAATTTTAGGTGTTTTCAACTGTGATAAAGTGATTGTAGGTCCCAGATTCACCTCAGCTTATACACCATAAGGAGGAAGTTAATTCATGCAAAAAAAGAATAAGAACTACCTTGGAAAAAGTACAATATTATCTTTAGGCTTAGTGCTCTCCATGTTTAGTGGCTTTTCAACTAGTGCTTTTGCTGCCCCAGTAGCAACTGCAACCGTGAATAAGGGTGTTAACTTCCGGGCCGATCAGAGTACGAGTGCACCCGTTTGGGGATTTATTAAACAAGGCACTGTACTGCCTGTTGAAGCTGCCAATGACTACTGGGTTTTAGTCGATTACAATGGTAAACAGGGCTATGTTTCACGCGCTTATGTAACCGTACATGAAAATAAGCCTGCGCCTTCTCCTTCTCCGGCTCCTTCTAAACCCGCTACTGGCGGCAGTTTAGCTAATAAAATTATCAGCTCAGCTTCCTCATTTAAAGGCCGGGTCCATTATGTATTTGGTTCGAGGGATCAACAGCGTTTGCGTTTAGATTGTTCTTCCTTCACGCAATATGTATTTCAACTAAATGGCATTCAAATTCCTTGGGGATCTAAGGCACAAGCCAAATTGGGCACTTACATTCCACGCAATCAGCTCCAACCGGGTGATTTAGTATTTTTCAGTGTAAGTACACCAGGTCAAATTAACCATGTGGGCATCTACATAGGTAATGGTCAATTCATTAACAATTTACCAAACAAAGGTGTTGTCGTCGGCGACTTCAATAGCTCTTATTGGACAAGCCATTACATCACAGGCCGCAGAATCTAAGCTATTAGAACGCAATTACTAAAATAAGAACCTTTCCTTATCTAAAGGAGGGTTCTTTGCCATTTCATCTTCTTTGGAAGTATTGGGTTTATTTAGGTAGTAGACACATATAATGATCTTAACTTCAACGGACAGGCATGAGTTATTTACATGAGAGGACAACCATATATGCAGGATTGGTTCATTATTTTCATGTATAATTTATTCACGAATATCGATAACGCGATTATGATCCAACTTACCCTTCATAAATATAATCTCAGCAGTAAAATGAAATTTTATCTTTTTATGCTCCTCTGCTTGTTTCGAATTCTATACATTGCCTGTGTGCAATCGATGTCAGATGTGCCATACATCAATGTTGCAACAGCCCTCATAATGTTCTTCTTCGCCATTCGGATGGTAATGCCTAAGAAAATGATGAGAAGACACTTAACCTATCTGCTCATCTTCAGCAGTGTTGTAACCTTAGATTTGATCATGAGTATTGATAGTATCTTGCTGACAGCAAGGCTATCAGATAACCTATTATCCATTGTAATAGGTGTATTGCCGGCTTTATGTCTCATCTTTATATTTTCCTCCAAAATGGAAGAATTCATTGCAAGAATGCCTTGGATTGAAGTTGCCATCGCTGGCTTATTAGCTCAGTTAGCTGTCCTTCAGTTAAAAAAAGAACCAAACATCCTGCATTTGCTGCAAGAAGAATGGTTCGATTTAATGGCTATCACCGCCATGTGTGTGATCTGCAGCGTGGGGTGGTTCAATCTTTGGAGGAAGACGTATTGACTCTCTTTACATCTATCACGTGTCTTAATACGATTTCCCCATGAGTACTAGAATCTGATTAGGGCGGGTTCTTTTTAACACATAAAAACCATGATCAGATGCTGTAGCCACTCCACTCTCGTTTGGTCCGCAAAGTCCGCCCGCTTGGCAGGAACCATCATCCCGTACCAGTAGTTTACCGAGCATCCCTACGGCTACCCATTCGGGTCTCTCTGCCCTAGGGATATAGACTTGTGCAGGGTCCCATTCCGGATTTAACATCGGTTGTCGATCATTTCGTTCTGGTATGACGATTTCCCCTTGAGCATCTGTCAATGCCGGCACGCTCACTTCATGGTATAGGGTTCTTCCCCACTCATCCGTCAGATACTTCTGATTCAAGCGCATCTCCCCGCTGTTCGAGAGAAAAGCTGGCTTCGCACTTGTAATCCCTATTATATAGCGATCCGTGGGATCAGCTATGCGAACTTTGTCCTCTTCCAAAGCGACGAAAAAGCCAGGTTCAATGGGGTTACCGTCTGTGGTCTCGAACATCTCCGCGTAATCTGCTGCTGGACTACTTACCGTCCCGTCTATTTTAACATTGCCATTGCTTAATATTTTTGCAGCTAATCCAGGTGCCTCGCTGCTTGTCCCGTTGGCTAAGTACCAAGAATAGGTCAGCTCATTCGCGGCACCAAATTGCCCCATGATGTGCACACCTTCCAAATTGTTCGTTGAAGTTCCTTGTCCTTCTGCATGAGAAAAAAACTATTCGCCAATGTGTTAACACCCTCGGTATGGGAAGTGAAGCCACTCGCGGTTGTCAATGTACCTTCCGCATGGGAGTTTTGACCGCTAGCTATGGTTTGATTCCCTTCGGCGTGCGATAAATCTCCCAAAGCCGATGTCCGCTGCCCCTCCGCATGAGCGAAAAGCCCGCTTGCTACGTTTAAGTTACCTTCGGCATGAGAGGCTCTGCCGCTAGCTGTGTTACTCTCGCCTTCCGCATGGGCGCTTTGGCCAGATGCGATCGTTTCTAAGCCTTCGGCATGAGAATCGAGACCCGTTGCTTGCGTCAACTCTCCTTCTGCATGGGCATTAATGCCATCGGCTCTAGTTAGCTGTCCTTCAGCATGTGAATGAAGTCCAATTGCACGGGCACCACTGCCTTCTGAGTGAGAAGCAGGACCCGACGCTTGGGTTACATATCCCTCCGCATGAGAAGCAAGAGAACTCGCCAACGTACCCAAGCCTTCCGCGTGAGAATAATCTCCACTCGCAACGGTACTATTTCCTTCTGCCTCAGAGCAAACCCCCAAAGCTTGCGCGCCACAAGCCATATTTATCCTCTCCTTTATACGGATTATGAATATACGATTCATACTATGGAATTTTTACCAGTTTACTTGTACAATTGCCATTATGTAACAAACATAAAAAGCAGAACCGAAGGTTCTGCCTAATCGCACATAACATATAAGTCAATCCCGAACATTTCTAATCTCGTCCATACTTTTTTTAGCCCTGCTGTTGAGCGATTTCTTGTCTTTTAAGTTATATTGAGTCAGCTCATGTCCTGGGTCAATAATCAATGGTTTTGATATTATATCTTCTAGAATCTTATAGGTAAGTTGATAAGCCGTATGCCTTATTTCTCTAGAAACTACCTTCTTTAAGGATTTAATTAAATCCAACAGTTTTTCGGCATACATAAGTTTAACGATACTATCAGCTCCCATAATATGGCGCGAAGCAAAAGCAATCACATTGTCAAGAATTCGAGAATCCTGATAATATTTTGCTAGTGACTCTAAGCTTGTGATCGCATCCCAATCTCTTATCGATAGTTGATTCGTGTAGTTATCAATCCATTCGTTGTACCAGTCTATTTCGATCTGACCTTCTATTTCGTATGTCTTATATTCTTCGAAAACACCATCACGATGCATTTGAAAAAAATGCCCTCGATACGAATCGAATAATTCTTTGGCTCTCTGCTGTTGCTCTTCCACGAATCTCACCACTCTTATTGTATATTCTTTGCGAATTATGGTAATAGTGTCATAAGCGCTAGAGCACCTTCGTGTTCTGGTGCTAATTCTAAGGTAATGCGCGCCATTTCCCTAGCAGCAGCATCTTCTCCTACCTCGTAATAGCAAATGGCCATCTCATAAAGTACAGAAGCGTCATTCCTATACTCATTGTTGGTCCGTTCGAAGAATAACAATGCATCCTCGAACATTTCCATTTGATATAATAACATCGCGCAGTCCAAAGCTAAATCACGGTTTAATTCCATCGGATAATACCCTTCCCACATCAGAAGTATCCCTTGTCGAATGTCCGATAATTCTTCTTCCTCACACGCGGGAATTAGATTCGAGATGCGCTTCGCGCTTTGGAGGAACAATTGAGCATCATACCCGCCCAACCGCCAAAAAGCTAAGAGTTGGTTAACTTCCATGAGATCCAAATGCGAATCAAACCATTCCTTGATACTAAAAAAATCATCTGGACCAAAACGCTCGACAAACCGTCGATAGGCTAAGCGTGTATGACCATAACTGAGTGGATTTGGCACCATAAGCATACACCCTATGTTCAAATGATTATAAGGATGAGATGTAAATAAGCTCATGGCACCCTTTTGCTCAAAAACATACCCAATGGCATGATAATTGGCTGTCAGGGAAAAGCTTCCATGATGAATCAACTTGGGAGGTTCGTTGTATTCCCAGTTTTCAATTCGGTGGTCACCTTTATCTGCAGTGAGCAGGATAAACCCCTCTTGCGAGAGCAAACAAAGTCGTTCCAAACATTGCAGGCCAACAGCCGGAAAGAGGATATGGGAATCCTCCAGCTTCTGAGAATACAATTCTACAACCTCGCGATAAGGGTACGATTCCTGTTCATATTCATCGGCTCTTCGATAATGATACTCAGGAATGACGTTCTTCAGCATATCTGCAGCACTGCGTTCGGTATCACCTTCCGGGAAGTGCAAAGAAACCATGCACTCATAAATTTTGTTTTCGTCTACATAGATCAGTTCTTGTGGAATACTGTCAAAAAAGTAATTCGCAATAACCAGCAGAGGCTGCTGCAAGTCACCCACTCTAATTCGATCGCCAGATTGCATCAAATGAAGTTCGGTACCCTGCACAGCATCAAATTGTGCAAAGTCTAGAACCCCTTGTTCTACATAGGGAAGTAAGCTTCGGTGCTTCTGCCAAAAGGCGATATTCTTGGATGCTAGATCACTCATTACATATCGAAATGGTGGAAGTGTTATCCCTGAATAATCCCTTAATTCACATAGTTCTTTTACGATATGATAGGCTAATCTGCCCGAACCCGCTCCAAGCTCCAAAATCGTCACAGGTTCCAACGTGTAACCAAGCTTCGCTCTATCTTGAAGAAACCCAAATATGATCTCGGCATACGCTACCGCAATACTTGGGTTACTAGTTATGTATTGTGGAACATCTTCACTCTGCCATGCACCAATACCCTGCTCTTCATAATAAGTTCGCTGTAACTCCCATATGGGTGCCTCGCTGAAACGATAAATCTTCTGATCTGTATGTGTCATCTTCTTGAACCTACTTTACTCCATTTTATGAAAAAACAACTCCCATCTTACCATAAAGTACCTCCTAATCAAAAATAGAAAGACAGTTACCTACTTTCTGGTTAACTACCTTTCTACCCGTTTTAGAAAAGTGATTTCACTTATTAAAGGGAATACAATTCTTGATATGTTGAATGTTGTAATGCAGCTTTTTCTCATCAGCCGTGATCAGTTCAGCAAATGGGAGATCCAGCTTCTGCAGCAAGCCAATCTTGTTCACATGTAAGCCTAAGTCAAAACAGACGATTTCTCCCACCAAATCTTTCAACAATTGTTCAAATGTATTTGGGAGTAATGCAAAAGATGGATCGGTTAAACTAGGTGTCGATTGCGTATAAACTTGTGAATAAGGAGTCTGATTGTTTTGATATGGACTAATCCATTTTAGATGAAACAAAGGAATGTACATGATCTGATAAAGGGGCGAATGAAACACCAAGTAGTCTTGGGAAATATGTCTCACATAACCGTGGATTGTCTGATTATTGGAGATATAAATTTCTACGAATCGATCAATCGCACTGCTTAAGATTTGGCGGTAGGTGATTTCTCCAGTTTGCATAGTGAGATCAGGTGGAGAATCCGAGATCGATTTGTCTAGATTTAATGTGATATTTCGAATATGAGCGATAGGTAAATATAAGTACTTTTTTTCCATGTAAATGACAATAATATCTGATCCTACATCGATTAGGTATCCAATTTTATCCCCATCCCCAATCAACTCAATCTGTACCATCTTTCCAATATACGTGTTGAAAAACATCATGGTTGATAACCTCCTTATCTAGTCTATTTTTTTAATAAATCCAGTAAACCCAAAAGGCGAGACATATCAATGTAAATATTAAAGCAGGGGGTATTGTTATAAACGTGACCTTACAGTAATCCTTCCAGCTCATTTTCACTTTATGCTGCTTAAGGATATGGAGCCAAATTAGCGAAGCTAGCGTCCCGATTGGTAGAAGCAGAGCCCCGAGATCACTACCAACTACACTGGCTAAGTAGGTTACTTTTAATGTTAGTGGATCTAATTCCATACCGGTTAACGTTAGGGTACCAATCATTAATGCAGGATGATTATTTACCAATGTAGAAAGGAGTGTGACGAGTGCTCCCATCAGTAAACTCCCGTTTAATAAATCGCCAGAAACCAATGGTTTAAAGGCAGTAACAAGTATATGTGTTAGTCCAATATTATTTAATCCAAATATGATAACGTACATTCCAAAGGCAAATACGAGAATATGCCAGGGTGTCTTTTTTACCATATCGACAGGAGATATTTTGAGATAAAGCCAGCGCCATGCAAGTAGAACAGTTGAACCTAGCACAGCTACGATACTTACTGGTATACCGTAATAGGAGGCAATAAATAAACTTATCCGAACCATGAATACGAACAATAATATATTTCTCATGAATTTTGTTCGATCTTTGATGGCTGGCAGCGTTTTTGGAAGCTTAACGTTGTTTAAGGGATGTTTTCTTGGTCCTATCCCGTTTAATGGTAATTTCTTTGGAAGAATACGATAGAAACAAAGGAATAATAGCAGCAAGAAAACGATTAACCCCAGCGTAGAGGGGATAAACATCATTAATGTGTGCATATATAAATCCATTCCAACCATTTTGAGCGCAATAAGATTAACAATATTACTAACTCCAATAGGAGCGCTAGAAGCTGTAGCAATTAGGGCACCTGAGAGTAAATAGGGTATTTTCTGATGATTTTTTAACCCTAGATTCTCAAGAACAATGAGTAATATGGGTGTTGTTATCATTATGCTGCCATCATTGTTGAAGAATAGTGTCATTAAAAAACAAAGTAGATTAACGTACCAGAATAGACGAATCCCTGATCCTTTGGCTCTAGCCATTAATCCTTCAGCCGCCCATTGGAAGAAACCAAAGCTTTCTAGTACAATCGCCATGACGATAGTAGCCATAATCGTGATAGCTGCGTCACTAATGGTATCTGTAATTTGAAGTAAATCAGCGAAAGAAACGCTTCCGCTTAGAAGAACAAGGATAGCACCTCCCGTTGCGGGGATCGCTTCATTCATATCCTTAGGACGCCAAAGAATTAAGATAACCGTCATCACAAATGCAGCTATCGTAAGGGTTATTGTTGCGGAACCAATCATAAATTTTCACCCCGCTTTTTAGAAAAAGTCATCTTACTGTAATTCTGAGTCCACTGTGTCATACGTCTATTCTCTTGATATAGGCAACTTCTGGTATACTCAAATCTACGGAAGATACATTTTCATAAACGACTTCTATATCGGGCTGTAAAGGCGGTTTAAGTAAAAAGAAAAGTAGAATCCCTGCAAATATAATGATAAGCATGACAACCATTGTCATCCCCTCCTTTCTACCATCTACCACCATCTATCATTAGTAGATACTGGTACTGTATGTATACGGGACCTGTACTCATCTTGCTATAAACGGTTACCCCCTCTTTCAAATATTCCACTCATGTCTAGTAAAAGAAGGAATGGAACAACAAAAAAACCAAATGCTATGGGGCATTTGGTTGGCTAAAGCTTTTTCATTTCTTTTTTAATAATTTCCCGCCTTTCCTTCATGTAGTTCATAATTAATTCAGGCTCACCTCTGAATTCCGAATAAGGCCACTTACGATTATAATCATTCAGCATATAAGGGGCTATCGTACCGTGTAAATGCCCAATCATCGGGGATATCTGTTTCCTTGTAAACGATGTACGAAGAATGGAAGTAAGAATTTGTTTATAACGTATCCTAACACTCTTGAAACTCATCAATTTTTCGGTTAGACCATTATAGCCCTTAACTCGTACTAAATCACTGCCGCATACTTTACCGTAGCAATTTCTCCCCCACGTGCCTTCGTAATCCCAGGGTATGATGCGATATAATTTGGTTCGCTTATGACGATAAATCGCATAATTTTGATCAAACCCATCAAAGTTTCCGGTGAAAACGGCTCCTGCTAACCATCGTAAATAATTATCAATATCCAAATGGGATTGCAAATATTGAGCTAACGGCTTCCCAGACAGTTTATTGATCTTGGAAATGAATGCGCTCAGTTCTTTTCTTTCGTTGCTTAAGCCCATGATTTGCTCGTATCCTTCAAACATCGTCTTCTTATTCCTTTTTGTTTCTGGGTGAAACAGTTCAAAGTTGGCATCATCATCCACGGCGTAAAAAAGGGATTGCGCACTTATCCTCCTTTGCTTGAAGAAGTTTTTATCAACTGCTTCTATTTCTAAATAAACCCCCTGACTCTGTCCGTTTAGCACTAATTCAAAATGCTTTGTCTGTGGACTAGGCACACCAATACGTTGGAAAAATCGAAATGATAGCGCATTCCGTATCATCGAAGGATCGTCATACTCCGCATTTAGATGGTAAGTTTTACCCTCGCATACAATTTCATACGACTTCTTCTCATATTCTCGGGTGTGCCCACCCCGATAACGGACCTTAATAGAAACACGTTTCCCTTTACTAATAAGTACACCGTTTACGAATTGCTTACTCCAAACATCTTCATTCAACTTTCTAAGCTGCTGTTCCTGGATTACGATATGTCGAGTCGGTATCATGGCACACCGCCTTTATACATAATAAAAAGCCTATCTATAGTAGATAGACTTTCATTCTAGATTAATTTATTCGTGATTATGAACGATTGCCACGGCTCTTGTTACCTCTTGTTTTGTTTCCACGAGACTTGTTGCCTTTTGATTTGTTTCCACCAGATTTATTGCCTCTTGTTTTGTTTCCACCAGATTTGTTGCCTCTTGATTTGTTTCCACCCGATTTGTTACCTCTTGTTTTGTTTCCACCAGATTTGTTGCCTCTTGTTCTGTCATTCTTTTGGGCATTTGTTTTTTCGGTATTGGTGCCTCTTGTTTTGTCATTCTTTTGGGCATTTGTTTTCTCGGTTTTAGTGCCTCTTGTTTTGTCATTCTTTTGAGCATTTGTTTTTTCAGTATTAGTACCTCTTGTTTTGTCATTTTTTTGGACATCTGTTTTTTCAGTTTTGGTGCCTCTTGTTTGCTCATTTTTGGTGCCTCTCGTTTTGTCACTTTTATTGCCTCTCGTTTTGTCACTTTTGTTGCCTCTTGTTTTGTCGCTATTACCTTTGTTAGATACAATAACCTCCATCTTTTAAAACCTCCTTATAGTTTATAGTGCAGTCTATGATAGGAGATTTGAATTGGATAGAGATATTGGTTGATATGGAAAAATTAATTATTAGTAGTTTCAATAACTTGGTGGAATTATTGCAAAAATAGATTCTAATCTAGTACCTCATCTCTAACGGATACATATACTTATATTACAAATGAGCAGCAATGACATTGGTACAGGAGGTGAACGCAAACTAGTAAACGCTGCTTATATCCAAACTAAACCACATTCCTGAGAGGGGAAATGACAAAATGAGTTTAAACTATTTAGGTTCATTAATTGGCACTGAGGTTAAAATCAATCGCGGAGGTCCTGATTCTATCGTAGGTAGATTAGTATCCGTCCATCATGATTATTTAGCAATCCAAATCAAAGATGGCACTATTGTCTACATCCAATTGCAACATATCAAAAGCATTAGTAGTATGAACAGCAATGCTAGCAGAGGTAACAAAAGCAACAAAAGTAACAGAAGTAACAGAACTCCTCAACGTTTTGAAAATGCGTATACATTTGAAGGTCTCTTGGGTCAATTGAGATACACAAATGTTCAAATCAACCGCGGTGGCCCTGAGAAAGTTGAAGGTCTTCTCGTATATTCCGGGGATAACGTCTTGCTGCTTGTTGTAAACAATGAAATTGTCCGTATTCCAATCTTCCATATTAAAAGTATTAATGTCTTTAACAAAAATAAAAGCAATGGCAACAAATCCAATAACTCTTCCAATAAAAACAACAATAAAAGCAACAAAGCAACTGCTGCACAAATCGTTGCGATTAAACTTATGTTAAAAAAATACCGCACTAATTAAATTTAGTAGAACTTGCGAAATGATACCCATATCCTATAACCCCAATCTCGTCGCAGGCGCGCTGATTGCTACGGCATTCAGCGCGCCATTTGGGGTTATTTATGCACGAATTCAATAAGGATAAAGCATTTCTACTAGATTGAAAGGAGGTGCGAACAATGGAAACTATGACTATGTTAATTGATAAACAAGTGGAGCTTTCTTTTTCGGGGATGCAGCAACCCTTAAAGGGAGTGCTTCTTGAGGTAGGCAGTGATCTTATCGTGATATATAATGAATTTCATTTTTACTATATTCCAATTATTCATTTACAATATTTAAAGCTCGATACCTATGCAAGCTCTTCCATAGACCCACCTACGGAATATCCTTTTGATCTTCAGTCCACGTCAATCTCTTATCGAAAGATGTTGATGAGCGCTAAAGGGATGTTCGTTGAAATATATATTACTGGCAATCAAAGCATACATGGTTACTTGACCCATATCATGAATGATTATTTTGCCTTCCACTCCCCTGTGTTTCATACGATGTTCATTTCGATGAAACACGTCAAATATGTGATCCCTTACCATCCTAATACGACACCGTACTCAATGAAAATGGAGCATTTTCTCGTTCAACCCTCCCAAGTTACGTTTTCACGAACGTTTGATCAGCAGTTAAAAAAACTGGAAAGCCAGTTTGTTGTCCTGGATCTTGGAGAAAATCCAAGTAAAATTGGCGTCCTGCACAAAGCGGATCATCCTTTTCTTGAGCTTCATACAGCAACCGGGAAATCGATTCTGCATAGTGAGCATGTAAAAACGATTCATCTGCCCTCTGCGCGCAAAGGCGACAGTTTTGGTGGACGCATTTTCTAAACGTTGACGTCCAGCTCGGACGTCATTTTGTTTTGTTGTGGCATCTGGGCGTTCTGGGCATACACTAAGGCATAAACTTCGAGAGGAAGACCATGATGACCTACAATTATGAAAACTTGCCGCAGCCACTCCAATCTTGGACGTTTCAGCATCCTATCCACCCCCCATTTCCCCCTTCCGTTTGGCCTTACAACACTCAGGCTCCTTGGGCTCAGGATTTAGAACATGATTTCCGTGAAAGAGATCAGCCTCTCACTTTTGTTCTGATTCACGGCTCTTGGGCAGATGCAAGCTTTTGGTCTGGGATTGCTGCAGAATTACGCAAAAAAGGCCATACCGTCTATGTTCCTGAGTACCCAGGACATGGCGCTGACCCTAACAAAGCTGCAACACATGCGATGATGACAAAATCCATCGCTGATTACGTAACTTCTCACAATTTAAAAAACATTATTTTGGTTGGACATAGCTTCGGCGGCAGTTTAGTCCAAAAAGTAGCAGAGTTTATTCCTGATCGTCTGAAAAGACTCGTATTTTTGAACGCATTTGTACTTAAAGATGGAGGAATGCTTGCCGATGAGTTTCCTACCTCTATGCAAGCGATGTTTAAACAGCTCATAGAAAGCTCTAAGGACAATACAGTGATGCTTCCGTTTCCTTTATTTAGAGAATCTTTTGCCAATCTAGCAAATTTTGCGCAAGCTCAACAACTCTATAAAAAAGTCACACCTGAGCCAGCCGGGCCCTTTTTCGAAAAGCTTGACTTGAAGAAATTTTACAGCCTGCAAGTACCCAAAAGCTATGTCCATCTGATGGAAGACACTGTCATACCACTAGGCAATCCAGAATTTGGCTGGCATCCGCATATGTCAAGCCGATTGGGTTTATATCGATTTATTCAAGCACATGGTGATCATATGTCAACCGCACAATTCGAGCCTAAACTCATTGCAAGAAAGCTTTATGAAGCATCCAGGGACTAACAAGCTATCAGAATTTGATAAGCATTTAATAATTCGTCCAACTCGCCAGATAATCGCAATATGAATTCGGACGGCAGCTCGTACATGTTTCCCGCATGATTAAGCTCATCTCTTTTAGCTTCTATTTTCTTCTCTATTTCAAATAACCGGTCCATTGTGCACGACCTCCAATGAATAGTCTATTATTTATATAGTTTATACAAATATTGTTAAGAAAATATAAGCATTGCTACGTAGACTGTGAAAAAGCGCAAATTGTCGAATAGACAACTTGCGCTTTTTTGGCTAAGAGCAAGTTGGCTGATTGTTCTGCTTAGGATTTGAACGCAACCAGTTCAACATATCGTCAATCGTATGCACAGGTACAATAAGTAGGTCAGGTGCTCCTCGTCTTGCTTCTGACTCATTTTGAGATGGAACAAAGAATACATCGGCATCCGTTCTGCTGACGCTATAGGCTTTCTGTTCTAAGCCTCCTACAGGACCGATCGAACCATCGGCCTCCATGGTTCCAGTGCCAGCAACACGATTGCCATAAGTTACACCGCAAGGTGTAAGCTGATCAATCAATGTTAGTGCCAGCACCGCCCCATGCGAGGGTCCTCCCTCATGCAATAAATAGTTATGATATTTCACCGGCGCTGGAATATCATACTGCATCTCATTCGCAACTTGAATGCCGAAGGCAGCACGGCTCGGGTCGTCTGGATTTGCTCGCGTCTTAACTGAAAGACTAACTTTCTGTCCGCCGCGCAGCACCAGCACCTTCACCTGATCCCCGGGCTTGGTCAATTTCATGCGAGCTGTCAGATCTTGAACCGTTGTAACGCTATATTCATTAACTTCCTCGATTACATCGCTCAGCTGCAAGATACCAGAGACAGGGCTATCTTTTAGAATAGCCGTGATGCGAACACCGTGCGAGGTGATTCCTTTGCCCTTACCTACTTTTTGATAAGCAATTGCACTGCCCGCGGCGTTCGCATCCTCCTTCATCGTACGTACTTCTTGGTTGTACTCTCCCAAAGACATACCTAGATTCTTCGGTTCAAATGAATACTTAGCAAATAGCTTCGCATATAGCCAATCGATCGGGAATGCTGGCCGCTCAAACACGAGCACACCCGAAATTTCTCCATGAACATTTCCCTCATTTGCCTGTGCGTAACGATTCATATTTAAGGTCAATCCTGGGTAAGTGACCATGGAATTCGTCGGCCAGAACATCACAAGCAATAGTAACAAAGTGGAACCAAACAAAGTTATACTCTGAACAGGCATCTTACGACGCATCCGTTCATGGAAAAATAAATCTATAAATACTAATAACCAAGTTATAAGAAAAGTACTCACCGAAATTTCAATCTTTTTCGGAATCGTTAACAGAATAATTACACTCGCCAGGGATGCTGCGATAACCGCGATACTTCGAACGCGAACCCAAGCATTTCCCTGCGAGAACATATGCCAGAATGCGCCAGCCATCCAAATAATAGGAATGAAGGCAAGAACATAGATCAGTAGATCAATCGCATCGATCCAATAAAGCCTTGTCCCTAATCGCAAGGGATCTGGCAGCCAAATTAATTCCCCTGTTACAGCTAATATCAGGGCTAAAACCATACCCAAGTAGTAAAATCTTTGCCATCGCGTCATCCCTCAAACATCCCCTATTTCACCGAATCGTAAAAGTCCGCCATTCATTAACTTACAGCTTTAATAATAACGTTAAATCCTACTAACAACAATTGGAGCCGATCTTCTAATTAAAAACAGCAGACACCCTAATTATAAGGTATCTGCTGCTTCCAACTAAGTTAACTCGTTCATATATTTCACGACTTCATCATAAGAGAGCTTGCCACCGAAAATATCTAAGGCACTACCAACGGTAATATCAAGCTTTCCGCTGGACAACTCTTTGAACAGCTCAAGATCCGCGAATGATCTTGCCCCTCCTGCGTAGGTAGTAGGAATTACAACCCAATCTGCCAACGTACTGACCAGGCTTTGCTGAATCCCGCTTTGTTTGCCCTCTACATCAACAGCGTGAATCAGAAACTCATCACAATATTGTTCAAGAAACCGAATATTTTCTTTATTCAATTCAAAGTTACTCAATTGCTTCCATTGGTTTGTAGCAACGAACCACTTGCCATCCTTCTCTTTACAGCTTAGATCTATGACCAAATTGTGTTTTCCAACCTCAGCTTCGATTCGTTTAAGATTGTCCATATTCAGCTGCCCGTCTCGGAAAATATAGGAGGTCACAACTACGTGCGAGGCGCCTTGCTCAAGATAGTAGCTGGCATTCTCCGCCTGAATACCACCGCCAATTTGCAAACCGCCGGGATACTCACGTAGCGCACTTACAGCTTCATCCTTATTTCCGTCACCGAGCATGATGACATGACCTCCAAGTAGATGATCTCTTTTAAACATCGCGGCATAATAGGTTGAGTCAAAAGAGGAAACAAAATTTTCAATGATTTCCTTTCCCTCTGTACTTAATGTCTCACCTACGATTTGTTTCACTTTACCGTTGTGTAAATCGATGCAAGGTCTAAATTTCACGAATATACCCCCACTAGATTCTATTGCTGCTAGATCAATTTTCCATCAATTATAGCACAAATAGCCCTTTAGTGAGGGCAAGTTGCTCACAATATCACTTACGTGTTATCGTTATATGGTTAATACTTCCAATTACGTTCCTGGCTGGAGCTGATCAAATGAATCTTTCCGATAGAACCTACAAGAATATTCTCCCGCATTCCTTGAAATTAGCCGTCTTGTTCATTAGCTTGTACGGGTTAACTTTTGCGTTAGCAGCCCTGTCATACCCTATTTTTTCAAGTGTTCCCTATGACAGATCTATCACGAAGTCAGGCTTATACTATGGCCTTCTCTTTTCCGTAGTCCCTTATTTTTCAATAGGGTATTGGGTTCGGAATCAGTCTTACATGGGTAAAATCTTTGCCTCGTTCTCCCTGCTATTCATTTTATTCATCGAAAAAGTGGTTTTCATTTATTTACTCGGAATTTTGGAAACTCTTCCATCACCCGGTCATAACTTGTTACTACAGAGCGGATATGTTTTAGCTTGTGAAGAACTTCCTTTCTACTGTCATCCGATGATCTACCTAGTTTTTGGTACAATTTTAGCAGCAGCTTCTTATTTGACAGCATTCCTTATGAAAGAAAACCCCATCCGTAGATGAGGTTTTCTTAATTTGTACCAATAAGATTTACTTTTTAGTGAATCCTTCTTCTTCCAAATACTCTTGGACCTCTTCATAGGTTTCAAAAGCGCAGTCTAGATTGCTGCCAGCATAGATATACCATAAATCTTCAACGAAGGTAACGACCAAGAGATGGCCGTCTTCATCGATCCAATGCTCTTCTTGTTGTTCAGTATCCAACTTTGGAAGCTTCTTAGATGTCTGACCCGTTAAAGAATGAATCGACTTCTCAATAATGTCTCGCAGCTCTTCCGCGCTGAAATCACGGATATTGATAAACCCCTTGCTGTCCGTAGCATATCCTTTGATATATTCAGCGTATACAAATCCGTTTCCGTTTGGGTGCAGGTGATAAACTACAGTCTTCTTATCATAAGCACTATCTTCATAATGGAAATTGATCCGTCCAAGGGATACATTTTTCCGCTCTAGCTCGGGAAAAGATTCCACGATAGCTAATTTTTCTTCTAAACTAAGCATACAAGCCTCCGTAACTTAATCAATAACCTGAATTTTAAATACATTCTCCAATTTTCCATCTGATCTTTTTTTCAAAGGCACTTTAATGTCTCTTCCGAGTTCTTTGAAAAAAGTTTCAACATCACACTGTACATTGGAAAGGATAACTTTAAATGAACCGTCTTCGACAATGTTCTGATTAGCTTCTGCAAGAACCTTAACATCTACCGCGTATTTCTTCGTTAACGTGTTGATGTATCGGCTGAAAATTTCAATTAATTCCTCATTGTTAAAATTTTCAATAACCAGTTTTCCCTTGTTCGTAAAATTTAAATGAACGTTCACTTTTAAATGTCCCCTTTTCCTTTAAACCGTTTATTTTCTTGTGGGTAAAAACATGCTGACCGTATGGTTCTTCCTCATTGAAAAGGATCCAATCCCTAGTTGGCATCGTTGGCACTACATCGATCAAATAATGATTCTCTTCTATTTTACTTGTTTTTATGGGTATGAAGCAATACAAAAGCCAAATTCATTTTTAAAAATAAAAAGAAGCAGGTCATTCCCTGCCTCATCTTGTCTTATATTGTATAATTATAACACACTTTTAAGAATTCTAAGCAAAAAGGATGGAATCAAAATGGCCTTTGGCATAAAAAGAGAAGAACTTCACCAATGGAAGGCTGCCGTAAGCCGCGGCGAGATTGCCTTTTTGACTCATTACTGGCTGGATAATCGCTTTGTTGGCATTCGAACCGTCACGAAGGTGGGCTGTTCGGATTTGGATCGGTTATCCCAATGGTGTATATCACATGGACTCAACCCGCAATATATTCACCATAGTCCTTCCTATCCTCACTTCGATCTCTTCGGCCCCATGCAAAAGCGAATATTAGAACTCGAGAATAAATGGGACCAGATCGAGAGATTCAAACTCTAAAAACTCTAAATCACCTATAACCGCTTCGCATGTTCAAAACGATGAATGCCACAGGCTCGTATACATAAATAAACCTTATGCTATACTAAATATTTGTAAACACTAAATATTGTGAAGTCGGAGAACTACCATGATCCCAAAACTTAAGATTACTTATGTTCTTATTCTTTGTATCCTCTCTCTTATCTGCTTCTCCTTAGTTGCTACCCTCATTCAGGGCCAACGAATCGTGCAATTCGATCACAATGTGATTACCTTCATTCAAGGAATGGAATCGCCTGGGCTTACCCTACTCATGAAAGTATTCACCTTCATTGGTTCAACCCCGATAGTTGTCGTCATTGCGCTCTCTGCAATACTTTTTCTTTATTTTGTTTTACATCATCGTTATGAGCTCATTTTCTTTATCGCCATCGTTGCTGGTACCGCCATTATTAATCTTCTCCTCAAATTATATTTTGTTCGTCAAAGACCCGATCTGCATAGACTTGTACAGGAAACTGGCTACAGCTTTCCAAGCGGACATTCCATGGAAGCTTTCGCTCTTTACTCGTCTCTTGCCTTTCTACTTTGGCGGCATCTCTCTACGAGACTAGGAAGAAGTATCATCATCATTCTCTGTGTCGTTATGATCATCCTTATTGGTATGAGTCGGATTTATCTTGGGGTTCATTACCCGAGTGATGTCATTGGCGGATACTTGGCAAGCGGGGTCTATTTCACATTTGGAGTTTGGCTCTATCAATGGTATAAAGAGTATCGAGATTACACTAATAAAGCAAAGCAAAAAACTTCTTAACCTTACAACATCAGCATCGGAGGTAATTGGCTAAGTATTCTTGCTCTTGCTAATTTGCTTCAATCTCGTTTCAAATCGAGTTATGAAGACAATTGTATACTCGCCAATTGCTTCTATTTGTTCACGGACAAGCCTTGGGAAGTCTGAATGATCGATATCAATATGATCATCAAGTTCATTGTACCAGGGCAATAAATTCTTTTTGATAACTAATATACGACTTTTCACCTTTGGATTCCACCTTTACAACGCCATATTAAAGTTTATTCGCATCACGTTGTTTGTGTCCTAGTTGAATAAGCCAATTATAGTAGTGTTAATCCCCATTTCTTCTAATTCCTATGTAATAGCCCCACAGAAGATAGGGCTAGATTCTTTGAAACTTCATCGGTTTAATAGATACTTAGCATACCGTAATGGTGTCTCATACGTATTATTAAAAGTCTGATGCATTTTCAATTGCTTGAATTCATACCTTTGATCTCTACCATTCACTTCGATAAGCTTAATTTGCCCATTAAAATCAACACCAACATCCAATCCGACATCTGCCATAGTTGGGATTCGCTCACTCAGGTTTTCAGCTATCATCAAAGAAACTTGCTCAACAGCAGCCTTCATCCGGTTAGGATCGAAGCCGCTAGCCCGAAACAATTCTTCACATCGCCTAGCTTCTCCGCCTTTAGCCAAATTCGTAACATGTCTACCTGATGCAGCAACTTTGCCAGCAATACCCGTTATTTGCCACATCCCTTTATCCCCGCGTTGGGCAGAAATCCTTAGATCATACGGTCGCCCATGATATGTTGCCAAAGAAATCGCTTGTTGGATGAGATAGCTTTGTGTTCCAACCTTTTCATGGATAAAAGCTTGGGCTTTCTTTTCACTGAGCATTTTCGGTTCGCTATTACTCCAACAAAGCTGCCAATCTTCGTTTTCCTTCTGAGTGACTTTAATCACCCCTTTACCAATGCTGCTATTCGTTGGTTTAACGTAAAGAGATGGATATTTTTCCATAGCGTCTACCAGTTGTTCTCGTGAGTAGGCCATAGATTCAGGAAGATACTCTCGAATTGATTTGTTTGTCGTTAATAACTTGTGAATACGAAGTTTATCATGGCGATTTTGCCCATTGAATACTATACTTGACTGGGAAAGAAGCTTTAATTGTTTTTGTAAATACGGCGTAAGCGTCATCGCACGGTTATGCGTCACTTTTGGAATAGGCAGCCTAATAAGCCGATACTTTTTATTTTCATAGCATAATCCTAGAGCAGACTTCTCACTAATATGCTGAAGGCACATGTAGAAAGGCGTCATCCCGAGATTTTCAGCGGCTTTATTGTAAAGATCGATTCGCTCATACCCAGTCTGCTGCCTGTGAATGCCTAAATAAGTTCTTCGATCTAGAAGAATTCCAACCACACTGCGCACGTCATCACCTTCGTCTAATAGGATCATCTTTTACACTGTATGCAGTCAGCGTTCACCTGGTCCAAATCGTTGCAAAAAAGAGCCGCACAATGGCAGCTCTCCGTTTTAAACTATTGCTCCTTATATGTGTGAACCATCATTTCCTCATCATAGCCCTGTCCCTCAAATTCCAAAGCATTTCTTTCAACACCATACGTCTCAAAACCTAATTTGCGGTAGAGTTCAATAGCTGCTCCGTTCGTGGTCACCACGTAAAGGGTCACTTGCTTCAGACCTTCTAATTGTTTGCCTCTACGGATCACTTCTACCATTAACTGTTTCGCAATCCCCTGCCCGCGGTAGTTCTCTGAAACGTATACTCCCCAAATAAAGGCTTTATGCTTCAGCTTTAGACTTTGCTCTCGTTTAAATCCTACTGTACCGATAAGCTGACCTTCTGTTGTAAAAGCACCCAATATATAATTGCTGATGTCTTGACCAATTCGTTTCTCCACTTCTTCCATTGGCAGCAAGACCGATTCTTCATATGCAGCGCCGAATGCATTCGGATGTTTTTGCAAAGCCTCAAGCCGTAGCGCCCAATAGTCCTTCGCTTCTTCTACCCGGATATTTCTGATTTCGATCTTAGCACTAGTCATATTCTCACCATCCTATACTTTCAAACCAGAGTCCCTGTTGTTTCTTCTCTAAAGCAAGCCGAATATAGTTAACCATATTGTCAGGCAGCTCCTTCAAATGAAACCATTTCAATTGCTCGCACTTCTCTGGCTCTTTATTCGTTATCTCACCCTGCCAGCTATGTACGTTTAGAAAGAAGTCCACCCACTCCGATGTCGTATTTTTACGATGCATGACACCGATAATTTCAATATCTGTAGGCTTGATGACGACTCCTGCTTCTTCTTCCGCTTCTCTTATTGCAGCTGCGATGACCTCTTCACCGCCATCCATCCTGCCTGCAACAACGCTCCAATTGCCGTCTTGAAACCCGGTATTTTGTCTCTTTAATAATAAAACCTCTTCATTTCGATAAAACAATACGTGCACAGAGCCATATAAAATAGGTGTTCTCAAAATGATCCCCCTTGATTCGCATATCCTTATCATGTTTCCTTAAAATGCTATTAAACTCTAACTAATTTTATCAAATTGTATATTGTATTGTAAATTGTCTTGCTACAGCAAAAAAAGGGCGCCAAATGGCCCCCACAATGCTTCCTATTCATTAACATTTAGACTCTGATAGGACAAAGCAACATCCAATTGACCATCCTCGTTTGGTAACATCGCGATATCCACTTTCCCGTTTCCATCGAAATCAGCAATTGTTAAGCGTCCATTCGTTCGCCCCCATGGTCCATAAACCGAGAGCAGCTTGTATTCATTCTCCGTTGTCTGTAGATATACTCGGTTCGTTAAATTTTTGGGATCAGAGCGTAAAATATCTTCCTTGCCATCCCCGTTAAAATCACCGAACCGGACGCCGCCAAGCTCATCAGGAATGTTCAGTGAAACCTTATTCAGCTTCCATTGCATGTTCGCTGTATCCAATTCGAATTCCACGCCTTGGGAGGTATTCTCTTTAAACAAAAACAAGCGTTGGCTGTCTTCATTCCGCAAATTTCTCACAAGTAGATCCTTTGAAGAATTGGACCTGAACGTGTAGGGCTTAATTTCTTTAACTTTCCCACCATGCATGTAAATACCTAGAAGTTGACTTCGATCTTGCGATTGACCGGCAAGGATACAGTCCCCATTAGGCTGACGCAATTCATACAAATCGTACCAACGTTTGGCCGGAATCGTCCAAATTTGTTCCCGTGCGAACGTAGCCCCATCTGAAGAGTAGCTCTCAAGCTTGCCCGAAGGTCGAACGACCCAAAGACCTTTTTTATGGCCATCTTTCATCCCATTAAGTGTAAATGATGAGCCATCTGCATATGGCAAGGATGCCCAAACCTGTGGTGCAGGTTGGTCTTCATTGCGTAATCCTTTGTACTGAGCTTGAATGACCGACAGATTGGAGGTCTTCTTATCCCATGTCACAATGTCAGCTTGATTCCTGCTTGTTACATTACCAATTTGTACGAGCGTAGATTTCGCGCTTCCAACCTTCAGACTCACAGATGGTGCAAAGGGTACATAATCATGAATGGAATAGAACGGATAACCCTTCAAATGAATTTGTGTGATAAGCCTTTGTAACACACTTTTATTTTCACCAGCGTATTGATATTGCGGTATACCGTCCTTAAGTAGCTGTTCGCCCCACTCATCCACAACCGGCACCAGATGGCTAAACTCCAAAAAAGGATGATAGAAAAAAGAGTTAATTCGATCTGTTTTCCTCATTTGATTAAGAATAAACTTCTCATCTTTGCCGCTAGGTATATACGAAAGAGTTGTCGGTACGAATACATTGCCAAACGACGTATTTCCGAAGCCTTTATTTAGAGCATTCTTATATTGAGCTGCAGGCGGGTTGGAATCGATCGTAACATCTGGTTGATAAAAGAGACCGAAATAAGAACGAAATACTTTATCCTGATCTGGGGTTGTATGGTAATGCGGCGCTTCCCAGAAATGAGGCGATAAATTAGCAAGGCGAAAACGGCGGTAACCTTCTTGCACACGCTGTTCGGCAAAAGCAGTAGTCGCAGTTTCAGACAAATCATTGACATTAAATTCGTTGCCTATACCCGAGGCTTGCTGTCCATCCTCACGATAAACATCCCCTACCTGATGGGTATAACCATGCATACCAATGGATCCGCCATGCTCCGCAGCTTCACGTAGAACTCGATCAAAAGCTTGAACATAATCATTATCCAATTGATCGATTGCACGATCATAACGTGTACCGTCTTGACTTATATTGATCCAACGCGGGATGACCGCCATACTGTAGTGAACATGCTGCTGATGCAAATAGTCAAAGACGGCTCTCAACTTTCCGAGCCCTTCAGGTGTACTATAATAGCCGCCAGGACCTATGTCCTCTAACCGAAGCATCATGAATCGCGGATTATTGTCAGCTCCTTCAACGGTGATGATGTGAGATAAACCGATGTATAAGCAGAACGAAACGATGCCTGCTATCACATACCTCAACCAACTGTTTTTCTGTAATAAGATCCTCAACATGCAAACTCCCCCCAAGGATGCTGGATCATTTTTTCTAAACCAAGCGATTCACAAAGACTATAGGTCTATTGGACTATATCCATGGAAAATTGTCCATTATAAGTTGTTACGATATTTTTTGGTACTAAGAATTGAAGTGCTTATACCATATGCCTGCATACTCAGGTACCACATGCCATTTATTTGCCCTTACTTGATTCCCAAAATCCTCTCCAAAGAAATACGAGGTTAACTGAACAGCCTCATTCACATCTTTGAACTTATAATCGGTGGCTAGCGAGGTGTGTTCAAACCCATATTCAGTCTCTAACATCTGATAATAGGGTGCCAAAAAATCATATCTCGTCGGTTTTGCAAACCCCGTTCCCAAAGTCTCGAGAATAATTACGGTACCATCTGGTCTAAGAATGCGTCTAATTTCAGACATCATTTGTTTCAGATTATTCTCCCAATCCACATTATTCGAGCTAGCTAGATAACATAAGCTCCACCCAGCTACGACGAGATCTTTGCTAGCGTCCTCAATTGGCAGCGCTCTATGGTCGGAAACAATCGTTCGCCAGTTAGTCTTAGAAGATGAGGTAGTTAACTTTTTTTCTAACATATTCAGCATGGCCTTGGAACTATCCAGACACCAGAGTGAATTCGCATCTGCAGCCAGAAACATAGAAAGCCTTCCTGTCCCTGCCCCTAAGTCCACCACATCCAAATGTTCATAAGGCCTTATCTCATGAATCACCTGTGCTAAATAGGGCTGCTTACTAATTAATAGGTCGTATGTTTCTGCGTTATCTTTATAAATGTTATGATCTCGCGACATGCTCATTCCTCCTTCAAGTTTTCCTAAGAATAAACCTTAACCTTAGGTTAAGGTCAAGCGTTAGAAGGAGTTTTGAGAAGGGATAAATAATGAGCGCGCTTACAAATCAAAATTCACAAATATACTCCAATCTTATCACGCTGCTCATGAATTGAAAATAAAAATGATACCGCTTTCAGGTTTGACTCAGTGGGACTGAAGTGCTACAATTCAAGCAAATTTGGTTGCAAATCATGATTGGAGGGAATGCTCCTGCATCATATTAAACATAAATGGCAATGGACGATTTTGGTCTGGATCATTCTTGGGTTGTTCGTATTTCCTTTGACACCGCCAATTTCACACCACTATTCTTTCGATACCGATATAATCGTTCTATCCAATACGTCCCATGTGTTAACTGTTCAAGCACATCCGCCATCCAGAGAAACAATACGAGCTCACGAAGACCAGATTCAGAGACACGAAGATTATGACAAACAATATGAAATGACCGTATTTGTTGTATTTATTATTTTTCTATTATCCAAAATATGGGAACAGTTGAGAGATATGTTATTAGCTTTTCTCAAATTCATATCGGGTTACACGGGCCTCATTCCTTCATTATTCATTAGACCCAACTGAATGAAATGTGGAAAAGAGGAACCCTTCATGTCAAACTTATCGGCTGGAGCTGAACAAGCACGCTCCCAACATCAAAAAATAACCCGCCTTAAATTTATTCGCAGAATTTTTTTCATGATCGTCGGATCAGCCTTATTTTCTGTTGGTTTGGAAATTTTCTTAGTCCCCAACAATATTATTGATGGCGGCGTTGTAGGGATATCCATCATCGTCTCTCATTTGACGAAAATCCCATTAGGCGTATTTCTCGTTATTTTGAATTTACCCTTCTTACTTTTAGGATACAAACAAATCGGCAAAACATTTGCCATTTCAACCTTATTCTCCGTTATCCTTATGTCCATAGGAACCTCCCTGCTGCATCCTGTACAAGCGATTACCATTGATCCTTTGTTAGCCGCAGTTTTCGGTGGAATCATACTTGGTATTGGTGTAGGACTAGTCATTCGCTCAGGCGGTTCACTCGATGGAACTGAAATTGTAGCTATTGTATTTAGTAAAAAGTCGCCATTCTCCGTTGGTGAAATCGTGATGTTCTTCAACTTCTTTATTCTCGCCAGCGCAGGCTTTGTCTTCGGTTGGGATCATGCGATGTACTCGCTCATCGCGTATTACATTGCCTTCAAAATGATTGATATCACCATCGAGGGCTTGGATCAATCCAAAGCTGTCTGGATTATCAGCGATGAATCCGACAAAATTGGGGATACCATAACCTCCCGGCTAGGCCGTGGCGTAACCTACCTTAAAGGCGAAGGCGCCTTTACAGGGGATGACAAGAAAGTGATCTTCAGCGTCATTACCCGGCTCGAAGAAGCCAAGCTGAAGTCCATCTTGGACGAATTGGATCCCAAAGCTTTCCTCGCCATAGGTAATATCCATGATGTAAAAGGCGGAAGATTTAAAAAGAAAGATATTCACTAAAGGGAAATAGCAAGAAGAGGTTAAACAGAGCTTTCTGTTTAACCTCTTCTTTGCTTTTATCATCCAATATGAACTCGCTTAGCAGCCTTAATTACTTGGAGCAGCTAATTCTGTACATCTTTGTCCCAAGCGTTGAGCGAAGTAGTGCATATCCTATAATAGCCGGAGTAACTGCTGCGGAAACCAGGAGAAACGTAGACATTAGCAAATCAACAAGTTACCCCTGTCACCTTACAGTTCAGCACCCCCGCGTCCTAGTTCCAGTAGTTCCTCAAATCAACCTTCTGGCCAAGCTTTGCACTGTCGAGGGCGCCAAGCACCATCGCCATGCTCTTGATGTTGTCGCGGCAGTCTGTCTCCGCGCGGCGGCCTTCTTCCAGCGCCGCGAACATCTCGTCCAGACAGCCGGCGTGGCCGCTGCGGCCGGGCCAGTTCACATCCGCGTCCATTCTTGTGTAGTCGCGGATGAACTTGCCGGCTTGGTCGCCGGCAGCGACGATCTCGGCGTAAGGTGCGCCGCTTCCGTCCCACAGAGCGGTGCCCTGCTCGCCGGTCACACGCCAAGCCGCCTCCCAAGAGGTCGGCGCCCCTTCCGCGCACCAGGAGCCGCGGTAACAGAACACAGTGCCGTCTGACATCTCATAGATGCAGATCGCAGAGGCATTCCCGGCGTACCACGAGCCGGGAGGGTTGAATTCCTGGCAGTACACCGAAACGGGGTCTGCCCCAGTAATAAACCGAGCCTGATCGAAGGTATGGATCGCCATGTCAAGAATGAGCGGGCTTTCCATAGCCTCGCGAAAGCCCCCAAAATGCGGCCCCAAGAAGAAATCGGCGCCGACATAACCAACGCGGCCGATCGTGCCCGCGTTAATAATTTCACGCAGTGCGCGGATGTTCGCGTCGTAGCGACGGTTCTGCATGACGGAGAAGGATCTTCCCGTCCGCCCCGCCAGCTGCACTAGCTCCCGCGCTTCCGCCATCGTGGCGGCCATCGGCTTCTCACCGAAGACGTCACATCCCTGCCGGAGTGCTGTACCGCACACCTGGAAATGGCTGGACGGAATCGTAATGTCCAGCACCAGATTAGCACCGCTTTCCTGAATAGCTTGCTCCAGATTGGTATAAACGCCGCAGGTAAGACCATGACGGTCAGCCATGGCTTGTGCGAATTCCGTCTTAATATCAACAAGCGCCACTATGTCGCTATCCTCACGTTTTAACATATACTCGACCCATACATTCGCCATGCTGCCGCAACCAACGACCACGATGTGATACTTACCCATCTCGCACATTCCTCCAATATCATCCCTAAATTGCGTATAGTTACCTTGTTACGCTTTATTTTATCCCTTTTCTTAGGGACATTCTCTATCCAATCTTGTGAGAATAGGGTCAAATATTGTGCCTAGTCATTAATCCCCTCGATATGGCGCAAATAAATCAAACATAAAGTGCATGGCCTCTTCCTCATCTTTGCCTTTTGTGAGCAAACGAAGCGTTGTTCCAGCTTTGATCGGGACTAGAAGCATGCCCAGTAGGCTTTTCACATCCACAGTGTGGTGCTTATGGTCAAACTCAAAATCTATTGTAATATCAGATATAAAATGAGAAGACTTTGAAGAAATGGCCGATAAATCGGCTCGTTGTAAATCTGAATGGATCTCAAATTCATGTACTCTCATAAACAAACCTACCTTTTATATAAATTTCGGTTCACTTGCTCTTTCTGCGGTATTTCTTCCATTTACGATAGCTTCTCCGAACAACATTCAAGGCAAAGTCGGGAAAGGGCATTTTACGGACCCACGGATAATAGAAACGATCATAAGCATTTTTGAGATCATCCCACATGGGACAATATTCGATTTTCATAAAGTCAGACACATCGACCACTAATCCTCTGCCATCTTTCATCATTACATTTTTTCCATGTACGTCATGAGGATTTAGGCCCCTGCTAACTGCGTAAGCGAGTGCTTCATCTATGTCTGTAATGACTTGGCGTGGAATCGGAATCCCTCGATGTAAGCATTTGTATAACGTAACTCCAGTCAAACGTCGCAATACCAAATAATGATCCCCTGCATGCAAGCATTCTGAAAATGCGGGATGTTTCCCAAGTCGTTTATATACTTCCTTTTCCTCTCCAATTCCCGGTCTGCCTGGCGCATATACTTTAACAACGATCTCAGGGTAATCCGGATGCGCAAGTACAGCTGCATAATTACCAGAACCAACAAGTTTCCATGGCTTAGGTATATAGTGTACAACAATTGGGTCGTAGGGTTGTTTACTGTAAAGCTCCAATTCCGGGAGCAATTGGTGTTCTATTTCAATCAACCAAGGCTTTAACATAGAACTTTTTCTGCTCCCCTTCCATCTTGTTTCTACCTACGTGTAGACGATGGAAACATGATTTGTTAATTGCTGCTATGTGTGGTATTATACAAAGATATTTGTGTAAAGTGAAGTGTTGAACATGTCCTATTATAATTTGCTAGATTCCCATATAAAAATGAAGCTAATCCCTTGACCCTTGGTCAAGGGATTTTTTTTCCTTGGGGAAACACTTCTGTAGGAGGTCATCATTGATGAACAACGACAACAAATCATCAGTTTGGGCGATATGGCTATCCTTAATCAGCAATATCATTCTCACCATCATGAAAATCGTCATTGGTTTGCTGTTTCATAGTGAGGTTTTATTAGCTGACGGGGTTCATAACGCAGGTGATATTATCGCCACGATCGCTGCACTTAGTGCAATGCAAATTTCCAAACTTCCAGCCGATGAAGACCATCCCTATGGCCATGGCAAAGCAGAGGTGTTGGGTTCTGGATTTGTAGCTTTTATCCTTGCGCTAGCTGCCATTTATATCGCTTATCATTCGACAGCCGCATTTTTCCACGATCCTCTAACACCTAGCTTAATTGCCTTTATTGCAGCAGCTGTGTCTATGGTTTGGAAATACGTCCTCTATGTATATACGATGCGGATTGGCAGCAGAACGAATAGTAAGGGGCTAATTGCAACAGCCAAGGATCACCTTGCCGATGTTTATGCCTCACTGGCGGCAGTTATTGGAATTGGATTGGCCTTTGTTGGTAAAACTTATAACATACACTGGTTATCCTACGGAGATGCAGCGGCGGGAATTATCGTTTCATTATTGGTTTTGAAATTAGCCGTGGAAATGGGCAAGGAAGCCTTTGATGTCTTGATGGAGAAAACAGTGGATCACCAAAAGCTGCACCAGTATACACAGTTAATCCAAGCGGTTCCACAGGTAAAACGAATTGATCGTATTCGTGCAAGGGAACACGGTCATTACATTTTAGTTGATGCCAGAGTTGCGATTCCAGGGGAGCTCACGATCCAACAAGGTCATGATATCTCCCGCGCTATCAAGAAATCCATTATGGAACAGCATGGAGATGTAGATGAAGTCCTTATCCATTTGAACCCATGGTACAAAGAATGACTGTCCATTTTTCATTTAATAAAATTAAGTTTATAATAGGCTCAACAACTTGAAAAAAAACAGAAAGCGGTGCTGTAATGTCAAGCAATGCTTATTATTTAATCTTCTCTGTCATTTTGATAGCTGCAGTCTTATTTACAGTGATCATTGGTCACTCCCGAGCAAATAAAGAAGGCAATCCCGAATATGATAACAAAACCAAAGGCAATTGGTCTCGACTTACGTTGTTCTATGTGTTTGCTATTGCCCTTGGAGTGCTTGCACTGATTATCTATGTAGTAAACCGTACATCCATGTAGCTCAAAAAGACGCTAGCCAGGATCTTGATCCTGATTAGCGTCTTTTTTGTATATCTCACCTGAAAGGTCTTATCTCTCTTCAAAAAAACGAAGATAAGCACCATACCCTTCCTTCTCCAGGTCGGATATCGGAATAAAACGAAGTGCAGCCGAATTAATGCAATATCTAAGACCATTAGGCCCTGGGCCATCATTAAACACGTGGCCTAAGTGGGAATCCGCTTCATGACTTCGCACCTCTGTACGTATCATGAGATGACTATGATCTGCTTTCTCTTTCACACTGCCTTCGAATACCGGTTTCGTGAAACTAGGCCAACCACAACCTGAATCAAATTTGTCGTAGGAGCTGAATAACGGCTCGCCTGAAACGATGTCCACATACAGGCCTTTCTCATGAGAGTCCCAGAACTCATTCTCAAATGGCCGCTCAGTCCCATTGTTTTGCGTTACCTCAAATTGAATCGGTGTTAATTTTTGCTTACGTTCTGCTTTATCCTGGGCTGTGTTCCAATGCTTTTCAATATAGGAATCACGTCCTGATCCTTTGCGGTAGGCCTTATAATGCTGCGGATTTTTGTGATGATAGTCCTGATGGTAATCTTCCCCTGGGTAAAAGGCTTCAGCATCAATCCGAACAATCTCCGTCACGATAGGCCGGTCGAATCGACCGCTATCCTGAAGCGCTTGCTTGGAAGCTTCCGCTTTCTCTTTCTGCTCGTCACTATGGGCAAAAATGCCAGTCCGATAAGACGATCCGCGGTCATGGAACTGACCTCCTGCATCAGTGGGATCAATCTGACGCCAAAATGTATCAAGTAATTTATCATATGGATATAGTTCGGGGTCAAATGTAATTTGAACGGCTTCTGCATGACCTGTTGTCTCCGAGCATACTTCCTTGTAAGTCGGATTGCTTGTGTGACCGCCAATATAACCTGACACTACCGATATAATACCTGGCAGTTCCTCAAATGGTGTAACCATACACCAGAAGCATCCACCAGCAAAAGTTGCCTTTTCATAATTGCTTTGCTGAACGTTATCAACCATCTCAACTTCACCTCTTCCTTTCTTTTCCCTTCTATCATACCAAAAGATGAGCAAACAACCAAAAGACACCGTTCATTCAGAACGGTGTCCTCGTAATAAAGCTGAATCTTACAGGTTGTTGAAGATATCCGTAAGAACAGGAACGATTTGAGATTTACGTGAAACAACGCCTTTGAGCAGCGCTTTGTTGTCTACAAGCGTTACATTGTATGCTTTCTCCACAGCATCTGCTTTGCGTCCAAGAGCAAGACCAACGGAATCATTGTTAAGAATGTCTGTAACAACAAACAAGAACAAGTCCAGGTTTTTCTCAGCGATGATGGCATTGAGTGCGGATTCAATCTCAGCTTGCTGGGAAAGAACATCATTTACATCAACTGCATTCACTTGTGCGATTTCTGCTTTGTAGCTGCCCATTTGGAATTCTTTAGCGTCCAAAGAAATCAATTGTGCAACTGTTTTATCACTTAGATCTGCTCCGGCTTTCAACATTTCCAAACCATAAGTCTCAGCGTCTACACCAGCAATAGCAGCAAGTTCGCGAGCAGCGGCAACATCTTGCTCCGTGCAAGTCGGGGATTTGAACAACAAGGAATCCGAAATGATAGCTGAAAGCATCAAACCTGCGATGTCTTTGTCGATAGAAACTCCGTTTTCTTTGTACAATTTATTGAGGATGGTTGCTGTGCAACCAACCGGCTCTGCGCGGTAGTAAAGCGGGTGGCTAGTCTCGAAGTTAGCAATACGGTGGTGGTCAATGACTTCCACAACGCGTACTTGATCGATGTCTGTAGCACTTTGTTGACGCTCAACATGGTCAACCAAGATGACATTAGCTGCTTCATTCGCAACAGTCTCAACTTGACGAGGCGCAGCAACTTTAAAAGTATCCAATGCATATTGCGTTTCACCATTCACACTGCCTAGACGAACAGCCTCAACCTCTTGACCTAATTTCGTTTTTAGTGCAGCATAAGCAATTGCTGATGTGATTGAATCAGTGTCCGGATTTTTATGTCCGAAAATTAGTGTTTTTGACATTGTACGACTCCTTAACCGAAATAGTGTAGTTAGAGCTTATCATCTCTATTTACGATTATACTAAAAAATCTCGGTAATTCCATTACTAAACCAAAAGCTATAGTGTGAATTAAAAAAATGGACTGAAATTGGTGGTAAGACCTAATGATCCCGGGTAAACGGCTTATGTTGTTTTTGGGATGTGCTTTTAGATTGATATTTAGCAAGTCATATTGCTAACTTATTTTTGATTAACCTGAAAAAAGGTGCTAAATCTAATTTAAGCAATGTTTGGTTCAGTTCAAGTAATGTTTAGGTCAAAATAGGTTTGGTTCTTCAGTAATACTTGGTTCAAGTTGTTGTATTTTGTACAACAAAAAGCAAGAATAACCGCGAAAAGCACTCGATTGTTGCATAAACTACAACACTTTTGCCCAAAAGTAGCTCCATGAAAGGAAATGAGGCTAAATTCGGTCTAACCCCCTAATACTGGACACTAGTCGACTAAAGCAACAGATTACTTATTAAATTGCGAGTTTAAACGGCTTTACTTCATTTTTCTTTAACT
>NZ_LMRY01000031.1:0-22577 GCF_001427935.1 Paenibacillus sp. Soil724D2
CGGACATTAGCTCATCTTCCAGAGCGAGGCCCCACCCCTCTTTCTTCGAGGGTTGTACATAGCAATCTGCCAATCGATAAAGTTCCTGAACTGTGTCATTGTCTGGTAACAATTGTGCTCACGGTTTTRCCRTTAGGAGAAATTGCTTTAAGCGTAAACTCCTTAACGTTAGCGCCAACATCGAAAGTTCCATTGCTTGAAACAGTTACTGCATTGTCAGTACCTGCGCTATCTTTAAGCTGAATGCTGCTCACGGAGAAGCGAATACCCAAGAAGGCATCATACTTAATAATGTTATCTTTTGTATATTCGATACCRTAGTTATCTGTAGCTTTCAGATCCATTGTAGCAAATGCGTCAGCCTGGATGCTGTTCGAAGCTTTACCACTCAGAGAAGCTACAGTTACAGCATCGCTCTTAACATTTATGTTCAGAGTTTGATCTTTAACTTCACCAGAAGCTGTTTTGTAAGTAACAACTACGCTTGCAGTACCTGCTTTGTTACCTACAACTTTAGCTTTTCCATCAGTGCTGTTGTACGCAGCAGCTACAATGCTAGTGTCGGAAGACGAGATACCAGTTACAAAGTTACCAGGTACAGCAACAGTCTTGCCACCAGCATCTTTTGCTTCTACTTTAACTTCGCGTCCCATGCCGCTGTTATAAGGATTCCCAGCAAGTTTATCACCAGCAGGAGTTACGGAGCTGTCAATTGCTGCGAAGAGATCCTTTACAACTGCAACAGTATAAGTCAATTTCTCATCAGCTTTTACAACTGCAAACTCTCTGGACTCGGAATCAATTTCCTTGCCGTTAAGAAGCAACGTTGCAGTAAGTTTCACAGAACCAGTAGTAGAAGTATCAGCGGCCGTCTTAAATGTGAAACCTTTGTTGAAAGTTTCAAATTCAGTATTATTGTAGCTTGTTTTAAGGCTAGAAGCATCCTTGTTAACTACAGATACACCGGCAGTTCCACTTGCTGCATTTGCTGCAACAGTAACACTGTAGCCACCAGTCACTTTATCCACTTTTTCACCATACTGGTCTTTAATAACCCAGATTTGATCTGTAGAAGCGCCTGCAATTGCTTTTTCATTAGAAGCAGTATCCAAAGTAATTGTTTCTGCTTTACGAGCTTCATTCACTTTGAAGTTTTTGTTAACGTAGCTATTCACGCCAGAAGCTACGATCGAAGCACTTACGTTGATATAGCCATTTGCAAGGCCTGCATCAATGTTAGCAATTCTGATTTCACCTTTGTGTTCACCACTTGTTTGAAGCGTTGCATTACCTGTGCTTAATGGCGAACTGCACCCAACCAATCTGTGCATAGCTAAGTCCCNAGCTACGATCGAAGCACTTACGTTGATATAGCCATTTGCAAGGCCTGCATCAATGTTAGCAATTCTGATTTCACCTTTGTGTTCACCACTTGTTTGAAGCGTTGCATTACCTGTGCTGCCAGTAACATTGATAATGCTTGCATTGTCAATAATTTCGTCAGCAGTCAACTTGTTACCTTCTTCGTCGTAAACATTAATTGGAAGGAACTTCTCRCCGTCACCTGCAGCAAGCGTACCRCTGAAGTCACCAAACTCGATTTTCTTAGCAAATTCGGAAGACTTCACTGCAACTTTCGTTGTTGCTGAAGACGCTCCAGCATATACAGTAACGTTGAAGTCGCCGCTAGTGCTGGATTTTTCAGTAAGACCAAATACTACTTTATCRAATTTCTTTTCTGTAGCCACYAAAGCTTTTTCATACGGAGTAACGATTACGTTCGGAATGTTCGATACAGAACCAGTATCYTCTTCTGCAATGATGTTACCATATTGATCATATTGGTACAGATTAATTGTTGCAGTTTCACCAACAGAGGAGATCACTTTGTTGGAGTTGGAGTAAATAACTTCACCAAGCTCAAGCTTAGTTGCGTATGGTGCAACACCAACTTTAAATGTTTTGTCAGCAGAAACGCGGGAATCATTGTTGAAGATATTAACTGGAACTACGCTATTTCCTTGAATAAGTCCGTTAGAGCTATCATTAACGTTCAAAGTAAGAACGAGCGTACCATCATCATTCTTTTTCAAAGAGTTTGTTACGTTACCAGTAAATACTGTATAGTTACCAGCTGAGAACGAAGCATTTTCACCGTATTGGTTGCTTGCTTTAAGCTTGATGCCTACTTTTTTACCGTAAGCAACCGTGTCGCTTGCGTTAACAAACTCAATTTTGTTTACTTTCTCGTCAGTAGCTTCGAACTCAGCGGATGCTTTTTCAACAGCTACTGCATCAAGACCAGACACAGTTGCAGTGTACTTGCCTTCTGAAACTTTAGTGTCTTTCAGAGTAAGGGTTGCTGTTTTCTTATCTGCAGACCAAGTTCCTTTAGCATCCGTCAAAGTTACTGAAGATGTTCCTTTTTTCAGTTCAAAAGTAGCTTTTTCAGTGTCAACTGGTTTGTTGAAGCTTACCGTTACTTGTTGCACGCCAGTTGCTTTCGCGCCAGTTACAGATACTTTACCAGCTGGTACGTATTGTTGTTTCGCTTCGTATGCACCAGTCAACAGCAGATCGCGAGTTGCGTTAGCCATACCACCGAATGTACCATCTGTACCGTTGGAAAGAAGTTTCAATTCAAGTGCAAGAGCTACATAACCTTGTGCCCAACCGGATACTGTTGTATCTGTACCTGTTTTGCCTTTAGCTGATTCGTCTTGACCAAGAACACGAACCAAGAAAGTTGCCAGTTGTTCTTTTGTTACTTTACCAGCCGGGTTGTATTGTCCTTCAGCATAACCGTCAGTTACACCAGCTGTTTTCAAAGCTTCGATGTAAGGAAGTGCATAACCATTCGCTGCATCGGTTACACTAACGTCAGTGAATGTCGATGTTTTCAAGTCTTTGTTTACTTCCAGACCCATGATCAATGCTGCTACTTTCGCAAATTGTGCACGGTTCATTTCGTCTTTCAGACCGAAAGTTGTTTCTGTCACGCCGTCAAAAATACCAGCAGTGATCATCGCATCGAATTTCACTTTTGTTGCAGCATCCAGGTCTTTCAAGTCTGTGAAGTCAGCAGATGTTTTACCAAATGCGACGGACGAGAACATGGAAAGAGCCATAGCGGATGTAAGAACTACGGATAGTGTTTTCTTCATAAAAGTTTGTTTCCTCCTAATATTATGAAAGTTTTTTTGTTATAAAAACTTATAACCAACGGGGCGATAGTTTGAATCATGACATGACTCTATGTAGCTTCGCGTCTATCACCTTGGCTACATGAGTTAGTATACGTGACTGTATGCATAATTTCATTGATAAGTATTTTCCAATTTAATCGATCTACTAGTAAAGAACCTATCACCTCTTGCAAACATTTTGCCTACTTGATAAACTTACATTTTAATTGTGAAGTAAATAAGTAGAGAAGCTGAACACTAGCTAAAAATTAGCTTAAAATGACCTGAACAGTTTTTTCTTAATTTCCAACTCCATAATAAAAATAAAAGACTGCATCCGAAAAATCGGACACAGTCTTTATTTTTGCTTCCTTTTATTTAGGAAGTTTCTTTTGTTGCTTCATTACACGAATGGCAACCTCTGATGCCTCAGCACGAGTAAAGTTTTCCGTTGGGTCGAAACGTTGTGTTAGTTTCTTCTGTCCTTGTAGAAGTACATTATCTATACCTTCAATTAAACCAGCCTTATTTACAGCCTCTACAGATGGAACAGCGTAAACATCAACAGCATTTGCATCTGTGAAAATCTTTTGAAGTGCAGTTAATGATTTTTGTTGATCAGAAGTTAATTTAAGCTCCGCTGCCCTTGCAATGATTACCGCTGCATCTTGTCGCGTAATTGGGCTTCTAGGTAAGAACGTTCCATTGGCATTACCACGAATGATGCCCGCTCTAGCTGCCGCTTCAATAGATAAGAAATTAGTAAGACCCGTTGGATCTGTATAACCTCTTTGAACGTCCAAGAAAGTAGCAGAAGTGTTATTATAAGCACTTTGTTGTGTATCTTGGTTCAAAAGTGGTATGTCGAAAATTTTGACCAACATTGTGACAAACTCACCACGACTAATGGCATCGTTTGGCATAAATTGATAAGGCGTCTTAGGAGACATAATTCCTTTTGAATACAAGGTATCCAAATCATCTCTCGCCCACGGGTGGTTCGTGACATCATTGAAGCTGTCGTCCATATACATGACCTGGAAATATCCAAAAGAATCAATTGGAACGGTAATCGTATTGTTCTTGGCATCAACTACTCCGCCAATATTTTTCCAGCTTGGTAATGCAGGACCCTGACCAGTTGGATTATCGAAATATCCAAATTGAAATACAGAAACATACTTTCCAGCATCACTTCTGATATTTGCGTCATAGCTGAGCGTTAGTGTACCTCTTTTGGTTGGTACCACGATGTCATTATAATTACGTACATAGAAAGCTGTCTGATTAGGATCTGTTGTATTAGGCAGAATTCCGCTGCCCAAGTATGCCTCTTGTAGCCCAGGAGTTGTCGTATTGGATGTTGGAGGAATGATTCCGGCGTCAATCCAATATTTCTTGCTTGCTGTTCTGAAATGGGATGGCGTCGTTAAATAATTAACCCCTAGTAGTGATTCATTGGGTTTATCAATTCTGCCATCATCATTATTCGCAATTCCAAATAATACTTGACGGTCTGTAGTTATATATTGCGTTGTACTTGTTCTATCATTACGCATTAATTTGGTGTCTTTAGGAAAATTCAGTTGAATTTGACCATTGAATACTTTCGTATTGCTAGAAGCAAGTGGCGTCTTGTATTGCTCGCCTTCAATATCTGTGCTGGTATTAAACAAAATAATGCTTGCATTGATTTTCGCTGTACCGCGACTCACAGTAAATTTAATTGTGTTAGCTCCAGCTTTAAGATTCTTCACTTCATACATGTACTTTTTATTAATTTTGTCGTAGATTGCCTCATCTTTACCGAAAGTGATGGAATCCGCATTATCAGCTTGAAGTTGAATCATATAGAAGTTCTGATTAATGTTAGCTTGGTCAACATCTTTATTATTCTTAATAATTTGGTTTGGTCGCGGGCTAATAAAAGCGTATGGCACAGGTTCGCGTATGATCGTGACTAGTTTGTTAGCAGTTGAACCTGAAGAAGCGTTCGCCGCTACTAATTCAAATACATAAGTACCATATTCAGACAATGAAATTGCTGAAGGATTTGGAACGGTTGGCGTACTTGCGGGTGTGTTAAAATCCTGCAAAGGTACATTTGTCAATGTTGGATTTAAGACGATTTGACCACCAACAGGTATGGTTGTATTCGAGTAAGCCGCAGGCGCTTTGCGTAAGTAAAGTGCTGTACCTGGCGTTACACCAACTGCAGAGTTTACAATTTCCCCTTGAAATTGAACCGTTGTTGCCCTTGTGGCATAAGTATCTGGCTGCGAAGTCGCAGTGAATTGCGGATTCAGAGGATCAGCTTCAACTGGTTTCAAATAGTTGATTACTGGTACGTTACTAGATAGTACAAAGATATCAACGCTAGATGTTGTAATCAGTTGTCCGTTAATTTTCAGCTGAACTTTGAACGTATACTTGCCATCCCCTTTGAAAATAGGGTTTAGTTCCGTACTCGTCAAGGTAAATGAGCCGTTATTTCCAGCTGTAGGTGTATTAGCAGCTATTGGTTTAACAACTGTGCCATTCACTGTGTAAATTTCCGTTCCGTAATCCGCAGTTGGTACGTTTACTAGGCGTCCTGTGATGCATGGACCAGTAATAGCACCGCATGTAAGTTTGCTTGCGCTATCGACGACCATTCCTGTAAATAGATTATTAATAATGACATATGGCGCGCCAGAAATATTCAAACTATATTGTTTGGTTCCAGCAGCGGATGGAACTCCACTAATATAAGGAATAACCTGGAAAACAACTGGTCCATCCGGAATACCTTGTAAATTAATAGAGTAATCCTTCATTTGAACACCATTGACATCATATATAGCATTTCCGTTAGCATCAACAGCAGCCGTACTTGTTGTAAAACCTGGAATTGGACTTACTGGATAAGGTGCTCCATTTAAATTAATTTGAACCCCAGTCGTATTATTGCTCGTGTAAACCTCTAATTTTGCAGGAAACTCCGATATTTGTGTTGTACTAGATGGGCTAACAGCTGCTTCGTACGAAGTCCCACCTGAAGCAGAAGACCTCTTTACGTTAACATGGTCTACATAAGGCTGATTAGGATTGACGTACGAGTACGTATACTGTGAAGTCGTTTTAAGCCCATTACTATCTGTAAATTCAAAGTTTACTTGCTGTATGGTACTGCTTGTATTCACAGGCAACTGCCCATTAAAATCGTACACCATATAATCTGATGTAGTAAGAGTTGCGTTTTTCGTTAAACTGGCAGATGGTACACCTCCTGTATTCAATTGAGAAGGAGCTGTAGGAGGTGTATAGAGAGGTGTGTTCAACGTATTCGTAAAATCAAAATGCAACTTTGTGCTAGCCATACCGGTCGTGTATACATCTACATAAACAAACCTTGTGACGGTAGCATTAGTGCTGGTTAAAGGATTCTTGATGTTAGCCTTCAATGCAACGTCTTGAATTGGTGTTGCTGCATCTTTAATGATTGGGTTATCCACCAGCTTTTTGGATGGAGCTGTGCCGTTAAGATCAATTAAAGCATTATAAGCAAATGCTTTACCATTATCATAAATAAAAGATCTATTCGAAGTATAATAGTTAGTTAAGTTATTAGCTGCGAATATAATTTTGTTGTCGCCAGGGTTGAACGCAATGTCTGTTGCTCGGCCTGTGTTAGTCACATAAGTAAAATTGCCGTTTTGGAAAGCAGCAGGCTGATAGACGGTTCCACCATAATTAGCCTCAATGGCGTTTGCATTCGTTGATGTACCCGTAATAGAAATCCCTGTATATGGAGGCCCCTTTGGATAAATACCTCCATCCAAGAAATCTACACCGTTGAATTGAAGGTTAGATATATTAGTCACCGGCGTATAGTAAGCATACGCAGGCTGGGATGCAATATTGCCTGTAGTACCGAACTTTACAGTAATAATATTCTTACCTGGCGAGAGCTGAACATTTTGGAATGCTACCTCGCTGCTGTTGGACGCACTCTTAACTGCTTTGTTTGTTTTCACGGTAGTGGTTTGATTGGTATTGGCATTAAATATCTCGTAATACATATTCGTAATTTGATCATCTGCAATCCCATTAATTAAAGCATCTACTTCAATTGGATTGACCGTAAATTTATTTACTAAAGAATCATCATACGGTGTTAATGGATTGTTTGGATTTGGTGAATAAAGATTCGAGATACTGATTATTGCTGCCGCGCTGGCACTAAGTGGCGGCAATAAGGCTAGCAACATAGCGACCATAAGGCTTATGCTAAGCCATTTCTTTCTCCTAAGCTTCGTTTTCAAAACTAGTTCCTCCTTATGTAATCTAAATGTTGTTGTTTTCGCCATAGTATAAGTATTAACTTCATTTTACTTACTAGATTTCGACAATCCCTCCCATATTCTTCTATCATTCCTCATGATTAGACGCGGCAAATAGCCAAAAGTTCTTGTACTCTACTTATCGGTTGAAACAATTGAAATGTTTAGAGAAAGAAGAAAATTCATAAAATGCAAAAAAAATCCAACCCGAAGGTTGGATTCCGATTTTATAGCTTATTTGCCCATACGGTCGCTCTGAACTTGCTTACCTACAAGCCTCTGAAGGAAGTTCAGCACCGGTTTACGGCTTTTACTGATGATACCAATAGCTTCTGCTCCGACTAGCATAACTAGGAAGAGAGCCACGATGATCATGATAAGACCCCAAGTGGAATCTTGGGAGATAAAGACTGAGCAGATCACCGCGCTGCCGCCGAAGATGGAGGCAATTCCGTAGATGATCAGTACGCTTGTACGATGACTGAATCCGAGCTGCAGCAAACAGTGGTGCAGATGGCTTTTGTCCGGTGCAGAGATCGGTAATTTATTGACGTAGCGACGCATGATCGCAAAGAAGGTATCGGATAAGGGCACGCCTAGAATCATAATAGGAATTAAAAGTGAAACAACGGCTGCTTGTTTAAAGCCAAGAATCGATAGTGTTGCTAGGGCAAAGCCTAGGAACAAGGCGCCGGAGTCGCCCATGAAGATTTTGGCCGGATGGAAGTTATAGAACATGAATCCTATGATACTGCCTAGTAAAATGACACAAAGTAGAATAACGGTAACATTACCCATCATCAGAGCAAGAATTAAAATCGTAGTGGTAGCAATACCCGACACGCCTGCTGACAAGCCATCTAGGCCGTCAATCAAGTTAATCGCATTGGAAACACCGACGATCCATAATATCGTAATCGGAATACTTAACCAGCCAATTGGCAGGTTGGTGGTTCCGAAAGGAATGTTAACGAGGTCGATTTTAAGACCAAAGGAAACAACGATGCAAGCGGCAATCAATTGCCCGAGCAGCTTCCATTTGGGAGATAGTTGAAAACGATCATCCAAGGCACCTGTGACGACAATCACAAAGCCCCCGATTAGCAACCCAAATGCGGCATTGGAGTTAACGGCATCAAGTGCTGGAGAGACGACGAAATAAGCTCCGACGAATGCAAGGAATATCGCTAATCCTCCGAGACGCGGCATTATTCGGGTATGTACCTTACGATGGTTAGGGGCATCAACGGCTCCAACCCAGAAGGCAAATTTTTTGACTAGGGGTGTCAGCAGCAGCGCCATTAAGCAAGCAGCGATAAACCCAATCGCATATAATCCATACATGTCTTCTTCACAGCTCCTCTTGTCTTGGGTGGCAGGTAATCCGCCGAAATGAATTATACTCCCATTTGCTCACAAATACCACTGCTAAATTCATCTGAAATGACCGTTTTCAGCCAATTTTCATAAATATTCTCATGGTTTGGTGACTTTCTCTTTGTCCCGCATCACTTTCAATGCGAATTGAGGGAGTAAAAGCATTCGTTTGTAACGCCAAGGCTCCTGCATCAGGCGGTAAAACCACTCAAGACGTAGTTTTTGAAATAAAACGGGTGCTCGTTTTAGCTTGCCCGAAAGAACATCAAAACTTCCCCCAACACCCATCATGACAGGGACACCGATTTGTTGTTTGTATTTCCCAATCCAAGGCTCTTGATTAGCAGCAGATCTTCCTACGAGAAGAATATCCGGAGCTGCATCCACGATATCTTGAATCACTTCAGCATCCTGCTCGTCTTTAAAATATCCATCTCGTACGCCAACCAGCTTTATCCCCGGATACGCCGTACGAAGCTTCTCAGCTGCAACCTGGATAACCTCGTTGGAAGCGCCAAGTAAGTATACTTTCCAGCTTTTCGACTCTCCAACTTTCATCAGCTCATGAATCAAATCATAGCCGGGAACCCGCTCTACAACAGGCTCACCTACATATTTTGCTGCCCAGACGACACCTGTACCATCAGGAACGATGAGTTCAGCACGCTGCATCATCCTCAAATAAGCAGGATCATCTTGTGCGGCCATGACCATAATGGGATTGGCTGTAATGACCTGATGGGGTTGTCTTTGTTCAATAACGTTCGTAAGGTAAGCTACGGTTTGGTCCATACTCATTTTGGAGATGGGTACTCCGTAGATGCGAACTTTGGGTATGGTATTCGCAGATGTTACCTTAGATTGTATCGTTGTTGATGTTGAACTCATAGATATCTCTTCCTTTAAATGACGTTGGTAATCGGATTTTGGTTGCTTTTTTTCATTATTTCTTATTTGTTAGTCTTTGTTTATAAAATGAAATAATGCGCTGCGCAGGAAGCTGAGCCTGCGCTTTGAGCTCTTCGATGGCGGCGCGGCTGGACGCCGCCCAAGCCTCTCGGCCGGCCAGCAGGCGCTGCGCCTCGGCCGCAAAGGCATCCGCATCGAAGTGAGCTGTCGATGCGGCGGCTTTCATGCCAAGCCTATGGAGGAACTGGTCGATCTTCGGATCGTACGAGATGCCTACCATAGGCACGAACTGCGAGGCTGCATAAATCAAAGAATGCAGCCTCATCCCGATCAGCAGGTCGCATTCCGCGACCTGCGCGAGCATATCCTGCGGATGGGCGATGCCTCGCACCATCTCAACCCGGGACCCGTGATCGCCGAGCCGGTCGATCACGAACTGCGACGCCACCTCGTCCGAAGGGAGGTGGAAGGGCAAGAACCGCAGCCGCACGTTAGCATCGGCTGCGAGCAGCACTTGCAGGGACCGCGAAAGAGCTTCCAGCTCCGAGCGGTCCTCATTCCAGAAGCGGACGGACACGCCGACCGTCCGCACTAAACCATCCGGCGCGATGTCCGACGCGCCGCCACTAAAACCGGTCCCGCGCAGCGGCAGTCCCATGACCGGGTCAGGCACTACCGCGATGTGCTCCCGCTGGAGCCGCATCTTCCCCAGCAGCTCCGCGGACTCCGTGTCGCGGACTGACACATACGCGCAGCGCTGGAACACGCTGCGGATCCAGCCATAAAACATAGGGCGGCTAACCGGCCCGATGCCTTGCGAGTAAATAAACGTAGGCTTGCCCAGCCACTGCGCAATTTTCAAAACGGCCAAATAATACGGGATTGTTTTCGAGCTTGTAGCATCCTGCAATAAACTGCCACCGCCGCTAATCAAACCATCGGCTTCACGTAAAGCACGAATCAGCGGACCAGGCTTCATTCGATGATAGGCCTTCACCCCGTACATCGCTGACGTTTTCTCGGGATTAGCAGATAGGACGATAGGCTCTATTTGTACGCCTTGCTCTCGACCTTGCTCCTGCAAAGCAAACAATATCGATTGCAGCACAGCTTCGTCGCCGCTATTATCGAAGCCATAGTAGCCGGATAGCGCTATTTTGACTGTGGCACCCATCGTTTCCAACTCCTTGTGATTATTTCCCAAGCTGCAATCAGAATGAGGCCAATCAAAGCGCCAAACACAAGACCGTAGGTTATACGGATCAGGGATATATGAAGCGGCGTATGCAAATGCGCGAATGTATCTACAATTGAAAGCTGCCCAATTACTCCAATGAAAATCAAATAGACAGCATGTCTATAACGAACTGACAAATATGCGCCTAGCAGAAATAATGGATGTGCGAACAAAAATTCTTTGGTTCGCGGGCGAACGCCCAGTGTATTTTCCAAGAAGGAGCGGAATAATTTCTCCAAGGTAGAAGCCTGTCCTTCATTTCCTGTACGTGATAGGTAATAATAAACGGCTGCTAGAGCTATACCAGCGACTACAATCCATAGCACACTAATAAAGGAAGCAAGGATACCTCGAATATTCGAAATCTTATCTCTGTACGTGTTATTTTCGCTAAAAAATAGTAAATACACGCCTGCGATAGCAATAGGGAGCAAATGCAGTACGCCAACGCCGCGGAACTGCTGCAGCACGAGTAAATACGTAACGTGATTGAGAAGTGCCACTTCGTAAACGACACCAATCAGTGAAATCGCAGATGTTTTGATTAGTGTCCATAAGGCGTAAGCAAGACCTGATTTCCATTTCGCTGCAGCTCCTGAACGAACGGAACGAATGGCTAGCATGATCGCTATGCTCGGTGCACTAATGGCTGCACTTAAGGCAAGGCCTTGCGCGTATAGATTAGCCGAAAGGGTATGTAATGCAATAAGCCCAAGCATACCTAAGACGAAGAGAAGCAGCACGGCTTCCGGTATGAAGAAGGATACCATCAGCACGATTAAACTAATGCCGCCAAGCAGCATGAAGATGCGGGCGATTTTCTGCCATCCTGTCGTTTTTACATTAAATGGCTCTGCTGATCCAAGCGTAAACCCGACTTCTTGGATGCGAGGAATAGCGCCGTCTTTTCCTTGCAAACTTTCATAGTAAGCAGCTAACGGATCAACTAACTTCCCTTTATCCAAGCTTTTTACTGGCCTTGCATTCAAGAAAACCATGCGGATATTGCGGTCTTTCACAGCAAGGACTAAACGATCTGCAACACCTTGAATACGATCCTGCAGTTCCGATTTTTTGAGCGGCTCTGTTAACTTTTCTCCGTCTTTCTCTGTGAACGAATGCAAGCGAACGACGTTATAATTCGTTTGCTTCGATAACGTACTAAACCCTTTTTGCGGCTCTTTTAATAACTCAATAGCAGCTAGGCCAATGCCGTTTTTATTAAGAAGATCTGCCATTTTATTCAGGTTAATTTCTGTATTTTCTTCTGTGTAACCCGGAACTTCATTGCCATCGACAATGATGCGCTTCACACCGATATCATGGAGCTGTTTCAGCAAGCGATCCATTTCATTGGTTACAAAGGGTCTACGATTCGATAGACGAACCACGATTTGAAACCCTTGATCTTTAAGCATTTGTAAGGTCATCGGGTCTGGGTCCATACCCTTGATCGATGCATCGTCCATGCTCATTTGGATGATGAGTCCGTTTCTATTTTTGAAACTCCACGGCTTCGTGCCAACCTTCAGATCCGCGAACGTTTTCTGAATTAAAGGCTCCAGCTTCTGCTGTGTGTCATTATCTGCGAACAGCACGTAGGTAAAATTTTCATTAGGATCACCCAAGGTTTGGGTAAGTGCGGCAGCGTCTCGAGAGCTAAATACCTCGATGCGTCGGCTTTCTTCAAGCTCCGCTAGTGTACTCTCGTACACGGCCATTGAGCCAATGCCCGCTGCTTTCATATTCTTCAGCTGCTCAGCGACAAAAGCCTTCGGATTCGTCTGAAGATCCGAAATATCCAGCAAATCACGATAATCGAAAACAAACTCGACTTGATTGACCGAAGTTTCCGTTTGGTGACGCGTGTAGGCTAGCGGCAGGGAGACTACCAATCCAATAATGACGAGCCACCATAGGATATTTTTGAAAGGTTTATTCCATGTTTGATACCATTGTGCCAAGTTGTCCACTCCTTAGAGCTTTCCAATAGAAAGCTTTCTTCGTAAAGCATGTACTTACATTCGAAAACCCCTTCAGGTCCTACCTCGGGTAATAGGCCAAATGAATGCGGATTTAATTTCCATCTATTCATTAGACGACCTATCCCTGACTTAGGTTCTGAAGAGGTTCAGTTTTCCTATCTCATTATCCGTCTACACGGTTAAGCACATATTGAATGATGCCATCTAGCTGCTGTTCGGCCGCTGGACCTGTAGATCCTTGTACCGCAAAATAAAACTTAATTTTCGGTTCCGTTCCAGAAGGACGCAAGCAGAACCATGAACCATCCTCTAACTTAAATTTCAGCACATTTTCACGAGGAAGGCCATTTATGCCCTCTGCGTAATCTTCCACTTGGCTTACACGAGTGCCACTGATCTCCGTCGGCGGATTCGTTCTCCAAGCTTCCATGATGCGCCCGATTTGTTCCACGCCGTCTTTCCCTTTCAGCGTCCTTGATTCAAGCTTTTCCAAAAAGTAGCCAAAGGATTCGTACAGTTCCTGAAGGACTTCATATAAAGTCTTGCCTTGCTTCTTATAATAGGCTGCCGCTTCAGCAATTAGCATCGCTGCAATAACTGCATCCTTATCTCGGGCATAATCCCCAGCCAAGTAGCCGTAGCTTTCTTCGTATCCGAACAAGAACGTATATTCGCTATTTTGTTCAAACTGGGACATTTTCTCCCCGATATATTTAAAGCCGGTTAACGTATTTAATGTAGGAATCCCATAATGATTGGCGATGACTGCGCCCATTTCACTTGTAACGATCGTTTTGACGACGACGCCGTTCGCAGGCAGTATTCCACGCTCTTTCAAGCTTGATAATAAATAATTGACAATGATAGCACCAGACTGATTACCTGACAAAACGACATACTCGCCGTTCGGATCCTTCACAACAGCACCCATGCGATCAGCATCAGGGTCGGTTCCGATGATGATATCGGCATCCCAATCTTTCGCTTGTGCAATGGCGAGTGTAAAAGCTTCCCGCTCCTCCGGATTCGGAGACTTAACCGTCGAGAACTGTGCATCCGGCAGCTCTTGCTCAGCTACAACACGGACTTGTCCGAAGCCAACTGCTTTCAGCACTTCGCGTACCGGCACATTACCCGCTCCATGCAAAGGAGTGAAGATAATGCGGAAATCGCCTTCGATCTGCTTAATCACATCTGGATTCTGGCTAATCGCCGTTACGGCCTGGATGTACGCTTGATCGACCTCTTCCCCTAACCAGGAAAGCAGCCCTTGCGCTTCCGCTTCTTGCTGGGTTATTTTCTTGACCTTATCGAAGGAATCAATGCTTTGTACTTGCGCAATGACTTGCTCCGCAAACTCAGGAACGAGTTGTCCCCCGTCTGCTCCATATACTTTATATCCATTATATTCTGGTGGGTTGTGACTTGCTGTAACGACAACCCCTGCGGACGCACCTAAGTATCTTACAGCAAAGGAAAGCTGTGGTGTCGCGTGCAGCGTTTTAAAGAGATAAGCCTTAATTCCATTCCCTGCGAATACAAGAGCAGATTCTAAAGCGAACTCGGGCGACATATGACGTGAATCATAAGCTAGAACAATGGAGGGACTTGTAGCGCCTGTCCCATTCACATATTGTGCCAGGCCTTGGCTTGCGCGTCCAACGGTATACACGTTGATTCGATTCGTTCCAGCGCCAATCACGCCGCGAAGTCCTCCTGTGCCAAATTCAAGATCTTTATAAAAGCGATCCTCAATTTCTCTTTCATCTTCCCGAATAGCACGCAGTTCTTTCTTCGTTTCGGCATCCACTGCTGGATCCTCTAACCATAATTGATACTCTGTTTGTACACGCGTCATAGTAGTCAGGTTCATCTCCTTTTTATCTATGGGTTATTTATTAGCAAGGGCGAACATAAGCTCGCCTTCGACTACCACCTTGTCGCCTACCTTAGCCACAGCTTGGCCTTTGACAATAGTTCCTTTTACACGTGTAATCGTCATTTCTAAAATTAGTGTATCGCCAGGTACGACCTGTTGGCGCCAACGAATGCCATCTGCGCCTGCAAATAAACCAATTTTACCTTTGTATTCAGGCATCGACAGAACAGCCACAGCACCTACTTGTGCCAAAGCTTCCACAATCAGCACACCGGGCATAACCGGATAGCCAGGAAAGTGTCCTGCAAAGAACGGTTCATTGATCGTAACATTCTTTATACCTACAGCTCTAACACCTTCTTCGACCTCCAAAATACGGTCAACAAGCAGGAAGGGAGGGCGATGAGGAATGATCTCTTGAATCTGGTTAATATCTAGCATAGCGGTTTAAAAACTCCTTTCAAAATGCTTGTATAAAATACAAGGTAATCACTTACAATAGGGATGTCCCTTCATTAACTGCAGAAGTGAAGGTTCATATAGGGGAGCTTATGTACAGGGCTGTGTTACAGTCTTATACATAGGCTCTTTTTTCGTAGTATACATTATTTCAATTTGGCTCCTCGATTTAATACAAGGAACTGAATAATATAAATGAAGGAAGTTAAGAATGAGACCCCAATAACAAACCATAAATAGGTAATGGCGAAGTTTAAATGAAAAACGATGAAGAGGATAGCAAAATAGTACAGAACCGTCGTTAACTTTCCCATCACATTGGCTGGAACTGTTAACTTGCCCCTGAAATGAAAGAAAGCAGAACCCATAATCATACCTAAATCACGAATGAACATCGCCGCAGCTGCCTGCCAAGGAATCAATCCCGAGATGAGCAGGGATAAGATCACCGCAATCATCATGCTCTTATCAGCGAGTGGGTCCAGCATGACACCAACAGGTGTGATAAGCCCGCGAGTTCTTGCGATATAACCATCTAGGATATCCGTAAGTCCGGCTGCCAGTAAAATAAAAAAAGAAACTTGGATATGGCCATTAAAAAAAATCACGAGGTACACAGGGATTAGAACAAACCTGCTGATGGTGAGCATGTTCGGTATATTCAAAGTACCCCTCCTGCGCGTAGTATCCGATTTCTGGTACATTTAACCTTCATTCATTATACCGCTGCTTAGACAAAAATAAAACTCCCATACGGGAGTTAGAGTTAATTCGCAAATACCAGATCGTATAAATGCCGCCAAGTGCTCATATGAAAGATTTCTCCCGCTGGCTGATGACCAAGCTTGGTGTAACCAACCCATAGGCCGATAAAAACAGCCAGCACGCATAGCACAGGAATACGAATGATTTTGAAAATAAGCCATGTCATATGGAGCCATTTCGGCCTTGGTTTCTTCTTTGGTGGAGCAGGCTTGTCTGACATCGAGCCCTATCCCTCCCTTTCTAAGATCAGGCGCGCAAATTATTAGCGATATTCATCATCTGATCCGAAGATGTAATAGCTCGGGAATTGAGTTGAAGCGCTCTTTGCACGATAACCAGATCTGTCATTTCATCCGAGAGCGTCACGTTGGATTGCTCCAGAAAGCCCTGCATAAGGCTGACACGGTTAGCCGGGTTATCTACCAAGGGGTTCACATCTTGTAAGATATTCGCCTTCTCAGCAGCCGTTATGCCATTAGGTATCGCATAAAGGTTATCTCCAACGTCTTGGAGCAGCTGTGGACGTACAACGCGAACTAGCTTGATCTGTCCCAAATTAATGGGTGCTGCACTTGGATCCTGCTCATTGTATCCTTTGATCGTACCGTTCGGTTCAACGACAAGTCGAAAGCCAGCCGGCACACGAATCGGATTGCCATCCACACCAGTGATGAAGTGACCTTCTTTGGTCGTAAGCACGGTTCCGCCAGTTGCATCCGGACTCAAACTGAAAGCACCATTACGAGTCCAAGCTGTTTTTTTCTCACCATTAGCATCTATCTCGCCTGTTTGTACTTCAAAAAGCCCGTCCCCTTGAATGGCAAAATCCGTCACTTCACCCGTGGGCTGAATAGGTCCTTGACTCAAATTTGTCTGGATTTGCACCAGCTTCGAGCCCCACCCTTGGTTGAAACCAAGTGGTGAAAACCGTCCTTGCTGACGGAATCCTTCGGGTTGCGATTGGACGTTCGTCAGAACGTCCTCGAAGGAGGCTTCCTTCTTCTTAAAACCGTTCGTATTCACATTCGCTATGTTATTAGAGAGAATATCCAGCTTTTGCTGTAAGCTATGCATGGATACCGATGAATTAATCATGGAATTGTTCATGGTTTGCCCCTTCGCAAGCTAGATTAGACGCGTCCTACTTCGTTCGCAGCTTTCTCCATACTTTTATCATAAGATTGAATAACCTTTTGGTTCGCTTCATAAGCTCGAAGTGCTGACATCATATCGACCATGGATTGCGCGGAGTCGACATTGGAGCGCTCAATGAAGCCTTGACGAACCACAACCTGGTCTCCTGGAGCAACCTGTGTAACTGTCGCTTCATCGCCCGGGTTAATCTGTAACAGCCCGTTACCTTTACGCAGCAAAAGATTCGGATCCTGAGCACGTGAGAGCATCAAGCCTACAGGTTGTCCAGTCGGCCCCAAAAGCGGACGTCCATCACCATCAAGGAACTCGCCCTTGTCCGTGACCTTGAAGGTGCGAATCGGCTGACCCGCTCCATCAATCAGCAGCAGAGGTTGTCCATCTCGGCCTAACACTAAGTTACCATTAGCGTTGACTAGCTGACCTGCTGTATCGACCGTAAACTTTCCATTCAAGGAATATCGCTGCTCACCTTCCGCATCCAGGACTGTAAACAGTGCCTGCGGCTGAAAAGTGCGTTCCCCATCCGCATTCACGAACTTACCCGAAGCGTCAAAGTTGAGAAATTCACCTGTGTTTTCATCCTGCACTTGTATGTTCGAAACAAGGGCAAAATCAAAAGGGTTTTGCGTTTCCTGCAAATCACCCTGTGCATGAATGGAGATACTCTCCTCGGAGAATACACCCAGACTCATCTTCCCAAGGGGAGCTGTCGAGGCACCTTGTCCACCGCGAATCGTCGATATCAGCATCTCCGGGAACGATCGAGACAAAGCATTGCCTTGTTTAAAGCCTGGGGAATTTATGTTGGCAATATTATTCGTAATGGTGTCGTGTCTGCGCTGTTCGGAGATCATGCCTGCCGCCGCGGTATATAGTCCTCTTAACATCTCTTCACCTCTTAGGTAGTATGGCTAATTAAAATTTACGTTTGGTAACCTTATCTAGGTTATCGAGCATAATGCCTGTTCCTTTAACGACACAGGACATTGGATCTTCCGCAATTAATACAGGTACTTTCAATTCGTCCGCTAGCAGTTGATCGAGCCCATGCAGCAAAGCTCCGCCACCTGTCAAAATAACACCACGGTCAATAATATCTGCCGATAGCTCTGGAGGTGTTCGCTCCAATACACTCTTCGCCGCAGTCACGATGGAGGAAACTGGATCCCACAGCGCTTCCTGAACTTCACTGGAGTGAATCGTGATCGTAAGTGGTAAACCGGATACCATATCTCTACCGCGAATATCCATCTCTTGATCTCTACCGTGTGGATATACCGTTCCGATTTTCAGCTTAATATCTTCGCTCGTCCGTTCACCAATCAGCAGCTTGTACTTATTTTTGATATATTTCGTGATCGCAATATCGAATTTATCGCCTGCAATCTTAATGGAGGAGGAGGTGACGATGTCACCCATGGATAACACGGCCACATCCGTCGTCCCTCCGCCGATATCTACAACCATATTGCCGCTAGGCTGGAAGATGTCCATACCGGCACCAATTGCGGCTGCCTTCGGTTCTTCTTCCATGAATACCTCTCGGGCACCGCTGCGCTCAGCTGCTTCGCGGATCGCCTTCTGCTCAACCGAGGTGATGTTGGTAGGGGCGCAGATCAGTATTCTCGGATGAGAATACCAATTCTTGCCCCCTACTTTCGCGATAAAATGCTTCAACATCATTTCCGTAATATCAAAGTCCGCAATAACGCCATCTTTCAATGGACGAATCGCGATAATGTTGCCTGGAGTTCTACCCACCATGCGGAAAGCTTCTTCTCCTACAGCCAGCACGCGTTTCGTATCGCTTTCAATCGCTACTACGGAAGGCTCATCGAGCACAACACCGCGTCCTTTTACATGAATAAGCACATTCGCCGTGCCGAGATCTATTCCAATATCCTTGCTTAACATTTCTAGTTAATCCTCCCTAAACCTACCGTCCATCCCGTGAAGAATCGGCGCTCTTGTATATAGTTCTAATTATAAGCTAAATTCGATATAAATGCATTAATTCCTCTTTTTGCGTGAAATTTCGACACGGGAAGTATGAAGGAAACCTATCGGGATGAAAGGTACTTTTAGGACTTGACCGTGACCAGGTTCTCGGAAAGCTTCGGATTTCGGGTTTTTCGGTACTTAATTTTCGTCGCTTCTCCTCCCCTAAGGTGCCTGATGGATTTGTGATACTCCAGAATGTGCTTCACCTGATTGGCCAGGTCCGGGTTGATTTCCGGTAGTCTTTCCGTCAAATCCTTGTGCACCGTGCTTTTGGAAACGCCGAATTCCTTAGCAATGGTGCGAACCGTATTCTTGGTCTCGACGATACAGGTACCAATCTTAATGGTTCGCTCTTTGATGTAATCGTGCACTCCCCTCGCCTCCCTACTCGAGATAGTTTGGTAAAGTATATGAGGGGCATGACTAGATATTCTACGTAGCCAAGCCTGACAAGCCCATTTCCCATATTTATTTTCAAAATAATCAAGAATAATCGATTCTGGCGTCCTTCGGACAAGCATTTTTAGTAAAAGTGAAGCGAAGTATAAAAAAACTACTCCTTCATATCCATGCAAAAAAGCAGCAGGATGTACCCGCTGCCCTTATTTTATGTAGGCGGTAGCCTATACGTGGAAATTGATTACTGCTTAGCGTTTAAAAGCGTTTCTGGATTAACCGCTGCATTATCACTAACTTGGCGGACTTCAAAGTGCAGATGCACGCCGTCCTCTTTCTCGAACTCGTTGCGTCCTGCTTTCGCGATGATATCGCCTTTTTTCACTTCAGCGCCTTTGGCTACTTTCACCTCGGACAAGCTTTGGTAAACACTGATCAAGCCATTGCTGTGTGTAATTTCAACAAGATTGCCAACAACCGGATTCTGTTCTACCGCAGTCACCTTGCCACTCAGAGCAGCTAATACTTCGAAGGCTGCGCCATCCTTGGCTTTCAAGTCGATAGCGGTATGCGGCGTCAATTGATCGTTATATTGAATCATTGCCGCCTGCTTCATTTCATTCGTTGCATTCGTGTCATAGAATGGGATGGAGACTTCGACCAGCGTTCTGTCTTTAACAGGCCATTGAATCGTTTCGGTTTGTGCGTTGACCGCGACTGCCCCGTCCGGTGCTTTAGTATTGTCTGTCGCTTTGTCACTGCTGCTAACCTTAATGCCCAGATCTTCTTGGCTGACTGTCTTCGTCCCGGCGTCCTGGTACACCCACATTAAGGTTAAGATAATTGCTGCTGCTGCCATATACGTTGCTGGGAATACCCACTTCTTAGCAAGCAACCTCTTCCATGTGGATGTCGTACTTTGCGCTCCTTGTGCAGTTTTAGGAGCTTCTTCTTTTTGAAAACCTTTGTTTTGATCATTCATGGTTATCACCTCATCAACCATTCTTGACACATTTAAAGGTTTTATACTTGAAGAAAGATATTTTTATAGAAACGTTAACGGATTACGATTTTTGGATAAAAGGTGTCGCTTTTTCGATAGAGATGCCTGTGTAATAGTAGGTTACGATTTGCTCCGCGGTTTTACCTTCCATCGCCATACCATTGGCGCCCCATTGACTTAGGCCAACACCGTGGCCATATCCGTAGGTAGTAAACGTGATTTTGGAGCCTGACCATTTCCACGTAAATTGAGAGGATGCTAGTCCTAGCTTCTCTCGTACTTCGCGACCTGAGAATATTTTACCACCAATCGTTATGGTTTTAATACGGTGGCCGGTCGACCACGCTAGTACTTTCATATTTTTGGCGCTTGTACCTGTTGTTGCAATACTCGTAACGCCTAGCTTCTGAAGCATACTCTTGTAACTGAGATCAATGGTTTCCTGATAGCGAGAAGACAACTTTATATCCCAGGGGCTTGGCACACTGCGCAGATAGGGACTCTTGAACGGCCAGTAATCTTCCGAGTTTTCGGTGTATCCATTACTTGTTGAGAAAAAGGTGGCATTGATTGGTTTATGCTCATAAGTGAGGATTAGATCTTTGGTTTCATTCACCGCTCTATCGATTTTGGCCATATTCGTCTCGTAACGCTTGTCCCATCTGTCTCTTAGCTCTTGATCCGTGATATAAGCTTGATGCGCAGTTGTGTCTGTCACAAGTGCATCGTTAACCGGCATATTGCTGTAATCCTTCTCTATCACTCTACGCACGACATAAGTTCTAGCTGCCATAGCCTGCGCTTTGAGCGCCTCCAGTTCGAATTCGACCGGCATTTCGGCGGCTAGCACACCTTTCACATACTGTTCCAGCGGTACCGTCTCAATCGTCGCTTTCTTGGTCAGATACACGGGAATCATTAGGCCTTGTTCGGTGATTGTTTCCTTGAGCAGTCCGTCATTCGCAATTTGGATGGGAGGTTGCCCCCCGCCATCCGGAATCTTCTTAACTAGCAATCCTGGAACGATAATAGTCACACAGAGCATGGAAGATAAGCAAACAGCCATCCAAAGGATGACCCCTTTGCCCAGCACGCGTTTCTTCTTGAACATCATCTAAGCAGCCTCCATAAGCGCGTTTACTAGCACGTAGTTGATATGACTTAGCTTATGAGAGGGATTGCTAGAATAGAACAATGGACTATCTTGTAAAATGCATGAGATTGCGGATGCTAGAGCTTACGGGGAGCTTTAACTGTTGCTAATACTTATAGAATGCTGGTATGCAGTCAAGGTATTAAATCGAAATCCATTAGCCAATATGCTCTATTGAGATTGCCGGGTGAATAAATCCATTGTAGAAACAAGCATGACGTCTACGACGCCACCACCAAGAATGAAAATAATTGATTTATTTTCGTATAAAAGTGCAACACTTGCCGCCTAGATCCCGCCTCTCTACCTTTGATGTTGCATAATCGAGAAAGTCGATTGATTCATCCAATCTTGCTCTAGATTGAGGTCTCTTTAAATAAGGTTAAATCGTCAACTACGCTGGGTTGAGGTTTCTGGATGAATAAATCCCTATTCGCCGTTGAATGATGTTGTAGAACGTGCAACAATTACTGCCTAGATCCCGCCTCACCCCCATCGTTGTTGCATAATGTACAACATTTGGGCGCTACACAGGCCATTTCGCAACAAATAGGTGCGATTTGTTGTACAAACGAGTCAATTTCATAATAAAAGTCCGATTTTTCCAAGTATGGTTTCGGAAGAAATGCAGTTGGATAAGAGCCTTTAGAGACTGCTATTTCTTCATTTYCASCGTATTTTGTAAAAATAGGAGTCCCTAGAGACTCTTAACCTTCAAGTGAAGTGTAGATTCGGTAGAAAAGCAATCGGA
>NZ_LMRY01000031.1:22630-75588 GCF_001427935.1 Paenibacillus sp. Soil724D2
ATTTTTGTAATGCTTAAACGGAGAATAACATGATATCTTGGCACCTAATGGATGCCTTGGGTAGGTGACTGTTTTTGAATGCGCTATAAGTCCTTATGTAGCAAGGGGTTTGAATTATGAAATTGACTCCAAACTGCAACTTTAACTTGCAAAATAACCTTTTGGCATGTGAATTGTTGTAGAAAGTGCATCATTGGTAACCACTACATCCCATCTACCTTCATGAAGCTGCTTTAAGACTCTTGAATCGTAATTTGGAGTTTTGCCTACCAGTTGCAGGCATACACAGCATAGCGTGTTGCTGGGCATCCGCTAAGTAGGCAAAAAAAACACCTGCTCTAAAAGCAAAAAGAACCATCGGAGTAATCCCCCAATGGTTCTTCAAAACACAATCCTAAGCAAGCGTCGGCTGGATGTTGAAAAAACCCAACTCTGCAACCTCTTGCTCTACTTCTTTCGGCACCGATCTATGAATATCGGCACCTAACTCACGCAGTACGTCAGTAATATCGACATAACCGCGATCAATATGGTGAACTCCTGTGATCTCGGTTTCGCCTTCTGCAGCTAGCGCCGCTAGAATAAGAGCCGCCCCTGCCCGCAGGTCTGTTGCGCATACCTTCGCACCCTGCAGCTTGGCATTGCCGCTCACGATAGCTGTACGGCCATCGACTTTGATATGAGCGTTCATGTTCGAGAACTCCTCGACATGCATGAACCGATTCTCGAACACGGTCTCGGTCACGAGGCTCGTGCCGTCCGCCACCATCAGCAGCGCCATCATTTGCGACTGCATATCGGTTGGGAAGCCCGGATACGGCAGCGTCTTCACATCAACCGCACGAAGCGGCCCCGAAGCGCAGACACGAATACCGTTCTCATCTTCTTCGATGATAACGCCCATTTCTTGCATTTTAGAAATAACAGGTCGGAGATGGTCACCAATAGCGCCCTCCATATACAGTTCACTACCAGTAATAGCTGCGGCAATCATATATGTACCCGCTTCTACGCGATCCGGAATAACCGTATGTACAACCCCACGAAGTTTCTCTACGCCTTCTATGCGAATAACACCTGTTCCTGCCCCGCGAATTGTCGCGCCCATGGCATTCAGGTAATTCGCCAAATCGACAATTTCCGGCTCTTTAGCAGCATTCTCAATGATGGTTGTGCCCTCAGCGAGCGTTGCAGCCATCATGATGTTCTCGGTTGCGCCTACACTGGCTACATCGAGATAAATTTTGGCACCCTTCAGGCGCCCCTTCACTTTAGCTTCGATATACCCTTGACCCAGTTCAATATCGGCACCCATCGCTTCAAAGCCTTTGAGATGTTGATCAATTGGCCTTGTGCCAATCGCACAGCCACCTGGAAGCGAAATTCTCGCTTGACCAAGCCTTGCTAACAAAGGACCCATCACGAGGAAAGAGGCTCTCATTTTACGGACTAGATCATAAGATGCTTCACATGTGTTAATGTTATGAGCACGAACACGAATAACCTGACGGTCATATTCCACTTCAATACCTAAGCTTTGCAATACTTTATTAATGACTAGTACATCGTCAAGGGGAGGCGCATCATGGATGACGCTTTCACCTTCCGAACCCAGAATGGAAGCTGCAATAATCGGTAGAACCGCATTCTTTGCTCCGTTGATTTTCACATTGCCAGCTAACTTTCGGCCACCGCGGACGATAATTTTGCTCATCATGGTCCCTCCGCGCACTTATTTTAAATTACAAGGTTTTGCACATTTCCTAAGTTTATCATTTCAACCCATACAGTTACAACTGTGTTCTTTTGGCATTCCAACAACCCTACATAGAGTTCGGATAAGGTTTCGTTTTTCATTCCGTTCTATTATCCATTGTTGACAACAAACTTGTGCATTATTCGAAAAATGTGATTAAAACATCTTACCGAAGCCCATAGAAAGGCCTAAATACTGAATAAAAAAACTTGCGACCAAGTGTCCGAGAGCAATAGAAAGCAAAATTTGCAGCATAATCGCTTGAGCAGCTTTAGGCCTTTTAAGCAGGACATCGAAGCGGAACGCTTGCAGCGCCCACCACGATAAGCCAATACACATGATGTAGACAGCAATATCCACCATATTCATCATCGAAGCATATTTCGCCGCTTCACTCCATTTGTCTGTATCTGCCATAAGTCACTCCTCTTCGGTTTTACCGATTGATTACTTTAGCCAGCAGTGTTACGAATTCAGCTCGTGTTGCTTGCTCATCAGGCCGGAAGGTGCCGTCCGAATAGCCGCTAATCCAACCATCCGCCGACATTTGTTTCAGGATCCCGACACCCCAATACGTATCATTCACATCGCTAAAAGGGGAGTTGCCCCGGCGTTTCCCCGTCATATTCATGCTGCGGGCAAGCATCTGTGTCATCTCCATACGTGTAAGTGTACGGTCAGGCCCGAATGTTCCATCCGGGTAACCGTCCACAATATTCGCTTGAACCGCTTTAGCTACGTAATCGTAAGCCCAATGCGAAGCATCCATATCGCTGAAACGCAGTTCCTGACGCTTAGACAGCTTCAAAGCTCGCGTCAATACCGTTGCTGCCTCCGCACGTGTAATGGGCTGATTTGGAGCAAAACGGTAGTTTCCGTAACCGCTAATCACACCTTGCTCCGTAAGCTGGCTAATGGCATTTTGTGCCCAGTGTCCATCAATATCGACAAAACCGCTCACTAGCGCGTAACTGCCTACTTTTAATCGGTACATTTGACTCATAAACCATTGGTTGGCTTGGAGCTTGATATAATAGGTGCCTGCAGGCAGGGTTTTCTCAATAAAAAACTGATCATTACCATAATCATTTCGATAAAAGCCTTGTTCCTTCAAAGAACTATCATATAACGTTGCATATAAAATGCGTGATGTCGGTATGTTCGTTAAACGCACTTGGGCTAGACCATCCTTGCTCATACGGAATTCGAACCAATCAACATCCTCATTTTTGTTAAATACACCCTCATACACGGAATTCATCGCAGCAAAAGTAGCTTGATACGATTTATCATTCGGCTCATTCGGATCGATCAGCTTTGGCGTGTATTCAATTTCTAACGTATACTCACCCGTAATCGGTTCTGAGTAATCCTTCATATTGCTGACACGAATGTAATACTGACCTGGGAGCAAATCCATTTGGGAGCTGACCTCAATGCCTCCATCCCCGGCTTGGTCGATCGTAATTGACTTCTCCCCTTCCTTCTGAAAAAGGATCATCGGATCAATGCGTCCTGTATCTACGGATAGCCTAATTCGCATTGTACCTGAGTCTTTTAGGGATATTGCAAACCAATCCAGATCTCCTTTTTGATGAAAAGTACCTCGGATAGATTGACTTCGATCAGGTAAAACGAATGCTTTATACTGCTTATCATTATCCTCAAATGGATCCTTATAAATAGCAAAATCCGTTCGCATCGAGTAATTTAACGCCGTCTTGCGGGAACGATCCACCGTCTGCAGCTGCACATACGTACGCCCTTTGGTCACAGGGACCATGAAAGGCTGACTTCCGTCCGTGGTACTACTCGCGATAAACGTTTCTCCGGAATCAAAACGCACCCGGACACCCGAGCTATCTGGGCTATTCAGCCATAATTTAATAAACCCATCATAAGCCGCATCAATTTCGTACCAATCTTGATCTTGGGCCGAGCTAAGTACAGCTTTAACAGCCGTATGAACCGGCAATATAGCAGCCTGATTCATATTTTCGTTAGGTTCAAAGTAATCCTCACTGTAGGGCTTCGTCAGTGCCATATCCGCTCTTAACAAGCCATAGCCCGTTTTGGAATCCCATCCCCCTGACGCCAAGTCTTCAGCCGTCTGCTCGAGCTGCGCACGAACTTGATACACGTTCATACTCGGGTATTTTCCCCATACCAAAGCCGCAGCTGCAGCAACCTGCGGTGCAGACATGGAGCTTCCATCTTGGTACTGATAGCCGCCACCTAGTGCTGTTGTGTATACATCCCAGGGCGCCACAAGATCCAGCTCCGGCCCAAAGTTCGAACGAGGGTCAGCAAGCTTTTCAGAGTTAACGCCCCCTACAGCTAGAACAGTAGGATATGCCGCAGGGTATTTCACACTTGTGCTTTCATTGCCAACAGCGGCAACGAGCAGTACATTACGATCCTCTGCATACTTCACAATGCCATCCAAATAATCGGAATATTTGTTCAGCCCTAGGGAAAGCACTACGATCTTCGCGCCGTGATCCACTGCGTACTTAATGCCTTCGCCAAGCTTCGCTTCACCACCTGTACCGTCGGCCTCCAACGCTTTAATTGGCATAATCTTGGCATTAGGAGCTATGCCTGCAATCCCTTTATCGTTATTGAACGTGGCCGCAATGATACCTGCCACATTCGTTCCATGTCCATTATCATCTTGAGGCTTTTTCGATGGTTGAAGCAGGTTCACACCATCTACCAAATTACCTACTAAATCAGGATGTACAAGATCAACGCCCGTATCGACAACCGCTACTACAATGGGGGTCCGGGAATCTCCTGCTGCAGCCCATGCTTGATCAATGTGGATCATATCCAGATAGGTTTGTTTCACCCTCATAGGATCCGTCGACACCGGATAGGCTGCTTCTACTTTAGTCATCATCACTGTAAGTTCCACAACAAGCATCATCAGTACGATGAGCCAAAGGTGTCGAGTACATTTCATGTAATCACAGGTCCTTTTTCTTGTATGATCTTTTTCCTTCTCTATCTATACCACATTACCCGTCTTCTCGATACCTATAACGGTTTTTCGTCGCAAAAAGTTCAGAACTTGAGCAAAAATATTTTTGCAATTATGTATGGGATGGCGGTCAAACATTCTCCTATACATTGTACATCGAAATGACAAGTCGTGAAGTCCTTGGAATAATTTGATGTAAAAGCGATAAAACCATAACGAACAATAAGCGCGAAAACCGCGCTTTCAGCGAGAGTTCGGTGAGCTGATGCTCGTCAATAGTGTCTGAGAGGTCAGAAATCGACTTCTCAGATGACCGTCCCGCGCGTCCGTACTGTGAAGAAAGGTCAGAAAACGCGCTTAAATTTCCTATACAAACAAAAAAGCCTTCCCCCACTTCTTAAGCAGGGAAAGGCTTATTTATAAATTTACATAATCAGAAAATCCTTCGTTAAGGTGAAAATGGCTTCGATGCCTTTCAGCACAAGTTGTGGAACAACGCCCAACGCCACGCTGATGAGGGCACATGACCAAACCGTTATCCCTAACGGAATCGACACCTTAATCTCGGCAGGCTCGTAATCGCTGCGCATAAACATTTGGCGTACGATGCCGAAATAGTAGTAAAAGGATACAACACTGGTAGCGATCATTAGTGCCCCTAACCAATAGTGCTGGGTCTGCATCGTTCCCAGGATGATGTAGAGCTTCCCGAAAAACCCGCCAGATAAAGGAATACCGGCCAATGAAAGCACGATGAGAACCATGGCTACGGCTGTTATTGGGGCCCTGTAATAGAGACCAGCGAAACCCTTCGCTTCGGTATGGCCTTCTGCCTGCTCAATAATCATCAGCACAGCGAACGCTCCGATGTTCATAAACAAGTACGCGATCAGATAGAATATAAATTCAGAGAAGTTCGCGTAGTGAGTACTGGAAAAGTAAGTTCCGATCGGAACGAGTAGGTAACCTGCATTGGCAATTCCTGAGTAAGCCAAAAGCCTTTTCATATTCGTTTGCTTCAGAGCAATGAAATTACCGGTTACCATTGCAATTGCAGCCATTACCGATATGGCAAGAAACACATCCGTTTGAAAGCTGCTGTTTTCAAAGCTGCTAAATCCGAACAACACGTAGAATACTCGGAATAGGATAGCGAAGCCAGCGCCCTTGGACACGACAGCCAAAAATGCCGTCACTGGCGTCGGTGCGCCTTGGTATACATCCGGCGCCCAGCTGTGGAACGGGGCAGCGGCGATTTTGAAGCCGAAGCCTGCCAACAGCATGAAGAATGCTACATAAAGCAGCGGTTCGTAAGCCGTTACGAGCGATGGAAGAGCAGCACCAATTTGTGACAAATTGCTGGAACCGACCATTCCGTATAAGAAGGACATGCCATACAAGATGATCGCAGATGAAATACCGCCCATGACCAAATACTTGAAGGCACCCTCGTTAGATCTGTTATCTTTCTTCTTCATGGCTACGAGCAAGTATGAAGTAATACTCAGCAGCTCCAACCCAACGTACAGCGTGATAAGGTCACCCGAGGATGACATAATCATGGCACCGAGAGCGGCGGGCAGATAGAAGTAGTAATACTCTCCGACATGTGGAATGGCCTCTTCTTTGATGAAGCCTAAACTCATCAAGACAATGAAGCCCGTACCTACTAAAGTGAACAATTTGAGCAGATTCGAGAAATCATCTACTCTGTAGCTATTATTGAGCAGCCCAATAGCCTCATCTGGATTCAACTGTAGAACAACGAATATCGCAGAAATAGCGATGCCAACCAACGTCAGCCATCCAATTATCGAGCGACTAAGCCTGTTAGGGAGGACCAAATCCAAGAGAGATAGGATGATCGCGGTGGCAACCAGCGAAAGCTCAGGGAGCAGATGCACTAAATCAGCGACATGGAGTCTTATCTGTTCCACTGGTCTAACCTCCTATCTTCCCGGCTACGCTGTGGATCAATTGATCCAAGCTGCCTATCGTTTGCTGTAGCGGCTGACTCAGCACGCTTGGGTATACACCGAGCAAGAGAATGAACGCCACCAATGTAATCATCGGCACTGCCTCGATTAATCTAGCGTCGCGCATGCCTTGCAGCTGTAGGTTCGGCTGTTTAGGGCCGAACGTGATGTTCAGAACCCCGCGCAGCACGTAAACCGCGGTGAAAATAATTCCCAGTGTACCGACAATCGCGTACACTCGGTGCGTTTCGAAGAGTCCGAGAAACGCGAGGAATTCACTGATGAAGCCGGATAGGCCCGGCAATCCGAGCGATGCCATACCAGCGACCAGCAGAATGCCGCTGATGAACGGAACTGAGCTAGCTAGACCGCCTAATTGGTCGAGCTGCGTCGTTTGGGTCCGCTCGTAGATGCTGCCTACGAGCAAGAACATCAGGGCCGAGATGAGGCCGTGTGAGATCAGTTGGAACACGGCGCCCTGCAGGCCCGATACGTTGAACGCGGCGAGACCGAGCAGGACGATGCCCATGTGGCTAATACTCGAGTAGGCCAGCACGAGTTTGAAGTCCTTTTGGACCATGGCGAGAATCGCGCCGTACACGATATTGATGACGCCGAGAAGCGCCAGCATCCATGCCCACTGCTTGGCTTCCCCCGGGAAGAACAGAATGCCGAATCGGATGAGGCCGTAGGCCCCCATTTTCAGCAAAATCCCGGAGTGAATCATAACAACAGCAGGCGGAGCCTCTGTATGTACTTTGAGCATCCATGTATGGAACGGGAAGATCGGCAGCTTAATGCCGAAAGCGACCAGCAGCATAATGAACACGGTCCACTTCATAGTCGGACTTAGGAAGAACGGCGTTCCTTCTTGATTGACATAAGCGGCGGGATCTTGCAGCAAATTATGTGCAATCGTATGAATGTCACCGCTGTAGTAAATGACAGCTTCTGTCTGCGAAGGCACCTGATTGAATCCAGCCGTGCTGACGAGAATTAAGAACGCGATCAGCATGATCGCTGATCCAAGTCCATTGTAAAGCAAGAAGCGATTGGCCGCTTGCTCCCTATTCATATACCCCCAAATACCAATCAAGAAGAACATAGGTACGAGTGTAATTTCGAAGAACAAGAAGAACAAGAACAGATCCTGTGATAAGAAAACTCCGAACATACCCGTTTCCAGCAGCAAGAACAGAATGAAGTACGTTTTCCAGCGTTTCTTAATATACACCGAAGCTAAAGCAGCCATTGACGAAACCAATGCGGTTAGAAACACGAGCGGCAAGGAAATGCCGTCAACCGCCAAGGAGTACTTAAACTCGAAGAAATACGAAGTAATTTGCTGAATTCCCTCATGGTTAAGCGGCACTTTGATCCAGTCCAGCTGTTCTTTATACTGAATCGGATCACCCTGATAATTGTAATCACTATACAACCACGCAGCCAAAATTAGCGGGATCAGTGTCGTGACAATACCAATTGTTTTAATCAGACGGCCTTGATCACCACGGATGAAGAGCAAGACCAGAACGCCAAGCAGAGGTGAGAAGGCGATCATACTTAGGATGGGTATACTAGCCAGCATGGATGAACCTCCTTCCTGCGATGGCGAGTACCAGAATCAGCATCCCCAAAATCATGATGACACCATAGGTTTGTAGTTGACCATTTTGGAGACGTGAGCCTAAACGCCCTAGTCCGACCACAGTAAAGGCGACCAAACGCACAATACCGTCAACGACATACACATCAAATAGTTCAAGTATCCAGCCTAAACCGCGAAGCGGTTTTACAATGACACCATCATAAATTTCATCAATGAAATATTTGCGATTCAGCAGCGTGTACAGCCACGGCATTTTACCAGAAACGACATCGCGCGGAATCGTACGTTTGAGGTAGATCAAGTAACCAAGCCCAATTCCAAGCACTCCAGCCAGTGTGGACAAAATAATAACGGTCCAATTGGCTTTTTCATCATGATCATGCCCTGTCAACCACTGACTGAGCCATTCGTTAAACGGCGTATTCACAAAGCCCGCAACAACAGCAAGCACAGCAAGAATAATTAATGGCGTGGTCATTGTTGCCGGAGACTCATGGGGTTCATGAGCGGTATGCGCTGCATGACCATGATCATCGTGATCTTTTTCAGTAGACTTTGCTTTGCCTCTAGGCGATCCCATAAATACGAGGAAGAACAGACGCGACATATAGAACGCTGTGAAAAAGGCAGCAATGACACCGACCCAGAACAAGAGCTGGTTATGTTCGTATGCTTCTGTCAGGATCATATCCTTCGACCAGAACCCTGCGAAAGGGAAAATACCTGACAGTGCCAGCGTACCTATCGCGAATGTCCAAGTCGTGATTTTCATTTTGCGGGATAAACCGCCCATTTCGTTAATGTCTTGCGTATGTACAGCGTGAATCACACTGCCTGCGCCCAAGAAGAGCAGTGCTTTGAAGAAGGCGTGAGTGAACAAATGGAACATGCCTGACGTGTAGGAAACACCAATCCCGAGCGCCATCATCATATAGCCGAGTTGACTCACGGTCGAGTAGGCGAGAATGCGTTTGATATCGTTCTGAGCAATACCAATCGTGGCCGCAAAAATTGCTGTGAAACCACCCACATATGCTACAACAAGCAAAGCATCCGGAGATGCGTGGAAAATATCAAAGGTTCGAGCAACGAGATACACCCCTGCGGCAACCATCGTTGCTGCGTGGATTAATGCACTTATCGGCGTTGGACCTTCCATGGCATCCGGCAGCCACGTGTGCAGCGGGAATTGACCAGACTTACCCATCGCCCCGATGAAGATCAGAATAGCAATCCATGTGATAATCGTGGGGTCGATTTTGCCCGTTGTAAAAGCATTATGAATAGATGTGAAATCAAGCGCATGCCCTGGCATATACCAGTACAGCAGCAGAATGGCAATAAACAGGCCTACGTCCCCGATACGGGTAACGATAAATGCTTTTTTCGCAGCAGCCTTCGCCTCTGGTTTGAAGTACCAGAATCCGACGAGCAGGAAGGAACATACCCCTACTAGCTCCCAGAAGATGTATAGCTCCAACATATTTTCCGAGATAACAAGACCAAGCATGGAGAAGGAGAACAAAGCGATATAGCCAAAAAACACATGGATTCGCTCGTCGCCTTTCATATAACCTTTGGAATAAATGTTCACCAGCAAAGACACCAGTGTGACAATTACGAGCATTAAGGCGTTCAGATTGTTAACCTCAAAGCCCATATTCAGCGTGAAATCGCCCACTTGCAGCCAATGCAGCTTATTCCACGTGTAATCCTCCACTTTACCGCCAATTCGCTCAACGAAAATCAGCAAAGCAACGATAAATGATGCCAGCATCGCGAAAATACTGATGTAAATACCTAGATCTTTTAATTGACGTCCCATAGCCGTAAGCGCTAGAAAAGCAAGCAGCGGAAACAACGGAATGAGCCAGGCGTACTGTGAATAGTCCGATACCATATCCTTGTTAGCCTCCTAGCGCTTCATAGAATCCAAATCCGTAACTTCTACTGTCCCTTTATTTCTGTAAATGGTAATTAGAATCGCGATCCCGACAGCCGCCTCAGCAGCTGCTATAGTGATGTTGAATAACGAGAAAATCTGCCCGGTAAGAGCCGGATGGTCACCAAGCTTCGAAAAGGCAATCAAATTCAAGTTCACCGCATTCAGCATAAGCTCAATCGAAAGCAGGACGATAACCCCGTTCTTCTTCGTTAAAGCACCGTATAAACCGATGCAGAACAGGATTGCCGCCAGCGTGAGATAGGGAGTAATAATATTGCCCACAGCTAATCCTCCTCTCTCTTCGCGACCACAATGGCACCGATGAAGGCTACCGTCAGCAGCACCGACATGATTTCGAAAGGAATAACGTGCTCGTTATAGAGCAGTTTTCCGATTTCTAGTGTGTTATCCTTGCCAGCATCCAGGGTACCCGAAGCGACGAAGGTCGTTTTTTGAATGGCATAAAATAACACTCCGAACAATCCCAAAGCACCAATAATCGCTAGGCCTTCATGCCAAGGACGCTTAGGCTCCTCTTCTTCCCCTTGTCTGTGCCTCGTCATCATAATGCCGAAAATCATCAGAATCGAGATTGCACCTGCGTAGATCAACACTTGCACGAAAGCTACAAACTCAGCCTCCAGAATGACATACAGCCCCGCCAAACTAATAAACGTAAGGGCAACGGCAATGACCATGTGAACGACTTTGGTAAAAGAAATCATGAAGATAGCTCCGCCAATTGCAAGAAGAGCGAAGACGAAGAAAGCCCAGCTTGAACCGTTGGATAAGAAATCACCAATTCCGCTAAACATCTTTTTTGGCCCCCCCTTTTGGCAAGGCTGAGTTGTTCTCTTGACGGATATTTTGCGTGTTCTCGCTTAACCACTGCATATTTTTGAACAGATCATCACGACTGTAGGTACTCAGCTCAAAATTGTTCGTCATGACGATTGCTTCTGTCGGACACACCTCGGTGCAGAGATCGCACAGAATACAAATCTCGAAGTTAATATCGTACGTATCGATAACTTTGCCCTTTTTCTCTGGGTCAGGATTCGCTTTACCTGTTAGCGTGATACACTCCGTCGGACAAACGCGTGCACATTGATTACACACAATGCATTTCTCTGGATCAAAATATTGAATACCGCGAAAGCGGTCAGGCATTTTAATCGGGACGTCAGGGTATGCGTACGTTATTTTTTTCTGTGTCATACTTTTAAACGTTACGCCTAAACCTTTCATTATGCCCTTCATTCGTTTCCCTCCTTAGAGTTTTGCTTTAGCAAAACTGACTTCGAAAGCATGGGCTAGAGTTTCCGTAGGAAACTTGCATCGTAAGCATTAACTGAGTTTTGCTTTAGCAAAACTCACTTCGAAAGCATACCTGCGAGCAAAAAATGGCTTTTATCGGTGTGATCTGGGCAGTATCCAGAAATCCTTGTCGTGAGAGGAACGTCGATGCGCTATTTGTCCCTTTTCTTCGATAAAATGCGCTTCAATGGAACGTCGTTCCGCTATTCGCTTGAAATGGATGCTTTTTCACTTGTTTCGGTCTGAATAGCGTATCGTAGTTCCCTTTTGGGATCGAAAACAAGCATTTTGCCGGAAATAAGGTACTCAGGTTCCGCTTGATCATAACAGAAGCCTATTCTGCATGTTTTCAACCTATAGCAATGCTTCCACTTTTTCCTACATGATGGTCATGACGATTGCCGTAATCAGCATATTAACCAGTGCCAGTGGAAGCAGCACTTTCCAGCCGAATCCCATAAGTTGATCTACCCGTACCCGAGGCAGCGTTGCGCGCAGCCAGAATAGGAAGAACACAACCGAAGAGAATTTCAGCAGGAACCAGATAATACCCGGAATGAAATCAAGGAATGGGAACGGCGAGTGCCATCCACCCAGGAAAATCAAGCTCGTAAGGGAAGCAATGACGAACACGTAAACATACTCTGATAGCATGAAAAAAGCGAAGCGGAAACCACTGTATTCCACATGATAACCAGCAACAAGCTCAGACTCTGCTTCCGGCAAGTCAAACGGCGTTCGATTGAGCTCCGAGACCCCGGCTATAACGAAAATGATAAAGCCAAGAATCTGAGGAATGAAATTCCAATGCCAGAAACCGCCTGTTTGATGATCAACGATCGTATGTAGATTTAAACTGCCCGTCATCATGATGACACCAATAACGGAGATGACGAGTGGCACCTCATAGCTAATCATTTGAGCAGCAGAACGCATACCGCCTAGCAGCGCATATTTGTTATTAGATGCCCAACCGCCGAGGATGATACCAATCGTAGAAATCCCCGTTAAGGCTACATAAAAGAGCAGTCCGACATTCAAATTCGCATTAAACATCCGATCCGAAAATGGAATCGTCGCAATAATCGTGAACGAAGGGATGAACGTAATGATAGGCGCCAGAATGAAAAGCTCGCGTTCTGCTTTTTTAGGAATCGTATCCTCTTTGATTAGAAGCTTGAAGACGTCCGCAACACTTTGCAGTAGCCCAAAAGGTCCCGTTCGGTTAGGCCCGATCCGCATCTGCATCCAGCCGATGACCTTACGCTCGAAGTAAATCGCATAGGTTACGAAGCCCAGAACGAGCATCAGCATGACGACGCCCCAGAAAAAGAAAACGAAGAAGTTCGTCCACGTTAGACTCTCCTCTAATAAATTCACCATTAGGCATCTACCTCCCCAACGACAATATCGATGCCGCCTAGAATCGTAATCAAGTTGGTCATCGATTCACCGACCAGCAGCTTAGGCAAAATTTGCAGATTCACGAAGGAAGGTCTGCGGAATTTCAGACGGAAAGGCTCTTGTTTGCCTCGGGAAATAATGTAGCAACCAATTTCCCCGCGCGGAGACTCGATAGCCGAATACACTTCCCCTTCTGGAGGACGAATGACTCTGGGTACCTTGCCCATGGTTTCGCCTTGCTCGGGAAACTGCTCAACAGCTTGCTCTAGGATTCGGAGCGATTGCTTAACCTCCTCCATACGAAGCAAGTAACGATCATAGCAGTCACCGCCGCTGCGAACAGGCACGTCGAACTGAAAGCGGCTGTACAGGCTGTACGGCTGCGTTTTGCGGATATCCCAGTCTACACCCGTACATCTTAAGTTAGCGCCGCTAAGGCCATACGCAATGGCTGTATCTGCATCATACTTGCCTACACCCTTGATACGGGATAGAAAGATTTCATTCCCCGTTACTAAAGTGTGATACTCTTCCAATTTACCGTACATATAAGGAATAAATTTCTTAACTTTATCGATCCAACCCTCTGGAGCGTCCCACTTCACTCCGCCTACACGCATGTAGTTGTAGGTTAGACGTGCTCCGCATAATTCGTTGAACAGATCGATAATAATTTCCCGATCACGGAACGCATATAAGAACGGGCTCATTGCGCCAATGTCCAGCAAATAGGTTCCCCACCACACCATGTGAGAGGCGATACGTTGAAGCTCCATCACGATTAAACGAAGGAATTCCGCTCGTTCTGGCACTTCAAGCTGCATCATTTTCTCTACGGCATTTACAAGCACGTAGTTGGTCGTCATCGCCGATACGTAATCCATACGATCCGTGTATGGAATAATTTGTGTATAGCTAAGGTTCTCAGCGAGTTTCTCTGTTCCTCTATGTAGATAGCCCATCACGGGTATTGCTTCTTTAATAACCTCTCCATCCAGCTTCACGATCACGCGGAAAACCCCGTGCGTACTAGGATGCTGAGGACCAACGTTTAACAGGAGTTCTTCTGTCCGTAACACGAGCTACACCTCCGGGTCAAGCGGTTCGTAATCTTTGCGCAGTGGATGGCCGACCCAATCGTCAGGCATCATGATTCTTACTAAGTTAGGGTGACCTGGGAAATCGATACCCAGTAGGTCATACACTTCTCGCTCATTCCAATCCGCTGTAGCCCATACTGGAGCCACAGAAGGAATGCTTGGCTGCTCTCGATCTGTCTTCACTTTCACACAATACTCATGCTTGTGTGTGAGGGATAGCAGATGATACGCCACCTCTAGGTGCGTCTCTTGGTCCACGCCCGAGAGATTGCGCAAGTAGTTACAGCGCAGCTCTTCATGATCCCTGAGCGTCAGCGCGGCCTGCAGCCAACGTGAGCTGTGAATGACCACGTAAGGACGATGCGCGTCCCTTTCGTTGATGAATGCATCGACGACGGCGTCTTCGCCTACGTCGGCTTTCAAGATCGCGACCAGCCGATCAAGCAGCGGCTGGTTCGGTGAAGGCTCCTTCGGCGCCTCTGGCTCCGCCGACTCGGTCTTCGCCCCGCGCGCGCTAGCTCGCGCAGCGCGTGCTTCTGCGGCGGCCTGGGCTTTGGCCGCCTTCTCATCGTCCCCAGCGTCCGCAGACACTGGGGTTAGGGCTGCTGCCGACGAAGGCTCGCCCGTCGGCTCAGCGGCCGCCCGCGCAGCGAGGCGGGCGGCTCTTGCCGCGGCGCGCTCCGCTGCCGCGTCACTCGCTGCTGGCGCGTTGGCGCTCACGGCTGCGTCATTGCCCTTCGCTGCGCCCGCGTCGCCGCTGCCAGCATCTTGCTCCGCAAGCTCAGCCGCAGGCGCGTCGCTCGGCTCGCTCGTCGTCTGCGCAGCCGGGTCAGCAGCCTGCTTCTCTGCCGCGCGATCCACCGCAGCCTGCACGTCAGTGCTAAGCGGCGTCTTACTCGCGCGCGCCTCCGGCGTAAGGTCGCCAACTTCAGCGATCGCTTCCTCTAACGGTGACTCATTCACTTTCTTACTATCAGCAGCAGTTGGAGTCGGGTCTACCTTCTCCTCCGGCTTCTTCTCATCACTCATCGATTGGTCACCTGCTTCCCAGTCTTCGCTTCATAGCGAATCTTCTCCTGAAGCTTGTTTATTCCATAAATGAGTGCAGCTGGGTTCGGCGGACAACCTGGAATATAAACATCAACCGGAACAATTTGGTCAACTCCCTTAACAACGGAGTACGACTTCACATAAGGTCCACCCGCTGTAGCGCAGGACCCCATCGCAATGACCCACTTCGGTTCAGGCATTTGTTCGTAAAGACGGCGCAGCAAAGGAGCCATTTTCTTCGTTACAGTCCCCGCCACAATCATGACATCAGATTGTCTAGGAGACGTACGGAAGATGACTCCGAAACGGTCTAAATCATAGTGAGATCCGCCAGTACCCATCATTTCGATGGCACAGCAGGCCAGACCAAAGGTTAATGGCCAAAGCGAATTACTACGAGCCCAAGCTTTCACTTGCTCCAGTGTCGTCATAAAGACATTACGGTTTAATTCTTCTCGTTCTTCGGGAGATATTGATTCTAGACTGAAGTCCATTGCAGCACCTTCTTCTTCCAAGCGTATATTAATCCAATGGCAAGCAAGGCTACAAAAATACACATTTCCACTAAGGCAAAAAGTCCAAGCTGATTAAAAGCTACAGCCCACGGATACAGGAACACGGTTTCCACATCAAAGATAACAAACATCAAAGCAAATAAATAATAACGAATGTTAAACCGGATTTGCCCCTCACCTACAGGCTCATTACCACTCTCATACGTCGTATACTTCTCATCGACGGGTTTACTCGGTCTTAACCATTTGCCTGCCGTTAGCGCTACTATAGGGAGAATAATACCTAACCCTAGAAAAATCGCTACGATTACATAGTTATTTGTATACATCATGTGAATGTAACCGCCTCCATTCGTATTTGCTTTTCTTATGCGTGCTACTAGTTTTGGTAATATTCACCTTCAATATTATAACAAAAAGCCTTTTGGGCGTCGATGACTAATTCCAAACCCCACTTTTCATTCCTAGTGAGTAGATTTTCCATAATTATCTTTTATTAATCTTCCTATTCGAAAAAAAAACGGAGGAACCAAAGTTCCCCCGCTTTTCATCAAACATCTATTATTTCCCGGACACATTGATACGATTTAATGCTCTTTGAAGAGCGGCTTCCGCACGTTTAAAGTCAACGTTATCTTGCTTCGTTTCAGCAAGACGTTTCTCCGCACGTTCTTTCGCTGCTTTCGCACGATCGATATCAATATGTTCTGGTAGCTCGGCGCTTTCCGCCAGTATAACCACCTTATCCTTGCGCACTTCCATGAAACCGCCGTTTACTGCAATGATTTCGTCTTTAGAGCCCTGTTTCTTCACAGTAATTGGAGAAATTCGCAATGGAGTGACCAATGGAATGTGATTCGGCAGAATTCCAAGCTCCCCTTCAACACCCTTCACGCTAACCATGTTCACTTGTTCAGCGTACACTTTGCGCTCCGGTGTAACAATTTCCAGTAGGAATGTACTCACTTGGATTCTCCTTCCTAAACTTACTTAGAGAGCATGCACCTTACAGCGTTTTAGCTTTCGCGATTGCATCCTCGATTGTGCCCACGTTGTGGAAGGCAACTTCAGGAAGATTGTCGTGCTTACCTTCAAGTACTTCTTTGAAGCTGCGCACGGTATCCTTCATTGGTACATACAAGCCTGGGAATCCGTTGAACGGCTCAGCAACGTGAAGCGGCTGAGACAAGAACAGACGAAGACGACGCGCACGAGTAACGACCAATTTGTCCTCATCAGACAACTCATCCATACCCAAGATTGCGATGATATCCAGAAGCTCTTTGTAACGTTGAAGAATTTGTTTAACGCCTTGTGCTACTTTATAGTGCTCTTCACCAACGATTTCTGGTGTCAAAACACGGGAAGATGATGCAAGTGGATCTACCGCTGGGAAGATACCCGCAGCCGCGATACTACGCTCCAAGTTCGTTGTTGCGTCCAAGTGAGCGAAAGCCGTTGCAGGAGCCGGATCCGTATAGTCATCGGCAGGAACGTAAATCGCTTGAATGGAAGTAACAGAACCTTTTTTCGTGGAAGTAATACGCTCTTGCAATTGACCCATTTCTGTTGCAAGCGTTGGTTGGTAACCTACCGCGGAAGGCATACGGCCTAGCAAAGCGGAAACCTCAGAACCTGCTTGTGTGAAACGGAAGATGTTGTCGATGAACAGAAGAACGTCTTTACCTTCTTCGTCACGGAAATACTCAGCCATTGTCAAGCCGGACAATGCTACGCGAAGACGCGCGCCTGGAGGCTCATTCATTTGACCGAATACCATCGCTGTTTTTGCAATAACGCCGGAGTCTTTCATCTCGTGATAAAGGTCATTACCTTCACGAGTACGCTCACCAACGCCCGCAAATACGGAGATACCGCCGTGCTCTTGCGCAATGTTATGAATCAACTCTTGCATCGTAACGGTTTTACCTACACCCGCTCCGCCGAAGAGACCGATTTTACCACCTTTTGCGTAAGGAGCCATAAGGTCAATAACTTTAATACCTGTTTCAAGAATCTCTGATTTTGTCGACAAGTTGTCGAATGCAGGAGCTTCTTTGTGGATTGGGCTAGTTAATGTACGGTCAACTGTTTCGTTACCATCGATCGGATCGCCCAATACGTTAAATACACGACCCAGTGTTGCTGCACCAACTGGTACAGTAATCGCTGCGCCAGAATCTGTTGCTACGGCACCACGTACAAGTCCGTCAGTAGAGGACATTGCTACGCAACGTACGAGGTTGTCACCAAGGTGAACAGCCGCTTCAACCGTCATAGTGGAGGATTGTCCACCTTCGGTTCTTTCAATTTTGATTGCATTCAGAATTTCAGGGAGTTGTCCGCGTTCGAACTCAATGTCGACGACGGGCCCTGTAATATTCACAACGCGCCCTTTGCTCATGGTTTCCCTCCTAAGTAAAGCTTGTGTCTCCATCGAGACCTTTTATCATTATGCGTTCGCGTTAGCTCCAGCGACGATTTCCGAAATCTCTTGCGTAATCGAAGCTTGGCGTGCACGATTGTAAGCCAATGTGTAGTTACTGATCATCTTCGTTGCATTCTTCGTTGCGGAGTTCATTGCTGTCATTCTCGCGCCAAACTCACTTGCTTTACCTTCCAGAACAGCACTGTAAATAAGCGTCTCAGCATATTTAGGGAGCAGTACTTCCAGAACGCCTTCCGGTGACGGCTCATACTCATAGCTAGCTGCAGCCACGCCGGATACATCTTCCATCGGAAGCAGACGAATCATGGTTGGAATTTGGGTAATCGCATTTTGGAACTTGTTGTAAATCAGGAACAGTTGGTCATACGTACCGTTAACGAAATTAGCGACCGCTGCTGTAGCAACAGGCTTAATATCCGAGAATTTCGGCGTATCCGGAACTCCGGTTACTTCTTCAACAATCGGAATATTTCGTTTCGAGAAGAAATTGCTTCCTTTACGTCCAATTACGAAGACGGAGTACTCAGCTGTTGATTTATGATTTTCACGAATTTCAGTCATTGCTTTACGCAACACGTTTGCGTTGTAACCACCAGCGAGACCACGGTCGGAAGTAATGACCAAATAGGCCGTTTTCTTCACTTCACGTGATTGCAGCATCGGGTGCTTTACGCCTTTGGTACCAGCTGCAATGCTTGCAACCACTTCCTTCAATTTCTCGGAGTACGGACGTGCCGCTTCCGCTGATTGCTGCGCTCTACGTAAGTTCGCTGCTGCAACCATTTCCATTGCTCTAGTGATTTGCTTCGTGCTTTGTGTGGATTTGATTTGGCGCTTAATCTCGCGCATTCCTTTTGCCATACCTGCTCACCTCTCTTTTGAGGCTTAGAAAAGCCTTCATTCGAAGACCTGAATTCAGGCGTCCGCCTGCCCAGGATACACATGGTAGGGAGAGCTTCACTTCAACAGGAAGCTCTGCCATCATGATTTATTCAGAAACTGCAAAGCTCTTTTTAAATGTATTGATTGCATCAACCAATGCTTTATCGTTATCCGCAGTAATATCTTTCGTATCACGAATGCTATGCAGAACTTCAGGACGGTTAGATTCCAAGAAAGCCAAGAATTGAGCTTCAAAACGCGTTACATCTTGTACTGGAATATCATCTACATGACCTTTTACAACCGTGTAAAGGGAAGCAACTTGCTTTTCCAAAGACATCGGCTGATGAACGCCTTGTTTCAAGATTTCAAGGGTACGAACCCCACGATCCAAACGTGCTTTCGTAGCTCTATCTAAATCGGATCCGAATGCTGCGAACGCCGCAAGCTCACGATATTGTGCCAAGTCAACACGAAGTGTACCGGCAACTTTTTTCATCGCTTTCGTTTGAGCGGAGCCCCCTACACGGGATACAGAGTTACCAACGTTAACCGCTGGGCGCTGACCGGAGTAGAACAAGTCGGATTCCAAGAAGATTTGACCATCTGTGATGGAAATTACGTTCGTCGGAATGTAAGCGGAGATGTCGCCTGCTTGTGTCTCGATGAATGGAAGTGCTGTAATGGAACCACCGCCAAGCTCATCATTCAATTTCGCAGCACGCTCCAGCAAACGGGAGTGCAAGTAGAATACGTCACCTGGATAAGCTTCACGACCTGGTGGACGACGAAGCAAGAGGGACAACTCACGGTATGCGGCAGCTTGTTTGGACAAGTCATCGTATACGATAAGAACGTGCTCGCCTTTATACATGAAGTACTCAGCCATAGCACAACCGGAGTATGGTGCTAACCATAGCATCGGTGAAGGCTCGGAAGCGGAAGCTGTTACAACGATTGTATAGTCAAGCGCGCCAGCAGCACGAAGGGTTTCAACAACACCTACAACTGTGGATTGTTTTTGACCAATTGCAACGTAGATACATTTCACGCCATTGCCTTTTTGGTTGATGATTGCGTCGATCGCAATCGCCGTTTTACCCGTTTGACGATCGCCAATGATCAACTCACGTTGGCCACGGCCAACTGGTACCATCGCGTCAATCGCTTTAATACCTGTTTGCATTGGTTCATGTACGGATTTACGAGCCATTACGCCTGGAGCCATGTTCTCTACAGGGCGGAACGCTGTTGTATTAATTGGACCTCTGCCATCGACAGGTTGACCCAAGGAGTTAACTACACGACCTAGAAGCTCTTCACCAACTGGAACTTCCATGATACGTCCCGTACGTTTAACTTGATCACCTTCACGAATATCTTTGTAAGGTCCAAGAATAACGATACCTACGTTGCTTTCCTCAAGGTTAAAAGCATAGCCTAGTACACCGCTTGGGAACTCAAGCAGCTCGCCTGCCATAACGTTTTCCAAGCCGTGAGCACGAGCAATACCGTCACCTACTTGAATGACTGTACCTACATCAACTACTTGGATATCGGAATTATAGTTTTCAATCTGTTGTTTAATCAATGAGCTGATTTCTTCAGGTTTGATACTCAACGAACTTCACCCCTATTCTTACAGTGCTTATATTAAACTAACGCTTTGGCCAAACGATCAAGTTTGCCTGCCAAGCTTCCATCATATAAACGATCACCGATACGCACTTGAATGCCGCCGAGCAGTTTAGGCTCAACCACAGACGAAACACGGATCGTTTTACCTGTTACTTTACTGAAATGTGAAGCAATCTCAGCTTGCTGCGCATCCGAAAGTACGTATGCGGAGTAAACCGTCGCACTCGCTAATCCGAGCGCCTCATTCGCAACCTTGGTATAGTCACTCGCCAAAGCGGAAAGAATCGACTGTCTACCTTTATCAATCAAGACAAGCAGCGTGTTCCACACCGGTTCGGAAACTTTGCCTTCGAAAATCTGCTTCAGCAGGTCCGTTTTAGCGGAATTCCCGATGTTCGGATGGTTCAGGAACTTCTGCAAGTCTGCATTATCCCTAATCGCACTAGCTACAGATTTAAGCTCATCTTCAACTTGGGAAATAATATTCTTTTCCTTCGCTACTTCGAATAAAGCCTTGGCATAACGCTTCGCTACGACGATGTCACTCATACGTTGCCTCCTACCTCTTTGAGGTAATGCTCAACAAGTTCTTCTTGTGACTTTTCGTCGATTTGTTTCTCAATAATTTTGGATGCGATCAGAACGGACATCGCGCCTACTTGGCTGCGAAGAGCGGCAACCGCTTTGTTCTTCTCATTTTCGATATCTTTCAGCGCTTCGTCTTTCAGACGACTTGCTTCTGCACTAGCTGCGTGAATAATATCATCAGCTTGCTTGGAGCCTGTGTGCTTCGCTTGCTCAATGATGTCGTAAGCTTCCTTACGAGTTTGTTGTAGCGCTTGCTTTTGTTCCTCCAACAGTTGCTCTGCCTGCTTGCGGCTAGTTTCAGCTGTTTGAATTTGGTCTTTCACCAATTGTCTGCGTTTCTCCATCATGCCGAACAGAGGACCGAACGCAAATTTAGAAAGCAACAAATATAAAATTAAGAACGCGATAAGTTGTATCCAAAATGTGGACCATTCAATATGCAAGTAACGTCACTCCCTTCTGATAACATGGGCAAAACGAAGGCGTGGTGGCGACTACGGCCATCAACGCCAAGCGGTTTCTTAAGCTTTTCCCATAAAGATGAACGCAAGAACCAATGCAACGACCGGCATTGCCTCAACTAGACCTACCCCGATAAACATGGTTGTTTGAAGCGTACCACGAAGTTCTGGTTGACGAGAAATACCTTCCAAAGCGCGACCTACGATCAAACCGTTACCAATACCTGCACCTAGTGCTCCCAAACCGAATACGATACCTGCTGCTACTAATGCTATTGCTCCCATTGATAAAATCCTCCCTTAAACTCTTAGGTTTTTGTTGTTTTATAAGTGACTCGAGACTTCCCGAGGTAAGTCTTACTCTTAATGCTCTTCTTCGTGAATCAACGTTTGTGAGATGTAAACCATTGTTAGCATCGTGAATACGAAGGCTTGAATAGCACCTACGAACACACTGAAGCCCTGCCATACAAAGAGAGGCGCAATTCCAAACCAACCTGCTCCAATGATGACAGATATCATAATTTCACCTGCGTAAATGTTACCGTAAAGACGGAAAGCGAGCGTAAGCGGCTTTGATACGACTTCAATTAAATGAAGGATCAACATTGCCCCTTTGTACTCAAAGTAATGTGCGAAGTAATGCTTCGTGTTACGCGTTATTCCTAAGTAGTGACTTAGTACGATAACGATAACCGTTAGTGCTCCTGTTACTGCGATATCAGCTGTTGGCGATTTCCACCATGACACGTGATCTTCTGTCACAATCGAGAAAGGGAGACCAAGCATGTTGCCGATAAAGATATACATAATGAGCGTAAGACCTAGTGCGATAAAACCTTTACCGTGTTTGGATCCAATCGTGCTTCCGATAATGCCTTCTACAAACTCAATCGTCCATTCCATGAAGTTTTGCAATTTCGAAGGATTCGTTACGGATGCTCGGCTGGCCCCTGCGATCGCAAGGATAAGCACGATAAGTGTGGTAATTCCGATCATCATAAGTGCAGATGCGTCGAAATGAATACCTAACCACTCAAACTCTGGTACGTGATGTTCCATGTTTTCCATTTTCACCCCTTTCATCGAATGGAATTACTTCTTTGACTTCCTAATAGAAAGAATACCCAGTACGAGTGTTGCCAATTGAGCAAAAAAGTATCCAACGATCGTCGTCGTTAATGCGACTTGTTCGGGATACCGAACGGCAACCAGTCCTACGAAGCCAGCGATTGCTGCTCTTGTCAGAAAACCTAGGGTCACCTTGCGCCCTTTCTGCTCTATCGCAGCTGCTGCCAACTTGTTGATTTTCCAGGCCAAAAACCTTGCATTGATCATGCTCGCAACAGATCCAAGCATAAGACCGGCAAAATAAACCCGGTAATCGACAAAAAGCGCCCATGCAGCCAAACAAAAGGATAAAAAGAAAAGAAACACATTTTGAACCGTTTTCAGAGTGGCTGAAAAGTCATCCATCATAGCCCTCCGTAATGCTTAATCATGAAGTAAATGCTAATGATTCCGGTTACAAGCCCAAGCAGGAACCCGCCTAACAACCAGAACTGTCCCCCTAGTGTGTGACTCAACCAGTCGCCGAAGAAATAACCGGCTCCTAAACAAACCACGAGGTCAATGCCAATTGCACTAGTTAACGCTACTGCCCGCCACGGATTATCATTGGGATTTTGCCGTTTCATCGCATCCTCCTGAGAGCTTTCCGCATGGGAAAACCCGTCTCGTAGACATAGTGCTACGAATCCTCATTCATTGTATCGAAGCAGTGCAAGGTTTGTCAATTGACGGAACTTCATTTGTGACTTCCTACAAAACCCGTCAGAGCCTTGCGGCTCTAGGGTTTGCGAGTTTCCAAACCAAACAGTCGAACTGTACGCTGTAGCGTTTGTCATGATTTTGTCACGGTTAGAATGCTTCCGGACGCTCCGAGGTCTTGCCAAAGTGATAAAGTATCGCTTGGACGATGCGTTCGGACGATTTTCCATCCCCATAAGGGTTGGCAGCTTGACTCATTTTGTTGTATAAATCTGGATCTGTTAGAAGTGCGCGAGCCCGCTCATAGACCACTTCCTCATCCGTTCCAACGAGTTCAAGCGTACCTGCTTGGATACCCTCAGGACGTTCTGTCGTATCGCGCAGAACTAGAACCGGCACTCCAAAAGAAGGCGCTTCTTCTTGAAGACCACCAGAGTCTGTCAGGATCATATGGGCATGCGGATAGAAGTTGTGGAACTCGAATACGTCAAAGGGGTCTACCAGCTTGATGCGTGGATGATTGCCCAGGATCTCATGTGCAGGTTCCTTGACTGCAGGACTTAGATGCACGGGATAAACGATCGCAATATCTTCGAACTCATCGGCAATACGTTTCACTGCACGGAAGATTTGACGATGAGGCTCGCCTTGCGATTCACGGCGATGCGCCGTCATCAAGATCAGCTTACGACCCGCTGCCCATTCCAATACAGGGTGTTCAAATTTCTCTTGTACCGTGTACTTAAACACATCCGTAACCGTATTCCCCGTCACATAAATCTGGGATTCAGATTTATTTTCTTTGCGCAGATTGTCAGCCGATTGCTGTGTTGGCGCAAAGTGTAAATCCGCTAGCACGCCCGTTAATTGACGGTTCATTTCCTCCGGGTAAGGAGACATTTTGTTCCACGTACGAAGACCTGCCTCGACATGTCCCACTTGAATTTGCTGCATGAATGCCGCATAGCTTGCAAGGAATGTTGTCAACGTATCGCCGTGTACCAGAATCAGGTCAGGCTTAGCTTCTTGAAAGACAGGCTCCAAGCCTTGCAGTACACGCATCGTAATTTCATTCAGCGTTTGACGGTCTTTCATGACATTCAAGTCGAAATCCGGTTTAATTTTGAAAATATCCAGCACTTGGTCGAGCATTTGTCGATGCTGAGCTGTCACACAGACAAGGGACTCAATATGTTCAGGATGTTTCTCCAGCTCCAAAATAAGCGGAGCCATCTTAATCGCTTCGGGTCTTGTTCCGAAGATCGTAATGACTTTTAAACGTTTCATCGGTTTCTTCTCTCCTTAGAGCTTTCTGTAAGAAAGCTGACTTCGTAAGCAAATTATTTAGTGCCGAACAGACGATCTCCCGCATCACCAAGTCCCGGTACGATATAGCCATGATCGTTCAGGTAGTCATCAACGGCTGCTACGTAAATATCAACATCAGGATGCTCTTGTTGAACTGCTTTGATCCCTTCTGGCGCTGCAATTAAGCACATCAGCTTCATTTGGGTACAGCCTCTGCGTTTCAGCACTTCAATCGCCATATTCGCGGATCCGCCTGTAGCCAGCATCGGGTCAATAACAATCAACTCCCGCTCCAGAACATCTGTCGGCAGCTTCACATAATACTCGACAGGCTGAAGCGTGTCAGGATCACGGTACAGGCCAACATGTCCAACTTTTGCAGCCGGAATCAGCTTAAGAATCCCATCTACCATACCCAGACCTGCACGCAGGATCGGAATGAGTCCCAGCATTCTGCCAGAAATAATTCGACAATCTGCTGTAGTCACAGGCGTTTTCACCTGAACATGCTCAAGCGGAATATCTCTCGTAATCTCATAAGCCATTAAAGTAGCAACCTCGTCTACGAGATCTCGAAAATCTTTCGTTTTCGTATTCTCATCCCGAATATAAGTTAGCTTATGTTGAATTAGCGGATGATCACAAATAAATAACTTCCCCATAATTTCCTCCTAAAAAGCTGCGTTTTATATGTATTTCACCAAAAAATATCGTTATGGTACGACAAACCTCGTCCATTATATCATATGTTATCCAACTTATCCTCTGTAAAACCAAAGCTTCCGTGAATATCCATTTTACACGAAAAAACCACTAGGATTTTTCATCCGAGCGGTTTTGGTATAACAGGATCAGCTCAATCTACGATTTCGGGGCAGAACCAGATGCTCTTGAAATCGAACCAACCGAGCGTATTGAACGAAATACCTTGAAGATGCGGGCTATACACTAATTGTTGAGTCGTATGAAGAAGAAATAAGACCGATTGGTTTTGCGATAATAATCCTTGCATCGAGCGGATTCGTTGTAAACGTACCTGACTGTCTGGCTCTGCTTCGATTGAGGCAATGGTTTCATCGAACGTTCTGCGCTGCTCATCGGTCGCGTATACGCGCAGCGCTAAGTTGCCTATCTTATACATCTCAATCAGACAACGGGCCTCATCGTCATCTGCGACAACCCCGCCGACAATAATATCTGCACATTGCATCTTATCCACCTTGGACATTTCCTCAAAAGAATATTCCTGTAGAGCTACCTGTATTCCGATGTCGAGGCATCGAGCATGAACCCATTCAGCTAGGGCACGGTTTTTTGGAGTGAAAATCATCGTTATCGGCTGGCCTTCATATCCGCATTGATTCAGTAATTCTCTAGCTCGTTCAGGCTGGTTATCTTCCGGCAATTCGATTGGTGAATCGGTCGGCAAGAAATCGGCGGCAGGTATCGCATTATATAGCCCCAGTTCCTTAATCATACCGCTACGATTAAGTACTAGCTGAAGTGCTTGACGAAAATGGATATCCTGCTGAGGCCCACCCTTTCGTAAATTAAAGACCAGCATGCTAGAACCCAGCATCATGATTTCTTTTTTGCACCAATGCGCGGGTGCCGGCTGTTTAGAATGGCTGAGCTTACCCATTTGGAAGTTTAGCTGCTGCCACCTTCGCTCACTCACCATTTCCGGAACGCAAAGCAGTTCGATACGATCCAGGTGGGCGGACTCCCGGTAATAATCCTCGAACGCTTCGAATGTGACGCCCCCCTCATCATACCTCGTAATCCGGAACGGACCCGTCCCGACGGGCAGCATGCCTGGATCGCTTACTTTCTGAGCGCTGTACACATCAGCCGGTACGATCGCGGCTTGAAAGGAACTTACATAATGAGGAAACATATAATTCGGCGCTTTCAACTCGACTCTAACGGTCAGCCGATCCACTGCGCGGATATCTCTGACGGATTCCAGCAGCCACCGGTTTGGAGAGTCTTCCGTGCCGAGCGTACGCACCCGATTAAGCGAAAAGACCGCATCTGCCGAAGTCATCTCTCGACCATGATGGAATCGCACTCGCTTACGCAAATAAAAAGTCCAGATTGTTGCATCTTCATTGCATTCCCAGTCATGCGCCAAACCTGGCTCCAAGCTGCCGCATGCAGGATCAAAATAGATCAGCGTATCGAAAGCCTGTTTTACCAAATGGAGATCGCCTGAGAAGAGCACATCTACAGGGTCTAGGGTCAAAACTCTCATCTGCATCGGCAATCGAAGGGTTTCAGTATCGCCAGGCTCAAGGGTCCCTCTATACCCAAAGTAACTTCCTAACCAAGCTAAGAATCGATCCATGACTCCGGAATCCAATCCTTCAATTTGAAACAAACTCATTGCGCTGTTCAAATTCCCCTGTTCAACATGCAATTTCGCTTCCGCAAACAAAAGATCTTCGACCGAAGCCAGAAACCGAATCGTAGAACGATTGCCGCGCCCGCGACCTGGTGTCCAGGAAATCCATGCCATCTCAACCATCTTGCGAATCAATATCTTCACATTTCGTTCCGTACAATACAGGTAACCGGCTATTTCTTCAACGGACACGGGCACATCCATATCGGTTTGTTGAAAATTGTGAACCCGCATCATGGTTGTTTTCAACTGCACGTACTGTAAAACAAGCTGCATGGATGCAACCTCCTTTTACACGAATTACCAAGAAGTATAGGTCTGCCCCCATACTTTCGTCAACAGTCCCTGGACGGATAAAAGGATGAAAAAAAAGCCGACTCCAGAGAGCCGGCCTGAACCTATTTTTAAATCAGAATTAGTAAGTTAAACCTGGGTAAAGCGGATATTGCGCTGTCAGGTCCTTCACTAAGCCGCGTGCTTTCTCAAGAACAGCTTCATCTTTCGGGTTTTTGAGGGTAAGTCCAATTACTTTCGCGATTGTTTTCATCGCTTCTTCATTCATACCGCGGGATGTTACAGCCGGTGTACCTAGACGGATACCGCTAGTGATGAACGGGCTTGTTGGGTCAAAAGGAATCGCGTTTTTGTTTGCAGTAATGCCAATTTCGTCTAGAACGTGTTCAGCGTCTTTACCCGAAATGTTCAAGTTACGCAAATCGATCAGCATCAAGTGGTTATCCGTACCGCCGGAAACAAGGTTAATCCCTTCAGCTGTTAAAGCAGTCGCCAATGCTTGCGCATTGTTGATCACGTTTTGTCCGTATGTTTTGAAATCTGGTTGCAGAGCTTCACCGAAGGAAACAGCTTTAGCTGCGATAGTGTGCATCAAAGGACCACCTTGAGTACCAGGGAAAACGGCTTTATCGATCGCTGCTGCCCAAGCTTTGCGCGTAAGAATCATACCGCCGCGAGGACCGCGAAGCGTTTTGTGCGTTGTTGTCGTTACGAAATGTGCGTGCGGCACTGGGTTCGGATGCAAACCAGCAGCAACAAGACCCGCGATATGCGCCATATCGACGAAGAACAGCGCGCCTACATCATTTGCGATGGAAGCCAAAGCTTCGAAATCAATCGTGCGCGGGTAAGCACTTGCGCCAGCTACGAGCATGCGAGGCTTGTGTTTGAACGCAGCTTTACGAACATCGTCGTAATCAATGCGGAAATCTTTTTCGCTTACGCCATAAGCAACGAAGTTGTAGAGAATACCAGAAGCATTCACTGGACTACCGTGCGTTAAGTGACCACCATGTGCCAGGTTCATACCCAGTACCGTATCTCCAGGGTTTAGAGCTGCCAGGTAAACAGCCATGTTGGCTTGTGCGCCGGAATGCGGTTGAACGTTCGCGTGCTCAGCACCGAAAAGCTCTTTTGCACGATCGCGAGCGATATCTTCTACGATGTCTACGTACTCGCAGCCGCCATAGTATCTTTTGCCAGGGTAACCTTCAGCATATTTGTTCGTTAGTACTGTACCCATAGCTTCAAGAACAGCTTGGCTAACGATGTTTTCGGATGCAATAAGCTCGATTTTGTCACGTTGACGGGCAAGCTCAAGGTTCATCGCTTCTACAATTTTTGGATCTTGTTTGCTCAAAAAGTTTGTCATTTTAAATTCCTCCTACAGGGTAGTCTTATTTGTTAAGTCTTTATTCATAGAGGTAATGGCTAACAATCCGCATCGGGTGCGGCTGTTTGATAGAGTTGTTCCGCTTCATCAGGTAGGTAAACAGCTCTTGTACCGCCAATCAACTTAGGCCGGGTAAAAGCCATCGTCACATAGGCATGGCCAATGTTTCGGACCGGCGGCCTTGCCGGCACAGCTACTCGGCGCAAATGCATCCCAATAAGCGTGCTGCCAATATCGATGCCGGCATGTGCCTGAATCGTCTCGACAACGACCGGCTTCGCGAAATGGCGGTACGCATAGGAGGCCATCGAACCTCCGGCCTTTGGCACCGGAATGACAGAGACAGGCTCAAGCTGAGGCGAATGCAATAGCAGCTCTTCCTCAATAACGATTGCACGGTTCAAATGCTCGCAGCATTGAAAGGCTAAGTGCAGCCCGAACTCGCGGCTTATGCTCTGCGCCGTTTCAAAGATCGGCTTGGCGGCATCCAGCGTTCCTGATGTACCGATCCTATGCCCGAGAATTTCACTCGTGCTTGTCCCGATAATCAGAATTTGACCCGATCTGAGATTGCCGACTTTGACCAATTCCCGAAGATTTGTTTCCAAAGCCTCGGCAACATTAGAAAGAATGGAATCTGTCATCATGATCCCCCGTTCCTATGGATGCAGTGTGAAACGGTCTTCGATACTTTGCACTTTGTTAATGCGATTCTGGTGACGAACACCTTGAGAAAACTCGGTTTCGAGCCAGATTTTCACGATTTCCTCAGCTACACCCGGTCCAATAACACGTTCACCTAAGGCTAGTACGTTCGTATCATTGTGTTCACGCGTCGCTTTCGCTGAGAAAAGATCATGTACGAGTGCACAACGGATGCCCGGAACTTTATTCGCGGCAATCGACATCCCGATACCCGTTCCGCAAATCAGAATACCTTTATCAGCTTCGCCTGATACCACTTGCTCACAAACTTTAAGCGCATAGTCGGGATAATCGACCGAATCTGCACAGCTGCAGCCATAATCGACGACTTGGTGACCTAATGACTCAATAAAAGGAATGATAACATCTTTCAAACGATAGCCTGCATGATCCGCACCTAAGGCAATTTTCATGAATAGAACGCTCCTTTGCTTGTTCGAATTCGACCATCCTATTATATCCCAAAGCTCACCAGAAAACGAAAAAAAGAGCGGACACGCTAGAAAACGCGCGTTGCTCTTTTGCCCAGGCGACCGGCCGTATAGCTCAATGCTCCATTGTGGTTGCTCCCACTCGTCGCCAGTTACATTGAGTCTTGATTGATACCTCTATTTTATCGCATTCTACCCCATGTGTAAAGATGTATCCGCAATTCGTATATCTAGAACCTGGGTTATTTGGAGCCTTCATTTCGTGCACGTATTTTCTGAACCAATTTATCTAAACTCCCGCTGATTTCCTCAGCCGTTTGTCGGTAAATCTCTATGGAACCTCCGAACGGGTCAGAAATATCAAAGTCAGGAATCGCATGTTCAAGCTTAAAAATGCGGTTTCTTTCTTCTACAGAAACTGCTTGTGAAAGAGCCTGTTTGAGCTGAAGCTCCGTAACGAGCTGCTCCCTTTCCTCAATCGCCTGTAAAATATGAGCGTCATCCTCTACGTACTCTTTGAGCGTAAAAGTCTTCTCAATCGCATCCGGAAACCGCTGGATAACCGTACGCTTATGCCCCATCGTCATCGTCAAAATGAGATCAGCCCAATTCACTTCAGACTCTTGGATCGCCAAAGAACTAATGGGCTCCTTGAATCCCGCTTCCTGTAAAAGCGATGCACTATTTCGGGAAATTGGACCGCCCGTTACCGCGGATACCCCTGCTGAACGAACCTCCGCCGCAAGCCCTTCTTGGTGCACTCTGATACGCAGCAAACCTTCTGCTAATGGACTGCGGCACGTATTTCCTGTACAAACAAATAGAATTCGCAACATGATCCCTCCTAATCGTAAGCATAAGCTAAGATGAAAACTTTCTATACCCTATTGTATCACAGTAAAAACTTGATCCCAAAGGTGAGCAAAATTAGCCCGCCAAACGCCTCACCATACTCGCCTACCCAGCCGCTTACCCGCCTGCCAATCAATAAACCTGCAATAGATAGCAAGCCTCCAAACAAACCAAATATCAGCACCGTCAACACGATGTCTGTAGCAAACATACCTAGGGATACACCAACAGAGAATGAATCAATACTGACACTAAGTGAGAAGATCGTTAATCCCCAAGCTGACCTATGATCAAATGAAGTTGCTTCTTCTCCACGAATCGAACTATACACCATATGCGATCCCAAAAGAATGAGTAAACATCCCCCAGCCGCTGTAGCGACATTCCCGAGCAGCAATGAAACATATTGCCCCATAAACATACCCATCAAAGGCATGAGAACGTGAAATATACCAATCACGAAGCTAATTTTCATAATATCAATCAAACGAATACCCTTCATCCCTATGCCAATCCCTAAGGAAAAAGCATCCAGGCCTAAAGCAATCGCCATAATAATAATTGTTACCAGCTGCCCAAACTCCACCCCAGATGCGAGCATAGCACTATCCCCCTTGTCCACGTTTCTCTCTCAAGATATGCGGACAAACAGGGAATCATGCTAGCTAAACACGTACAAGCCGATGACCGGCTGCTTTACGAAGTCGATTCATAACCGCAAGGCCAATCCCCGTTTCTGGACAACCCTCTGCAGCAATATATTGAATACCTTCTTGATCAAATTGCCTTAACGCAGCATAAAGATCCTGAGCGATTGTTTCCGGTTGCGATAACGATCCGCAGGCAATAACCAAATCAGCATGGTAACGAGAGGCTCTCTCCTCAAAAGTAAGAATACCCGTTGACTCACCACGCGCCTTAGCTGCATCAAGATCGTTTTGGATCCATTCAGCAACAGCTTCTGTATCTCCACCTTGAACGATATGCATAAATCCTTTTGGTGCGTAATGTGTGTACTTCATCCCAGGAGCACGCGGTGTTTCGGAATCTTGCACCTCTTCCCGCTCTGGCTCATGAATCCGAATAGTAGGCAGTGCCGATTGCAGCTGCTCTGCCGTAACACCACCGGGACGCAAAATGTACAGCTCATCATTTACAAGCTCGATCACAGTTGACTCGACACCAACTCCCGTTGCACCACCATCTACGATCCCGCCAATCCGACCATCCAAATCATCTCTGACATGTGAGGCGAGTGTTGGACTAGGTCTGCCTGAGCTATTGGCACTCGGCGCGGCTATGGGAAGTCCCGCTTCACGAAGAAGCTGCAAAGCCACGGGATGATCCGGAATTCGCACACCCACAGTCTTTAGACCAGCGGTAACTAACGGCGAAATGCCACCTGTTTTCACAGGCAGCACAATGGTAAGAGGACCCGGCCAGAAAACCTCCATAAGCTGGCGATGATCCGACGTTACACGATCAGAAAGAATTAAACTTGAAAGCTGTTCGACATCGGCAATATGGACAATGAGGGGGTTATCCGAAGGCCGACCTTTTGCTGTGAAAATCCCTTCAACCGCTGCCGTATTCGTAGCATCTGCCCCAAGACCATATACTGTCTCTGTAGGAAAGGCTACTGTTTGACCACTTTGGAGAAGCAGGGCTGCTTCAGCCAAATAGCCACTTATCTCGGTCCCTTTCCCCTGATCCACTTTCCAGTATTTTGTCACGATCATCTATCATCCTAACTTCAAATAAAATTCTGATCCTCAAACAAACACACACGGGGTGAATTTTCTTAGCTGAACCACGATACAATCTTCTTCACCATTTCCCAGATAAAAAACTTAACTTGTGGCTGCTTTGCATCAACGGATTCCGTTTTTTCTTCCTCTTGTGTAGCTTTACTGTCTTTAACGACAGAGTTAGACTTGTCGGGTTTAACTGTTGAAGCAGCTTTACTGACTTTCGTTGCAGGTGTTGGAGAGGATTGCACCTTCCCATCACCCTCCGTTTTCGCTACTACAGCAGCTGATGCTACTGCTTCTCCGGATAAGGAATCCACGAAACATAATGGCGGAAACAACACACACCACCAGTTCTGACCTTCCCCCGTACCAATCGTCACACGCAGCGCTTCATACTCTCCCGCTGGGTACACTTCATTCCCGTACATTTTCGTTGGAAAAGGGACTTTACCAAGCTCAACGGTATGTGAATAGCTGTAGCCACGCGCTTCAATCATTTGTCCAACAAGGATATCAAACTCGGACAAATGGGCTTTTACTACGGTCCTTGCGTCATCCAGCGTTTGTGGTCCAACGACCCACTCCTGCATACGAGCAATAATAGCATCACGAATCTCGCGTTTCAACGCTTGATCCTGAGGCGAATCCGAATTTGCTAGAATACGTAAACGAATTGATTCTTCCGGTATCGTAGGCGAAATAACCGCCGCATTTGAACGATTCGATTCCCAACAAGTTATCATAACAATAAGTGCAAAAACTACTAATAATAAAGATTTATAAGATTGACGATTAGTTCTCTTAACCATGAGGAAAAGCCCCTTTCCCTTCGCTTCTACTAGCCAGTATGGGCAATAAGAGGAGGAGCTAAACCTAGTAATCTATTTAAATTTTCGAAAATTGATAGAGTTGGAATTGGGGGGAGTTCAATGGAAGTTGGGTGGCGGAAAAAGGTGGCATTTGGTTGGAGGAGATGGGTTTAAGGGAGAAAAACATCGTTAAAGTGACTCATCTACTCAAATAAGTAGCTGTAGCGATGAAAAACACTCTTAAACATACGCCAATTCCTCCAAAACAACCTGATAGCTTGTCTGTAAGAGTGAAAAACATCGTTAAAGTGACTCATCTACTCAAATAAGTAGCTGTAGCGATGAAAAACACTCTTAGCAGACACCAATTTCTCCAAAACAACCTGATAGCTTGTCTGTAAGAGTGAAAAACATCGCTATAGTGACTCTTCAATTCATACAAGTAGCTGTAGCGATGAAAAACACTCTTAGCAGACTCCAATTCCTCTCTTCCAAAACAACCTGATAGCTTGTCTGTAAGAGTGAAAAACATCGCTATTGTGACTCTTCAACTCATACAAGTAGCTGTAGTTATGAAAAACACTCTTAGCAGACACCAATCCCTCCAAAACAACCTGATAGCTTGTGTGTAAGAGTGAAAAACATCGTTATTGTGACTCTTCAACTCATACAAGTAGCTGTAGCGATGAAAAGCACTCTTAGTAGACACCAATCCCTCCAAAACAACCTGACCTGATAGCTTGTCTGTAAGAGTGAAAAACATCGCTAAAGTGACTCTTCAACTCATACAAGTAACTGTAGCGATGAATAACACTCTTAGTAGACATCAATTCCTCCAAAACAACCTGATAGCTTGTGTGTAAGAGTGAAAAACATCGCTAAAGTGACTCTTCAACTCATACAAGTAGCTGTAGCGATGAAAAACACTCTTAGCAGACACCAATTTCTCCGAAACAACCTGATAACTTGTCTGTAAGAGTGAAAAACATCGCTATAGTGAGTCTTCAATTCATACAAGTTGCTGTAGCGATGAAAAACACTCTTAACAGACACCAATTTCTCTGTGCCATACAAAACTATCGCGTTCTTTCACAACGCTACGAACTCCCTCTAGTCTCGCGAACGGATCGCGATCACATGGCGATCAATGCCCTGCAGATCCGGCACGAATCGGATCTCGTCCCAGTCAGCGGCGGCGCGCAGCATCGCCGCCACAGCCTCCGCCTGCCGTATGCCCACCTCGAACCCGACCACAGTCGGGATTCGCGGCAGCTGCGGCAGCTGCGAGATCATCCGGCGGTAAAGGTCGAGTCCCTCGACACCGCCGAACAAAGCCGTGTGCGGCTCAAACAGCCGCACCTCCGGCTGAAGCGCCGGCAGGTCGCCATCAGGGATATACGGTGGGTTAGACACCAGTATATCCGGCGCGATCCGGCGCGCAATAAAGGGCTCGAGAAGGTCCCCCTCGAGCCACTCCACCCGCGCAGCCACGCCGTGGCGCTGCGCATTCACGCGAGCCATCTCCAGCGCAGCCGCGGAGATGTCGCTGGCCGCCACGCGCCACGTAGGGCGCGCGTGTGCCACCGTTACCGGGATCGCTCCGCTCCCGGTGCCCACATCCGCAAGCAGCGGAGTGCCTTGCGGGAACAGACGCGAGCCTTCGTGGAGCAAAGCTTCCACGAGCAGCTCCGTCTCCGGCCGCGGAATCAGCACGTCCGGGCTAACCGCAAAAGGAAGGCCGAAGAAATCCTGCTCGCCGATAATATACTGCACCGGCTCACCCGCGGCCTTCCGCTCCACTAGCTGGCGCCACGTTTCCGCCAGCTCCGCAGGAAACTGTTCCGGAAAACGGAACAGCAGCTCCGTCCGACTGCAGCCCAGCAGGTGCTGCAGCAGCAATTCCACACAGGAAGCCGCCTCGGCCACACCGAGCTTCCCTAAAAAAGAAGAAGCCTCAACAAAGGCTTCTCTTAAACTCTTAGCAGCAGTCGACATCACATTGCCTGCTCCCCGTTATCCAAAGCATCGGACTGCGCTGCAATCGTGAGCGCCGAAACGATCTCTGCCATATCACCATTCAACACTGTTTCTAAGCGATGCAAAGTCAAACCAATACGATGATCGGTAATTCGGCTTTGCGGGAAGTTATACGTACGAATCCGCTCGGAACGGTCACCCGTACCAACCTTGCTTTTACGCTCGCCCGCATATTTCGCTTCCTCTTCCTCACGCATTTTATCGGAAATACGTGTACGAAGAACGCGCAGTGCTGACTCTTTATTCGAGTTTTGCGATTTCCCATCCTGACAAGTCGCTACGATACCCGTAGGTACATGCGTCACACGCACAGCGGATTTCGTCGTATTAACCGACTGACCGCCCGCCCCACTGGAACAGAACGTATCAACGCGAATATCCGCATCATGGATGACAATCTCTACATCTTCCGCTTCCGGCATAACCACTACCGTCGACGTTGAGGTATGGATACGCCCACCTGATTCCGTTACAGGAATACGTTGTACGCGGTGCGCCCCACTCTCATACTTCAACTTGCTATAAGCGCCTTTACCGGTGATCATGAAAATAATCTCTTTAAAACCGCCCAAATCGTTCACAGAAGCATCGAGAATCTCCGTTCTCCATCCTTGTGCGTCCGCATAGCGCGTATACATGCGATACAAATCGCCTGCGAACAAAGCAGCTTCGTCGCCGCCTGCCGCACCGCGAATTTCGACGATTACGTTCTTATCATCATTAGGGTCTTTAGGCATCATGAGCATTCTAAGTTGTTCTTCCAACTTGGCAGCTTGCTCGCTAAGCTCATCGATCTCCATTTTGACCATTTCACGCATTTCATCGTCCAGCTTTTCGTTCTGCATCACTTTGGCATCGGCCAGCTGTTCGCTCACACTTTTATATTCGTTATAAGCATCATAAGCTTCTTGAAGATCAGATTGCTCTTTAGAATACTCTCTAAGTTTCTTTGTATCACTCGTAACATCCGGGTCACACAGCAGTTCGCTTAATTTATCATAGCGGTCCACAATGGACTGAAGTCGATCCAACATATCGGATCACTCCTTTCTTTACTTTTTTTATTAATTACACATTAAATCTGAAATGCATGACGTCCCCGTCATTCACCACGTACTCTTTACCTTCGAGACGCACTTGGCCTTTTTCTTTCGCACCATTCATCGACCCTGCAGCTGCCAAATCATTATAAGAAACGACTTCAGCACGAATAAAACCACGTTCGAAATCGGTATGAATAACACCAGCCGCTTGAGGAGCTTTTGTTCCCTTGCGGATTGTCCATGCTCTTACTTCTTGAACCCCAGCTGTGAAATACGTGTACAAGCCAAGTTTTCTATAAGCTGCTTTAATCAATCTATTCAAGCCGGACTCTTGAAGTCCCAACTCTTCGAGGAACATCGCTTTTTCTTCGTCTTCCAGCTCGGCGATTTCGGATTCAACCTTCGCACTGATCGACACCACTTCGTTGTTTTCGCTCTCAGCAAATTCTTTTACAATTTTCACAAAAGGATTTTCATCTGCTGTTGCTACTTCATCTTCACTCACGTTTGCCGCATAAAGCACGGGTTTCATGGTCAATAAATGAAGGTCGCGCACGAGAAGCTTCTCATCTTCGCTAAGATCCAGACTGCGTGCCGGTTTATCTGCATAAAGCGCTTCTTTAATACGCTCTAAACACTCCACTTCAGCAACAACTTTCTTGTCGCCGCCTTTGAGGTTTTTGCGCGAACGCTCGATCTTCTTCTCAACCGACTCAATATCGGCCAAAATTAATTCAAGATTAATCGTTTCGATATCGCCGATTGGATCCACTTTACCGGAAACGTGGGTAATATTATCATCTTCAAAACAACGAACAACATGCACAATGGCATCCACTTCACGAATGTGTGCCAAAAATTTATTTCCAAGCCCTTCGCCTTTGCTCGCACCTTTTACCAAACCCGCAATATCAACGAATTCAAAGGCTGTCGGGACAATGCTCTTAGGCACAACAATCTCTACCAGCTTCTGCAATCTCTCGTCTGGTACTTCAACTACCCCAACATTCGGATCGATCGTACAAAACGGATAATTCGCAGATTCTGCCCCCGCCTGTGTAATTGCATTAAACAATGTCGATTTTCCTACGTTCGGTAGACCGACGATACCTGCTTTCAAAGCCATTGTAGTTACAACTCCTTAATTTTCGAAAATCATCCTTCTTATTATATAGCACTTGGAACGCAAAAAAAAGCCTGAAGGCTATCGATTCGCCGCAGACTTTTTTTCCGTCGCTTTTTTAAATTGCGCTTCCCGCTTCTGTACGAAGTAAGTTTCGATCTGATTCGTAAGGATAAAACCCCTTAAAGCATTGGTTTTTTCCTGCGGAATGTCGATATAACTAGCCCCGTAATAAAAACCATTTTCAACCTTTTCTTTTCTTACAATTTCCATCGAACAAGGCATCGTAAAGCCCAAATCCAGCTCGACTTCAAGTTGGGAATGCTTTTGAACGATCTTATCAATCATAGAATTATCATTAATGGTAAATCCTAAGCCGTTGATGGATATATTTTTGATTGAGATACCAAGCGGGTTTTCAAATTGATGTTTATTTCTTTTATTCATATCCTGAAGTCCGAATAAGAGACCTGTATGTTTCACATCCACACGTGGAAATTCCCGTTTTTCTGCGAATTTCTTCCGATTATCAGGTGGATTAATGACAATGACGGAGCCGAATTCTTTGGCAACAACGGTTGTATTCATCACAAACAAGCCGGATTTGGTATAAACCGTCATTTTCGCTTTATCACCAAGTTGAAAGACATCGTATTCCGGCAATTCCACCTCAATGATGTCTCCGAGAGCATAGGTTAGTACGCCAGTGGCTACGAAATCGTCCTTTCCCAACACAGCCTTGCTATCGATTAGCACATCAGCGTCATACCCCTCCTTACTTCCGTAATATTTCATGACGTTATACCCGTTGGCCATTATAATCAGCACCTCTTCCTTACTCAAGTTATTCCCTATATAAAAATAGACCGCCCCTCATGTAGGAGCAGCCTATTACCTCAATCAAAAAAAGCATCGATTTTCGGTAACCAGGCTGCCATAGTTCCAATGGAACCGTAGACCCTCAGCTTTGCGTCCTTGCTTTTCAACAAGTTTGCCTTTGTCGAACCTTGCTATTCATTTTTAGCTATCACGTACTATATGGTCTAAAAGACCTACTAATATCTATCATTATACCTAGCACAGTTGCTATTATCAACAAAATTCCTTGCATAGCTGATCATTTTGTTGTATGTAATGTTAGAAAGATTAAATATCCACAGCTTTTCAAGTTATCCACAAACCTATCCACAGGTTGTTAACAACGGAATGAATGTTCGATTGTTATGCACATGTGGATAAAAATATATTAGCGAGGTGTCCCCCTGTGGATGAACATATCCCCTGGATGAAAGAAGCCATTCAAGAGGCTCTTAAAGCCGAAGCCATCCGTGAAGTACCGATTGGAGCGGTCGTTGTCCATCAAGGTCAAATCATTGGCCGCGGCTACAATTTGCGTGAAACAACCCTAGATCCTCTCGCTCATGCCGAAATGATCGCCATCAAACAAGCGAGCGAGCATCTGCAAGCCTGGCGGCTTTTGGATTGCCAGCTCTATGTCACCCTTGAGCCTTGCCCGATGTGTGCGGGTGCGATTGTGCAATCGCGGATTCCGCAGGTCATCTACGGCACCATTGATCCGAAGGCTGGCTGCGCCGGAACGCTCATGAATTTGCTGCAGGAGGACCGGTTCAATCACCGTGTCGATGTCGTTAGCGGCGTCTTGCAAGAAGAGTGTTCAACGATGCTGACCCAATTTTTCCGTAAATTACGCGGTAAAGCTTAGAAGTTCCTGCATCTAATTCTTCATAGCCGCTGCCAACTCAGCTAGTTTATTCATCGTATTCCAATTTCGTGTTGTTGCAGTGTCCCCAAGCTTCTGGATATTGCCCGCAAGTTTCGAATCCAGAACACTTTGACGAAATAGAAAATAAATTTCACGCCCCTTGATCTGGAATTCGTCCGCATCACTTATTCCTTTGGACAAGAGGTCGGAGGTTTGCTGCGGAGGATCTTCCGATAGCACAGAAATTTGTATCGTTTCGCCTTCTAATAAAGCATCCACCTCATATGGACAAGTCGCAAGAATCTGCGCCAGCTCCTCTATTGTACGCAAAATGACGGTAGGTGAAACGCCTACGGCTTTGCTAATCTCCTGCTCTATACGCTGGCGCAGCGGTTCTACCGCCTCCTCGGACATGAACAAGACATTTCCGGTCTGCAAATACGTTTGCACCTTAGCAAGTCCCGCCGCTTCAAGTGTCTTTTTCAAATCCGCCATTTTGATTTTGTTCTTTCCTCCTACGTTAATACCACGCAGAAAACCAATATAAACCTTCACTTCGGCAACCTCTTCCTTTGATCAAATTATGCATTACTTCAGTTTAATGGATCGGATGAAAAAGAAAATAACCGTACCCAGAATTAGAAGCAATACAAGGCTAAATATCCACATATTTAAAGCAACACTATTTCCCCTTGCAATTTGGATAAGGGTCCATTCGACATACCCAAAAAACACAACGATCAGCATCTTTAAACAGTTCATGAATAAGCGTGCATTACCATATTGCCAGGTAGCATTTTCATTCGTAATTTTGCAGGGATAATTAAACGTATGGGGATATTTGCTTAAGACAGTTAAACCTATATATAGGGTCACGGTTATCACTGGCAGCAGAATAAGACTGAATTTGTTTCCCCAACCGTCCTCTTTCCCTTGACCGTTAAAATGTATCGGTATTTTTTCTGGTATCAGGATCCAGACATAGGCTAAATATGCGAAGATACACAAAGGTTGCGCCACGAAAGCCTTCGTGCTATCATAATTCTTGCCATGCGCCCGTAGCTCAGCAGGATAGAGCAACAGTTTCCTAAACTGTAGGCCGGATGTTCGAATCATCTCGGGCGCGTATACTTTCAAAAAATCAAAGAAAACGCCAGGTAACGGTTATTAGCCGCTGACCTGGCGTTTATTATTTCAGAATTACACTGCCTATAAATTGGCTCTATTGTTCTGGGCAATGATTGCCGATCTCCGCTCTTTGTCTTATTTTGCAAACATCCAGTCATAGCCTTGCTGCAATCGATGTTCTATAATAAACGATAGATTTATTAGTCTTCATTCCAGTCCAAGAACCTATTCCGAAAGGAGCTCCCACTTCGATGACAAGCATCAAAGCTTCATCCTCCTATCGCATTCCGCTCTTCTGTATCGTCACACTGCTGTTCTGGATGTCGATGTATACGAGCGTTCCCATTATGGCGCCTTACGTAGAGTTCCTTGGCGGGAACCACCAGTTAGCCGGATGGATTGTCGGCATGTACGGGATCTCCCAAATGCTGCTGCGAATTCCCGTAGGTATCATGTCAGACAGGTTCCATAAGAGAAGGCTATTTATTACCTTTGGCCTGCTATTCACGGCTATAACAGGTTTAGGCCTATGGATCACTCATGACTTCACATGGATCCTTATTCTCCGAGCACTGGCAGGAGCAGCCGCGGCAACCTGGGTTGATTTTACCGTATTATTTACGAGTTACTATAAGCATGAAGAGTCAACTAAAGCGATCGGAACGATCTCCTTCTTCAATTCACTTGGGCAGGTTTTCGGTATTCTCGGTGCAGGATGGGCGGCAGATTCCTTCGGCTGGGAGGCCGTTTTCATTTTGGGAGCTGTGCTTGGCTTGCTGGGGATGATTGGATCGCTTTTCCTAGTAGAAAAAGTTGAGCTCGATGCGCCTAAAATTACGATGCGCGGTATCGGTGACGTTGCGACGGACCGTACGCTGCTATTCGTTTCCTTGCTCGCTATCTTGTCGCAAGTCCTCATATTCGCAACTGTTTTCGGATTTACGCCTGTTTATGCAACTCAGCTTGGAGCTGATAAATTCTCCTTATCGATGCTTTCATTATTTGCCAACGTACCGGTAGCGCTAGCTTCCTTATTTGGCGGGCGGCGATGGGCTGTCCGGTACGGGGAGAAGCGCATGGTTGTGTGGGGCTTTATTCTTATGGGGATATTTACATTTACGATTCCTTTTACGCATCACCTTTGGGTGCTGATGGTTACTCAGGCTTTTGCCGGCTTTGGTCGCGGTCTTTCTTTTACCTTACTGATGGGGATGAGTATTAAGCATATGCCTGCGGATAAACGGGCGACGGCAATGGGGTTTTTCCAAGCTATTTATGGACTGGGCATGTTCGTTGGACCCGTTCTAATGGGTATAATCGGCGATTGGTTCTCTCTAAACCAGGGATTTATTGTGCTGGGTGTACTTGGCGTTTTGAGCGCACTTCTATCTCAAAGGTTCGTACAAAGTACGCCTTCTAAGCATCAAGCCAAACCTAGCAGTTCTACTGCAGCTCTTTAAAAGGGGGAACGGATCTTGAAGATCCGTTCTTTTTCTTTTTGAAAACGTGCAGGGGTACCGGTGGCGACCTTCGTCTATTCATGCGGAGAGGAGGAGAAGCATATTCAGGAACAAGCACTCGTAAAGCGCATATTGAATGGCGATGAGGCAGCATTCCGTGAGCTTGTAACAACATATCGTCACTATTTGTTCCAAACGATCTTTGCCATTGTACGCCATGCTAAGGATGCAGAAGATTTATCACAGGATGTTTGGACCCGAATCTATTTCTCCCTCCCTCAGTATCAAATGAAGGGTCTGAAAACCTGGATGACTCGCATCGCGGTGAACCGGGCTATCGATTTCAAACGATCAGCCAGCAGGCGTAGGGAAGAAATGACGGCTGAGATGGAGGAACCCATCCAATCCACTGGCACTCATCCTTATTCTGAGCATGGCGTGGAACATGAAGTGATGTTAAATGAGACGACTGAGCTCGTGCGTAAGAAGCTTCATCAAATCCCTGCCAACTATCATGAAGTATTAACGGCCTACTATATTCATCATCAGTCGTATCAGGATATTGCCAATGCTCATGGGGTAACTGTCAAAACGGTAGAATCCAAGCTATATAGAGCCAAGCAGTGGCTTCGTAACAATTGGAAGGAGGAGGAATTCTTGTGACCCATTATAATGAACAAGCGTGGAAGCAATATGTGGAAGAGCGTCTATCACCCGATACTTTAAGTGAGATGGAGCTTCATCTGTATCAGTGTGATGAATGCTTGACGATGTATATGACATGTTTGGAACAAATGGAAGCTATACTTCCGATCATGGAAAAAGATACGCAAGGGTATGTAGATGCCATCATTGCCCGTACGACAGGAACTAAGCGCTCTTGGTACCACTCAACCATGCTGCATTACGGTATTGCGGCAGCGGCTACACTTATCCTGGTGGCTACCGGCTTCTTTCACGGAATTTCGCAGGAGTTGGACTCTGTAGGTACATTTAAACCTACTAACTCTATAAACACCTCTTCTTCCCTGCAAACAGATAAACCGATCTCGGACCAATTGTTAAATAAAACACTGACGTGGCTAGACACGTTACAAAATAAATAAACACAAGGAGGTTACACCCTTAATGCTTAATAAAAGCAGCCTAGTCGCTTTCCTGCTGTCCTTTCTACCTGGAGTAGGCCATCTATATATGAACCGCTTATTACGCGGGCTCCTATACGGTGGTGGGTTCTTTGGATCGTTATTCCTTATCTTCGTGGGAGTCGCTTTTTTGCATGCCCCGGATGACTTCCTGATTTTTATTGCCTTGCTGGCGGCCTTGACATGGGTTGTGAATATGTTGGATATGATTATCTTCCTGCTGCACTCACAGCCCTATCGCTTGCCTAGCTCTTACGGGTCTGAGCAGCATGGCCAGCATGAGCAGGCTTCCTGGGACACCAACCCCTATTCCACTCGAATGGCTGGTCAACAAGAAAAAACAAAAATTATGCTGCTCTCCTTCATCCCTGGACTCGGACATTATCAGCTTGGGTTGATGCATAGAGGTCTTACGGCAATGGTCTCCTTCTTTGGAGTCGCGATATTAGTATTCTTCGTCACCATCATGACGCATAACGAAGGCTTTGTTGCCTTTCTGTTGGCCTTGCCAGTTCTGTGGTTCTATACGATGTTTGACGCACTTAAACAACATGGGAATAAACAAGCGGGGTTAGAGCTTATAGATCGCAGTATTTTCGAAGACTTCCACTTTGGGGATGACTATGGACGCAAAAACCGGACATTGGCAACGATTATCGCCATTTTTCCAGGTGCGGCTCACTTGTACCTCTCTATGACGAAACGCGGCGTCCAGCTCATGGCGATCTTCCTTTTCTCCATTTATATATTGGATGTACTCCGATTGTCTCTGTTTTTATTTTTGATCCCGATTCTCTGGTTTTTTAGCTTTTTTGATGCTTTGCAGAACATTACGAAGTACGAAAATGGAACCCTAATTGATAAACCCATCATCGAGAACTGGACGGCTTATCAACGGCCCATTGGCATGGTTTTGATCTTACTTGGCAGCTACTATGTCTTAAAAGATGTTGTTGTCCAATTTATGTATCAAATTCTACCTAGCGCAAGTAATTACATGTATTTAATTACGAATTTCAGCCAAACCCTCATAGTAGCACTATTGCTAATCGGCGGCGGCATACGTTTGTTAATGACCCGTAAACAACACGTTTCAACGTTTTCGACGTTTACTGATGATACTCATTCGGCGTCGCAACAATCGAATCCAATGCCGCAACACTATCTAGAAATTGACGAAAAAAAGAACCCCTAAGGGTTCTTTTTTGTCGGTGTTGATGATTTCTTTAAAACGTGTTACTCGTAAACCTTAGGAAAATCTGCTTATAAAACACGGTACGTGTCTTTGGCACATCCCCTCCAGCCTGATTATAACAGGTAGAAAAGTCCTCTATGCAACGGTTGTTTCCCTTTCGCTAAACGCTCCAACGGAACCACACCTCTCTGCTCACCGACAAGATATAGTATGTCCGGCTCCTCGGTTTTTAAACATTTTGTAAAGATTATTTTTCGCGTTATTTAGTTTTCATGACCGCGGCCTTCTCCATGGGAAGCTCTAGAGTGATTCTGATTCTTCACTTTCTTGGAGCCTGATAATGGATCTGGACTATTATTGCGATCACTATTCTTTACTGAACCGTTTGCTACCAGATTATCCCCTGCAGAATAAGATTTCGGTTTAGACATTTAGTGGTCTCCCCTATTCTTGTCATGGTTTAATGCATCTTGATGTCTATGATCATTGACTTGCTGCTGAACTTGCTGAGCCTGATGGCTATTAACAGGACTAGCTTCAAAATCTTTAGCTACATTCTGCAAATTTTTATCAACTGCTCTTTGCTTAGTCATTATGATATCCCCCTCCGCCCTTAGGCGTGTGTTACTTTCTGCAAGGCTTGTGCGCATTCATGGATATGGCGAATGTAATCATCCACCAGATTCTGCACAATTTCGCTGGTCTCATCAATGTGTGTAGTGCCCTGCTGCACATCAGTCAGTTCAACCTTAACCTCTCTGTCGTCCACGTAGGTGACTTTAAAATCGATTGTATAGCCCGTATGCCCGGCCGCCATAATATGAACCCACAATGCCTGAGGATCGGCCTCATCGGCCCATACACGCGCCTGATCGGTTTGATGCAGCGTTGTCGGGAGTACCGTCATCCACTCATTTACCAATTCAGCTTGATCAATCGTTAGCTTGTCAGCTTTGCTCATAGGTAACACCTCCACATGTATAAAATGCGGAGGCTACCCGTCTTTTATCCATGTAAAAAAACAACAAAAAAAGCCACACGATTCGTAAAGAATCGCATGACTTCTTGGTTGGGGTATTACCATGGTTACGGAGAGGGTGGGATTCGAACCCACGGAGACCTTGCGACCTCGGCGGTTTTCAAGACCGCTGCCTTAAACCACTCGACCACCTCTCCACGATAGGTGTCTCCAGTTAAGGAGACAACCTTGTGCAGTGACAAAAAGCATTGTAGCACAGATCTTATAGGAGAATCAAGTGCTATTTTTTTGTAATCACTTTAACATTGTTCATGTAAGGAATGAGAACCTCAGGAACCTGAATCGAACCATCAGCTTGTTGGTAATTTTCGAGAATCGCAGCCACTGTACGACCAAGCGCAAGACCTGATCCATTCAACGTATGTACAAATTCCGGCTTCGCCTTCGCATCTCTGCGGAAGCGAATGTTCGCTCTGCGAGCTTGGAAGTCTTCGAAGTTACTACAGCTAGAGATTTCACGGTAGGCGCCGCTGTTAGGCAGCCATACTTCCAGATCGTACGTCTTAGCCGAAGTAAAGCCGATATCCCCTGTGCAGAGTGACAACACACGGTAAGGCAGCTTCAGCAGCTGTAGAACGCGCTCAGCATGCCCTGTAAGCTTCTCCAGCTCATCGTAGGAGTCTTCGGGCTTAACTAGCTTAACAAGCTCAATTTTGTTGAATTGGTGCTGTCTGATTAAGCCGCGTGTATCTCTACCTGCAGATCCAGCTTCTGAACGGAAGCATGCACTGAAAGCAACGAAATTAACAGGAAGCTGCTCATTCGTGAGAATATCTTCCCGGTGATAATTCGTTACCGGTACTTCTGCTGTCGGAATAAGGAAATAATCCGAATTCTCCAGTTTAAAAACATCTTCCTCAAACTTTGGAAGCTGCCCTGTTCCCGTCAAACTCTCACGGTTAACGATATAAGGAGGAAGCATTTCTTCATAACCATGCTCATCGCTGTGCAGGTCCATCATGAAGTTAATCAATGCACGCTCCAGCCTTGCGCCAAGCCCTTTATAGAAAACGAAACGCGAGCCCGTCACCTTCGCCGCAGCTTCGAAATCCAATATGCCCAGCTCTTGCGCTACTTCCCAGTGCGGCTTCACGTCATAATCGAACTGTGGGATCTCGCCTACCCGGCGCAGTTCCACATTCTCTTCTTCTGTGCGGCCCACAGGCACGCTTGAATGGGGCATATTCGGGATGGAAAGCAAGATGTGCTGTAAGGACTCATCCAGTAAGCGAATCTCGTCATCGAGCTCTTTAATGCGGTCTCCGACGACTTTCATTTCTTGGATCAGTTCATCCGCATTCTCGCCGGATCTTTTACGTCCAGCTACCTCTTGGGATACCGTATTTCGATGGTTTTTGAGCTGCTCGGTTTCTTGTAAGAGCTCTCTGCGCTTCAAATCTAATTCCGTGAAGCCGTTCAACTCTTCTATTTGTTTACCGCGGTTTTGCATTGCAGCTTGTACAGCTGCCAAATCACTTCGAAGTAACTTTACATCAAACAAGGAGATTCCTCCGTTAGCGCAAAATGGTTAGAATATGGAAGCAAGCACCTTTACCGGCTATAATCCGGTGATATCAAGGTGCTTGTACCATCAATTATGCTTGTCTTTGCTTTACCATGTCTAAGAAATAGCTGTGCAGACGGAAGTCGTCTGTCAGCTCTGGGTGGAATGACGCTGCAAGGAGATGCCCTTGCTGCGCTGCAACGATCTGGCCGTCATACGTAGCCAGTACCTCTACCCCCGGTCCCACCTTCTCGATCAGTGGGGCCCGAATAAAGACAGCGCGAACGTTCTCGTCGATGCCTTTGATCGGCAAGTCCGTCTCAAAGCTTTCGCGCTGACGACCGAACGCGTTGCGAGCCACCATGATATCCATCAGCTCAAGGTGAGCTTCCGGCTGTCCGGTAATCTCTTTCGCGATGACAATCAACCCCGCGCAGGTGCCGAATATCGGCTTGCCCGCGGCGGAAAAATCCTTCAGCGCATCAATGAAACCATAGGTGCGCATTAACTTGCCAATTGTCGTACTCTCTCCACCGGGTAGAATAATCCCATCAAGATCAGCTAGCTGCTCAGTTCGTTTGACAACGACGCCTTCGGCGCCAGCCTTCTCGATCCCACGAATATGTTCTGCTACCGCGCCTTGCAGCGCGAGAACTCCGATCTTCGTCATTACCAGCCGCGCTCCTGCATACGCTCGGATGCTTGCAGCTTGGAAATTTCGATTCCCTTCATAGGGGCACCCAGGTTTTTGGAGATTTCTGCAATCAATTTATAGTCAGTGTAGTGAGTTACGGCTTCAACAATCGCTTTCGCGAATTTTTCTGGGTTGTCGGATTTGAAAATACCAGATCCAACAAATACACCGTCAGAACCAAGGTGCATCATAAGCGCTGCGTCTGCAGGTGTGGAAACACCGCCAGCTGCGAAGTTAACAACCGGCAATTTACCTGTTTCGTGAACTTGTAGAAGCAACTCATAAGGAGCGCCAAGTGTTTTCGCTTCAAACATCAATTCATCCTTGGACATCCCTTGGATTTTGCGAATTTGACCTTGAATTGTACGCATATGACGAACAGCTTCTACGATATTACCAGTTCCTGGCTCACCTTTGGTACGAAGCATGGAAGCACCTTCACCGATACGACGCAAAGCTTCACCAAGATCGCGGCAACCACATACGAATGGAACCGTGAAATCGCGTTTGTTGATGTGGAATACTTCATCTGCAGGTGTAAGTACTTCACTCTCATCGATATAGTCAACGCCTAGGGATTCAAGAATTTTCGCTTCAACGAAGTGTCCGATTCTTGCTTTCGCCATAACTGGAATGGATACTACTCTCATCACATCTTCAACAATTGAAGGATCAGCCATACGGGATACGCCGCCAGCTGCACGAATGTCAGCGGGTACGCGCTCAAGTGCCATAATTGCGGATGCGCCAGCTGCTTCTGCGATTTTAGCTTGCTCGGCGTTCATAACGTCCATGATGACGCCGCCTTTTTGCATTTCGGCCATACCAGTTTTAACGCGGGAAGTTCCTGTTTCCATTCTTTATTTCCTCCTATAGCTTGTATGCCAATTTCATGCAGTTTCCTACACGATTCGATAGTAAATCTTCTAAACAATTATTTTACATGAAGGAGGGTTAATATACAACCCATTTTCTGGTCTAGGAACCGCCTTTAATCCCTTTAAACATATCGCTGAAGAAGTTTTTGAAGGAGCGGAACAAGAGACGAATCCAGCTGCCTTTTTGTACATCATCATTGGCAATTAGATCAACCGTTTTTTCTTGCCCATTGTAGCTTACCTTCACTTTGCCGAGCGTATCGCCCTTCGTAATAGGCGCTACAAGCTTGCTCTCTTCAAGCGGCTCTGCCGTGATTTTAAAGTCTGTATCTTTCGCACCTTTTCGAGTCACGAACGTCAGACCCGTTTTTGTTACGAGAGGCACTTGCGTTTGAACACCTTTCTTAATGTTTACGATTTTCAAAGAATCTATTTCTTGCTTTGCATTAAGGTAAGGTTTAATTTCGAAATTATTAAATCCGTAGTCGAGCAGCTTTCTCGTTTCATTGAAACGCTCCGGTTCTGTTTTGGTACCCATGACAACGGTTATAATACGCATTCCGTTTCGTTCAGCAGTCCCTGTAAAACAGTACCCTGCATCATCGGTAGAGCCTGTTTTCAAACCATCCAGTCCTGGATAAGCATACTTTTTCAAATTGGTGTTGCTCTGATTTCCTTCTAACATCCAGTTCCAATTGATCATTGGCGTTTTATCCGTAGCTCTTAATTTTAAAGAAGGGATTTTCGTGAATTCAAGAATTTCTTTATGATCTTTAAGGATATTATAGGCCAGAATGCCGGCATCTCGCGCAGTCATTTTGGTCTCACCTTCAATAGATGCCGGCGGATTTTTGAGATCGGCACGTGATAGTCCAGTTGCGCTAATGAAATGAGCTTTGTCCGACATACCAAGTTGTTTGGCTTTTTCATTCATCATTTTCGCAAAATTCTCTTCCGTACCTCCAAGTAATTCAGCAAAAGCCACGGAAGCATCATTCGCGGAATAGATCGACATCGCATTAAACATATCTTTGAAAGTCAGTGTTTCATTTTCAGCGATCAGTTGTCCAGACCCAATAACGTCCGCAGCATTTTTAGTTGCAGTCACTGGCGAATCCCATTTGAATTTGCCTTCTTTAATACTCTCCATTGCCAGATACTCGGTCATCATTTTGGCCATACTGGCTGGCGGGAAAGCTTCATCCGCATTTAGTTCATAGAGCACAGCACCTGTGCTTGCTTCCATAATAATCGCAGATTTAGCTGCTGGTTTAGGTTCATTGAGTGCTGGCGCTGGCGTCGTTGGGGCTGTTGAGGCTGCTGGTGCTTTGGTATCCGCGGCATATGTTGGTTGTATATGTAAAAGTAAGGATTGAGCAATTAAACTAACACCTAACACCAAAGCAACCTTTTTCTTTGTAAAACTTAAAAATCTCACAATTTCACTCTCCTAATGATGTAATAATACGTTATATTGTACCACACCCCATTAGACAAAAAAAAGAAGACGTAGGTTCATTTCCTGCGCCTCCAATTTCATCCATATAGTGACAATTATAACGAGTAATTAGGTGCTTCTTTGGTAATTTGAATATCATGCGGATGACTTTCTTTTAAACCTGCACCCGTAATTCGAATAAACTGGGTATCATTAATAAGTTCTTGAATATTGCGGGCACCACAGTAGCCCATACCTGAGCGAAGACCACCCACGAGTTGGTACACCGTATCCGCCATTGGCCCTTTGTAGGCTACACGACCCTCAATACCCTCAGGAACAAGCTTGCTCTCGTTCTCTTGGAAATAACGGTCCTTGCTGCCTTCCTTCATCGCTCCTAAAGAGCCCATACCCCGGTACACCTTGAATTTACGCCCTTGGAAAATTTCAGACTCACCAGGACTCTCATCCGTCCCAGCAAAAAGACTACCGATCATAACCGCACTGGCGCCGGCCGCGATCGCTTTGACAACATCACCAGAGTATTTGATACCGCCATCTGCGATAATAGGGACTCCAAACTCTGCTGCAGCTTGCGCACAATCATAGATAGCTGTAATTTGAGGAACACCAATCCCTGCAATTACCCTTGTTGTACAAATAGATCCAGGACCAATTCCTACCTTCACCATGGATGCTCCAGCCTTTATGAGGTCACGTGTACCGTCACCTGTGGCTACATTTCCTGCGATGATAGGCAGCTCTGGATACTGTGCTCTAAGCTTTTTCACAGTTTCTGCAATATTAATGTGATGACCATGCGCAGAATCTACGACAATCACGTCGATGCCTGCTTTAACGAGAGCTGCAGCTCTCTCCAGAACGTCCTTAGCAACACCTACAGCTGCGCCTACGAGTAAGCGACCCTGTGCATCCTTAGCGGAGTTAGGGAACTGAATGGCCTTCTCAATATCCTTAATCGTAATTAAACCTTTAAGCTCAAAATTTTCATCAACCAAAGGCAGTTTCTCAATTTTATGCTTTTGAAGAATGCCTTCCGCTTGCTGAAGCGTAGTTCCCACAGGAGCTGTAACCAGATCTTCTTGAGTCATTACTTCTTTGATTTTGATGGAATAATCATGTACAAAGCGCAAGTCCCGATTCGTTAAAATCCCCACCAGCTTGTTCGCTTCATTCACAATCGGTACACCAGATATGCGGTATTTCGCCATCAACTCTTCCGCGTCATAAACATGATGTTCCGGTGTTAGTGAGAAAGGATTCGTGATAACGCCACTCTCTGATCTCTTAACACGGTCAACATGCTCAGCTTGTAGTTCGATGGTCATATTCTTATGGATAATCCCGATACCGCCTTCTCGTGCCATGGCAATTGCAAGCGCAGATTCCGTAACAGTATCCATAGCTGAACTAATGAACGGGATATTTAATTTCACATGAGGCGCAAGTACAGTTGAAACGTCGATCTCCTTACCGAACACTTCTGACTTTCTCGGCACCAACAATACATCATCAAACGTTAAGCCTTCCTTACCAAACTTGTCTTCCCTCACAACACGTATTCCTCCTTAGAGCTCTCTATGAAAGAAAGCTTTGTTCGAATGAATCTTCTCATTCGTTTTGTTTATGATTGCAATCTTAACAAAAGCCTATTTTTCGTGTCAAGGAAAAGGACAAGTCTACCCGATAACCTTCTGTCCGAATAAGTCAATTCCGTTAACGATACGAATACGTGCTGCTCGAGTTCCACAACAAAAATTGTTCCACACCTTGCTCCTTAGCCGCTTTAATTTGCTCCTTAACATCTATAGTCCCATATTTCTTATGGGGCTTCACCCAAGTGGCTGTAAAATCCTGATACCACGGTCTAATTTCCGCAATATGGCTATCTGATTTCACTAATAGCTGATTCTTCCCATTAGCATCGCTAATCGCTTTACGAATAACCGCATAGGGTTGTAAATCAGGATTCTTAATCCCATATACACCGCTAGTGTAATGAGAGGGATACAACATAGGTGAAATATAATGAACCTGCTTACTAATCATCGCCCAATCCTGTCCAATGCCCATATCATTATCAGACGAAGTTGTTAATCCAAAGACATCCGCAGATAAATAAGCTTGTCCACCAATTTGTTCTTTGGCTTTCTTGAGGAAATTCTCGATTACCTGCGCTTTTGTCCATTTATTAGGATTATCAAATTTGACCTCCTGATCCACTTTCTTACCATTCTCAGGAAATCTCACATAATCAAATTGGATTTCATCAAAACCTAATAAAGCTGCCTCTTTAGCAATTTGAATGTTATAATCCCACACTTTTTCCTTATAGGGGTCTACCCAAGCTGTTCCTTTATTATCCTTCCACACGTTACCAGCTTGAGTCACCATCGCATAATTGCTTTTTTTTATGCTTAAATAAGGATCTTTAAAAACAACGACTCGCGCAATCGTATATATGTGCTTCTCCTTTAACCTTAAAAGCATGGCTTTCAGATCACGAATAATAACATGGCTATTAGCCCCTATCTCATTCACCAAAGGAACCGCCGACGGATATGTAACTTGTCCCGAATCGCTCTTAACATCGATAACCATCGCATTCAGATCGGTTTGATCCACAAGGTCAATCAGCTGCTCAAATTTATTACCTACCGCTGACCAGGCAGATACATAAATCCCTTTTACAATCTGCTTAGCGGGCTTTTGAGGCGTGTTTTTGACCTCATCTGATGACAAATGATTCGCTTCTTTAATTGAGATAGGCAATGTCTTCCCTAAATTGTTTAAAGCGCCTAGCGGATCAGTAGCATCCTTGATCGAGTCCATCTTCGCTGAGCAACCACTTGCCATCTGTATTACAAAGAAACCAATAATCAAAACACGCAAACTTCTCCTGTGGATCGATGCACCCATACCAATCCCTCCTCATAGGGCTAGTATGGTTTAATATGTCGCATTGTACTGATGTAAAAAAAGAGTCTTTCTGGAATTTCTTCCAAAAAGACTCTTTATAAGTGCTTGGCAACGTTCTACTCTCCCAGAACCCTGCGGTTCAAGTACCATCGACGCTGGAGGGCTTAACGGTCGTGTTCGAGATGGGAACGCGTGGGTCCCCTCCGCCATCATCACCAAAC